>JBCCWC010000074.1:0-58504 GCA_039194325.1 Myxococcota bacterium
AACCGTATGAGACGGAGGAACGACCCTTTTGGGCCAGTTTTCGTTCAGGCTGATGCACCCGCCGGGTGCCAGTGAGAGTAGTCGTCAATCTAGGAGACGCTTCACGATCACGTCAAGCAAAAAGTAGTCACTCGTGGAGAGATCGAATTGTGGCCACAACGTTTAGCCGTCGTCGGGCCGTCGTATCGGTGGATCGTATTGTATCAGACACTGCTGCTTTTGGGCCATCGGCCGGACGCTCTGGGCGGACGCTCAGCATTGTTCGTTCATGGTTAGATGGTCGTGTTCATTGAAATCGCTAAGAAAATCGTTCTCCGGTCCGAACGCGAAGAACGAGCGTTTCGAAACACTGGCACAAAATGAACCATTCATGAAGATGATCGTACTTCGGGCCAGTTTCTTGAAATTCAGCCCCATTAATCCTCACGTCTCGAGCCTCCGCCACTCGTGAACACGAGCTCGCGCGGATCCGCGCTGATGGGCGCAGGTGTAGATATTGTGAGTCATTATGATCCGGATTGAGACATAGCGAATCGTGCCACCGAGTGCAGTGTACTCATCGGCTGCGAGCCGTGGAATTCTGCCCCGGAGTATGGAGTTTCAAACAAGGACGGGGAATCCCGCCCCGCACGAGCGAATTCGCGTGTGCGGGGGGGCAGGCACGACTCGTCGGCGCCGGCGGATCACCGTCCCATGAAGCCCACGTCATTATTCGACGACGATGGAAGCATGTTCACGATGGCGGTGGCTGCATAGTCTAGCGACAATTGCTGCATTGCTCATCGGTGATGACGAGTAACGAATATGTTGAGTCTGGATTCCACGTCGGCCACAGATCGCGAGTCCGCCTGAGTCTTGATAGGCCGCCCCTCGACGCCGATCACAAGCCCAGCGCGACCGAGGTACTCCATGCCGACTTGCAGCTGCTGGATGCAGGTCGTTGAACAACTACGCTCGCCGGCAGGATCGGGGTCGTCGCGACCGCTGGTACGGGGCTCTGCGACCTCCGATGAGGATCGATGCAGCTCCCTATGGGGACCGACGCGACTCCCAACGGGGATAGGAAATCGATCGTCGTTGTCGAGTACCGCTTGACGTTCCCTTCGGACCGATTATTATGGGTGGGCAGTCGCCCATAATAATCGACCATGGCAGAAGTTACCAGTAATTTCATAGAGTTCGACGGTCGTCGCCTCCACCTCCTGGAGGCGGGGCAGGGCGATCCCGTCCTGTTTCTCCACGGCTGGCCAACCAATGCGCAGCTGTGGCGTCACGTGCTCGCGGCGCTGGGCGAGCATCGCCGCGCGATCGCGATCGATCTGCCCGGCTACGGCCTCTCCGACAAACCGCTCGGTATTCGCTACTCGTTCGGCTTCTACGAGCGCGCCATCGAGGGTGCCCTGGCCGCGCTGGGGGTGGAGCGGCTGGGCCTTTGCGTCCACGATGCGGGCGGTCCGTTGGGACTCTACTGGGCGGTCCGCCACCCCGAGCGTATCGACTCGCTGGCGCTGCTCAATACCCTGGTGTTCCCCGAGCGCTCATGGGCGGTTTATGCGTTCGGGCTGGCCACGCACATCCCCGGGCTCCGCCACTGGATGTCGAGCCCCTCGGGGATCGCTCGGTTCATGCGCCTGGGCGTGTGCAACCGCGAGCGCATCACCGACGAGGTGGCGGAGCTCTACACGGCGCCGTTCCACGACCGGGCTGCCCGGCGGGCCTTGCTGGCCACGGTGCAGAGCCTGAGCACCCGCGGCATGCGGAGCATCGACGAAGGGCTGTCGCAGCTGACGATGCCGCTACGCATCATCTATGGCGAGCGCGATCTGGCCCTGCCCGACGTGGCCCGCACCATGGCGCGAGTGGCCGAGCGCCTACCCCAGGCCGAGGTCACCTCGCTGCCCGGCTGCGGCCACTTCTTGCAGGAGGATCAGCCCGAGCGGGTGACCGAGCTGGTCACTGAGTTCTTTGCCCGTCCGCGGCCGCAGGCCCGCGCTCGTGCGGGCTCCTGAGGGCTCTGGAGGCGGTATCCTCCGCACGTCCGGTCATGCCGCGGATCTCCCGACAAGAACGCCAGCGAGTGCGCGCTCGCCTGCTCGACAGCGCCGCGCGGCACTTTGCCGAGCACGGGTTTTCCGGGGCCAACATCAACCGGATCTCGCTCGATGCGGGCTGTGCCAAGGGCACGATCTATAACTATTTTCCCTCCAAAGAGGCTCTGTTCGGCGAGATCCTGGGAGGGGGCAGCGGCGAGACGGTTCGCCGCTATCGCGCGCAGGCACCCGAGGGGGGGATCCGCGAGCAGCTGCGTGTGGTCGTGCGCGAAGACGTCGCGCTTACGCGGAAGAGCGAGCCGTTCGTCAAGGTGATCATTCGCGAGATCCTGTCGGGCAACCCGGCCACCCGCGCGGCCATCGAGGCCGGGCTACGCCCGCTGATGGTGCTGGTCACCGAGCTGCTGGGCGCGGCGCAGCAGCGGGGCGAGGTGCGGGCCGACGTGCCGCTGCCGCGCTTGGTGACCTTGTTCGCGATGCAGATGACGATGCACTACGCCGAGCACTGGCGCAGCGACGGCGGGTGGCCGAGCTGGGACGAGGTGCCACCGGCGGTGGTCGACGCGTTCCTCGACGGCATGAAGGCACGGTGAACCGGCGCAGGCGGCGAGAACGTTCGGTACGATCTGCTGGTGCTACAGCCAGCCCTTGCGCTTGAAGAAGATCAGCAGGCTGAGGGTCGTAGCGATGCACATCACCCAAAACGCGCCATAGGCCCAGGGCCACCGCAGCTCGGGGATGTGCTCGAAGTTCATGCCATAGACTCCGGCGAGGAAGGTCACCGGGATGAACAGCGACGCCATGATGGTCAGGACCTTCATCACCTCGTTCATCCGGGTAGACAACGAGGACATGTAGAGATCCGAGAGCCCCGCGCACATCTCTCGTTGAGACTCGACGATCTCGAGCAGCTGGATCACGTGGCTGTAGACATCGCGCAGGAACACCTGAGTGCCCTCGGTCATCGCGGGAAGTTCCTGGCGCATCAGTGTGTCGACCATCTCGCGTGTGGGCCACAGCACACGCCGGATCGCGACCAACTCGCGACGGAGGTGCTGGATCTCGAGCTGGATCCGCGGTTCGGTGGCCTCCAAGGCCTTCTCTTCGAGGCCCACGAGTAGCTCGCCGTAGCGCTCGAGCAGAGGAAAGCAGTGGTCGACGATCGCGTCGAGCAAGGCATAAAGGAGGAAATCGGCGTTCTCTCGCCGGGCTCGAGAGCGCTCGCGGCGAAGGCGGTCACGGACCGGCGCCCATACGTCGCCGGGTCGCTCCTGCAGGGTGACCAGCGTGCCCGGGAACAGGAACATCGAGATCTGCTCCGTGGCTAGCAGCTGACCTTCCAGCATGAGCACCCGGCTCTTGACGAACGCGTGGTCGCCGTAGGTGTCGACGCCAGGCCGCTGAGGTACATGGAGTACGTCCTCGGCGGCGAGGGGGTGGATCCCGAACGTGATGCGAATACGCTCGATCACCCAGGGGTGCAGCCCATCGAGGTCGATCCAGCGTACTCGAACCCACTCGGGCCGCTCTTGGGCCAGGAATGGTTCGAGCTCTTCGAGCGGGAGCTCGCGCTCCTCGAGTCGGTCGGGCGCATAGTCCATGACCCGGATCTGCACGGTGGCCGAGTCGGGCCGGGTGTGGATGTCGGGGAGGTGTTCGATCCCCGGAGGCGCCCCGGGGTGGTCGGTGACCCCCGGCATGGTTCGGGTGGAGCCCGCGGGTCGCAGCACCGTCGTCACGGCGCGGCCGATCTGGGCCGCTCCGCCGAGCGCCCAGCCCAGGGCCTGTCCTAGCTTGTTGGCCTTTGGTTGTGACGCTGGCTTCATGAGGATCAGTTTACTCTTGGTCGTCGGGAGCGCGGCACGCCCGGGATGTCGTGGCGAGTGGGGAGAGTCATTCGATCTGTAGATCCTGTCGGGCGAGCACGAACAGTACGTGCCCGAGGTCGGGGTGGCGCTGGAGCCGAGCGCGGCGCCGTGTGGTCATGCTCTGGGCCGTCATTCCCATGATCACCAGGTCGCTGTCGGCCGAGTGCTCGGCGACGAGCCGATCGTACTGCTCGGATGAGTTCGCCCCCAGGAACCGAATGTTGCGCTCGGGGATCGGAATACGGCCCTGTCGACACAAGTCCCGGAAGCTCTTGCGCTCGGTGGTGATCTCGTCGTCGGGCATGGCCGCGAATACTCGCAGCTCGCAGCCCGCCCAGCGCGGGTTGCCTGCGATGATGTAGGCCAGCAGGAGCATCAGCTTGGCGTTCTTTTCGTCGTGCCAGGTGAGCCATACGTCGAGCCGGCCGCCCTCGCCGAACGGCGTCCCGTCGTCGCGCAAGAACAGCACGTTGCGCTGGGTCTCGATGGCTAGCTCGGCATCGTCGAGGAGTATCTCGAGCGTGGAGTCGTCCACCCCCGGGCCATAGTCGAGCAGCACCGTGTTGTTCTCCATGCCCGAGACACCGGGCATCTGGAGGACCTGCGCCATCGCCGAGCGCAGCGACGGGCTGACCATGGTGGTCACGTAGACGCCGGGTGCATCGGCGCGGGTCATCTCCACGATGCGTTCGCGCAGCAGGCGCGACTGGTCGTAGCTCGCGGCGCTCAGTCGACCCTCGATGACCTGAATGTACGTACCCACGCCGTGTCGCTCGCAGAGCCAGCCGAGCAGCTTCATGGCGCCGAACCCCTCGGTGAGGCTGGTCGGGTTGAGGGCGACGATGCTGGGGCGCCAGCCACGGCCTCGGGTGGCCCAGCGAGCACGCTGCAGTCGCACTTGGATCCATCGGGCGGTCTGGCTCATCACGCCGAGGAAGAGGGCTACGAGCGTATCGTCGCTCGCGCCCGCTCGGGTCCACTTGGTGAGGCCGTAGAACGCAACCATCGCCGCCACCGCGAGCAGGGCGAAGACCGGGTCCATCAAGAACATCATCAGCCCGCACATCAGCGCGCCTAACAGGCTGAGGTACCAGCGGGTGCGGAACGTGGGGCGGTAGTCGGGATTGGCCGCGAAGTGCTCGAGGAAGCTGATGGTGCACAGCGTCCCGTAGGTCACCATGAAGAACATCGAGATCAGCCGCGCGACGAAGTCGACGTTGCCCAGGCCAACGACCACCAGGACGAGGGCCGTGGTCACGAGCGTGGCGGCCCGGGGCTCGTTGGCATCACCGGTGCCGCGAGCGAGCGTGTGGTTGAGGCCGTCGGGGATGAAGCAGCCGTCGTGCGCGAGCGCCTGTAGGGTACGGGGGGCGACCAGGAAAGACCCGATGGCCGACGATATGGTCGCACACGCGAGGCCAATGGGAATGATCGGGCCCCATGCGGCGATCTTCGCCATCACCAGCTGGTCCTCGGCCAATAGCTCGGGGGTCGCAGACACGCTGAGCTTCCAGGCGATGAGGATGTAGACGAGCATGCCTCCTAGCGTGGCGGCAAGGGTGCCCCGAGGGATCGACCGGCGAGGTTCGGCGAGATCGCCCGATAGCCCGACTCCGGCGGTCATCCCCGTGAACGACGGAAAGACGATCGCGAAGACCACGAAGAATGCATCGGGTGCGGCGAGCCGGGCATCCCAACGCAGCGAGCCATCGGCCGGAGGCACCGGGTCGCCAAAGAAGAACAGCACCAAGGAGGCTGCGAGCACCGAGATCACCACATAGAGGGCCTTGACGCCCAGCGCGGCGCCCCGGGTCAGCATGAGCACCCCCAGCAGGACCGCCGTGGGTAGCGAGATCATGCGAGGGTCGAATGCTAGACCTGTCCACGCCTCGAGGGTCGGGATGAGGGAATCGAAGGCCTCGGCGAAGGCGATGATGTAGAACGCCACCGAGATCGCCTGCGACAGATAGAGCGACAAGCCGATCGCGGCGCCGATGCGAACACCGAAGGAGCGCGAGATGATGAAGTATTCTCCGCCTCCTTCGACCTTGCGGTTGGTGGCGATCTCGGAGAGGGCCAGCGCGGTGGGTATGGTGACCAGGTGCCCGAGCGCGATGATTCCGAGCGCTCCGAGCAAGCCGACGTGTCCCACCGCATAGCCGAAGCGCAGGAACATGACCGCGCCGAGGATGGTGCTGATGCCCGCGAGGAATACGGGGGTCGTGCCAAAACCGTGGCCGCCGTCGTGGGTCGATGTTTTCGAGTGACTGGTGATATCGGGCCTCCTTGGGGTCCATGAGGGGGTAAAGGGCAGGATCAGGCACGAGCTAGCAAGCGCGACTCGGGGTGCAACCCCCGGCTTTCGGGTGTTTTTTTGTGAGGTTTTACACGTGATGCTACAGGCGCTCGCCCCTTGAAGTCGGCCAGCAGGTTGCCAGACCGCAGCCATGATGCTTCACGAAAACCTTCCCATTAAAGCCTTCATGACCCTTAGACCGTGCGTCATCGATGAAAAGCTGTTGGTGGCCGATGCGATGGATCGCATGCTGGCCAACAACATTCGCCACCTCATCGTGGTGAGCAACGACCAAGCGGTGGGGGTCGTAGAGGCGGGCGACCTGAGCCAGGCCGCCGAGCTCTCGTCTCGCTCGACCCGCGAGCTCACCGTGGCCGAGGTCAAACGGCAGTTCTTTCAGTGCTCATCGGACATGCTCGTGGTCGAGGTCGTCCGGGCGATGGAATCTCACCACTACAGCTGCTCGGTGGTCATCGAGCAGGGACACGTCGTCGGGATCTTCACCCTCACGGACGCGCTGCGGGCACTACGGCACACGCTACGCGGTCGACCCGTCGAGCCACAGGTGGTGCCCACTCACTTGCCTCCGATCCCGCTCGAGCGACAAAAGACACCGCCTCGCGTGCGAGCCACGAGCATGCTGGCGAATCGAGGGGTCGTTCCCTCCGCCCGTGATGGGCTCGTATTCGGCACGGCGGGGCTATAAGGGATGGAGCCCGTGCTTACCCGAGTTTTTTCGAAGCTGAGCGCTTGGGTCGACAAGGCCGTCGACATGATGCCCAACGTGGCCGTGGCGATCCTCGTCGTGACGGTCGCCTGGTTCTTGGCGCGGGCCCTCGAGCGAGCGGTCACCCAGGGGTTGCGCCACCTGAGCCGGGGTTCTGGCGAGACCCAGCTGCCCGGCCTGCTCGGGGCGCTCGTTCGCGTGGGCGCCGTAGCCAGCGGTGTGTTCTTTGCGTTGAGCGTGCTTCACCTCGACAAGGCCGTCACGTCGCTGCTCGCCGGTATCGGGGTCATCGGGTTGGCGCTGGGTTTTGCGTTCCAAGACATCGCCGCCAATCTGATCTCTGGCGTGATGCTGGTCCTCAAAAAGCCCTTCGTTGCCGGTGACGTCATCGAGTATGACCGGCAGAGCGGGAAGGTCCTCCGGGTCGACCTACGGGATACTCGGATCCAGCGCTTCACCGGGGAGATCGTGATCGTGCCCAACCGTCGCTTGCTCGAGCAGGAGCTCGTCAATGTCTCCACCGCGGGAAGCCGCCGCATCGACCTGGCCGTTGGGGTCTGCTACGACGCAGACCTCGAGCAGGCGCAGGCGGCAGCGTGCCGTGCGGTGGAATCACTGGAGCATGTCCTGACGACTGACGGCCACACAGTAGAAGCGCTGTTCACCGGGTTTGGAGCGAGCTCGATCGACATCCAGGTTCGATTTTGGGTCGACTACGCGGACGATCCCATGGCCTACGTGCGAGTACGATCCGACGCGGTCAAGGCGATCAAGCGTGAGTTCGACGAGAGCGGATTGCAGATTCCATTCCCCATTCGGACTCTGGATGTTCCAGCTCGTGCGATCCAGGCGCTCACTTCTCATGCGGCCTGAGGCTGGTCGATGCTGAGACTAGACTGTATGAAGAACGATAGATATCCGAAATCAGAGAATCAAAGGAGTTGGTGATGCTGAAAATCTCGCAGGAGGGCGCTGTCGTCGACGGCGTCCTCGATGTTCGTGCATGTCGGTCGGCGGGTATGCTCCGTCACCGCACGCGTAGGGGGCGAGACGGATGAACGCAGTCGTCGCCATTTTCATGGTCGTCGCACTCGTGGCCTGGGCGTTGTTGAATGTCTACGCTCCTGAGTATCTGGGGCGATGAGCGTGTGGTTTATCGTGCCGGTGAGTGTGCCGGTGAGTGTGTCGGTGAGTATGTCGATGAGGCTGCTGTTGACACGATGGAAAGGGATGCTAGAATTAGAATGCTGGCGGATCAATCGGGACGAGATCGACCTGATGACTCATCGTACGGTGAGCGCTCCGCTGTTTCTAGACCAACATGAACTCAAACCAAGTAAAGGAGTACAATTGCAAGAAATCATTCCACTTAGAAACAGTAACAATTTCGGATACTGGAACCCATTCGCGTTCGCGAGGCGGCTGACGAGCTGGCCCCCCTCGCTCGCCGAGCCGACGGCGACCCCTTGGTCGGCATTCTTACCCCGGCTCGAAGTCTCGGAGACGGACGAGGGCTACCTGGTGCTCGCCGATGTCCCTGGGGTCCGGGAGGACGACCTCGACGTGACGGTCCTGGGCAATCAGCTGACGATCACCGGTGAGCGCCGCCTCGGACACCCGGAGGGTAACGATACCCGCCACGTCAGGGAGCGCACCTACGGTCGGTTCGTACGCACGGTGGCTTTGCCGTCCGATGCCGACGCGAACGACGTGTCCGCCGACCTCGACGACGGGGTCTTGCGCCTGACCATCGGAAAGCGCGAAGACTCCAAGCCCCGCAAGATCTCGCTGGCTCAGCGGCGCGAGAACAAGCGCGGATCCTGATGCGTCGCTCACTCTCCAGCCCAGAGCCCGTCCGGGGCGAGCGGCATGCGTGGCGCTTTGCACAGCACGCTGCTCGAGTTGCCCATCGAGCCTCCCGTGGGCCGCCCAGCGCGTGAGTACCGTAGGACGAGTCGGGAGCGCGATATTCAGGCCGATCGCAGGTCTGGTGTCGACGCTCCCGTCGCTCGTTCGTGCGAGTGAGGAGCATGAGTAGAGCGGGAGCGCGGCGCCTTCCAAGCCCGAGCATCGGGCAGGAGGATGTTGGCGCTCCCGTCCCTCATTCTCCCGCCGCCGAGCCCAAGCCGAGCACCATGTAGCCACCGGATGGAGCGGCGTCGAGCTGAAGGAGGCCGCGCTCGCGAGCATCCTCGAGTAACTGGCTGAAGTTGCGATAGCCGTGAAAGCTCTCGGAGAAGTTGGGTCGCTTGCGCTTGAGCGTCTGTTTCACCATCGAACCGAACAAAGGCGTCTCGCGATCTCGCAGCAAGGCGTCGACCACGTCGACGACCAGGTCCATCGCCTCGCCCTGGCGCTCCTCCATATGGCGCTCGTGGTCATCACCCGAGGATCGGCGAGCTTGACGCTTCTTCTTGTTCTGCTCGACCCGCTGCTCGCGCACCAGATCGTCATAATAGATGAACTCATCGCATCCATCGACCAGCAAGCCGCTCGTCGACTTCTTGACGCCGAGTCCCAAGACCAGCTTGTTGTTCTCGCGTAGCTTGGCGACCAACGGGGAGAAGTCCGAGTCGCCCGAAATCACCACGAATACGTCCACGTGAGCCTTGGTGTAGCAAAGATCGATGGCGTCGACGACGAGGCGGATGTCGGCGGAATTCTTGCCGCTGGCCGAGATGTGGGGGATCTCGATCAGCTCGAAGCCCGCTTCGTGCAGGGATCGTCGCGCCCCTCGAAACCGTTCCCAGTCGGCGTAGGCCTTCTTGACGATGATCGATCCCTTGTCGAGCAGGCGCTGGATTGTGAGCTGGATGTCGAACTCGCCATATCCTGCCTCTCTCGCGCCAATGGCGACGTTCTCGAAATCGCAGTATACGGCGAGGTTGGGAGTAGCATTGGTGTCGCCGACGAGCGCATTGCGAGGGATCACTGCGCGCAGCCTATCAACTCCCCTGGCTGTCGTACAGAGCAGTCTCTGCTCGAGCCGATCGGTGCCGGGGGTTGTATCTCGAGGTGATGCGGCGAGGCCGTGGGGCAACCGCGCGGAGCGGTCGTAGCCTCCAATCGTCCGATTGGTGTCAGGGGTTGCACCCCGTGATGATGTTGCTAGGCCGTAGGCATGAAGAAAATGACCATGAAAGAGACACCTGACACTGTCGCATGCATCATCTACCAAGATCCGCAATCGGCTCGTGATGCCTACACCAAGCTCTACTACTCCGATCTCCCGCACCCCACGAAGGTGAGCGTTCATCAGGGAGAGATCTCGCAGGATCAGTTCACGATCGCCCAGTCCCGCAGCCGCCTCGGGGCGCTCGTAGGCGCGCTCGTGGTCGGGATTCTCACCGCAGCCTTCTTGGGCTTTGCATCGTCCGCCGGTGTGCTCGAGAATCTCCAGACGTCGACGGCGATCATCGCGGGTCTTCTCGGCGGTGGAGCCCTGGGAGTACTGACCGGCGCGCTAGCCGGAGCCACGATGCCCCCACGGTTTCTGTCGCGCGCCCGGCAAGCAGTGCGTGACGGCGGTGTAGCCTTGGTCGCACGCTTCCAGAGCATCGAGCAGGCTCGACGAGCCCGCCGCTTTCTCGTATCTCGGCCTGGGGCCGTCACGAGCCTCGCGTGAGTGATGTCCCTGTCTTGCTAGCCCGGCCCGGTTTCACGGTGCTCCGTGGTTCAGCTCGGTGACGAGCCACTATGAAGGACCTCGAGCAGGGTATCGATGGTGGCCGGCTTGACCAAGTGATGGTCGAATCCAGCCGCGAGCGCGCGCTCGCGATCCTCTCGCTGCCCATAGCCCGTGAGCGCAATCAGAACGCGGCGGGCCCCCCGTGGCTCGGCTCGCAAGCGTCGAGCGACCTCGTATCCGTCGATGTCGGGCAAGCCGATGTCGAGCAAGACGACGTCGGAGTGCTGGCTCTTGGCCATCAGCAGGGCCTGCTCGCCGTCGTGGGCCACATCGACCTCGTAGCCGCGCTTGCGCAGCACCAAGGCCATCATCTCGGCGGCATCCTCGTTGTCGTCGACCACGAGGATCCGCCGAGCGGCCGGCGTGGCGATGGCTTCGGCCCTCGCAACCTCCGGCGGTGGATCTTCAGAGCTTCTGGGGGATGCTGCCGGGAGGCGTACGTGAAACTCGCTGCCCCGACCTAGCCCCTCGCTGTGGGCACAGACGCTGCCGTCGTGGAGCTCCACGATGCGCCGCACGATCGTCAACCCGACGCCGATCCCACCCGCCGAGCGATCAATCGTCGCTTCGGATTGCACGAAGGGCTCGAACAGGTAAGGAAGGTGGTCGGGATCGATGCCTCGCCCATTGTCACGTATGCAGATCAGGTAATCCTGATCATCGCCCGAGGCCACGATCTCCAGGTGGCCGCCGTCGGGGGTGTACTTGGCGGCGTTGCTGATGAGGTTGGCGAAGACCTGAGTCAGCCTGACGGTATCCCCCTGGATCGTCATCGGCTCCGGCGGGAGCTGCATGTGAATGTGGTGATGACGCCGAGCGATGAGGCGCTCCACGCTCTCCCTGGCCATGAGGATGGCATCGCGCAGGTCGACCTGGTGACGCTCGACGACCAGGGTGCCCTTGGTCACCCGCCCCACGTCGAGCAGATCGTCGACGAGGCGGTTGAGGTGGACGATCTGACGAGCCAGAACGACGCGCGCGGTGACGAGGTACTCTGCGTCGTCGGGCCCGGCGTTGGACTCGATGAGCTCGACGGCCTGACGGATGGGGGCCAAGGGGTTGCGCAGCTCGTGGCCCAGCATCGCGAGGAATTCATTCTTCCGCTGGTGACTGAGCTCGAGTTCGGCTCGAACTTGGCGCAGCCGCTCCACGTCGCGGCGCATCCGTAGGTCGTTGACGATGAGGCATCGCAAGGCGCGATCACCCTCGTGGACGAGGGTCGCCGAGACGGATACCGGCAGCGTGGGGCCGTGGCTCGGCTGTAGTTGGTAGTCGCCCTGCAGGGGCTCGGCCTCGTGCAGCAGCTGGGCGACCGGAGGCCCATCGACCGGTTCGAGCCACCGAGCCAGCGGTCCACCGACCACGTGCTCGGGCGAGCACTGAACCATCCGGGCGAAGCTTTGGTTGCAGTAGACGACGACATCCGCGTCGAGGGGCACGAGCACCGCTCCCTCCCGCATCTGCTCGATGATCAGGCGATAGATCTGCTCCGATGACGCGCGCACATAGAGCTCGGTGGGCGGCGCGGTCGGGTGGATGATCGCGTCGAGCTCGTCGGCTCGTAGCGCGCGGAGGTTCTCGGGCGCTCCGCGCAGGTGTTGGTGTAGCTCGTCGAGCTCTTGGTCGTCGGAGGCCATGCGTGGGCCCTAGAGCTCAGCTCGAGAGCTCGAGGATGGCGGAGCATAGCCTGGTTTCATCGCCGAGGCCGCCGACGAGCTTGCACGTGGGAGCCGGAGACAGCCGCACGAGGGCGGGGATTCCGAGGACGCCGTCGTGTAGCGCTCGTGAGGGGTGGCGGTAGACGTCGACGATGTCGAGCACGGGCGGGTGGCTTGTCGGGTGGCCCCGCGGGCGAGAAATTCGTGCGATGGCGAACGAAACGTGGTGCGCTAGGCTCGGGTCGCGATGCCTTCTGGAACGCTGATGATCGTCGATGACGACGAGAGCACGTGCGACCTGCTCGAGGCGCTCCTGGCTCGCGAAGGGTACGCCATTGAGGCCGTGGAGTCGGCCGAAGCGGCGCTCGGTCTGCTCGACGACCCCGAGCTCGATGCCGTACTCACCGATCTCCACATGGACGGTATGGACGGCATCGAGCTGTGCCGACGAGTCGAGTCCACACGCCCCGGGTTGCCCGTGGTGGTCATCACCGGGCATGTGAGCGTGGACGCCGCGGTGTCCGCGCTGCGGGCGGGAGCCTACGACTTCGTGACCAAGCCGATCGATCCGAAGCTGCTGTTCCCGGTGGTGAGCCGCGCGGTGCGACACCATCAGATGAGCCGTGAGGTCGCTCGGCTGCGGCGAGCCTTGGCCGACACTCGACGCTTCGGTGAGCTCATCGGCAAGAGTCCCGCTATGCGGCAAGTCTTCGACCAAGTAGAGCGGGTCGCCGAGACTGAGGCCTCCGTGCTCATCACCGGCGAGAGCGGCACCGGCAAGGAATTGGTGGCTCGCTCGGTCCACGAACACAGCCGCCGCCGCGAGGGTCCCTTCGTCGCGCTGAACTGTGCAGCGCTCCCGGCCGGCCTGGTCGAGAGCGAGCTGTTCGGGCACGCGCGAGGGGCATTTACCGGAGCCCAGCGGGATCGGGTCGGCCTTTTCGCTCAGGCCCGGGGCGGTACCCTCTTTCTCGACGAGATCGGCGAGCTTCCCCTCGAGGTCCAGCCCAAGCTGTTGCGCGCGCTCCAGGAGCGGCGCATTCGTCCGGTGGGCGGGCGTGAGGAGACCGAGCTCGACGTTCGGCTGGTCACCGCGACCAACCGCGATCTGCCCGCGGAGGTCGACGCCCAGCGGTTTCGCGAGGATCTGCTCTATCGCATCGACGTCGTACGCATCGAGCTCCCGCCGCTGCGTCTGCGAGGCCGAGACGTGCTGCTGCTGGCGCAGGCTTTCGTCGAGCGCTATGCCGCTCAGTTCGAACGAGAAGTTCGAAGCCTCGAGCCGACCACCGCCAAGCTATTGCTGGGGTACGACTGGCCCGGCAATGTTCGGGAGCTGGAGAATTGCATGGAGCGAGCCGTGGCCCTCACCCGTAGCTCGCGGCTCGAGCCGGCGGATCTGCCCGCGAAGGTTCGTGAGCAGCAGCGACAGCCCGTGGTGGCGGCGGCCGATGATCCGGAGGATCTACCCACCCTCGACGAGCTCGAGCGGCGCTATGTTGGTAGGGTGCTAAAGCTGTGCGGCGGCAACAAGTCTCGCGCCGCGCGGATCCTCGGGGTGGAGCGACGCACCCTCTATCGTAAGCTGGACAAGTACGGCATCTCATGACCAAGACTTCGTCGTCTCTCGAGCCGCAGTCCTCGGCCTCCTTCCGCGACCAGCTTCCGCGTAGGGTCGCGCACACCCTGCGCACGCCGCTGGGGTTGGTCGATGCCGCGCTGCGGGAGCTGGGAGCGACCATGGGTGATGAGCCCATGCTGGTGCTGGGCAACCGTGGGGTGCGGCAGATCGCTCGCTTGGCCGATCGCCTGAGCCTGCTGGGGCGCCTCGAGCAGGCCGAGTGTATCGAGCGGCAGCCGGTGGACCTGAGCCCGCTGGTCGACCGAGCCCTGCACGATATTGTCGAGACTCGGCCACGAAAGAGGGTGCGAGTGACCAGGGGGCCGATTCCCGCTCCGGCCCTCATCTCGGGCGATGGCACGCTCGTGCGAGCCGCACTGGCCGAGCTCGTGGACAACGCGGTGCGCTTTGCCAGGCGCTCGGTCGAGGTTGGCGCCTACGAGCACGATGGGCAGATGGTCATCGAAGTTCGAGACGATGGTCCGGGGCCGACCAAGGTCACGGCCAGCGAGGCCGGGCTGGGCATCGGGTTCTACCTGGTTGGCACCATCGTCTCGTTGCACGCGGGTCGCTTCGAGCTGCAGGACGATGACGGCGGCGGAGGTCTCGCGTCGCTGGTGCTCGGCTTGGCGACCTGAGTCGTTTCGACACACTGTGCGCCGGTGTCACGAGCACACCGCGTCAAGTCGCCCTCATGGCTGTTCTCGGGCTGTTTTTCGGACTGGCATCGTTGTTGCATTTACTATGGCGCGATGAAACCAAGTGTGTTTGATACTCCCATCGTTGCCTCATCGTCCCATGCACGTCGTCCTCGACCGGCGGCAGGTCGTAGCACGCTCGATCTATACCTCGATCGGGCCAGCCGCTACCCCCGGTTGACCGCCGACGAGGAGCGAGCGCAGCTCGTTCACCTCACGGCGCTTCGTCGCCACTGGTGGCAGATGTTGCTCTGTGAAGCTGCGGCCTACCCCAAAGTGGCGGAGGTCGTCGAACAAGAGCTCGATCAGTCGCCCCGTGACGTCCTCGAGGACGCTGAGCAAGCCCGGCGGGCGCTGCTGGAGGGGCGATCCGAGCGAGCTCAGGATGCCTTCGACCGCTGCGTCGCCGCGCTGGCCATCGAGCTCGAGGCTCTCGATGTCGATGGCCAGCTCGTCGAGCGACTCTGCAAGCAGCTGAACGTCGACGGGCTCGACGCCGAAGTTGAGCGCCGCTACCGGCAACGCGTTCGGCTGGCAAGGATGACCTATCACCGGGCTCGCAATCGATTCGTGTGCTCGAACCTGCGGCTGGTGCTCAAGGTAGCCGAGCGCTACTCCGGGCACTGGATGTCGCTGGTCGATCGGGTCCAAGAGGGCAACCTCGGGCTGCTCACGGCGGCCGAGCGCTTCGATCCGGACCGAGGCACGCGGTTCTCGACCTACGCGGTGTGGTGGATCCGTCACGCCATTACTCGGGCCTTGGTCAATCGGGGGCGAGCCGTACGAATTCCCGCCAACCTGCACGTGATCTTCACCAAGGTCCGCCGGGCCAAGAGCGAGCTGACGGGTCGGCTGGGTCGGACTCCGACGCTCGAGGAGCTCGCCGGCGAGATCGACGTGCCGCTCGCCCGAGTGCGAGCAGCGGTCGAGGCCATGGAGCTGCGTTCGATCTCACTCGACGGCTCTCCCGACGACTCGGACGATGCCCTCCGTCCGGATGCCCTGGGCTTGCCGGCCCCTCAGGCTGCGATCGACGACCTCGTCGACCAGCGGCGCGCCGAGGCGCTGGCCAAGGACGCAATGAAGAACCTCGCACCCAGAGACAAGGACATCCTCGAGCGCCGTTTCGCGCTCGCGGGGCGAGCTCCCATGACCCTCGAGGCCCTCGGTCGCTGCTATCAGATCTCGCGTGAACGCGTACGTCAGCTCCAGAAACGAGCGCTCGCTACGCTGCGGTATGAGGTGGAGTCGAGCCCTCTGAATGGTCTCGCCTTCGTCTGATGGCTTCGGCGAGATCGACATCACTCCCGGAGGCGCTCAGCGGACCTCGCGGTACGCCCTATCGTCGCTTGATCGATGATCACCTGCGATGGACGCATCCGCCTCTACTGCCAAAACCATGGCCAAAACCATGGCCAAAACCATGGCCAAGCCGAGGCCAAACCAGGGCGACGCCATCTGAAGAAGCGTCGCCGGAACCCTCTTCTTCCACTACTGCGGCGAATGTCGCAAACGAAAGGATTACCCCATGTTGAACAATAGTGTTTCACTGCCCGCAAATACGACCCCCATGCCCGTGCCCGTGCCCGTGCCCGTGCCCGAACCCGTGAACCCTCGATCCTCGGTCTGGCTCTCTCGAACCGGTTCGGATCTGGTGGTCATCGGCGACTCCGAGCATGCCGATGGTGTATGTGCGGCGCTTCATCGGATCTCGAGCCGCGTACATCACGTTGCGTCGGTCGAGTCGGCGCTGGGCCGCAGGTGGGGACGAGTTCAGGCCCATGTCCTCGTCTCTCCTCTGCCCGAGGCCAAGCTCAAGGATGCAATCGTGCGCCTGCGCTTCGCGGGGCCCGTGTTCGTGGTCGTGCCGGAAGGCTTCTCCGATCAGCGCGCACGCGGCCTTTACGATGCCGGTAGCTGGGCGGTGTTCGAGTGGCCCAGCGAGGCGCTGTTGCTGCCCCGTATGCTCCAGGAGCGTCTTCGCCTCACCGCACGGCGGGGAGGGCCGGCGACCGATGGAGACGAAGCGCTCGCGCGCTCGATCCATACGCGACTCGAGCTCGCTCGCTTTTCGTCGCCCGCGCTCGAGGTGGATGTAGACGACGGCATCGTCCATGTTCGAGGGAAGGTCGACTCGGTGTGGAACAAGGAGCGGGTGGCGCGGACGATCGAGCACGTACCCGGAGTAAAGGCCGTGATCGCCGTCGGGATCCGAGTGGTGCCCCCGCACCGGTCCGACGTCGACATCGAGCGTGATATCCGCGGAGTCATGGAGATCATGCTGAGCGAGTCGACCAGGACGGTGTCGTTCTCGGTGAACGACGGGGCCGTAGTGCTCGTGGGCAACGTTCCCGAGCGTGATCAGCTCGAGCGCCTGTTGTCCTTCGTCGGCAACGTGCGAGGCGTCAAGGTGATCCGCAATCTGGTGACGGTGTCCGCCTCGGCTAGCCGCCGAGATCGGGGGCTGACGCGGCGCCTGTGCACGGCCCTTCGAGGCCTCTACCCCGATTGCGCGCTCGAGGTCACCTGCTTTGGCTCGGTGGTCGTCGTGAGCGGTCGAGTCCCCCGACTGTCGACCAAGCGAGAGATCGAACAGCTCGTCAACCGGCAGGAGGGAATCGAGCGGGTGGTCAACAAGATCGAGATCGGCACGAAGTGAGGCGAGCGGAGCCGGTTTGTGGGTGACCCTCTGCGGGGTTGGCGATCGCGAACGACATCGTTCGGCAGGAGGGCAACGATCGGCGCATATTGCGCCGATCGTTGCGTTGCGCGGCTTCTACGACCGCTTTTGAGCTGATCGACCCGACCTCGGTAAGACTCGGCCGCCTCGCGCATCGGAGGGGATGCGAAAGGAAAACGCGACCATGAACGCCCCTGCGTCCCTCTACCACCTGAGCTCTTGCCCGTTCTGTCACAAGGTGCGCCGGGCGGCGGCCGAGCTGGGGATCGAGCTGAACCTCATCGACATCGCCGAGTCCCCGGAGGCCCGGGAGCACCTGCGAGCCGAGCGCGGCCGCACCACGGTGCCGGTGCTGAGCATCCCCACCGCGCAGGGCGAGGTCTTGCTGCCGGAGTCCGACGACATCATCGCCTACCTGCAGGCCCACGTGGCCGAGCTTCGTGCCGCGTAAGACACCGCGTGACGTGAAAGGAGATCCGGTCATGACCACACACACCACCGACTACCACGTAGACGTTGCGATCCTGGGTGCCGGCACGGCGGGCCTGGGCGCTCGCCGGGCAGCCAAGGCCGCGGGCGCCTCCGTCCTGATGATCGACCCCGGCCCCTTCGGCACCACCTGCGCGCGCGTGGGCTGTATGCCGAGCAAGCTGCTCATCGCCGCGGCCGACGCGGCCCACCATGCTCGCGAGGCCTCGCGCTTCGGGATCCACCCCGAGGGAGTGCGGATCGACGGACCCGCCGTGCTGCGGCGGGTACAGAGCGAGCGCGATCGCTTCGTGGGCTTCGTCGACGAGGTGACCGAGCAGGCTCGCCAAGAGCGCGAGCTGCTCGAGGGGCGCGCCAAGATCGTAGGCCCCGGGCGCCTCTCGGTCGACGAGCGGACCACGGTGAGCTTCGATCGCTTGGTGATCGCCACCGGCAGCACCCCGGTGATCCCCCCGCCGTTTCGCGGGCTCGAGCACCTGCTGCTGACCAACGAGGAGGTCTTCGAGCTCGAGGATCTGCCAAAGAGCCTGCTGGTGGTCGGCTTGGGGGTGATCGGCCTGGAGCTGGGGCAGGCGTTCCATCGCCTGGGCGTGCGCACCACCCTGCTGGGGGTCGGAGGCCGGGTCGGGCCGCTGAGCGACCCGGAGGTCACCGCGAGCGCGCGGCAGGTGCTGGGCGGGGAGCTCGATCTGCAGCCCGACTACACGCTGCACGAGATCGAGCCGGTGGAGGGCGGCGTGCGGGTGACCTTCACCGACGCGACCGACACCCGCCGCACCGAGATCTTCGAGCGGATCCTGGTCGCGGCCGGTCGTCGACCCAACCTGCGGGGGCTGGGGCTGGAGACCCTGGGGATCGAGCCCGGAGCCGACGGACGCTATTCGATCGATCCCGACACCCTCCAGCTGGGCGAGGGGCCGGTGTTCGTGGCCGGCGACGTCAACGGCCTGCACCCCCTGCTCCACGAGGCGGCCGACGACGGTCGGATCGCCGGAGCCAACGCGGCACGCTTTCCCGAGATCCGGGCGGCCACTCGGCGCACCCCGCTGGCGATCGTCTTCAGCGATCCGCAGATCGGCATCGTGGGTCAGCGCTACGCCGACCTCGGCGACTGTGAAGCGGTCGCGGGCCAGATCGACTACGGCAACCAGGGTCGCGCCCGGGTCCAGGGGATCAACGCGGGCAAGGTGCGGGTCTACGCCGACCGGCACTCGGGTCGCCTTTTGGGGGCCGAGCTGTTCGGGCCCCGCGTGGAGCACCTGTCCCACCTGCTGGCGTGGGCGGTGCAGCAGGGCATGACCGTGGATCAGGCCCTGCAGATGCCCTTCTATCACCCGGTGGTCGAGGAGGGGATCCGCACCGCCCTGCGCGATCTTTCGGCCGCGATGCGCCACGGATCTCCCATCAAGTGCCCCGTGTCCGAGCTGGGCCCGGGCGCATGAGCTTGACCGGCCGAGCCGCGCGCCGGACAGTAGCGGCGTGCCCCGGAGCAACGAGCAGTGGGTGGCCGACCTACGCGGGCCTCACGGCGAGCCGGACGACGGGGTGGATGGCGACGCGCACGACGATGTGCGTCGCAACGCGGCCTCCAGTGATCTGCGCGAGATCCTCCGCGGCACGCTGGCGCGCGGCTTCGGTCGGCAGCTGTCCGACGCGGATCTCGACGATCTCTCGCAGCAATCGGTGCTACGCACGATCGAGCGGCTGGAGAGCTTTCGGGGCGACAGCCGGTTCACGACCTGGGCGGCCTCGATTGCGGTCAACGCCGCGCTGGGCGAGCTGCGTCGGCGTCGCCACGCGGAGTCGAGCCTCGACGATGCGATCGCGGCCGGACGCTCGGCGCTGGAGCAGGCCCCCGGGGCAGTTGTCCGGCTGCAGCGCGAGGACGCGGCCCGGGTGCTGCGGCAGGCGATCGACGAGGCGCTCACCCCCACCCAGCGCGACGCCTTGCTCGCGGAGCTCGGAGGTCTGCCCCTGATGGAGATCGCCCGCCGCACCGGCCGCAAGCGCGGTGCCCTCTACAAGCTGCTGCACGACGCACGCAAGCGCCTGCGCGCTCACCTGGAAGGGCATGGCCTGACGGCCGCCGACCTCATCGACTACGACCAAGGGCGCGACCAAGGGCGCGGAGCAAGTGAGGTGACGCCATGATCCAACCCAAGGGAGCCCGCGACGTCGTGGGCACGCTGCTCGATCTGACGCGAGACGAAGAGCTCGACTGCGACCAGTTCCACGAGCACCTGGCAGCCCTGGTCGACGGATCGGGGTCGCTGGACCCGCGGCTGGTCGAGCTGATGGAGCATCACCGCAGGATCTGCCCCGAGTGCGAGGAGGAGCGGGCGATCCTCGCCCGCGCGCTGGGCTGCGACTGACTCGGCCTACCCGCCCTACCCGCCTCGGGCACCCGGCTCGGGTGAGGCACAGCGGGAGTAGAGCACTTGGTGCTCCACCAGCGCCGCCGACTCCCCGGTGATCTTTGCGGGGTCGATGAACACCTCGGTCCGACAATAGGGCGCGGAGTCGTGGAGGATCCGGGTCGAGCCCTGCCTCGCGTCGGATAGCGACGGCCACTGCACCGTCGCTACGCAGGTCTGGCTGCGGCAGCTGAGATCGGAGACGAATCCCAGCTCATCGGAGAGCGCGTGGAGCCGATCTCCGATCTGACCCTCCCACTGGGCCTGCCAGTCGCCGTCTACGGGCTCTTTTTGGTGGTGCTCGACGAATGTCTCGACCTCGGCCCGTCGCCGGCTCAACGCCTCCTGGCGCTGCTGGGGGGTCGGTGGGCCATCCTCGGAGCGTTCGGCAGGCGCTTGGCGGCGGTGGAATGTCCGCCGTGCGGGCCATCGAGCGGGTGAGGACTCGGCGCGCCGGCGATCGCTATACCGGGAGGCGGCGGGTGAGGCACCCGGGCCCGAGCGCTCGTCGGACTCGGCGTGGTCGCGGCGGGCGGTGTGCTCGTAGAGTGTGGTTGTCGCGGCGATCGTCAGGGCCACCACCGAGCCGCCACCGATCGCCAACATTACGTGTCGTAGGTGAGTATTCATCATCAACCCCGAGGCGGACCTGGTGCGACCCCTGTCGCACGACCGCACGGTCGCACGACCGCACGGTCGCACCAGGCCCCGAGATCCAAGTCAGTCGGCGGTCCAGTAACCCATCAGGTACGACGAGCCAGGCGCATACACGTAGACGTAAGCAAAGTCGCTCGAGTTGGTCGCCGCGGTGATGAGATCGATCGAGTTGCCCTGCAAGATGATCTGGGTATCCCCGACGAAGCCAGCGCCGGTCGAGCTCGACAGTTCACAGACACCACCGAAGGAATCCCAGCGCTCCACGCAGACCCGACCCGTCGCGGCCGTGGTGTTCGAGTTGTCCCAAAAGAAGAGCGAGACCCGGTCGATCTCTCCTTTTGCGTAGTCGCTGTTGTCGTAGATCGGGCAGGCGGAGTCCGTGCTGCTGCCGTTGATCGGCACGCACTCGTAGCCGCTGTGTCGGCTGAACTTGGCCTGGCTTGCGGAGGGGACGAGACAGGCGAGCCCCAGGGAAATTGTCACGATTATTCTTTTGTTCAACATTGGTGTGTCTTTGTTGATGGTCATCGAGGTCTCGACACGGACCGGAACGAGCCCGAGCCCGGCCATGGGCCGGGGCGTGAGGGGGGCGAGCCCGCGACCGCTCGAGCATCCGGGTAGTGAGCCGAGCGGAGGTTCGAATTCCTCCGTCGATCGAAAAAACGAAATTTTCGTGAGGTGTTCCCGCGATCTTTTTCGGGGCCGGGCTTGCGCGGGAGAGGATTATGGTTCATTAAGTTCATGACGATGTGAACCAAATGAACAATGACTTCAGCGAGCCTCAGCGGGCTTGGATCGAGAAATTCGGGTTCTTCCTCGAGCGGTCGGGGTATCCCCCCTCGGCGGGCAGGGTGTTTGCGCTGCTGCTGGTCAGTCCCGAGGCGATGCTGACCTTCGACGAGATCCTCGATGCTCTCCCGCTGAGCAAGGGGGCAGTCAGCGGCGGGATCAAGCACCTTTTGCAGATGCAGAAGATCACCGAGCACAAGCGTCCGGGGATCCGCCGTCGCTACTTCCGCGCCACGGTTCGCTGGCAGGACGGTGTCGAGCGCTTCATGGCCTACAACCAGGCGCTTTGCAGCATGCTCGACGAGGGCTTGAGCCTGCGTGGCGAGCATGCCGACGCCGAGTTCACCGAGGCGCTCGGGCAATCGCTACGGTTCTTGCGCTTCTTGCACGAACAACTCGGCGGGCTCGAGGCGCGCTGGCAGGAGGTTGGCGAGGATGACTGAGGTCCAGCCGTTGTCGCCGTCCCGTCCGGGGGCACGGCCCGAGCCCACGCCCACTCCGGCGGGGGCGGTGGGAACGTGGCCCTTCTTGAAGTTCGCGTGGCGCAACGCCAGCGCGTTCAGGGCGTACCGCATGCGGGATCGGCTGCGGGTCTCGCTGTGCCTGGCGAACACGGCGATCGCGGGCCTCGACCCTCTCGATCCCCTGACGTTCCAGCGGATCCGCGAGCTCGACGAGGCCTGCATCCATCACTACCAGGGCAAGTGGTACGCCACCCGAGCGCTCGCCAGCGGTGAGCGCCGGTCGCCCTACTGGCGGCGGGCATTCGCCGCCTTTGCGTCCGGGCAGCGGCTCGCGGAACGGCTGCACACATTGCTCGCCGGTGGCAGCTGTGCGCCCGCGACCCGGGAGTTCACTGTGCTGCACGCACGCGGCACGGAGATCTTGTTTGCCGATGATGTCCCGCTAGTCCCGGCGATCACCCCGGTGGTGGTGCTCGCGGGAGACGATCACCAGATGGGCCAGCAGTATGCCGAGCAGATCGCGGCGATCTTCGGCCGGTGGATCCTCCACAGCTGCCAGCGCCGGTTCACCGACGAGGAGCGGGCGGAGCTGCGCCGCTGGGAGCACGTGCACGCGCAGCACGTGCCGTGGCTGCTGGATTTCGTTCGGGGTTGGGTGGCGGGTGCGAAGGCTCAGGGGGTCACGCTGAGCTACGACGAGGTCCTCGACTTATGGGTTGGGCACCGTTCTCCGGCTACGGCGTGGCTGGATACCGACTCGGGGATCCCCCAGCTGCCGCCCCTGGCGTGCACGTCCTTGGCGGCCTGGGGCCGCGCCACGCCACGCGGCAACCTGGTGGCCGCGGCCACGGGCGATCACGATCTGTCCTACCAGGTGACCGTGGTGGCCTACCCTACGCAGGGGCAGCCGTTCATCCACACCGTGTTCGGTGCGACCGGCACGTTGCCTACCGTTGGGCCCAACTGGTTCTTCGGGCACCCGGGCATGAACCGCGCCGGTCTGGCCTATGTGCACCATGGGGGCGGGCCCAAGTTCCTCGAGCCGCGCCGCGAGTGGGGCTATGGGCTGCGGCGAACCCCCTCGGTTTGGCATATCCTGCGCTCGTGTCGGACGGCTCGGGAGGCCCGCGAACAGGAAGATGCCTGGCCGATCGGTGACGTGGGGCGTGGAGATCAGGCCACCGTCGGCGGGTTCTATGCCGACGACGATTATGGCTATGTGATCGAAGGGCGTCGGCAACCCCGGGCGATTCGCGAGGCCGGGCTGCTCGGGGAGCGCGACTTCCTTTACGCCAACAATAGCGTGATGCACCCGGATGCGATTTACAGCGAGTGGATGCAGCTGGCCGACCGGAGCGGCTGGACCTGGGATCGAGAGGGCGGCCATCGCCCGCGCGACCCTCGGGGGGTCACCAAGTCGCTGGGCATGATGTTCCGGTGGTTCAGCGGCCGAATGAGCATGGACACCATGTTGGCTCGGGGCATGATGTTCGCCTATTGGAACAGCTGGAACCGCAACGTCTTCTTGCGTCGCATGGCCGAGCGCCACCACGGGCAGCTCGACGTCGCGACCCTCCAGGCGATCTATCGCACCCCGGGGACGATGCCCGAGGGCGCTACGAGCCCGCGGGGCTGGGCTGCGGCCAAGCGCGAGTACACGCGGACCGGGCGCTGGGGGACGATCTCGGGCGCCCATGCCTCCAATGCGTTCGTCGCCGTCATGGAGCCGTCGCGCGGGTTGTACTCGCTGTGCACGGGGCCGGCCCGCCGCGGGGCGCCGCCGATGTCCCCGGACTTCGGGATGGTCGTGCGTGGGGAGACCAACGCGTTCTGGGATCTCGAGCTGGCCAAGAGCCCGGTCGAGCTCGTGCGTCGAGCCGTGGCTTTGGCCCATGAGCTGGAGCGTGCAGCGAAGCGGGCGGTGATCGGTCGAGCGCAGTCGCTCCCCTGTCGAGGTCGGCTCGACGAGTGGCTAGAGGAGGCCCGAGGCTCGATCGCGGCGGCCGAGTCGACTACGGGCGAGGATCCAGCGGCGCTCGGTCGACGGGTTCGGCACGCTTGCCGGGCACAGGTCCGCGCCCGACAGGTGAGCTGTCGGCTCGATCCACCGCGTGGCTTGTCGTAGCGAGCGCTTGCCTCGTAGCCGCTGAGTCGTGCTCTGCATCGACCGATGCTCGAAACGCTCATTGGGTTGCTTGAGGAGCGCCGGAACCTGCCCTCTGCTGATGGGTCCAGGTGCTGATGGGCCATCGCGGCATTCGAGGATTGCGGCGTGCGCGCACGGTCTCGTGGGTTGTGTTGACACCCTGGGACTCTCCGCCCATTCTGGTGGGGTGGCTGCATCTTCGTCCTGGCGGTTGTCAACTCTGACCCGCATTGTATTTGCGGTCTCATTTGGCGTAGCCATCGTTTCTTCTTGCTCGCGCAATATCCCGGAAGATCCGCCGCAGGAGGATGACCTGCTTGAACGGCGCGTGGACTCATGCCGAGCATTGTGCAATGTTCAAGTAGGCGATTGCGGCCCCTTTCCCAACGAGTTCATTGAGAGCCTCGACCAATGTGTCCATGAATGCGCATCTGCCAATGGCGATCTCAGTGGTGGTTGGGGATATCAAATAAAAACCGAGATAGATGCATGTGCTTCGGAGTGGAAGGAACATGCCGATTGCATTATTGCACTCTCGTGTGATGAGCAGCGGATCTATTGGCGGCCAGTGGAGGAAGATCCGCCCCAGAGCGAACGCTCCTGCTATGCGGAGTGGTCACGGATGATGCAATGCGTGGTGGAACATCCATGCTGTGAGGAGGGTTGACTGTTGGATAGAGAATGCACTCACGAGATCACACGGAGCGACATGGGCCGACTTTGGGGGAGTCCCGTGTCATTACGGGCCGATCCGTTTGCCTGGTTTGCACGTGAGTTGTACACCGGGGTCCACTCTTCGGCCATGCGGCTGCCTGTGTGGGTATTTCGGGCCAAACCACATTCGCTATTGACGCTGCCTATCCGCAGTCAGTCGAGCACCGGGAGCCTCCGAGGCTCCGAGGTCATGCCGTTCACTCTTTAGCCGGGTCGTTGACCGAAGACATGTGAGACCACGATGACGACACCAACGCTCCCTCAAGACTCGAGCTCCGAACAACTCGCCGCGCGCCAGCGCGAGATCGCGTGGGCCCAGACCCTCTACACCTGGGCGCACTCGTACACGTACAAGCTCGCCGACGGCCAGCAACTCAAGCTCGCGCCGATCGCCGTGCTCGCGGTCGACGAGCAGCAACCCTTGCCCGAGAGCCAGAAGCTCAACCTGGTGCAGATCCTCGAGATCATCGACCAGGGGATCGCGCTGCTCAGCAACGTGATCATCAACGTCACCAACTTGTTCAACGTGGGCGCCGTCGAGCTAGACGGGCCGCCCCCCGAGTCCTTCTTGGGCCCCAACGAGGGCGAGACCGGCGACCGGACCGAGCACGAAGGTCTCGCCGCCCGCCTCCGCGAGCGGGTGGAGCAGGCGGTCGAGCAGGTCACCGAGCGGGTGGAGCAGGCGGTCGAGAAGGTCTCGGACGTGGTCGACGACATCAAGACCGTGATCAACGTGGCCGAAGACGCCGACGAGGCTGCGACGGCGGCCGAGACGCTGCTCGACGAGCTCCGCTCGCACCGCCGTGGCCTCGACGTGCTCAGCGGGCTGGTCCACGAGGCTTTGGACGACGACCAGGTCGGGGCGCGGGGCCGCACCGACGAGCTCACCCGGGGCATTGGCGAGATCTTCGAGAAGGTCATCGAGGTGTTGCTCGACGCCGCGGCGGCCGAGGTGGGGTTGTTCGGGCGACCCAAGGCCATGAGTGACTACGACCGTCAGTTCCAGGCCATCGTGGTGCCCAACGTGACGGCGGTGACCATGACCGACGACTGCTTCGCCCGCATGCGGGTGGCGGGGCCCAATCCGCTGCTGATCCGAAAGATCGACGCGCTCCCGCAGAACTTCCCCGTCGATCCCGAGCGCTTCGAGTCGGCGACCGGCGAAGCTCTCGACGCGGCGCTAAAGAGCGGGCGGGTCTACCTGGTCGACTATCAAGCCCTGGGCGTGATCGAGCCTGGCGACTTCCCGGCGGGGCAAAAATACATCTCCCCGGCGCTCGCTCTGTTCGCGCTGGGCGAGGATCTCAAGGCCCTGCGCCCGGTGGCGATCCAGTGCAGCCAGACCCCGGGCAACTCCAACCCGGTGTTCTACCCCGACGATGGCGAGAGCTGGGAGCTCGCCAAGTACCATGTGCAATCGGCCGACGGTAACTACCACGAGCTCATCAGTCACCTCGGCCTGACGCACCTGCTGATCGAGCCCTTTGCCGTCGCGACTCATCGCAACCTCAGCCAGCAGCACCCGCTGTTTCGGCTGCTATTGCCTCACTTCCAGGGCACGCTATTCATCAACCAGGCGGCGATCACCTCGCTCATCAATCCCGGTGGCACCGTCGACAAGCTGCTCGCGGGCACGATCCAGTCCGACTGGGCCGCGACCACCACCGCGCTGGGCGACCTGAGCTTCAACGACCACATGCTGCCCAACGACCTGGCCACTCGCGGGGTCGCCGACAAGGCGAAGTTCCCCGACTACCCCTATCGCGACGATGCAATGCCGGTGTGGGAGGCGATCAAGGGCTGGGTCCGCGACTACCTGAGCATCTACTACAACGACGACGCCGCGGTGACCGGCGACATGGAGCTGCAGGCCTGGTACCAGGACCTCGTCTTGCCGGAAGGCGGGGGGATCAAGGGGCTCGGCGAGCTGGGGCCTACCGGGGAGCTCGGACTGCGGACGCTGGGGTACCTGGTCGACGTTGTGACCATGGTGATCTTCACCAGCAGCGCCCAGCATGCGGCGGTCAACTTCCCGCAGCACGTGATCATGAGCTACACGCCGGCCATGCCCCTGGCGATGTATGCCCCGGCACCGACGCAGGTCAGCGGGCCGCTGTCCCCCGACACGGCGCTGGCCGATCTACCCCCGCTGCAGATGGCGCTCGTCCAGCTGCTGGTGGGCCAGCTGCTGGGCGGCGTCTACTTCACGCGGCTGGGGGACTACGATCGACACCAGCGTGCTCCGTGGTTCGGCGATCCCCGGGTGGATGCGCCGCTTCAGGCCTTTCAGAACAAGCTCCGCGAGGTCGAGCGGGAGATCGGCGCGCGCAACCTCGAGCGGCCGTGCTACGAGTTCTTGCTGCCCTCCCGGATCCCTCAGAGCATCAACATCTGAGGGTTGGGCCTTCGGGAACACGACTCGGCATTCGCCACGAACGGCCGTGGTGGGTTTGTGTTGGCGCCGGGCCCAGACATCACTCCGAGCACTCGTCGCCCATGCTCGACTTGGATCCCCAACCTCCGCCCGCGGCTCGCATCTCGGACGCTGCGTCTGCACCGAACTCTGCGCCGAGCAACTGTTGGAAGTCTACACCCAGCCCAAAGTCGAGTCGGATCGCTCGCTCTGCGACCGATTGCTCTTCGAGCGCAGGCGGAGGCGCCAGCTCGGCCCGCTCGTTCGCGACGCGCTGCCGCGTGGCCTTGTGGACTTCGTCGTCGATGACCGAGCTGACGACGCCGCGCAGCTGCGTCGCGTCTAGCCGCTGCACGAGCTCCGAGGGGACGCCAAGCTCAAATGCCAGCTCAGCGTACTCTTGGCCCATCTGGTTGTGGAACTCCTCGGCCATCGCGGCGTAGCGGTTCGCCTCGGCCTCCGATAGGCCAGCGGCCTCGATGACGTGGCCTGGCGGAAAGAAATCACCACCCCCCATGAACATGGGGGTGTCTACCAGGAGCCGGCCGCACTTGGCGAGCTCTTGCAGCTCTTCGTGCGAAGGGTCGGTCCACAGTCTGAACTCGCAGCCTCCGTGCTTCGCACAGTCCCGAGCATTCTCTAGTCGGTACGCCGGATCGTCAGGATCCGGCTGTGCCGACAGCTCCACCGCAGCGCGTTGCGCCTCGAGCTCGCGTAGCTGAGCTCGTTGCTGCATATTCTCGGCCACGAGCGTGTGGTAGGTGCGGGGTGGCGGCGCGTCAGGGGGGGGCTCCTCGGGCGACGTTTGGTCATCGAGTTCCTGGGGGTCTTCGAGGCGAGGCGCAATCCCGGGCCCGGCCGCGGCGTGCTGACCGGCACGCACCTCGAGCTCACCCTGGTCGTTGGCCAGCACGACGCTTCCCTCGTGGACCGTCAACAAAATAGCGGTGGCCAGGGTTGCGCCGGCCCCGGCGCTGAGCAGTGTGTTCGTCTTGTTGTTCATCGGCTGTAGCTCCACCGTGAAGCAGGTCCCCGTCACGGCGACCGTGCCCGCCGGGGTCTCGACCTCGAAGGCCTCGCCCGGCTCCACTCGATAGAACACCGAGCCCCGCTGTTGTCGGACATGGGCCCGACCATTTTCGTCAACCGTCCACCAAAGCTTGCTCTGGGCCTCTGCAACGCCGATCCCGCGCGGTCCGATCGCGATCGTCTCTCGCTGCTGGGCGTCGACCGTTCCCCGCAGGATCTCACCCCTTGTTGGCCACAGCAACAACAGCACCACCGCGGCCGCGAGCGCCGTCAGGGCGACCACGGTGGTCGTGACACCCCGCCGTGGCCGCGGCAATACGTTCGTCACCAAGCCTCGCGGAGCTCCCGACTCCGTCGTCGCGGTGTTCACGTCGAATGCGAGCAGTCGCGTGACTTCGTGGTCGAGCTGGTCGAGCTGCTCGAGTTCGGCCCGCAGCGCCGGCGACGTGGCGAGCTCCGCCTCGACCGCTTCACGCTCGGCGGGCAAGAGCTCGTCGTCGAGGTATGCACGCAGGCGCCCTTGCTCCTCGTCGGTCATGGACATCCTCCAGAGTCGTCCGTTCCAAAGCGCTGGTGATGCGCCTTGATGAATCGTCGTTGCGCTCGAACGAGCAGCGTGCCGACCGAGCCCGGAGCGACACCGATGAGCTCGGCGAGCTCCGCATAGCTCGAGCCGAGATGTCGCAAGGTCAGGAGCTTGGCGTCGCGTGGGTCGAGCTGCGCGAGCACCAGGCGAACCTGCTGCTGGCGCTGTCGGGTGTGAGCGGCTGCTTCGAGGTCGTAGGCCCCGTCACCCGCGGCCGAGCCCACCGCCCGTTCACGGCTAGCCCGACGCTTGGTGCTCCGCAGCTGATTGAGCCCCCGGTTGAGCGCGACCCGAAGCAGCCAACGCCGAACATCATGCGGCCGCCCGGTCATGAACCGGTGCGAGAGCAGCCGGACGAAGACCTCTTGCGAGAGGTCTTCCGCCTCGGCCTCGTCTCGGGTGACCTGCAGCAAGAGGCGACGCACGATCGGGTGAAAGCGGGCGTACGCGGCGCGAAACGCCGCTTCATCGTCCGCGAAGCAACCGGTCAGTGGGATCGAACCGTCGTGCATGAGGGCGGCCCCCTTCGAGAACCCCATGCGACTCTAAAGTGTGACGAGTTTAGATCGTGATATCGATTTTCTATGTGGTTTCGGATTGTTCGCGGGAGAAGGTTTATTGGCATGGATCTTGTGACTTCGTCGTCCTGTCCACTGCCGCCTCGAAGCGGAGCACTTGGCTACTCGAGCCTGTGACTTTGCTCATTATGAGGTCGCCGACCAATGTCCGAACTCGTCTCACCTGCACGCTCTAAGGAGCATCCGCCAGCGCCGGCCGGGGGTCGCGAGGAGGTCCCGAGTCAGCGCCCGGCATGGGGATCGTCGGCCAGGTGATCGCGTAGCGCGGCCGACCACCGCTCCAGGTCGCCGAGTGTAGAGGCCAGCTGCTCGGGTGACGCGGCGATCTCGGTGAGCCGAGCCTCGAGGGCCTTGCGAGCGGCGCGAAGACGGGTCTTGGCCGTCCCCACCGGCACGTCGAGGACCCGGGCCAAGTCCCGGGACGAAAGCCCTTCCCAGTACGATAGCTCCAGCGCGATCTGATGATCGAGGGGGATCGTGCGTAGCGCCTCCAGCAGCAGGCGTTGCTCTTGTCGCTGGGCGATGAGGGCGGTGGGCGTTGCCCCCAGGTCGGTCACCGACTGGCTCCCAAAGTCGATCTCGCGAGCACCCCGCTGGGCCCGGTAGTGCTCGCGGAGCACGTTGCGGGCCACGGCATAGGCGTAGCCGCGAAAGGTCCCCCCGCCGTCGAGGCGGTCTTTGGAGGCGGCACAGCGCGCGAAGGTCGTCTGCACCAGGTCGTCGAGCTCACCGCTGACCCGCCCGTGGAAGAACCGGTAGATCGCCCGGTAGTGTCGCTCGAACAGGGTGTTGCCAGCGCTGAGATCGCCGCCACGCCAGGCGTCGAGCAGGTCCACCTCGTCGTCCACCATGGCAGGGTAGCACTCCGACACCTCTGACGGAGGTGCCTTTGGTAACCGCAGCCACCGCCCCTACGACGAGGTGAAGCACGGATCGGGCCTCGGCAGGGTCTACGGTTTCAAAGCGACGGGCAGGCACGGTAGTTTAGCAGCATGGGTCAGCCGGTCTCCAGTACTCAAGATGAAATCATCTATGTCCTGTCGATGGAGGAAGCGCAGAAGCTCTGGCTCATCGAGCAGCAATCGAGCGGAGAGCTCACGCGGCAAGAGGCCTCGGACCTGTGGGACGAGTGGAGCGTGGTTCCGCGCTCGGCTGCGACGTACTTCTCCACCGCGACCGACGCTGCGCTCGCGGCCAAGCTGGCCCGGGACCTAGGCTCCGCGACCGCGCGCGTCTACTACAAGTCCTACAACGGCAATCTCCACATCGTACTCAAGGGGCGGCCCGGGCTCCGCAAGATCCTCACCGGCACCAAGTACAGCGTCAAGAATGCGAAGGTCATCAGCATGGGCCTGGGGCCGGTGGCGGTTCGATCCACCCTCCGCAAGGGTGGGGTGATCTCGATCGTGCTGCTGACGACCTACAACATCGTCGACCACGTGCTCCGCGACGAGGGCACGTTGATGGATCTGCTCGGTCAGATCGGCAGCGACGTGGCCAAGGTGGGGATCGCCACCGGAGCGTCAATTGCCGCGGCCGCAGCGTTGGGCACGACTGGCTTGGTCGCCAGCTTTGCCCTGGGGCCGCTGGTCGTGGCGGTGCTGGTCGGGGTCGGGACCGCGATGGTGCTGGACGCGGTAGACAAGCGGTTCCAGCTCACGCAGCAGCTCAAGGGCTACCTCAACAAGGCGGCCGAGGCTGCGGCGCAGAAGGTCCAGAACGCCAAGGACCAAGCCGAGCAGACGCTGATCGACCTGACCCTCGATCTGGCCGAGTACGTGCTCCGAGAAGCAGGAGAAGCGGCGCTACGCTCGATCGGCCAGTACATACGGAAAAAGTGGTACGACCTGACCTGGGCCGACGTGTACTGAGCACACCGAGGCTATGCTCCGCGGTGCGCCGCGACTGGCTCGCCGGTCGCCCGAAAGGTCGCCCAAACCGTGAGCGTGCCGAGCATGAAGGTGCTGGTGATCGACGACGAGGCTCTGGCGCGCCGCCGGCTCGTCCGTATGCTGGAGCGGCTGGGCGGGATCGAGGTGGTCGGCGAGGCGTCCGACGGCGAGCAGGCCCTGGCCCTGGTGCGCGAGCGAGCGCCCGAGCTGCTGCTGCTCGACATCGACATGCCCGAGATGGACGGCCTGGAGCTGGCCGAGGAGTCCGATCTGCCCCCGGTGATCTTCACCACCGCCCACGCCGAGCACGCCTTGCGGGCGTTCGAGGTGGACGCGGTGGACTACCTGCTCAAGCCGATCTCCCGTGAGCGGCTGGCCGAGGCGGTCGAGCGAGCCCGGGGACGGCTCGGGCACCGTGGCTCGTCCCCCGCCTCGGGCCCGCCGCGGATCACCGCTCGCTCGGGCACCACGGTCCACGTGATCGATGCCTCGAAGATCACTCGCTTCCACGCCGAGGACAAGTGCACCGCGTTCGTGCACGAGGGCCGCGAGCTGCTGCTCGACGATAGCCTCTCCGCGCTCGAGCAGCGCCTGGGCCCCCATGGGTTCTTTCGCACGCACCGGGCCGAGCTGGTCAACCTCGCCGCGGTGGTCGCCCTGCACGTGGAAGACGGCAGCACCCGAGTGGAGCTTCGCGATGGCAGCCAGGCGGCGGTAGGGCGGCGGCTGGTGGCGGAGCTCAAGCGTCGGCTGGGGATCGCCTGAGCGTCACGGAGCGGGATCTTGCCCCGAACGGGCCGAACGGGCCGATTGGGGCGGCGGGCTGCTAGGCAACATGGCACCTCCAGGGTCTTCTGGAGGATATTTGAGGCGTTTTGCAATCAGGGGGGAGCGCCTGTCGTACTACATTAGGCAATGGGGTGCGACGAGGACATGACGGGCGACGGTCTGGTGCCGACGGTGCTGTTGAAGCCGGGCTACGAGCTGCCAGCCCCGAGCTTGCATGGCGCGGTCGATCCTCGCGAACAGGCCCGGGTGTTCGAGGCGCTGTTCCAGGTGCGGGCAGAGCGCGAGCAGATGGGTCGCTATGTCATCTTGGGGACGCTGGGCCGTGGGGGCATGGGGACCGTGCTCGAGGCCTTCGATCGCACCCTGGACCGCCGCGTGGCGCTCAAGGTGCTCCATGGCAACCTCGGCGAGGAACACAAGCAACGGCTGCTGCGCGAGGCTCAGGCGCTGGCCAAGCTGTCGCATCCGAACGTAGTCCAGGTCTACGAGGTCGGGGCACACGAAGGGCAAGCCTACATCGCGATGGAGCTTGTGCAGGGGCAGACTCTGCGGGACTGGTTGTCCCAAGAGCCCCGGCCGGGGTGGCGCGAGCGGCTGCACGTGTTCCTGCAGGCGGGCGAGGGCCTGGCGGCTGCGCACGCGCGGGGGCTGGTGCACCGGGACTTCAAGCCGCGCAACGCGGTGATCGAGCATGAGGGTCGGGTTCGGCTTCTAGACTTCGGGCTGGCTCGGCGTACGGACGAAGAGCTCACCGCCACGAGCGTCGACCTGAGCGTGGAAGAAGCGGTGCTCGACATCTCGCTGACCCAGACGGGCGCGGTGATGGGCACGCCGGCCTATATGGCGCCCGAGCAGATCCGGGGGCAGGAGGCCGATCCTCGTAGCGACCAGTTCGGGTATTGCGTGTCGCTTTACGAGGCGCTCTACGGCGAGCGGCCCTTCGGGGGTACCTCGATGGCCGAGCTGATGGTGTCGTCGGCCTCGGGGCAGGTGCGCCCCGTGCCGCGGGGCCACGAGGTCCCCGCGGCGCTACGCTCGGTGGTGCTGCGAGGGCTGGCGCCCGAGCCGGACGACCGCTGGCCGTCGATGGAGGAGCTGCTCGCCGAGCTCCGCAAGCTGGCGTCGCCCCGTAAGCGGCGCGGGTGGCTGGCGGTGGGGGTGGCCGGGGGCCTGGCCGCGCTCGGCCTGGGAATCGCGCAGTACGCCGCGGTGGGGCTGCGATGCGAGGGCGCTGAGGAGTGGCTCGTGGGAGTGTGGGACGACGGGCGTCGTCACGAGGTCCAGCAGGCGATCCTCGACACCAAGCTGGCCACCGCGGCGGACACCTGGGAGCGGATCGAGCCGCGCCTGGATGCCTACGCCGAGGCGTGGGCCAACAAGCATGGGCAGGTCTGTGAGGCGACCAGCGTACGGCAAGAACAGTCGGCGGACGTGATGGATCTACGCATGGAGTGCCTGCGGGGTCGGCTGGTCTCGCTACGCGAGTCGGTGGGGGTGCTCGCGCACGCCAACGAGACCCGGGTACAGCGAGCGATGGATCTGGTGGCCGGGCTGCCGAGCTTGTCGCGCTGCGACGACGTCCCGGCGCTGCGCGCCGACGTGCCGCGGCCCGAGGATCCCGCGGTAGCCAAGCAGATCGAGTCGCTGCGGGGGCAGCTGGCGCAGGCCCGGTCGCTCTACCGAGCGGGGGAGTACGCGCAGAGCCTCGCGGTGGCCGAGCAGGTGGTGCGAGGGGCCGAGCTGCTGTCCTATCCCTCGCTGCTGGCCGAGGCGCTGCTCAGTCGCGCCGACGCCCACTACTATCGAGACCAGAGCACCGAGGCCGAGCGAGACTACGCGCGGGCATTTGCGGTGGCGGCCGAGCACGGGCATCGCCAAGCCGAGCTCGAGGCGCTCTTGGGGCTGACCTGGGTCGTGGGGATCCACCAAGCCCGCTACGATCAAGGCCTGCAGCTGGGGCGGCTGGCCCTGTCGATGGCCCGGGGTCCCGGGGTCGAGCGCCGGACCGAGGGGTATGCGCTCAGCAGCGTTGGGATCCTGCTCAAGGACAAGGGCGAGTACGATGATGCGATGGCGCACTTCCAGCGCGCGCTGGTCGTCTATGGAGACACGCTGGGTCTCGATCACCCGCAGATCGCCCCGGTGCTCAACAACATCGGGACCGTCTTGCAGGCCCAGGGCGAGATCGTCGAGGCGCGCGGGTACTACCGCAAGGCCCTGGCGATCTGGGAAGACGCGCTGGGGTCCAACCACCATCAGGTCGCGATCACGCTGCGCAACATCGGCAACGGCTTTCTCGAGCAAGGGGCGCTAGAGGAGGCCCTGTCGCACTATCGACAGGCCTTGGCGATCTTCGAACAGGTGCTGGGGCCCGAGCATGCCCGGGTCGCGGGGACCCTTCACAACATCGGCACCGTGCTGCGCGACCAGGGGAGGCTGGAGGAGGCGTGGCAGCACTACCAGGGGGCCCTGGGGATCTACGAGGCGGCGCTGGGCTCGGGGCATCCCAACGTCGCCTATCCCATCGCTGGCCTGGCCCAGGTCGCGCTGTTGCAAGAAGAGCTCGCCCTGGCCCAGGAGTACGCCGAGCGGGCCTACTCGATCCGCGAGTCGGCCCCGACCTCGCCGTCCAACCTCGCCGATTCACGGTTCCTGCTCGCCCGAGCCCTGTGGTCCGACCCACGCCAGCGCCCCCGCGCTCGTCGGCTCGCCGAGCAGGCCCAGGAGGTCTACGCCGATCTCGGCGAGGTCTGGTACGACGAGCTGGCCGACGTGGTGGCCTGGTTGGCCGACCACGACGTGCGGTAGGCAACGCGGAGCGCTCGGCTCAGGCTCCGAGGTTGGCGCCGGAGAAGAACCGGTACTTGCGGATCGACGCTCCGATCATCATGACCATGAAGCCGGCGAAGATCGCCCACCATCCGCTGAGGTCACGCCACACGATGTCGGCCACGAACAACAGGGCGACGAGCGCGGAGCGGGCCGCGACGAGCAGCAGCAGCCAGCCGCAGGCCCGTCTTCCAGCCCGGCGGCATGAGCACCGCGCTGCCGTCACCGAACAGCATGATCCGCGAGTCCTCCTCTATCATGCCCTGGGGCTCTACCCGAATCGCCGGTCGCTCACGAATTCTTCTGAAGAACCGAAGAATATACAGACTCTACCTGCTTGGACCTACCTGCTTGGACTCGACGGTTCGACCTCGAGTTCACACCGGCAACGGACCGCATCGTACTCGGCCTGGCAAATACCTCCTTCTCGGGCTAGCGCTTGTGTCAGTTCTCCACAGCTCAAGCCAGAGATACACGCCATCAGTTCCTCGTACGCCCCGCCACAAGCGGGCTCCTCGAGCGGCGCAGTGTGGAAGCCAAATATAATGGTATAATCGAGCGCATAATTAGTACCCTGACAGATCGAGGCCAAACCCATGGGCCCAAATTGGTTATAATGGGTATAGGAAAGGTCACTGGGCACATACCCTTCCTGTATGCACTGACCCACGGTTGTCGCGAAGTCCGTACAAATCTCCGCAATCGTGCCCGCGGCGGAGGGACTCGCAATCATGTCACAACCAAACGCCTCCGATTCACAGGTTCTTACCGCAAGCCACTCCTCGCCGCAGGCGGCCTCCAGCTCCTCCTGCAACTGCTCCAGCTGCTTCGAGTCGGAACATTCCGTATTGCCGAAGCAAGCGATGAGCTCGAGAGCTTCGGACCGACACGAATAGGCATCGACAAGCTCGAAACATAAGCTGACGTAGTAATCATAGTACCTTGAATCTTCGATTCCGTAACACTCGAAACTATTAGACACGTAGAGCTCGCATGGTTCCTGGGCTGAGCTACCGCCGGTCGTTCCCGAGCTATCCGCGCCAGAGACGGTCGTCGAACCTCCCGCATCGTCCGATGACTCGTCGGCCCCCGCGCTCGTCGTCATCTCGTCGTCACTGGTGGGTTGCTCAGCGCCCGCAGTCGTCTCCGAATCGGTTGCTGGAGAACCCGTCGAACCTTCCGGGGCCGTAGATGGGGGCTGTTCGGTACAAGCGGCCGGAAGCGTGGCAAGGCCAATCAGGAACCCGAGGTTGTGCTCTTTCATCCTCTGGCTAGGAGTTACGACCGGCCGGTTTTCGATCACTGCCAATCGCCACTTTTCGCGAATACCTTCGGAACCGCAAGTCGGGGCGACCCCGCGCCGTATTCGCCTTCCTTTCGTCCACCGGCCACTCGGGGGAGGGCGATCCGAGTATGTAGGCTCACAGATCGTTTCCAGCGACATATTGGCGCTCGTTCCCGAGCTATCCTTGGCGGTGGTCGTCGAACCGTCAGCCACCCCCTCCGATGCGCCCGACCATGTGTCGGCCGGCCATGGTGCACCTGGGCGGGTAGCATGTCCGGTGCTCGCTTCGTGGAAGTGGACTTCAATCCACCATCACGCCGCAGAGAAGGGCAGATACGTTCGCCAATGCTCGTCGATCGCTTTCCGCGGCCGGAACGCCGCACGCTCTGCAACCGCCGGAACCCAAGCCTCCGTTGGTCCCCAGCCATTTTTCGGAGTCATCAGGGACCACCGGTCGCAGATCGAGCGATGGGTCGGTCGGGAGCTCGTGCTTCCGCGTTATTCTCCCGAGTCCATCGACAGTGCGATCGCATAGACTCCGAATTGCGGCACCCAGAAGCCATACGTATTGTCGGGATCGTTCCAATACTGCGGCATCATCATGTGGCGGCCGATGTGATCCACATAGCGGGTCCGCCACGAGGCATCCCCGGTGCTCTCATAGATCTGCCACAATCCCCACGCCCGCGAAAAATTCAGTCCGCCCTGAAACGGCGTCTCGATCTCGGTCAGCGGCACGGGATCGAAGTCTTCGGCGAGCGCCGAGTCGAGCCACTCGGAGAGCTCGGAGTTGGGGAGGATCGCCCCCGCGACCATGAAGCGATGCAAGCACGGGGCGAAGAACCCGTCGACCACGTCGTTGTCCTCGAGGAACGAGCAGTACTCGTCGAACGACGGGCTGAGCAGGACATCGGTCGCGAAGGTCTCCATCTCGGCGGTCAATGACTCGTCGCCGATGTGGTTGCCCCATTGCCACAGGTTGAGGACCACCCACGGGAGGTTGTCCCAGCTCCCCGAGAGCACCCCCTCCTGGATCTGCGGCCAGGTGCGGGTGTTGAGCCACTCGCGTGCTTGTGCGGCCACCGTCGTGGCGAGCGGCTCGAGGTCGCTCGAGCCCGTCGCCCGCTGTCGCTCGATGGCCAGCGCGAGCAGCCAGCCGCGAGCATATGGCTCGTAGAGCGGCGTCTGGCCATTGGGGTACATCTCGATCTCGGCGGCGAGGCTTTCCGCGGGCAGCAATGCATCGGCGGTCTGTCCATAGAATTCGTCCCCCGTCAATCGATAAAGGGCGTGCATCGCATAGGTGGCGTGGACATAACCATGCCAATTGACGCACCGATTGAACAACGGAAATTGAGCCTGGCCATTAGACTCTACACACTCGAGGATCGGCTCGGCCAGCCCGATGAGATACCCCTCGCGAACGGAGACAAAGTCCTCCCATGCCTCTTCGTCCTCAGGGTCGACGCTGCCCGTGTCGGTGGTAGGCTCGGGGTCGGGCCCGTCCGTTTGGGTCGTGCTCTCGTCCGCCCCGGTGGTGGCGTCGTCGCCCGGGTCTTGCCCGCGGGAGCCCGAGCTCTCGTCGATCGCACCATCGGTCTGGCTGCCGGTCTCCCCCGCTAGCGTTACGGGTTCTCCCAGTGGCTCGCGCGCGGGGTTATAGCAACCGGCCGCGAGGCCTATAAGTGCGACGGATCCCGCCTTCGCGAACGTGGTCATCGTCATTACCCTGGTGCTTCGAAATGGCGCGTGGCGAATGTTGGGACGAACCACGGTCCGATAGCGACAGTGGCGTGCGGGCGAGCCGCAAGTGCACGCGGTAGGAATGAGCCCTACCGTACTAGGGTGACCGACGGATCGAGGGGCGACAATCGGTCGAACGACCGTTCTACGCCGCTGTCCTCTTGGATCGTCATCGGTCAGTCGACCGAGCGTCCGTCATCGACCGGCCGGTCAGGGTCCCGCCCCATCGAGCGCTTTTGGTGGTCGGCGTAAACGGTGAAACCACGGTCACCGGCGTATCCTCGACCAGCGTCTCGGTAAGTGCGGGATCGCGAGGGACTAAAGCGGGATAGTGAGGGTCTAAAGAGGTTGGCATCGACTACCAGGCGAGAATCCTCGTGGCGGAAGGCGGTGGTCACCGCGGGCACTGCGGGATCGAGCGGCCCCTATCGCTTGACGGGGCCGCCCCGGCTCGTTGCATGCCGGCCGGATCGACGCGGCTTGTTGGGTCGAGCCGCGTGGTAGAAGCCAGCGCATGAGCGTGCTGCGAGCCGTGGTCGTGCTGTTGCTCTTGCCAGGTTGCGATGATGAGCGGCCCCGCGCTGACCCGGCCAGCAGCAAGGCATCAGTGGCCAAGTCGCCAAAGTCGGTCTCGCCGGCGGCGGAGACCAAGATTGTGGCGGAGACCAAGACGGCGGTGGAGAGCAAGACGGCGGCGGGGCCCAAGACGGCGGTGGAGAGCAAGACGGCGGCGGAGCCCAAGACGGCGGCGGAGCCCAAGACGGCGGCGGAGCCCAAGACGGCGGCGGAGAGCAAGACGGCGGTGGAGACCAAGCCCGCGGCCGCGGGCTCGGGGTCGGCCACGCCGACGGCCGAGGTCGCCGAATCGAGCTCAGACGATGCCAAGGTCGAGCCCGAGTCGTCGCCCAAGCCCGAGCCGCCGCCACCCGAGCCCGACGTGACCAAGAGCCGTACCCCAGCGGGCGCGAGCCCCGAGGACGACGAGGACCTCGAGGTCGCGTTCGGCAAGACGTGGTTCGGCAAGCATTGCAAGGATCTCACCTGGAAGCCCAAGGACCGCCGCTGCTGGGACGAGTACCTGGTCGGACCGTTCGATTTCGGCGCGCCGCTGGTCTTCGACAAGGAGCTGACGCTCGACGTCCCCGAGCCCGGCCCGATGCCGAAAACGCGCTGGCGCCGGGTCAAGGCCAAGATCAACATAAGAGAAGTCGCCAAGCAGATGGGGGTGCGAGGCGGCTTCGGGCTCAGCCCCGACAAGTGCGCGAGCCCGGCCGGACTCATCATATTCGACGACTACGACGAGTGTCCGTTCTATCGACCGGGCTTTTGGTGGCCGACCGACGATCAGGTGTTCCTCGTCATCCCCCACTCCGAGCGCGTCAGTCCGGTGACCGTCCGGACGATTACGATCGCGCGCAAGGAGGGTGACACCTGGAAGGCGACCAAGATCGGCACGATCCTGCGCTCTCATGTCGCCGGTGGCAGCTGGGTCCTCGGCAGCGGTCCGCTCTTGCGTGGGGACGGGCTCGAGTTCTGGACCTGGGCCGAAGGGTGGCTCGACGGTGATAGCCAGCGCGAAGCGCCCTACATCTGTCGGATCGGCTGGCACGACGGCGCCCTGCGGCAGGCCTGCGCCGAGGACTGGACGACCAAGTTCACCCCGTTCCACCAGCCGTAGCCGGCCGTAGCCGGCCGTAGCCGGCCGTAGCCGGCTGGCGACGAGCGGGCGCGCTGTGGCGTGCGGGCCGTCCGAGGGCGAGACCATGGGCAGCGTTCTGCACGCGCGGCGCTCCCCGCCCCGGCCGGCGGCCTGCTAGAGTTCCGCCGAGATGCCCGAGTCTCCACGCCGTCGAGCCCACCGAGGAACTCTCGCGCGACGTACCACCACCATGGCGGCGCTGTGTTGCTTCGCCGCCACGGCCGTGCACTGCCAGGGTCAGGACTCCGCGCAAGACGGCACGACCGAGGGCGCAAGCACGACCAGCGATGGCCGCACGACATCGGGCGAAGACGACGTCACCGCGGCCGACACGACCGCGGCCGACACGACTGCGGACGCGACCGGCACGAGCGGGACCGGCTCCGAATGGACCGCAGGCCAGGAATCGGGCACGACCGGCGATACGGCGAGCCTCGACGAACAACTCGCCGAGATCCTCGCCGCCCAAGAGATCCCCGTGGTGCCCCTCGAGCCGGCACCGGCGCAAGATCCCGCCGTCGTAGCGCTCGGCGAGGCGCTGTTCTTCGATCCGATCTTGTCGGGCAACATGGACATCGCCTGCGCGACCTGCCACCACCCTTCGTTCGGCTCGAGCGACGGCCTGTCCCTCACGCTCGGCACCGGCGCGGTCGGGCTGGGTCCCCGGCGTGCACAGGGTTCCCACCCTCCGTTCGTCCCGCGCCACTCGCCCGCCCTGTTCAACATCGGCGACCCCAGCTTCACCCGCATGTTCTGGGACGGCCGGGTCGAGCAGGACGACCGTGGAGAACTACGCACCCCCGCTGGCCCCGACCTGCTGCCCGGCCTCGACTCTGCTCTCGCGGCGCAAGCCATGTTCCCGGTGCTCGATCGTCGGGAGATGCGCGGTGAGCCGGGCGATCTGACGATCCTCGGCGACGCGAACGAGCTGGCCGTGCTGGACGACGGGGATCCCCAGGCGATCTGGGCCGCGCTCATGCAGCGCCTGGGCGCGATCGATGGCTACGTCCAGCTGTTCGACGCCGCGTTCCCCGGGCAGAGCTTCGACACGCTGACCTTCGCTCACGCCGCCAATGCGATCGCCGCCTACGAGAGCGAGGCGTTCTCGTTCCCGAACTCACCTTGGGATGACTATCTGCGCGGTACGCTGACCGCGATCTCCGACGCCGCCAAGGTCGGCGCCCTGCGCTTCTACGGTCCCGCCGGGTGCGGCGAGTGTCACTCGGGACCGTTGCTCACCGACCATCGCTTCCACAACACCGGGGTCCCGCAGCTCGGCCCGGGCGTGGGCACCTGGGCTCCGTTCGACCACGGGCGCGAGCTGGTGACCCACGACCCCAACGACCGCTTCGCCTTCCGCACCCCCTCCCTGCGTAACATCGAGGTCTCGGCCCCCTACATGCACAACGGTGTGCACGTCGAGTTCCAGCGCATGCTCGTCCACTACGCCTCCCCCACCACCGCCATCGAAGATTTCGACCCCCGCGGGCTGCTCCCGGAGCTGGTGGCGACGATCCAACAAGACCCCGAGCACATCGCAGAGATCGTGGGGACCCTGTCGGACGACCTCGAGCTCGAGCCCAACTTCGTTGGCCTGTCCAACATCCGCGAGTTCCTTGAGGCGCTAAGCGATCCTGGCGTTTTCTCACTGCGGGACATCCGCCCGGACAGCGTTCCGAGCGGTCTCCCGCATCCTTGAACGTGGCAACCCGCAAGGAGCAAGGGCTAGTGGCCCACGAACGACGGCGCGTTTCACGCAAGTTTCATGGTGGTAGAAAAGCCCACAAATCTCCCCAAAATATACCGGAATCTGAGGCTCTGGCTGTGTACGAACGAATCCTCCCGCTCTTGCTCCTTTCCACGTTGACCTTCGCGTGCACCGACGACGGCAGTGACGACGATGGTGCGCTCGACACGGACGCCCCATCCACCACCGGACCGAGTGAGAGTGGCAGTGGGGACGACGACACTCCGACGCCGACGACGGGCGACGTCGACAGTGCGGACGCCAGCTCGGGCGACAGCACGGGCGAGCCCGTGATGGGTATCCCGATCCTCGGCGACGGAACCCACGACATCGACAACCTGGACGTCACGGTCATCTCCTCGCCGGACGACGGGCTCAACTTCCCCACCGACGCCGAGTTCAAGCCGGGCGAGACCCTCGAGCTTTGGGTGACCAACCGCGAGGACTTCTCGATCGTCATCTACCGAGACGCGGGTCTGGACAGCCAGATCGTGTCGAAGCGACAGGCGGAGTTCGACAACGGCCCCCACTTCCTCGCCAAGCCCGCCGCGCTTGCCTTCGGCCAAGACGGCACGTTCGCGACGGCGCAGCAGGAGAACTCCGTGACACAGCCCGGCGACCCCGCCGACGGCAGCTTCATGGGCCCGACCCTGTGGACCTCGGACTACGAGATCTTCCAGGGCGGCCACCAGAGCCACCTGGACATGCTCCACAACAGCCCGCTGTCGTCGGGCATCGCGTGGGAGTCCGAGAACACCTACTGGGTCTTCGACGGCACCCACGGCTCGCTGACCCGCTACAAGTTCAACGAGGACCACGGCCTGGGCGGCACCGACCACACCGACGGGGAGATCTATCGCTACGCCGACGGCGAGCTCGGCTACGAGCACTCGATCGCCTCCCACGTGGTGCTCCACGGCAATTACGTCTACGCGGCCGACTCGGAGAACGGCCGCATCGTTCGTCTCGACCCGTCCACCGCGACCGAGGCCAACTCCATCGTTCCCAACTACGATGGCTGCAAGATGAACTTCATGGATGGGGCCGAGCTCATCACCCTCGTGGATGGCAGCACGCTCGATGCCGAGATGACCACCCCCTCGGGGCTCGAGATCGTCGACGACATCATCTTCGTGACCGATCCCCTCCAGGCTCGGGTCTACGGCTTCGACCTCGACGGCAACCTCCTGGACTGGCTCGACACGGGCTTCGACGTGGGCAGCCTGATGGGCCTGGCCTTCGACGACGACGGCAACATGTGGATCACCGACCCTGGAGGCAACCAGCTGCGTCGGTTCTCGGTGCCCGCGGGCTGAGTCAGCCTGGCGACCAACCCGACCCGACCCAAACCACCAAGGCATCCACGGGGAGTCGAACGCATGTTCGACTCCCCGTTTCGTTTGGCCTCTCCGTATCGCTTGGCCTCTCCGTATCGCTTGGCCTCTCCGTATCGCTTGGCCTCTCCGTATCGCTTGGCCTCTCCGTCTCGCCTGGGACCGGCACCGGAAGCGATCGATCCGCGCGGTTGGGCTCTGGCTCTGGCTCTGGCTCTGGCTCTGGCTCGCGGTACAACGTGGTGTCACAACGCCAGTGACGATCACGGTGCTTACCGGGGCATAACTCTTCGATGAGTCGCGACTGCATGGGCCGTGTACCCCGTCCTCGACCATACGGGAGTTTCAACCCGGGGCGGCCTACTTTGGGGAAGCGAACATGATGTTTACCAGATCGCGCTAATTCTCCACACAATGGCGTCTGAGGAGAAAATAAGTTCATACCTTCTCGTCGCTTTCGACTACCTTGAATAGTGCCATGACTGCGATTCGAAAACAGGAGTGCACTGATGAACCCCCTGTGCCCCAGGAATGGATCGATCAGTCTGTGGCCTTTCTCGAGCGACTCGAGAGCCAACGCGACGGGCTGGAGACTGCACTCGGTGACGCCGAGGTACGGGTCGACACTCTGACCGCTCGAGTTCAGCAATCCGACCAGGCCATCGGGCAGCTCGAACGAGCGACGAACTCCTTCGGCGCGGTCGAGAAGTCGCTCTCGGAGCGGCGGGATCAGCTCGACAAACGGCGTCAGCAGCTACGGGAGGCGCTACGGCAGGTGCAGCGGGAGCGCGACGCAGTCCTGGGCGCCGAGGCAGATCTCGCCCAGGACATGGCGACGTTCGAACAATGCCGCCATCGGATCCCAGAGCAGCTTTGTGAGGCTGTGGCCCAGTACGAGGTGCTCTCGCGGGAGCTCACCGCCGGTCGCCAAACGCGGGACGAGCTCGCGGCCGAGGTCGAACGTATCGACGGCGAGATGGGACAGGTGATCCGCGCGCTCGAAGTGGTCGTACCCGACGATACGAATGAGTCGGCCGAATCCACGAAGTTGACGCTGGTCCCCCCTACACCACCTCCACCGGATGACCAAACGGTTCGCAAGAGGCCGCCCCCACCTCCCCCTCGGTCGGTCTCTCGAAGCACGCCGGCCACGAGCACCCCTCCGCCCATCCCCGCGGCCCGGGCCTCGACGACCCCCGCGACCCCCGCGGTCTCGCTCCGGGTGGTCCCGACCGCCGCCCCCGCGCCAGGGCTCGGAGTCCCGCGGGCCAACTCGTCGACGAAGCGATCCCAGGCTCCCGGGGTACCGGCGCAGACCATCACCCGGCAACGACCCGACGGCGAGCAGACCAAAGAGCCACGGTCGGCGGTCGAAGCCCCCGCCGCCGGGGACGATGAGCCGCTCGAGGAAGCGGTCGAGCCTCGTCCTCGTCGGGGGTGGCTATGGCTCGGAGGCCTCACCACCACGCTGGTCGCCGCAGGCGTCGCGGTGCGGTTGCTCGGCGGTCCTGCGGTCTACGACCCCGTACGTCCGTATGCACACCAGGTTCAGGCGTGGATCGCCGCCGGGGTGGCGGGCACTCCCATGGCAGACTGGGTCCCCTCCTCATGGGCGGGGACCCAGGCCGCTCCTACGGCTCCGTTGGCCTCATCCGACGAGGGATCGAATGATGGAGCTGCTGTGATCGCGCCGTCATCGGACGCCATAGCGCTGGAGCCCGTCGAGTCTTCGGCTCCGGCCGAGCCCGCGTCTCCGGTTCGGGACACGACGCCTGAGGATGTCGACGCACACACGAGTGAGTCCGCCGCAGAGAGTTCGAACTCCGCGGGCACTCGCTCGCGACGGCGTCGCCGGAGCCGCTCGTCCAAGCCGACATCTCGGAAGCAGCGACGGCAAAAGCTCTCCTGGAGCCGCAGTAGCAATAACCCGCTCGCGGGGCTCTAGAGTCTCGCCAACGAGGTAGGGCCGCGCCGTCGCCGGCCCATGAGGCTCAGCAGCAGCAACCCCGCCCAAGCCGGCGCGCCCCGATCTCGCACCCGGCAGCCGCCGCACGCCCCTCCCGCATCGTCTCCCCCGTCTTGGCCGGGACCACTGGTGGTCGTCCCCATTCCCGACGTTGGGTCGACATGCCCCGTGCTGGTGCCCGAGGTACCGGTCTCGCTGCCGGTCTCGTCACACCCCGCGGCGACGAAGACGTTCTCCTCCTCGCAGTCGGGTAGGTCCGGCTCGCCCAAGACGTAGAGCAGATCCCGCATGTAGTTGGTGTAGCGGCGACCGCTGGGGTCGGTGACGTCCACTCGGATCATCACCGGTTCGCCCTCGGCCTCTTCGGGTGGGTCGAACTCGACCGCAAAGGTCTCACCCGGGACTGGGTCGTTCTCGATGAAGGGCCGCCACGTGGCCTCGCCCTCGGGCAGGGCCCAGTAGGCGGTCAGGGTGGATCCCTGCTCGGCGCTCACGCAGCCCTCGATGGTCACCGTATCGCCTAGGTCGAGGACTTCTTCGGTGTTGTTGATGCCCAGCGCCGGAGCGCTGGCGGCGGGATCCGGGTTGTCGACCACCTTGATCACGCCCGTGCGTGAGCTCCAAATGTTGAGGGGAGGCTCCCAGGTATAGCCCTCGATCAGATAGTTGCCGGCGGCGAGGTCGGTGGTGTCCCAGTCGAGGCCCTCGTCCGCCGCGGCGAACGTGATGGGGCGCCGGTCGTCGTCGGCGTTGATGCGATGCCAGCAACCGGCCAGGTCGGTGTTCGACTCCAGGATGTTCGCGGGCTCGATGTTGCCTGGCGCGATGCCCATGTCTGTGGCCCGGTCGACGTCGGCCTGGGTGATCCATCGGGGGAGGTAGACTTGGGGGTCGAGCCCGCGACAGAACCCAAAGAATTGGTGGGTGCGACTATCCTCCAGCTCATCGTCGGTGAGCTCGGTATCTTCCATTGGCACCGCGTACTCGAGGTGCACCGTCGCGGTCACCGAGCGATCGACGATGGTCATGCACGGTGCCCCCGTCCAGTCGACCGGGGTCCTCGGCTCGGGCCCATTGCCCGCCTTCGCCGCCGGCGCGAGCACGAGCAAGCAGACACCGACGGTCGCTACGCCGAGCCTCCCTGGTTGTCTCCTCGTCGGCATCTTGCCGCCCATGATAGCAGCGCGCTGGGCCGGGCTGTCCCTCGTTCCACAAAGATCCACCGTCACGTGCGCCTCTCCGTGCGCGACGAGTCGCGCGGTGCTGGGTTGAACGGCGGAAGTCAGGAGTCCTCGGTGTGTTCGAGCGCGTCGACCCGTGACTCCAACCGGTCGACCTGTGACTCCAGCCTCAGCCGACCCTCATTGGCCGCCGCGACCGCGCGCTCGGAGAAGTCCTGTCGGTTCTTGAGGAGCCCGAGGATCTCGCTGTTCGCCACCACGCCTCGTTCGAGTCGGTCGAGCCGAGCATCGACCGTGTCGAACCGTGCATCGACCGCATCGAACCGTGCATTCATGTTCGCAATGGAATCCTGAATCTGCTCCAGGATGCGCTGCGTGGCGTCGGCGAGTTCCATGTGCACCGCCATTGTAGCGCGTGGGTTGGAGGTGGAAAGTGGGAGAAATCGACCAGCCCAAAAGGGTGGGTCGATTCGTTCCACTCGTGGCAACCCCGATGGGCGAGCACGCGCGCTCGCGACGTCGAGCTGCCTGTCGACCCCCGAAGTCGCCGTGGTGCATGGTGTGGTCGAGCCTCGCCAGTGCCGATGCAGATCCCCGTGGCGGTCGGTTACCCTGAAGACGGTGGGTACCCCGCAATCCAGCTTCACGATGGCGGTTGCCGAGGAATTGCTCGAGTATGCCGCGCGCTTCGGGGTCGACCCGCAGCCCTACCGTCGGCGGCTGGGCCTGAGCTCCGCCGGACCCTCGTCGGTCGATGCACGGATCTCCGCCGTGGCCTTGATGCGACTGTGGGAGGATCTCCCCCGCGCCTGTGCCGACCCCGATTTCGGGCTGAACTTCGCCGCGTCGATCGCCTCGCCCACGTCGAACCTCGGCACGCTCTTGGTCGCCAGCTCGGTGACCCTGAACGAGGGGATCGCTCGCTTCCTGGCCAACGAGCCGGCGTTCAACAACTTGCTGCCCACGCAGCTCGAGCATCACGCCGAGCACGCTCGGATCGTGCTCGACCCGGCCCGGGCCAGCGAAGGCCCAGTCGTGCCCCATCACGCGGTCGAGGCCGTACTGGCATGGTGGTGGCTGATGATCTGCCGAGTGCTCGGCACTCCCCTGTGTGCCCGGCGGGTAGAGCTGACCCACCTCGCGCCCGCGGATCTGACGGGCCATCGCCATGTATTCGGGATCGAGCCCCAGTTCGGGTGTTCGCGCAACGTCCTGACATTCGATGCCGAGGTGCTACGACGGCCGCTGGCCACCCGCTCAGCACGGCTTCGCCTGGTGGCTGAGCAGACGACCCGGCAGATCATTGAGTCGATCCCGACCAAGCAGCAACAGCAGGATCCGGCGCAGGACATCCGCGAGCAGATCACCCGGGCCCTGGAACAAGGCGAAGCTCCCAGCCAGGCCGACATCGCCCGGGCAATGAGCGTGAGCGTACGGACGCTCCAGCGCATGCTGAGCAGCAGCCAGACGTCCTTCTCGACCCTCATGGATGAGGAGCGGTATCGTGAAGCTCGGCGGTTGCTGCGACGGACTCCGTTGCCCATGCAGGATATTGCCCGTCGGCTGGGCTACTACGATCCTGCTGGCTTCTTTCGGGCGTTCAAGCGGTGGACGGGGATGACCCCCGGCGACTTTCGCCGCCGAGGGCCGTCGCTTGACTCGACGCCTCCCTGATGTCTCCCCTCGACATACGTCCGAGTCAACCCTCCACCTCATCCCGAACGAAGGGTCAGTCCAGCGCGAGCCGGCTCAGCGGGATCGAGGTCACCCAGAACGGCAAGATCGGCGGGTCGATCTCGAACTGCGAGTTGACGACATACATCCGATCTTCCCAGACCACGGCGGTGGTCGGCCGCGAGAGCGCGGCGTCGACCTCGGGATCCTCTAGCGCCGAGCTCACGATACCCGAGGCGTACTCTTCGTCATCGAAGGTCACCGCGATGATGTCGTGGGGCACCCAATTTTGTAGCGAGAGCAAGGTGTCGTCGTCGGCGAACACGATGCCGTCACCACCAGGGTACTCCAGGCCGCGCAGCTGCACCTCGGTGATCTCATCGGTCTGTAGATCCAGCCGATAGAGGTGCGGATCCACGGTCTGGGTGATGAACACATAGCGCCCGCTCGGCGATGTGGCCAGGCCGTTGCTCCCCAGCATCGGGTCGGTCGAAGTGAACGTGCCCGGCTCGGTCACCGGTGAGATCTGGTAGGCGTCGTCGATGCGCCACAGCATGTTGGCTGTGGAATCCGACGCATAGATCGTGCCCGCGGAATCCAGCGTGAGATCGTTGCACAGGTGGCTCGGGGCGACCTCGGGCAAGGGGACGTCGGCCAGCAGTTCGGCTGTTTCGAGGTCGTACACGACGACCGCCGTCTCGATGAACTCGAAGGTCTCGAAGTCTACGAGGTTGTTGCAAGCGATCAGCCGACGCCCCTCACTGTCGACCATCACCCCCACCGTGCTCGGCCGCAGGCCGTCGCCGTCCTCCGGAGTCTTCCACCACTCCGCGCGTCCATCGACGATCCGTTGGATCGATCCCCCAATGGCCGACCCCACATAGAGGTCACCCGTCTGAGTGTCCAATCCGATGCCCTCGGGAAACAACCCTTCTCCCAGTATGGGGATCTGCTCGATCGACTCGACCGGCGTCTCGCCCGAAGAGCTGCCGTCGGGGTCCACGCCATCCGAAGAGGCGCCGGAAGGGTCGCTGTCGGTGCTGCTGTTGGTCGAGTCCTCAGGAGAGCTGGTCGGGCCGGTCGGGCTGGTCGAGCCCCCGCTCCCCGTCGAGCCCGGGCTCGACTCCGTCTCGTCTGTCGGCGCTCCGCAGCCGATCATCAATCCTGCGCAGATCCACGCACTCACCTGCCGCCATACTCGTTCGTGCATCGCTGGTCCTTTGCGCCGCGCTCGGGGGCTCGAGGACGAGCCCGGCGGCGACATCCCCAACATGGAGCGAGCAGAGCCGGCGGCGATGGCCGCGAGCGTCAGCGGCGATGGCCCCTGACGCCAGCGGCCAACGGCTGGTTGCCAGGGGCTGCTAGGGCCCGGCGTAGAGCGCGGCGATCTCGTCCGCGTCGAAGGCCCGCTGATAGATCCGCACGTCGTCGATCCGCCCCGGGAAGAACGCCTCGAACTCTTCCTGCTCGAGGTCGGCCCCGACGAGGACCGCGTGATCGTCGACGTCGAGGCCAGAGACCGGCGTGGAGCCAGCCTCGTCGCCGTTGACCCACAAGGTGCTCGTGTTCCCATCCCAGGTCGCCGCCACGTGGATCCACTCCATGGTGGGGTGCGGCGGGGCGAAGTTGATCGGGTGGGGCCTGCCGCCGACGTGCATGTTGAAGTTCAGCGGCGCCGGATCGTTGCCGCCGCTATAGAAGAACAGCTCCCAGGAGTTCTTGTTGCCTGCGCCGAGCGGCTTGGTGAGCAGCCCGTGGTGGGTCGTGGGCACATCATCGAGCCAGATCCACAGCGAGAGCGTAAAACCGTTGGGGGTTTGGAAGTGTGGGCCGTGGGGGATCTCGACCACATCGTCGACCCCGTCGAAGACCGCCGCGCTCCCGAACTGCCCCGGGCCGAGCGCAGGGCAGCCGGTGAGGTAGCACTCCCCCTCGGTCATCGACGCAGAATCGATCACTGCGGTGCCCGGGTCGTTTTCGAACTCGAGCCACAGCACGAGATCGGGATCCAGCGCCGGCTGCCCCCCCGAGCTCTCGTAGCCGGTGTCGGCGCTCGACCCATCATCGAAGCCGCCGCTCGTCTCACCCCCCGACGGCGGCCCGCCCGTGGACTCGAAGCCGCCGCCTGGCGGCGAGCCCGAGTCGGGCGATGGACCGTCGTCCGAGGTCTCGGGGGTACCCGAAGACGTGGACGCAACGCCGGTTGGCTCGGAGGCCATGGCTCCGAGCGGCACGCAGGACTTCGCGAACGGGCCGCTGAGCTCGCCGTAGCGCTGGCCCGACTGGCAGTCTTCGTCGGGGAAGCTGCAATAGCCGGTCGGCTGGCACAACCCGGCTCCGTCGGTGAAGCACTGGGCGTCGCTTTGGCACGAGAACGCGTCGTCGACCTCGCAGCCGGCGAGCCCGATGCACAGCAGCAGCGTACCTCCAAGACCACCCCAATCCCGCATGCTCTCCCCTAAAGTAGCACGCGCCATCCGGTGGGTTGGTCATGGGGTGGGTCGGAGAAGTCAATCGCCGATGTGCCTGATGTCAGCAACATTGCGGAGCCTGTCGGGCGCGATCCCTCGATAACGATGAGGGCTCTATGGTCGTGTCGAACGATACGGAAGTTACTGGTCCCGACAAGCCTCGAGCGTCACATTCGCCGACCCATTGGGGTGCTTCGCCCCCCTACTCCATCACACTGGAGGTCTTGCGAGAGTGAGTCGGTCTGCCGGCGAAGAAATTGTTGGCCGTACTGGCGGCCCCCCTGCACTGGGGCGCCGGATGGGCAACGACACGAGAGACCTTGGACCATGGCCCGTAGCGCTCGGCATGCTCGCCTCGCTCGGCTGCTACCACGGGATCGGTGGGGGCGCCGCGGGTGATGCGGGCGCAGATGCGGGCGAAGACGCCGGCGAGGACGCGAGCAATTCCGATACGTCCGACGACGCAGGCGAGCCCGGGGTGCTCGACGGCAATTGCGTCGCGCCGGCGCGGATCTGGAAGCTCACCCCGCGCCAGTACGACCGCACGGTCGCGGCGATGATCCCGGGCGCGCCGGCGGTGGGAGAGCAGCTGGCCGCGAGCCTGCCGGGAGACGTCAAGATCTTCAGCAACGAGGCGGCGGTCTTCGAGATGACCGAGACGCACGTCGACCGTCTCTTCTCGATCTCCAGCAGCGTGGCCGACGCGGCGCTGGCCGACCCCGGCGCGCTGCACTCGTGCTTACCTCAAGGGATCGACGACACGGCCTGCATCGAGCAGGTGCTCGACGGCCTGCTCCCCAAGGCGTTCCGTCGCCCGCCCACCGAGCAGGAGCGCGTGCACTACCGGGAATTCTTCGAGAGCCAGCGCACCCAGTACGGAGGGGCCGACGCGCTGTGGCAGACCGTCCGCATGGTGCTAATGTCACCCGACTTCCTCTATCGCACCGAGCTGGGGGATCAGACGAACGAGGACGGGATCACCGCGCTAACCTCGTACGAGCGCGCGTCGGCCCTGGCGTACTTGTTGCTCGACGGGCCGCCAGACGACGATCTGCTCGCGGCGGCGGCAGCCGACCAGCTGCAGACCACCGAGCAGCTCGAGGCTCAGGTCTTGCGGCTGCTGGGCACCGAGGAGGGGATCCGCGGGATCCAGCGCTTCTTCACCGAGTATCTCGGATCGGACGAAGTCCTCGGCGCCGAAAAGGACACCGAGCTCTTCGAGGCGTTCACCCCACAGTTCGTCGAGGCGGCCGCGCAGGAGCCGGGTCGCTTCGTCGCGTACGTGCTGCAAGAAGACGACGCGAAGCTCGCGACCCTGCTGAGCGCCGACTACTCTGTCGTCGACCCGGTGCTCGCCGAGTTCTATGGCGCCGCCGAGCCGCCCGCCCAGGGGTTTGCCCCTACCTCGCTGCCGGCCGATCAGCGCTCGGGTCTGCTGACCCAGGCCGCGTTCCTCATGGTGTTTGCCACCTTCGACCAAAGCGACCCGATCCACCGCGGCAAGTTCATCCTCGAGTCGCTGCTGTGCGGGGGCGAGCTGGCGCTGCCCGACGACGCCGATGTCTTTCCTCCGCCGGCCGACCCCGAGTCGACCCAGCGGGAGCGCCTGGCTGAGCACAGCGAGAACCCGGCGTGTGCCGGCTGCCACGACCTGATGGATCCGCTAGGCTTTGCCTTCGAGCACTACGACGCGATCGGCGAATGGCGGGACGCCGAGAACGGCAAGCCGGTCGACGCCAGCGGTGAGGTGATCTCTACCGAGGCCACCAACGGGAGCTTCGAGGATGCGATCGAGCTTACCCGGATGCTCGCCGAGTCACCCGATGTCCAGGCCTGCGTGATGCGCCAGGTGTACCAGTATGTCCACGGTCGACGGACCTCCGAGGCCGACGAGTGTGCGCTCGAGCCCCTCGACGAGCGATTCGCCGCCTCGCAGGGGGATCTGGTGGATCTGGTGGTCGGCCTGGTGACGCAGGAGAACTTCACGGTGAGGTCCCGCGGGTGAGCCTCGGGCTCACCCACGGTTCGTCGGCAGGCATGAGGCACAGACAAGTACAGGAGCTCATATGTTGATCATCTCCAGCAGAAGAAACTTCTTGCGCGGTCTGGGCGTGGGGGCGGGCGCGATGTTGCTGACCCCGATGGCGCGCATGCTGGTGTCCGAGGCGATGGGGCAGGAGGCGTCTGAGGACAAGCGCTTCTTGCTCTATAACAACTTCAACGGGATCGTCGAAGGCGCCGGGCATCCGCAGATGGGGGCCGATGAGACCGATTTCGATCTCGGCGCCTACGAGACGACCCTCGGGAGCCATCGCGAGGACATCACCTGGGTGACCAACCTCTACAACCCGCACAATTACGATCTGCACGGCAACGTGTGGCACCTGACGGTGATGCCGACGGTGGGCGACGATCTCCCCGGTGGTCCCTCGATCGACCGGGTGATCGCGCAGGAGATCGGCGCGGGTATGCCCTTCTCTTCGCTGACGCTACAGCCCATCAAGTACAAGAAGGGGGGCGACGACTTCTCGGCCGATGGCGCGAGCAACCCGATCGCGACCCCGTATAACGAGCCGGTGACCACGTTTGCCGAGGTCTTCGGCATGGCGGCGGGGGAGGACCCACAGCTAGCGGCCGAGCGACTGGCCAAGGACATGAGCGTGCTCGACTCGCTGACCGGGGACATCAGTCGCATGCAGAGCCGACTCGCGGGGCCCGAGCGGCAGAAGATGGAGCAGTACCTCGACTCGCTGCGCGGCCTGGAGCAGCGATTGCAGAACCTGGCGGCGATCTCGTGCGACAACCTCGGGGCCCCCGATCCCTCGTTGGGCGACTATCCGGCGCCGGGGCGGAGCAACCCGGACTCGGTGCCTCCGGAGGCTCCCCAGGCGATGATCGACATCGGGGTGCACGCCCTGGCCTGTGGGTTGACCCGGGTCGTCGTGCTTCAGTGGAACGACGGGGTCGGCTTCTTGGGGGACGGGGTCGGCAGCCACAACGACACGTGGCACGGCGGCACGCCCGAGCGCTTTCGCCTTTACCACGAGTATCATGGCGGCAACCTGGCGCGGATCTGGGAGATGCTCCAGCAGTTCGAGACTGGAGCGGGATCGGTGGCCGATTCGTCGCTGGTGATGTGGACCAGTCGCAACGGGTCGGGTCATCACCGCCACTATCATCGGCTCCAGGCGATGTTGCTCGGGAACGCCGGGGGGGCGTTTACCAGCGGTCGGTTCATCTCTCTACCGCAGCTCGATCGTAGCGACGTGGAGGACAAGAACTACGGGGCGCTCGCCGGTGGGTTCGCCACGAGCGACCTCTACGTCTCCGTGGCCAATGCGCTCGGAGCCCCGATCGACAGCTTCGGGGATCCGATGATCTGCAAGGGGCCCTTGCCCGCGCTGGCGTAGGCGGGCTGGGCTTTACCTCGTGCCCGTTTCGTGGGGGGCGGAGTGGGCGGGGGGCGAAGCCCGTGCCGCTGCCGACACGAACGCGCTATGTTAGTTTTTATAGGAAAGAACAAGGATGCTTTTTCAACCAACAAGCGCCGATAGAACGAGCGTTCAGATGCAAGATTGAGTAAAAAAAAGCCTGCGGGCATGTGAAACACCACGGGTCGTCTGCACACGAGGAAGGCACGGCGGCTGGTCGATGGTCGAGCGCGTGCGCACGAACAGGATGCGGCGAAGCCGTCCATCAACTGCGTGCATACCGCGCAACCCGACCAGACCCGTGCAATCCGACCTCGAACTTTTGATCTCCGAGCATTCGCCCACCGATTCCGGCCACGTCGACCGGGTTCGCGAGCGATTGTTCAGCTCCGGGCCGAGCGAACGCTCCTCGGGGAGCAAGGCATCCAACCCCATCGATCGGGTCAGAGAGCGGCTGTTTGGCACGCCACGACCGTTCGTCCCTGCTCGCTATGAGCTGCTGGAACGCATCGGCAAGGGGGGGTTTGGCGATGTGTATCGGGCCATGGACACCGAGCTTGGGCGTTCGGTCGCCATCAAGCTCGTTCGCTACAGCAGCGCTCGAGAGGAGGCTCGAATCAAGCGAGAGGCCGAGGCGCTGGCCCAGGTCGAGCACCCCAACGTGGTCGGCGTGCACGAGCGCGGCACGAACGGCGCGGGGGTCTACTACCTAGTGCTCGAGTATGTGCCCGGGATTCGCCTGGATGCATGGCTCGATGCAGAGCCGCGTACACTGACCGACATTTTGAACGTGTTCCTCCAGGCCGCCGAGGGACTCCGTGCGGTGCATGCCGAGGGTCTCGTTCATCGGGATCTCAAGCCGGCCAATCTCCTCGTAGGACACGACGGTCGGACCCGGGTCCTCGATTTCGGCTTGGCGAGGCGAGTCACTCGTCCTCGCGACGACTCGCGGCAGACGGTCCGCACCGAGCAGGCGGTCGGCAATACGGGCAAGGGGGGCACGGGCCCCTTTCGGACGGTCACGCAGACTTCGCTCGCGCGGTGTGTCGAGCGGGCACCCACCGAGCCAGAGCGTCGACTCCTCGATGGCGATTCGTGCTCCGCAGTCCCCAAGGTGGCTCCGGCGTCGAGTCGCGAGTCTGGCCGTCAACGATGTGCTCAGCAGCACCTGGATCTCTCGCTGACGCAAGCGGGGAAGTTCGCGGGCACACCAGGGTATGCATCGCTCGAACAATTGGTCGGGGACAAGATCGACGCACGCGCCGATGTGTTCAGCTTCTGCGTGACCTTGTTCGAGGCGGTGCACGGGCAGCGGCCCTTTCCCGGCTCGGGTCGCACGGAGATCGAGCACGCCGTTCGCCGGGGACGGATCGGCGTACGGGCGTCACGTCGGATCCCACGGTGGCTCGAGGCGATGCTGCGGCGCGGGCTCTCTCCTCATCCGGCCGAGCGCCCTCGGGATTTCGACGAGGTGATCCGCATCCTTCGCAAGGGCATGCGCCCCCGGAGTTGGCCGCTGCGACTGGTCGCGGCGACGGCACTGCTGACCGCATCCGTGACCGCGCTGGCGGTCGAGCGCACGACGCCTCCTGCGGCTCCTACGCCCCCCACTATGGCCGAGCAGTGGCAATCGTCACCGCAGGCACGGGCAAGGCTCAGCGACCGCTACGGGGAAGCGCTCGTCGCCCAGCTCGACGATTTCGAGAGAAAGTGGCTCTCGGTCAGCGAAACGGTGATCGCCGATAGCGGGCCCGCCACGGTCGTCGAGTGCCTGCGGACCGGGCAGCAGCAATTCACCACCCTGATCGAAGGGCTGAGCGAGGGGACCGTCGAGAACCGGGCGACCTTGGCCTCGATGGCCCCTAGCCGGCTATGGTTCACCGAGCTGTTCGATCCCACTCAGTGCTCGTTCACTCGCATGGACGAAGGACGAAGAGCCGCGATCGATCGACTCCTAAAGTCGCAGATCGAACAGTTCGAGGGGAACTACGAACAAGCACTGCAGGTTGTCAACATCGCGGCCGACGTCAATCCCGAAGGTCCGCTCGATCGTCTCACCGGAGCCATACAAGCCCAAACGGGTCACCTTCAGATGCTGCTCGACGATCGTGACGCATGGACTATGCTCGGGCGCGCGGCATACGCCAGCGGAGACGACCTCGAGTTCTTCGTGGAGGTGCTGTCGATGCGGCTGATGGCCGGTGTCTACCTCGGGATCTTTCGGGATCGACCCGAGGACGTGCTGGAGACGACGAGCATGCTCGCCGAGGCACTGGAACGGCTCGACGAACAACGATATGTCGCCAGGGCGTGGCACCAAATGGCTGAGGGCCAGCTACGGTTCCAAGCACGGACCCGGCATGGACGGACTGGGGAGGACTCGAAGGCCGCGCAGATCCACTTCGAACGCGCCCGCGAGTATTTTGCACTGGCACCAAAGGACCATCGGTATGCGCTCAATCTAGCCACCGCCGATCTGCAGACCGCCTATGCCTTGGCCGAGCAAGGCGAGCACGAATCTGCGGCCGACCGCGGCGTGGAGGCCTTGGAGCGTCTCGATGCGCTTCTTGGTACGGGGCACCCTTACCTGGATCGATGTCGCGTCGATGTGGCTCAGATGATACAGAACGCTCGTGGGGTGTTCGACGCTCGGGCTCGTTCCCTGCTGCGCACGGTCGTCGACGGCAAAGAGGCGGGCGATATTCCGACCTTCGAGAGGGTCCGGGCGGCCGCCAAGCTCCTTTATCAAGATACGGCGGCCGCGCGTCGAGATGGGACCGTGGAGGGGAACGAGGCTCTATTCCAGCGTTCGCTCGAGTTGGAGAGCGAGCTGCGTGCCCATTTGGGTAATCCACGGCGCGATGATCTCGCCAAGATCGCAATGCCGATCGCCAAGACCCGCTTGGTGACTTTTGAGGGAAAACCGGAGACCTTGGCGGCGGTCGAGCTGTGGGCCGAGTACGAGCAAGACCCTGGGCGCTCGAGACAGGCTCATGGCTTCATCGAGACGTTGAACAAAAAATAATGGGCGCTGGACGTCGAGTGCGAAATAACGCACGCTCTAGAGTCACAAGCCTCCGTCGTCGCGAGGCCAATCGTCTCCTCGCGGCAAGGAGTTACCTGTGAGCGACGAGCAAGTCCTTCGTATTCCCCCCTGTCACTACGAGCTTCAGATCTTCGCGACGCTGACGGCGGAAGGCGTCGACACCGTCGAGGTGTCGCTCGACAATAAGATACCCAACACCGAGATGGTGGATCTCGATCCGGACGATCTCACCGGGCTGAGGCTCACTGGCAAGGTGCCGAGCCACGGTACGATCTCGATCCTAGTGCTGGCTCGGACCGCCGAAGCGTGCGAGGTCAACGTATCCGATTGCTTATTGGCTCTGTCGTCGCCTTCCGAGGGCGATTGCTCGGGCAAGGGCAAGCTCTGCGTCGAGCAGGTTCCCGTGACGGCGATCGCTCGTGCGTTCAAGCTGACGGTCCGGCCTCCACGAGGGGAGATCTGGGATCTCGATTTCGACGTTGGGCTCGATGGGGTACCCGCCACCAACAAGATCGAGGTGACCTTCGATGATATCTTGATCCCGACCCCGCCTCCGCCGCCTAGTCCGCCAGGTGAATCCGTAGGGGTTACTACTGAGTCGGCATCTCTATCCGGTTGTTCGGGTTGTTTCGAAGCACCTCACCGGTGAGCGCCGGTCTTCGATCCCGGCGAGGTTCGAATGGTCCTTTCGGACCGCCGCCCCATGGTGGATAATCCCTCAACATGAGGGGCAGAGGCACTACCACGAGGGCGGCGGTTGACTATCATACGCATGATCAACGTTGGGTCGAGCGGGACCAGTGGTGCCGGTCCCGGGCTCAGAGAAGCAAAGTCGTAGATCTTCATCACACGTCCTTGGCTCGCGCCTGATGGCAGCGAGCCATGAACCAGGGCTCTTGGGTTGGGCCCGGAAGGTTGATCCTGGCGCTGGTGCCAAAGGAGGGGCGTCGTGACCAACGAGGAGATCTATGAGCGGTATGCGCAGAATATCATGCGGTTCTTTAGCAATAAGGCGGCCGCAGCCAACGATATCGATGACCTCATGCATACGACCTTTTTGCGGTACTTCGAGCGGTGCCAGCGGGATGAAATTCGTGAGCCGCTGCGCTTCTTGTATCGTATCGCCCATCATGTGTTGCTCGAGTATTGGCGCAAGCGCAAGCGGGCCGATCTGCACGATGAGGTCGGCGAGCTCTCCCTCGCCGACCTCGGCGCGGGCATCACGACCCTAATCGCGCGAGATCAAGAGAAGCAGAGGGTCCTGGATGCTCTGCGAACCCTTCGTCTCGATTTCCAGGTTGCCGTCGAGCTACGGTACTGGGAGCGGCTATCGTACAAGGAGATTGCCGAGGTCCTCGACACCAAGCCCGCGACCATCGGTGTCTGGCTCCGGCGTGGTCGCAGGCAGCTCGAGAAGTTGCTCGACGTTCCCGATCGCGAACAAAGTGACGATGGTGAGGCTTCGGTTCGCGAGGAAGCCTCGGTTCGCGAGGAAGCCTCGGTTCGCGAGGAAGCCTCGGCTCGCGAGGAAGCCTCGGTTCGCGAGGAAGCCTCGGTTCGCGAAGCCTCGGTTCATAGCGGCGACACGTCCCGCGACGACGAAGACGAAGACGACCCAGAGTCGGGGACCATCGCCGACCTGATGGAGACGGTTCGCGATATCGCCAGCGGGCGTGACGACGACGACGACGGGCTCTGACGGCGAGGACTTACCCGCCGCCGCCGTCCCAGGCTCCGCCCATCTGCTCGGCGTAGCCGTCTTGCCCGACCAGCTCCATCGGCCGGTTGGTCTGGCGGGCGGCCTGCACCGCGTCGCGCAGCTTCTCGAACAGCTGGCGATGATTGGGCAGG
>JBCCWC010000075.1:0-58413 GCA_039194325.1 Myxococcota bacterium
CTCGACCCGACTCGACCCGACTCGACTCGACTCGACTCGACTCGACTCGACGGGGACCCGCCGCGAGCCCCTACGCCCGGCTCCCCGCCGCCGGCATCCGCTGCCGCCGCGCCTGCCCGACCCACAGCGGCTCGTAGCGCGGCGGCGGCCACACGCTCAGCCGCCGCTGGATCTGCTCGAGCGGCAGCGCCATCAGCTCGACCCAGTCCTGCTCGGGGAACCACTCGGCCCGCAGGGCCCGCACGAACGCCTGGATCATCATCCGCTGCCCGGCCAGCCGCGGCAGGCGGATCGAGACCATGCCCAGCATCATCATCGCGAACACGCCGGTGTTACGCAGCTGGGCCGCGGTAAAGGCCAACAAGCAGATCTCGCCCACCAGGTCGGTCTTGTAGCCAGAGACGATGTGATAGAGGTCGTGGCTGAGGAACAGGGTGTTTTGGATGAAGCGCTCGTCGGGCGGCAGCCGGTTGGTGCGCTCGGACGAAGTGCCCTCTTCTACGTAGGTCTTCATCCCCTCCTGGGTCGCACCGACCTCGTGGCAGTAGTCGAGGTAGGCCCGACCGAGCGACCCCTCGGGGAGCGTCCGTAGCCAGTCCCAGTCGGACAGGGCCCGATGGAGCGCAGGCTGGCGAGCCAGCAACTCCCGCCCCGCGGGCCGCCCTCGCATGCGGCGAAGCATCCGCGGCAGCGAGCGACCCTGCCAAGCCTCGATGACCCGCGCGATCTGGGAGGTGTCCTCCGGATGCCGATACAGGTACTGGAGGATGGTCCATCCCTCGCGCCAACGGATCCGATAGAGATCGTCACTCGACATGAGCTCCTCACTCCTTTCACTCTACGCGCCCGGCCGGCAGGTCTCGCGCGGTCGCGAGCGCACGCCGAAGCTGCTGGGCCAGCGACTGAACGTAGGGTTGGTGAAACATGCTGTAGTGATCGCCGGGCACGTCGTAGATCCGAGCGCTGTCGGTCGTCCGCGCGCTCCAGGCCTCGGCGCTGCGCGGGAAGACGTCGGCAAAGGCATCGAGCGCCTGCTCGGCTCGAAAGTACGCCAACGGCACGGCAAAGGGCACAGCGTCCAGAGCCGCGAGGCGACGCACCGAACGCTGTAGCCCGCGTCGCCAGATCCCATAAAGCATGCGCAGCCGCTCGACGTCGAGATCGGCGGGCAGCAGCCGAGCGGTGCACGCCCATTCGAGCAGCCTCTCCAGCCGAGCCTCTTGCGAGGCGGACAGCACGAGCGCGGGTGGCTCGACGAAGCGGCCCGCACGAGCCTGCAGATAGCTAGCAAAGGCCCCCAGGAGCACGGGATCGTCGTAGTCCACGGCGCTGACCGAGACCTCGGGCGTGGGCGCATCGAACAGCGCGAGCAAAGCCAGGCGCTGCCCCTGGTCGCGGAGCCGACGAGCCACCTCGAAGGCCAGCGCGCCCCCGATCGACCATCCGCACACGAGATAGGGACCCTCGGGCTGGGCCGAACGCAAGACCTCGACCACCCCTCGGGCCAGCTCGACCAGCGACGTGTCGACGCCGCCCGACCGATCATCGGATCGATACTGTGCTTCGAGCTCGGCGACCCGAATCACGGAAAAGGGCTGCTCGGGGCCCAATGCCTCGACCAGGGCACCGTAGCTGCTTACGTCGAGAGCCCCGGGGTGGATGCACCAAAGACGCGGACGCGTGCCTTGCTCGCGCAGCGGGATCACGAGCGTGTCCGACCAAGGCGTCGCGCCCCGCTCGGGACCCTCGGGGCCTTCGACGTCCTTGAGCGCCCGGCTCGCGCCCATCCGCCCCAGCAACTCGTCGGCGAGCTCGGCGATGGTCGGGCCGGCCAACAGCATGCCCATGGGCACGGTGACGCCGCTGTGCGCCTCGAGTTGGTTCTTGAGTTCGAGCCCCATCAGCGAGTCGAGCCCCAGCGCGGTCAGGGGCCGATCGATCTCGATCTCCTCGGGGATCCGCCCCACCGCGCGCGCGACGTGGGTGACCAGCCAGTCGACGAGCTTGCCCCGACGCTCGGCGGGCAACGCCGCGAGGATCGCCGCGCGCAGCTCAGCGCCCGCGACCACGCCCCCCGGGTCGTTCGACGACTGGGCGGCGACGAGCTCGGCAACCAACGGCGAGGCGGCCAGCGTCGGGTAGGCACGAGCGAGCTGAGCCCAGTCCACACGGGCGGCGGTGACCGGGGTGACGTCGTGGGCGAGGATCTGGGCGAGCAGGGCCGTCCCGTGCTCGGACTCGATCCCCTCGATCCCCCGAGACGCCAGCCGCCGGCCACGACGCTCGGGGGTCGCGACGCCCACGTCCGCCCAAGGGCCCCAGTCGATGGCGTGGGCGGACATCCCTCGCGCCCGGCGATGGTGGGCCAGCGCGTCGAGGAAGGCATTGGCGGCCGCATAGTTGCCCTGCCCGGCCGAGCCGAGCACGGCGGCGATCGAGGAGAACATGGCGAAGAAGTCGAGCGGCTGGTCGGCGAGCAAACGATGCAGCAGCCAGGCTCCGCCGACCTTGGCGTGATTGACGGCGGCGAGCATCGCAGCGTCCAGGCGCATCAGGATCCGATCCTGTAAGACGCCCGCGAGGTGGATCACCCCGCGGATCGGAGGCCAACCCTCGGCTCGGAACCGGTCGATGAACTCGGCCAGGCGCGCAGGATCCCCCACGTCGACGGCCGCGAGGTGCACACTGACTCCGGAGGCCTCGAGCTCGCGGATCGCCGCGACCTGGGCCGCCGCCCGACTCTCGGCGCCGAGCGTGGCCCACTGATGCCGGGGGGGCAGCGCGGTGCGACCCATGAGCACAAGCCGACGCGCGCCCCACTCGACCAGGGCGCGAGCCACCCGCAAGCCCAGCCCACCGAGCCCACCCGTGACGAGGTAGCTGGCATCGGGCCGGCAGCGCAGCGGTCGCGGCGGGGGGCCCAGCTCGTGCGCCCGCACGAGGCGCGCGACGTGCCGGGTCCCGGCCCGGATCGCGATCTGTGGCTCGTCGTCGGCGCCGTCGATCACACCGAGCAGGTCGACCGCCCCCTGCGATGAGGACTGGCCCGCGTCGAGATCGATCAAGGCGCCGAAGAGATCGGGATGCTCTTGGGCGATCGTACGGCCCAGCCCCCACAGCATGCCCGGCGTGGGCGAGGCGGTCGCGTGGAGCTCGTCGGGATCGTCGGGCAGCCGCCGAGAACCCCGGGTCACCAGCCACAGGCGCGGCGGCTCGCGCCACCGCTGGCCGGCGATCTCGCGCAGGGCGTGGAGCACCGCGGTGGGGCCCCGCCCTTGCTCCGCTCCAAGCACGGCCACCTCGTCGGCGAGGGTCGTGGCCGCCGCATCGGGCCGCGCCGCATCGAGGCTCCACAGGTGGATCACGCCGCGAGCGGGCGGGCGATCGGGACGCCGTAGGGCCTCGAAGACCGCGTGCATGTCCTCGGCGCGCGCCGGGTCGATCGTCAGCGAGTCTTCGGTGTGCACCACCAGCCCCGCACCCGCACGCACGCGAAGGCAACGATCACCCCGCGCCTCGAGGCGCTCGACCAGCGCCCGCCCGACGCCCGCGGCATCCATCAAGACCACCCAGGACGCGGCCGGGCGTGCCCGTGGCAGCCGCACGCGCCCGGGGGACTTGGGCCACGTCACTCGATAGAGGGCATCGTCGAGCCGCGGGGCGGATCGCACCGCATCTGTATCGAGCTCGCGCAGCCGTAGTCCCTGCACCTGCACCACGCACGCCCCCGAGACGTCGTGGACCGACAGATCGACGACGCGCTCATGCTCGTGCCCGGACTCGTCCCTCCCAACAGGCACCCGCCGCGCATGACTCCACAGCGGCAGGGTGGCCGAACTGAAGAAGCGAACGGCCGCCGCGCCCACGGGAAGAAAAGGGCGCGCCGGGTCGTGCCCCAGCGCCCCCACCACCTGGGCGGCGGCGTCGAGGAGCGCCGGGTGGATCCGATGCGATCGATCGTCCCGCACCGAAGCAGACGCAGGCTGCACCTGCGCCAAGGCTTCGTCGACTCCTCGCCACACCTGGGCGATCCCGCGAAACTCGGGGCCGTAGTCGAGCTGTCGCTGCGCGAGCGAGCGATAGAACTCGTCGCCGGTCAGCGAGCGCTCGCAGCGAGCGCGGATCGCCTCGGGAGCCAGCGACGGAGCCGCGGCCGCCACGTCCTCGCGGCTTTCGATGATGCCGGTGGCATGCAGGACCCACGCGCCCTCGCCCGGGTCTTCGCCCGGATCCTCGCCCGGATCTTCGCCCGGATCCGACCGGCTGAAGATCCGAAAGCGCAGCCCCCCCCAAGCGTCCTTGCCGAGCACGGTCTGCACCTGCCGTGCATCGTCCCCAGGCAAGACCATGGGCGCAACGATCTCCACGGCCGAGAAGTGATCCACCCCCGGGCCCCGCAGCTGAGCGACAGCAGACAGTGCGATCTCGAAGTAAGCGCTGGCGGGGAGCACGGGCACACCACCAAAGCGGTGCGCCGCGAGGTAGGCCGGCGCCGAGCCTCGCAGCACGCTCCGCCAGATCCACTCGTCGGGACGATGCGCCAGCTCGAGCCGACGACCCAAGAGCGGATGCTCCGTACCGGGGCGGGGCCGCGGGGCCGCTCGTAGGGGCTCGATCCAGCACTCCCGACGGTTCCACGGCGTGGCCGGTAGATCGACGTGCCCTGCCCCCCGCGGCCACAGCCCCGACCAGTCCACGTCGTGTCCGTGGACGTAGAGCGACCCCAGGGTGCGCAGCAGGGCGACCCGCCCGTCCTCGTCTCGGCGCAGCGAGCCCAGCACCAGGCCCTCGACCCCACGCTCGGCCAAGCCGCGACGGATCGATCGCACGAGCGTCGGGTGCGGCCCGATCTCCACGAAGCGGCGAAATCCACGGTCCGCCAGGTGGTCGATGGCCGCGGCGAAGCGAACCGGCGCCCGGATCTGCTCGACCCAGTAGCGCGCGTCGAAGCCGACGCCGTCCCGCGCTTGCCCGGTCATCGTCGACACGAGCACCATGGACCCAGATCGCGGCCGGATGCCCGCCACGGCCTCCGCCAGCGGCGCCTGGTAGGGCTGCATGTGCTCGCTGTGGAACGGGTAGGCGTGGTTGAGCACGCGGAACAAGACGTCCCGCTCGGCCAGCGAGGCGCTCAGCGACTCGATGGCCGAGGCGTCACCGCTCACCACGACCTCGTCGGGCCCGTTGATGGCCGCGATCTCCACCGCCGTGGGCCACGGCGCCAGCACGTCTCGGATCGCCTCGGGGCCCAGCCCCACCATCGCCATACGGCCGCGTCCCGCCGCGGCGTGCATCAATCGTCCTCGGTGGGCGACCAACGCGACCGCGTCGTCCAGCGACAGGGCTCCGGCCACATGGGCGGCGGCGATCTCTCCTACGCTGTGCCCCACCGCCGCCTCGGCGTGGACTCCCCACTGCCGCAGCACGTGCGCCAGGGCGACCTGCACCGCAAACAGGACCGGCTGGACTCGGTCGGTCTGCACGAGCCACGAGTCAGACGGCGGGGCCCCAAGCTCGTCGAGGATCGACCAGGTCGCATGCGCGGCGAAGTGCCGATCGATGCGCTCGATCGCCGCCCCGAACACAGGCCACCGATCGAGCAGCCGGCGACCCATGCCGCACCACTGCGATCCCTGGCCGCTGAACACCAGCGCCAGCGGCCCCGGTCCCCCGCGGTCGGCCTCGTCGACCACGACCGCCGGATCGACCGACCCGTCGATGAATCGTCCCAGCGCCCGCACGGCCTGCTCGGGGTCGGTCGCCACCACGCCGAGCCGATGCGACAGATCGCCGCGGCGTAGCCCCGCGGCGGCCGCGATCGCCGGCAGCGACACCCCGGGCTGCTGCAGCCGCGCCTGGTACGACTGCGCCAGCACCCGCCGAGCTTGCGCATCGGGCCCGGAGATCGACAAGAGCACCGGCTCGTCGCCGGCCTGAACCTCCTCCGCTCGGGTGCTCCCGGCCGCGATCGCAGGTCGACTCGGGGCCGCTCCGAGGACCACGTGCGCGTTGGTCCCCCCGAACCCGAACGAGCTGACCCCCGCCAGGGCCTCCCCATCGCTTCCCCCGTCGGGGGGAGAGCACCGGGGCCACGGCTCGGCCCGAGTCTGCACCCGCACGGGCAGCGTGTCGAAGGGAATGTGCGGGTTGGGGGTCTCGAAGTGGATGCTGGGGGGCACGATCCGGTGCGACAACGCCAAGGCGATCTTGATGAGCCCCGCGATGCCGGCCGCCCCCTCAAGGTGACCGATGTTGCTCTTGATCGAGCCGATCCGACACGGCGTATCCGGGGATCGACCCGGCCCGAGGACGGCGGCGAGCGCCTCGACCTCGATGGGATCCCCCAGCTCGGTCCCCGTGCCGTGGGCCTCGATGTACCCGACCCGATGGGGCGAGACATCGGCGTGATCATAGGCCGCCTGCAGCACCTGCTGCTGGGCCTCCCCCCGGGGCGCGGTCAGCCCGTTGCTGCCGCCGTCGCTGCCGATCGCGCTGCCCCGGATGACGGCATGGATCCGATCGCCGTCGGTCTGGGCCCGCGACAGGGGCTTGAGCACGACCACGCCGACCCCCTCCCCCCGGCCGTAGCCGTCGGCTCGGGCGTCGAAGGCCTTGCAGCGCCCGTCGGCGGCCAAAAACCCCGCCCGGGCCAGGCTGGCGGTGAGCGAGGGCGCGAGGATCAGGTTGACGCCCCCGACCAGCGCCAGCGACGACTCGCCGCTCCACAGGCTCCGGCACGCGAGGTGAACGGCCACGAGCGACGATGAGCACGCGGTGTCCACGGTCAGGCTGGGACCTCGCACGTCGAGCCAGTACGAGATCCGGTTGGCCGCGATGCTCGAGGCATTCCCGGTGCCGGCGTAGACGTCGGCGTCGGCCCCCGGCAAGCGGCTGTAGTCGTCGGTGCAGATCCCCACGAACACCCCGACGCGGCGACCGGCCAGGGCCGACGGCGCCAGGCCGGCGTCCTCCAGCGCCTCCCAGCTGGTCTCCAGCAGCAGGCGATGCTGCGGATCCATGGCCGCCGCCTCGCGAGGGCTGACCCCGAAGCGCTCCGGATCGAAGCGCGCGATCTGGTCGTCGGCCAAAAAGCCCCCCCACCGGGGGACCCCGTCGCCCCCCCAAGGCCCCACCCGACGCTCCCGCGCGGGGTCGACCTCGGTGATCGCGTCCCGGCCCTCGACCAGCAGATTCCACAGCGCACCGGGCCCCGCGGCCCCCGGAAACCGACAGCCGATCCCCACGATCGCGAGGGGCTCGGAGGCTCGCCGCTCCCGCACCGCCTCGTCGGAGGTGGTCGGCGCCCCCTCGACCAGCGCCCGGGCCAGGGCCTCGAGGGTGGGGTGCTGGTAGACCAACGTGGGCGCCAGCCGTCGCCCCAGCCAGACCTCCAGATCACCGGTGAGGCTGACCGCCTGGGCCGAGCTCAGCCCGAGGTCGGCCAGGGGCGCCCGCTCGTCGAGCGTGTCGGCGGGGATGCCGAGCACCTGGGCGACGCGTGCCCGCAGCCAGGCCCGCACCGTGAGCACCGATCGAGACGGCGCTCGATCGGACACCGCGGCCTCGCGTTCGAGCGCCACCGCCACGGACGCCGGCCCCCGGCGGGCCTGCTCCCATCGCGCGACCACGCGTAGCCGCCCCACAAGAAAGCCATCGCGGCAGGCAAAGCGCTGGATCTTTCCGCTGGAGGTCTTGGGGATCGTCCGCGGCTCGACCAGCACGATCGCCGCAAGCGGCAGCTCGTGCGCGGCCCGGACCGCCCGCCGCACCTGCTTGAGCACCGTGCGCAGATCCGGCGCGCGCCGCCCCTCGACCTCGCTGACGACGACCAGATGCGGCTCGTCATCCTCACGATCCCCATCGCTGTCACGGCCGTGCTGGCCCCCGCTTTGACCACCACGATGACCAACACCATCAACAGTAAAGACCGCCACGCACCCCGGCCGGAGCGCAGGATGGCTACGCTCGACCGTTCGCTCGACATCTTGCGGATAGTAGTTGCGACCGCGAACGACGATGAGATCCTTGAGGCGCCCGGTGACGAACAGCTGGCCCTCGTCGAGGAACCCCAGATCGCCCGTGCGCAGGTACGGACCCCCGCCGGCCCCCTCGATATGGGCCCCGAACACCCGAGCGCTGGCCTCGGGACGCCCCCAGTACCCCCGAGCCACGCTGGGCCCACGCACCCAGATCTCCCCCACCGTGCCCGGCTCGGCGCGCCGCCGCGACTCGGGCTCGACGATCGCGATGTCTTGCTCGGGCAGGCTCACCCCGCACGACACGGCCCGCACCACCCGGCCCGGCGATTGCGACGACGACTCGGAGGGCGCCTCGACGATCCGGTCGCTCGCCAACGCCCCCGCCTCGACCCGGCGCACCACCGGCGCGACCGACTTGTCGCCCCCCGCCACGATGAGCGTGGCCTCGGCCAGCCCGTAGCACGGGTAGAACGCGGTGCGGCGAAACCCCGCCACCGCGAAGGCATCGGCGAAGCGCTCCAGCGTATCCGCGCGCACCGGCTCGGCGCCGTTGAAGGCCAGATCCCAGCGGCGAAGATCCAGGGCCCGACGCTCGGCCACCGTGGACTTGCGCACGCACAGGTCGTACGCAAAGTTGGGGCCGCCGCTGGTGGTCGCACCATAGCGCGAGACGGCCCGTAGCCACCGCAGCGGCCGCTGCAAGAAGTGCAGCGGCGACATCAAGGTCACCGGGAACCCCGCGTAGAGCGGCTGGATGATCCCCCCGATGAGCCCCATGTCGTGGTAGGGCGGCAGCCAGATCACCCCCTGGCTGTGGGGACCGTGCCCAAAGCACGACTCGATGCACGCACTGTTGTGCAGGAGGTTTTGGTGGGTCAGCACCACCCCGCGCGGGGCGTCGGTCGACCCGGAGGTGTACTGCAAGAACGCGATGTCGTGCCCCTCCACCGCCGGCGCGGACCAGGCCCCGGCCCCCGCATCGGGCAGCGCATCGGTGGCCACCCAGCGCAGATCGGCCAGGCCCGGCAATCGCCCCACCAAGGGCCGGGCCAGCGCGAGCAGCTCCGAGGTGGTCAGCACGATGCTGGCCTGCGCGTCGGCCACGATCGCCTGCAGGCGCGGCAAGGTGCGATCGAGCGCGGTGGGCTCGGGCGGATAGGCCGGCACCGCGATCGCGCCGCCGTACATGCAGCCGAAGAACCCCACGATGTACTCGAGCCCGGGGGGATACAGCAGCAGCGCCCGCTCGGCGGCCGGCTGCGTCGCCGCCCGCTCGGCCGCCCGCTGTTGCAATGCCGCCCCCACCGCCCGCGCTCGCTGGTCCAGCTGGGCATGCGTCAGCTGGGACTGTTGCTCGTCGCCGTCTTCGAGGAAGGTGTACACCGGCTGGCCCGGTTGCTCGGCCGCCCGCGCCCGCAACAGCCCCACAAGGGTCGAGGTCTCGATCGTGGCCATGTCGCCGCCTCAGAGCACTTCGTCGACCAGTTCGTCCAGCGAGGCCTGCGACGCCGACGCTGGCAGTGTGGACGACCACGCCGCGGGCACCCGAACGTGACCGGCGCGCGCGTGGATCTCGGGCAGCAGCCCGACCCCTTGCTCGAAGTCCACGATCCGGTTGCCCAGGTAGAACAGGTACATCGCGGTGAGCCAGTGGGTGAAGTCCTCCTTGGAGCCCAGGTGGCGCTGGAGGTTCATCATGATCCACGAGATGTGCGCGTAGACGTCGTAGCAGTTGTCGCAATCACGATCATCCCCCACGCAGCAGCGCCGCGTGGTGCGAAGATCGGGGTTGTACGCGCGAAAGTGGGTATTGTACGGGTTGCCGTTGGCGATCCGCTCCCGGTTGCGCTCGTTGTCCGGGGTGATCGAGCAGCACACGTCGTAGCCCCACCGCTCGCCAAAGAGCGTCCCGGTGGAGACAACCTGCGCGATATACGACGAGGCGAGGATCCGATCGGGGTACCGCTCGATCATCCGATCGATCGCCCGGCGCACCCGGTCGAACCCGTTGCCGTGGTCGTACTCGCCCCCCAGGCCCGAGATGTCCCCGTAGAAATTGAACGTGACCAGGTTGCCGTTGGCCACGCACTGCTCCACGACCCGCTCGATCTCGTGGGCATTGCTGGGGGTGGTGGTGTAGTACCAGATCGCCCGAGGATCATCGCGATAGTTTCGCAGGGCGCGTTCGAACACGCGGATCTTGCCGTTGCCCCGCAGGTAGGTGTCGGTGTCGTGGTCGCCCCACACCGACAGCCCGATCGGCATGTTCTCGAAGCCCTCGTAGGGGATCCGGCGAATGCCGTTGGTGACCGCGGTCATCCAGAAGTTGTCGTAGATCTTCTTGACCCGCGGCAGCTCCAGGCTGGGCTCCCCGCCGACCACGGTGACGAAGTTGGTGCCGCGCTCCTTCTGCTCGGCGATGAATGCGTCGAAGACCGCCTCGTCTTCGGGCCGCTGGTAGCGGTCCATCTGGTCTTCGAAGAAGTAGCACCCCTTGCACCGCAGGTTGCACACGTGGGTGATGTCGACCAGGATCGCCCGCAGAGGCCCGGCCTGCTCCAGGTCGAGGTAGAGGCGCCGCAGCAGCGGATCTTCGAGGTAGGTGGCGAGCAGGTCTTGCATTGATTTTATTTCCCCGAGTCTAGGTTCCCCGAGTCATGTCCCCTCGCCGTCGGTCGACTCCGCGACCGCCGGCTCACGCCCCATCACGTGCTCCCGGCTGTGTTCCCACCAGGCCTTGATGCGCGCCACGGTGCCGTCGTAGCCCTGCTCGGCGATGGAAGGCGCCGCCTTGAAGTCGAGCATGTTCCACTGCTCCACGTGAGGCTTGAGGTACAGCGATGCTCGCCGCGAGGTCTCCGCCGCGCGGCGCATGCTGTGGCTCCCCGCGGTCGCGGCCCGAATGAGGATGCTGAGGATGCTCGGCATCTCCAGCCGCGGCTTGGCCGGGTTGACCAGCTGCCAGGCGACCCTCCACCCCGACAGATGCATCGGCAGCTCCTTGCCCACCTGCAGATCGACATCGGGCATCACGTCCACCGCCACCACCTCGCCGGGAAACAGCGACTCCATCACGTCCACCGGCACGTTGTTGCTGACCCCGCCGTCGACCAGCAGGTCGCCGTTCTTCCACGGCACGGGGGGAAAGATCCCCGGCAGCGAGCCGCTGGCCCGAGCCGCCAGCGCCAGCGAGCCCTCGCGGTGGACCACCTCTTGGTTGCGGGTGAGGTTGGTCGACATCGCGAAGTAGGGGATCTGCAGATCCTCGATGTCCAGCGAGCCCACCACCTGCTCGGTGCCCTTGACCGCGTTGCGCCCCGAGGCCAGCGAGACGATCGGCAGGGTGGGATCGATGAGCGAGTCGAAGATCGGTCGCAGCACCCGCAGCAGCTCCTTGGCGGGCAGGCCCAGCGCGTACGAGCCGGCGACCACCGCCCCGATGCTGCTGCCCCCGATGGCGTCGACGGGGATCCCCAGCTCCTCGAACGCCCGCAGCACGCCGACATGGGCGTAGCCGCGAGAGCCGCCCCCCCCCAGGACCAGCGTGATCGCTCGCTCGGTGATGATGCGGACCAGCCGCTCCACGTCCGACCGCTCGCCGCGACGCACGTGGAAGTGCTGACCCACGTGCGGGCGACGCAGCCAGCGGGCGGTGCCGGGGAAGGTGGTCAGCCCCCGACGCTGCTGAAGCACCAGGCTGTACTTGGGCGCTCGCGCCGTCGCCATCCGCCGCTCGAGCCGGCGCTCGTTGGCGCCCAGCGTCGGCTCGCCACTACCGTCGACGACCACCAGGATGTGATCGGCGTAGCGCGTAGCGGTCTCGCTCCAGCCGGTCCACGCATCGTCCGCCTGGAGCACCAGGTGCGCATGGGCGTTCTCCTGCTCGGCGAGCCAGGGCGCCAGCCGCAGGTGGATCGGATCGTCACGGCCGGAGCTTGCGATCCCCGGCCGGTCCAGCGCCGCGTCGACCTCCTTCGAGTCGAGCCGCAGCGTCGAGCCGTAGCGGGACAATGCCCGACGCAGCGCGCGACAAAACCCGGTGATCTCGATCCCTGGCCGGGCGGGGACCACCGCGAAGGTCCGACTGAGCTGACGGAACTGCCGCCCTCCCTCCAGCAAGCCCTGCATGCGCTCGACCAAGAGCCGCGTGATCTGGAGCATCGCCTGGGGATGTCGAAGCACCAGCCGGTCGAACGCCTCTTGCGACAGCCACACCAGCTGGGCGTCGCGTAGGGCGAACACGGTGCCCGACCGCTCCGTGCGGGTCAAAAGAGCCATCTCTCCCACCCACTCCCCGGGGACCACGTCGTCGATCACCCGGTCCTCCTCGCCCGGGGCCGACACCACCACGCGCAAGCGCCCTCCGACCAAGATATAGGCCCCGTCGGGCTCGTCCCCCTGGTGGAACAACTCCTGGCCACCATCCAGCCGCACCCAGGTCAGCTCGTCCTCGATCTCGCGCAGCGCAAGCGCGTCGAGCTCCCCGAAGATCTCGTTGAGGTAGCCGACCACCCGGACCCGACGCATGCGCTCTTGCAGCTTGTTGGTGAAGGTGCGCATCCCGACAGGGGCCTGCTCGACCAGGCGCGAGAACACCGAGGCCGAAAGCTCCAGCGCCCGGGTGTCGGTCTTCGTACGCACCGTCGCCGATCGCTCGCCGCCCATCAGCAGCGCGATCTCACCGACGATGCTGCCCGGACCCAGGTCGTGCAGCTTCATCGTGGCGCCATCCTCGGTGAGCAATACTTCCTGGGTCCCCTCGACGATCACGAACAGGCTATCGCCTTGATGACCCTGGGTCATCAAGTCTCGACCGGGGGGGAGCACCACCTCGCGCAGCTCGCCGGTCACCTGCCGCAGCACGTCGGGCTCGAGCTCGGCAAACAGCGAGTTGGAGCGCAGGGCGTTGATCCAGGGGTCTGGGATGTCTCGATCCATCGACGGCGCAGAGGATACGCGATGCCCGTACGACCGGGCGATTTCGAATACTGCGCCAATTGCGCAATGCCTATCGCAACGTATGCACGGCGACGACCGACCCGAGCGTCACCCCGCAGCGATCCGCGGAGACGAGGTCCGCTCGGGTTGGCTCGGGTCGTCGCAGAGCTTCACTGCTCAACGCCCACGGGCCCGAGCGCGCGCAGCAGCGCGATCGCCTCGACCCGATCGGGGGTGTCCCGACCTTCCTCGAACCAATCAACGATCGGGGCCAGCACGGCTCGCGCCTCGTCCACCCGCCCATGGTCGCGCCAAAGCCCGGCCAGGCTCCGCGCGATCCTCAGCTGAAGCCACCGCATCTGCGTCGCGGTCGCGGTGTCCAGCGCCTTTTGCAGGCACGCCTCGGCCCGTGCGTCGTCGCCCTGCACCCGCCACAGCTCTGCTTCCAGCTGCTGCACCTGCGGCTCGCAGAACCCAGCCAGGGAATCTCGCTGCACCGCCTTGGCCGCGTCGATCATCGCCCGCGCCTCGTCCACCCGGCGTTGCGCACAAAAGGCCGCGATCAGATCCACCCGGGCGACCATGGCGATGATGCCGAACTCCAGCTCCGTGGCCATGCGCAGCGCGGGCTCGATCTGCTGCACCGCCCCCTCGTAGTCGCCGCGCTCCAGGGCGACCCAGCCCAACGCCGCGCGGTTGCCTGCGTTCCACATCAAGAAGCCGTGCTCGATGCACATCGCCAGCCCGCGGCGCGCCAGGGCCTCCGCCTCGTCGGGCTCGCGTCGGTAGCGATACACCTGGGCTCCAAAGCTGACCGCCTGGGCCATCCCCAGCGGGTGGGCGACCGACTCGGCCAACGCGATCGCTCGGTCGACATCCTGCACCGCGCTGTCGGGGTAGCCCAAGAAGCACCGGGCCCACGACCGGTACGAGTGGGCGATCACCACCGGATCCCGCGACTGGGCCACCCCCTCGGTCGCCGCCGCTCCCTCGGCCAGTGCGATCGCCTCGTCCATGCACGCCAGGCCCTCCTGGTAGCGCCCTTCGGTGATGAACGTACACCCGCGCGCCTCCTGAGCGCGCGAGCGCATGGCGGGGATCTTGGCGCGGCGGGCCACCTCCTCGAGGCGCTGCGCAAAGGTCAGGGTGCCCTGGCGATCGGCGCGGATGAAGTTGAAGTACCAGATCCCAAACACCGCCTCGAACAGCTGGGCGGTCTCGCCTTGAGCGTGACACAGCTGCATCGTGCGATCGAACTCCGCCTGCACCGCCTCGTCGGTCGGACCCCGGGTCAGGACCAGCGCGGGGCCTCGCACCGATCGCAGCGCGAGCTCGAGTCGGTCGCACTCGGGCCCGCCGGGGATCCCTTCGAGAAGGGACAGCCCGGCGCTCGCCTGCTCTTGGGCCTCCGGCGTCGCGCTGCTCTCCAGCGCGTGCTTGCTGGCCCGGGCCAAGGCGATCACCGCCTCGCGTACCTGGTCCGGCTCGGGCTCGGTCACCGCCTCGATCGCCTTGAGCCGATGGTAAGCCAGCAGCGAATAGTAGGGGGCCAGGTCATCGGCATACGTCCGCTCGTACCACTCGGCCGCGGCGCGGTGGAGCGCCCGCCGCTGCTCGTACAGCATGAGGTTGTAGGCCACGTCGCGGGTGATCGCGTGCTTGAAGATGTAGCTGGGCGTAGGCGGCGGCGCATCGTCGAGGACCAGATCCACCGCGCGGATCCGGTCGAGCACCCCCGGCAGCCGCTCCCGCTCCGACTCGATCGGGAGCAGATCTCGCAGGGTCCGCAGCGCGAACCCGCGGCCGATCACGCTGGCGACCTTGAGCGCGAACTGCTCCGAAGGATTCAGGCGGTCGATCCGCCCGGTGACCAGCGCCTCGATCGTGTCGGGAAAGTCGAAGGTCAAGAGCCGGGCGGCCTCGTCTGGTCTCTGGCCTGGGCTTTGGCCTGGGCTCTGGTCTGGGCTCTGGTCGCCGACCAGCCCCGCCTCGCGCAGCGCGTGAGCCAGCTCCTCACCGAAGAAGGGGTTGCCCTCGGCCTTGTCGAGGATCAGCGCCGCGATCGGCTCGGAGACCCGGGCCACCCCCAAGCGGCGGCTCACCAGCGCCAGCACGTCGGCCGGCTCCATCGCCTCCAGGGCCATGTGCCGGGACCGAGGGTGGCGACGGAGCGTCTGGTAGGCCGGGGGCGGGATCTGCTCGGGGCGGGTGGTGACCACCGCCAACAGCGAGGGATGGGCACGGGTCACCAGGGTCAGCAGTGCCCAAGAGGACGAGTCCAGCCAGTGGCCGTCCTCGACCACCAGCACCACCGGTGAGCCGGCGGGGCCGGTGAGGGCCTCGAAGACCGCCGCGAGGTAGCGCGGCAGGCTGGCCGCGCGAAGGCTCCCGCGCAAGCGAGGGTCGTCGGAGCCTTCCGCGTCCACGTCGATCACCGCGCTGAGCAGCGGCGCCAACGATCCGAGCGCTCGCGGCAGCCGCTGCTGCACCCGGGCCCGGACCGCGCCCGAGTCGTCGTGCGGGGTCACCCCGAACAGCTGGGCGAACACCGGCCGCCACGCGTAGTAGGCGGTGGCGCTCTCCAGCGCGTCGGCGGCCGCCACGAAGACCAAAAGCGAGGGGTCGGCCTTGCCCCGAGCGTACTGCACCAGATCCCGCAGCAGGCTCGACTTGCCGATCCCCGCCTCGCCCTCCACGATGATCACCGCCGGCTCACGCTCGGCATGGAGCCGGTCGACCGCCGCGTGGAGGGTGGCGCGCTCGGGCGCCCGACCGATGATGGGCTCCACAGATCCGGCGACCTCGCCCGGCTGGGCCGCGGCCTTGCGGCGCCCTTCATAGGCGAACACGGGCAGCGGCGCCCGCTTGCCCTTGAGCGACACCTCGCCCAGCGGGCGCAGCACGTGCCCGGGGCCCGCCACGTTTGCGACTCGGGGCGACACCAGGATCTGCCCCGCCTCGGCCTTGCTCATCAGCCGCGCGGCCACGTTGGTCTCGTCGCCGAGCGCCCCGTAGGTGCGGCGGGTCTCGCTGCCGTAGGCGCCCGCGCGCACCAGGCCCCGGCTCATCCCCAGCTGCACCGACAACCACGACGCCAGCGCCGGCGGGGGCTCCCGCAGCGCGGCCGCGGCGGCCAACGATCGCTCCACGTCGTCCTCGTGGGCCACCAACGCCCCGAACGCGGCATACAGATAGCTGCCCTTGTCGCCGGTGGTCAGCTGCACCAGCGAGCCCTCGTAGCGCTGCACCACCTGCTGGGTCCACTGGATATAAGCGTCGAGCTTGTCGCCCACCGTGTCGTCTGACTCGAAGTCCAGGCCCGAGAACCGAACGAACAGCGCCACCGCGGGCCGCAGCCCGGCCAAGAAGTGGCTCTGCTGGCCGCGCAGGCGCTCCCACACCGGCGGCAGCAGCCACGGGCGCAGGTGCTGTGGGGTGAGCACCGCCGGATCGAGCGGTGGCCAGGGATCGGGCGACGCGAGGGCGGGCAGCGCCACGATCTGCGCCACCTCGTCCGAGAGCCACCGGGCCACCACCGTCTCGGGAGCGAGCGCGGCGTAGACCTCGGCATCCACCACCAGCTGACCGCGCTGCGCGAGCTGCTCGGCGCGAGCGAGGCGGTCGATCATCGAGCCCGCGAGCACGTCGATCACCTGCACCTGCGCAAGCCCAACCCGCAGCCGTCGCGCCCAGCCGGCGGTCACCGCCACCTTGATCGACAGCCGGTGGGTCGTCCCCGACGGGGTGGTGATCCCCAAGAGCCCCCGCATGGCCGCGTGCAGCCCCAGGCCGCAGGTCATCGCCCGAGGGCCGCGATCGCCGGGAAACCAGCACATGATAGCGTCCCCGGAAAACCCGATCACGCTGCCCCGAAAGCGGTGCACCTGCTCGATGAGCGCACCGTAGACCCGGTTGAGATGCTCGGTGAGCGCCTCGCTGCTTCGCCGAGGGCCCAGCTCCTGGTCGAGCGCCTCGGTCAGCGGAGTGAACCCGGCGATGTCGGCAAACATCGCCGTCCCTTGCGCTCGCGTGGGCAGTTCGACGCCCTGGGCCATGGCGTGGCGCCGGTCCATCGGCACGTAGGCCGCCGCCCACTCGACGAACCTCGCCGGCTCCGGGGATGACTCGCCGTGGTCCGCTCCTTCACCCATCCCGACCCCGTCAATGTCGCTCCGCGGCCCAGGCCCGTCAACGGCCCGGCCCGTCAACGGCTCGGCCCGTCAACAACCAGGGGCAAAGACAGCACGGTCCTCGAAGATCCCTCACCATCGGTGCTACCGTGCCGACCGATCGATCCCATGGCCGAGCCCTCGCCCGAGCAACAACGCCGATCCTCGCGTCGCCGCTCGCGGCTCTCGCCCCGAACCTGGCGTCTCATCGATCGCTCGGCCGTGGCCCTGGTGCTCACGCTGCCGACCGCCGGGGTCGTGGTGGCGCTTTCGATGGGTGCGCGCGGGGACTGGCCCGATCCCGCGAACCTCGTCGTATTCGCGATCCTGTGGGCCTCGACGTTGCTCGGGATCGAGGCGGGGTACCACCGCTACTTCTCCCACGCGTCGTTCAAGACCGGGGCCGTGTTCGAGGTGGTGCTGGCCCTGCTCGGCTCGATGGCGTTCCAGGGGCCCGTGGTGTGGTGGGCCGCCATGCACCGACGGCACCATCGACACGCGGACGACGAAGGTGATCCACACTCGCCCCAGCTCCGGGGCGGCGGGCTCCGCGGGACGCTCCGAGGTCTGTGGGACGCCCACATGGCCTGGTTGTTTCAAGAGGTGGACTCGATAAGCCGCAAGTCGCGATGGGCCGATCTGGTGCCCGACCTGCTCGCCAACCGGCGGATCTGGTGGGTCCATCGCCGATACCCGCACTGGTTGGCCCTGGGGCTGCTATTGCCCGCCGGGCTGGGCGGCATGCTCACCGGCTCGGGGCACGGCGCGCTGATGGGTTTGTTGTGGGGCGGGCTGGTGCGGATCTTCGTGGTCAACCACACGATCTGGGCGGTCAACTCGATCTGCCATGTTCATGGTCGGCGCCCGTTTGCGCTGCATGCCCGGGACCGCAGCACCAACAATGCATGGGTGGCGTGGCTCAGCTTCGGCGCCGGCTGGCACCACAACCACCACGTGTTTCCGGGCTCGGCCACCACCCGGATCGAGTGGTGGCAGCTCGACGTTTCTGGGCTGGTGCTGGCCGCACTGGCCCGGCTGGGCATCACGTGGGATCTACGGACGCCCCCCGCCAGCGTACGCGAGGGCTTGTGGTCACGCCGGGTCTTTACGCGCCTGGAGGTCGAACCTAGCGCCGCAGCGCCAGCGCCGGTCACCACCGCCGTCGCAGAGGTCACCGCCCTCCGTAGCCATGGCGCCTTCGTCGAGACCACCGCGTCGTGGCCGGTGGGGACCCCGCTGGTGCTTCGAGACCTTCGCGCTCGTGACAGGCGGGGCCAGCCCGAGCGCATGGTCGACATGCTCCCGCTGCACGCCGTCGTAGAGCGCGTCGCGCCCGGAGGGCTGAAGGTGCGCTTCGAAGGGGTCAGCAAGGACGCGCGAGCGTCGATCGCCGCATTGCGTCAGCGACACAGGGTGCGCGCGCCGTACGAACCGTGAGCGTCAGCCGCGACCTTCGTCGACGCACGAGAACCCCACGACGCCCCCTTTACACCGATATGACGTCGGTCGTAGCGACGGCCCGATCGCGCGGCCCGATAACGCCTCGCGAGACCACGGCCCAAGAACGCCTCGCAAATCCAGCGATCACCGCGACCGGTCGCTGCTCAACCGCGGGCAGGTCGATTTCGAGCGCCCCCGAAGCCCAACGGCCAGCACAGGACCCAACGTGCGATCTGGACGCTGCCGCGGTGACTGTCGATGATGAGGTTGGCCCCGGTGAACCAACCGACCCCATCGCAGTCTCGGCATCATGGCCCAAAGACGAGCGGCTCGTCGCGATCCCGCGGCCTCGCGCTGCTCGTGACGATCTCGATGCTCGTGCCGTGGTCGGCCCGAGCCTTCGCGCCCGCCCCCGCCCCCGCCCCCGCCCCCGCCGAAGATCCGCAAACTGCGCAAAACACGCAAGCCGAACCGGCCCCTGTCGAGCCCCAGGGATCGGATGACCCTTCCCTCGCACAGTTCGAGCAGATCCGGGAGCTCGTCGTCGAGGGGGAGGCGAGGTTCAAGCAGCAGGACTACGTAGGTGCGATCGAGCCGTGGCAGCAGGCCTATGAGCTGCTGACGCTGTGTGAGCGCGTGCAGCTGTTCGTGCCGTTGGCCAGCGCCCACTGGCGGGCCTATCAAACCGACCTCAACCAAGAGCACCTGCGCCAGGCCAAGGCGATGTTCGACCGAGGCCTCGAGTCCGTCGGGGTCATGGACGAGTGGACCCGCCGCGACGCCCAGGCGCAGCTCGCCGAGGTCGAAGCCGAGATCGACCGGCTGCAGGCCGCGCGCCTGCAACAGGAGCAGGAGCAAGCCGCCCGCGACGCGGTCGAGCAAGAGCGCCAACGGGAGCGGGAGCGCCAGCAACGAGCGCAAGCGGTCGAGCGCGAGGCTCAGCTGCAGCGCACACAACGGCGCATTCGGATCTCGATGGGCATCGGGGCGGCCTCCGTGGGCCTGGGGATCGGCTCGCTGAGCGCGATGGTGGTCGGTCTGCGCCTCGGCGCCAACACCGAACGCGCGGGTGCAGCATCGGCGGACGACCCCAACTCGACGTACGAAGCTCGTCAAGACTTGCTCGACCAGGGCGAGAACTTCAACCGAATGGCCTGGACGACCGGCATCATCGGCGGGGCGCTCGTGGCCGCAGGAACCACGCTACTGGTCGTCAACACGATCCGGCGCCGACGACTCCCCCGCCAGCCCCAGACCCAGGCTCGGCTTGCGCCGAGACTGTACAGCATGGAGGTACGATTCTGATGGAGCGCCGATGGGCGATGGTACGCATATTGGGGGGACTGCTCGGTATCGGGTTGGCCGGGTGCTTTCGCGGGGACTTCCTGGAGGGAGATCCCTGTGAGTCCAATGCCGATTGCGGGCCTCGGCTCACGTGTGAAGATCGGATCTGCGGCGGCCTGGTCGAGCCCAGAGTGCCCGACTTGACGCTAGACCCGGTCGCGGTCAAGCAGTTCCGGTTTACATGGACTTCACGCCCAGAGGTCGAATCCTATAAACTGTTCGAACGCCTCGGGCCCGAACAGTCGCGGGAGCTGCTCCGCGGAGACATCCCCGTCGAGCGAGAGTTCGTGTCGGTCGCGATGCCGTTATATTCCCGGCTCGACGCGAGCTATGAGCTCACCGCGTGCAACGTCCTCGGATGTACGGACTCAGCACCGGTCGACGCGAGCGTGTCGATGCTCGCGACGGCGATCGGCTACTTCAAGGCATCCAACACCGATGCCAGCGATTACTTTGGCGCGAGCCTGGTGCTGAGCGAAGACGGGAGCACCCTCGCCATCGGTGCTCCCGCGGAGGACAGCGACACGACCAGCGTCAATGGTCCCGATAGCAACAACGACGAGGACGAGTCTGGGGCGGTCTATGTCTTCGTGCGTGCAGATAATGGCCGCTGGTCCCAGCAGGCCTATCTCAAGGCCAACAATGCCGAGTCCCCCGACTCCTTTGGGGCCAGCGTCGCGATGAACGACGATGGCAACACCCTCGTCGTAGGAGCTCCCAAAAAGAGTGAGTTCGAGTTCGGCGATGGACCGAGCGGCGGACCGAGCGGCGGACCCGGCGGCGGGTCTGGACCGGATGGGTTCGCGTACGGTGCGGCCTACGTGTTCGTACGAGACGATGACGGCCGTTGGTCCCAGCAATCCAATCTCGAGGCCTCCAATGCTAGCCCACTGCACTTCTTCGGCACCAGCGTGGCGCTGAGCGCCGACGGCAACACCCTCGCCGTCGGCGCGCCCGGGGACAGCAGCGACACGACCGGAATCGACGGCCCTCCGAACAACTCCTCTTCTTCCATCGCAGCCGGTGCCGTCTACGTATTCGTACGAGACAAGACGAATGACTGGCACCAGGAGGCCTATGTCAAGACCTCCAGTACCGACGCTCTACAGCTATTTGGCTGGCACGTAGCGCTGAACCGCGACGGCAACACCCTCGCCGTGGGTGCTCCGGGGGAACGAAGCAACGCGACCGGCATCGACGGCGACCAGGCCGATCGCTCTTTGCTCGACGCCGGTGCTGCCTATGTATTCGTGCGAGACAGCACTCGTGCTTGGTCCGCGCAAGCCTATATCAAGTCTCCCCAGCCCCGCTCGTACGACTGGTTCGGCTCTTGTCTCGCACTGGACGCCAGTGGCGACACCCTCGCTGTCGGTGCACCCGGAACAGGACGCGAGGTGCCGATCCCCGATGACGCGCTGCCCGAGGATCTGGCCGGCCGAGGCACGGTCTACCTATACGCACGAGACGATAGCAGTGCCTGGTCCCACCAAACCGAGCTCAGGCCCTCCACCACCGATCCGAACGACAGCTTTGGCGGCAGCGTCGTGCCCGAGTTCGAGGACGCGACCAACCCCGAAGCCGAGTTCAGCGCCGCCACGATGGTCGCGCTGAGCGATGACGGCAAGACCCTCGCCGTCGGTGCCATGTTCGAGGATGGCAGCGCCAAGGGTTTCGAGGGCGACCCAGCCGACAACTCCGAGCCCAACTCTGGCGCGGTCTACTTGTTCTTGCGAGACGACGAGAATACTTGGTCCCACCACGCCTATATCAAGGCCCCCAACGCCGACACCAACGATTACTTTGGCTCGAGCGTGGCGCTCAGCGGCGATGGCAACACCCTCGGCGTGGGTGCGGTGGGAGAAGACAGCCGAGCCGCCGGCACCAACGGCAACCCGACCGACCCGAACAACGACAACGCCGAAGATGCCGGCGCGGTCTACCTGTACTGACTCCATCGAACGACTCCGAGCGCCCCTTGGACCTCTCGCACGGCGCCGCGCCCGCCGCGCCGTGCCGTATTCGGCCCGCTCGCCCGTCCCCAGCGACCGGGCGGTCGAACGATGCATGGTGCGGGATGCCGTTGCTCGTCGAAGCTCGTATCGGGTCGCCAGCCCCTGGGCCGCCCCAACGGGGCACTTGGCACCACGCGAGCAGAGCGAAGATGCGCCACACATAGCAGGCCCGCCCTCCCCTCACCGCGTACTATAGGGTCGCTCCCCGAAGCCAAGCTTCCGATCGTTTTTCGAGATCGTCCGGCGATCCGATGCAGGAGCCCCCATGCCACGAGACGAACGCTCGAGCCCTCCTCACGCCACCGACGACCCCACCCAGGAAGCCAGGGAGTGGGCCAGTGCCCGAGTCGACGCGATCATCGACGCGGTCGCGGACGAGTCGGGACCTATCGCCCTGAGCACCGTAGGGCAGGCCCAGCCCGAGCGGCGCACCGAACCTCGGTACTCCCTCGAGGAGCCGGCCAAGGTCGAGATCGGCAGCTGGGCCGAGCTGCTGGAGCTGTACACCAAGGACATCAGCCGGGATGGGATCTTCATCCAGACCTCGTCGTCTCCCCCGCCCGGCACCAAGGTCGGCGTGCACCTGCTGCTCCCCGACGGCGCGGGGACGATCCGCTTCCAGGGCAAGGTCGTCCATGTGCTCGCGCCGGAGTCCGGGTCACCGCCGGGGTTCGGCGTGCGCTTCTACGACGTGACCGACGAGGCCCGAAACACCCTCTACTGGCTCGTAGCCCAGGCCAAGTCGGCCGTCACGACCCCGAGGACGGGCGAGGCGGCGCGGCGGCGCTCGGCGAGCATCGAGGCGGCCGCTCGCCGCCGCTCGAACGCCGAGGCCGAGGCCGAAGAGCGACAGCGCCTTCGCACGATCCTTTGCGAGGTCGGGGCCCGTAGCGACCTCGAGGTCCTCGAGCTTCACGGAACCCCGAGCATCGAGCAGATCGACGAGGCGTTCGGGCGGATGAGCCAGCAGTGGGCACCCCGTCATCATCGCCAAGGCTCGTCGCCCGAGGTGCTCGAGCTTTACAAGGCGATCCACTTCCGCATCGAGCGAGCCTATCGGCGGCTTCGCGCCGGCCACGGATCTTCGGCCGATGCCTTCGCCCAGGCGCTCTCGAACGCCACCCTCGACAAGCTCGAGTAGGGCGCCGCCGTTCGCCTTGGCCGTTCGCCTCGCCCGGCCGCCTTGGCCCAAGAGCCGCTTCGGTGACCAGTCCGGCCCGTGGGCGTGGACCACCCGGTTTACACCACGGCGTCGACCCAGCGGTATTGACAAGTGAAAAGGGCAAACCGCCATCCGAAGCGTGATCGACGTCTCTTCGTGGCTCGAGTGCAGGGGTATACTTGACGCGACGAGCGATCGTCGACGTCACTACGCCCGGGTCTTCATGTCATCGAACCAAGCCACGGAATCCGTGATCGAGGCGTCGTCGGGCGGGCGACGACCGACCCATCCGGGTGACTTCGAGACGGGTGACGAGCTCGACGGCCGCTACCGCATCATCCGCGCGCTGGGGTCGGGCGGCATGGGCGTGGTGTACGAGGCCGAGCAGATCAAGCTACGCCGGCGGGTCGCGCTCAAGCTGATGCACCCCGAGCGAGCCAAGCGCACCAAGAACAGCAAGCGCTTCCTGCGCGAAGCCCAGGCCGCGTCGTCGGTCGAGCACCCCAACGTGGTCGACATCCTCGACTTTGGCGAGCTCGACAATGGCACCACCTACCTGGTGATGGAGCTGCTGCATGGCAACGATCTGGACTCGCTGCTCGAGACGCACGGGCCATTGGGCTGGCCCCGGGCCCGAAAGATCCTGCTCCAGGTGCTCGGCGGGCTCCAAGCGGCCCACAATAGCAAGATCATCCATCGAGACATCAAGCCCGCCAACGTCTTCTTGCTCGGCTCCGACGACGCCCACGACGACGCCCACGACGATAGGGTCAAGGTGCTCGACTTCGGCATCGCCCGCTTCGCTCACGGAGACAGCGAGACCCAAAAGCTGACCGGCACCGCCGAGATGCTGGGCACGGCGACCTACATGGCTCCGGAGCTGGCGCTCAACAAGCCCGCATCGGTGCAGTCAGATATCTATGCGGTCGGGGTCCTGGCGTACGAAATGCTGACCGGCGCGACCCCCTTCGACGGCAATGGCCCGATCCAGGTGCTGCTGGCCCACGTCAACGAGCCGCTCACCCGACCCCGCAAGATCAATCCCAGCATTCCTCGGGCCGTCGAGGCGATCATCATGCGCGCGCTGGCCAAGAACCCAGCCGACCGATTCCAGGAGGCCAAGGAGCTCCGCGACGCGCTGGTCGGCATCAACGACGAGGGCGTCGTGATCACGTCGTCCGCCAGCAGACCGTCGGCCCTATGGCGCCGGTCGCAGGCCGTGGGTGCCGCAACGCCACGGCGGCGTGTCGGCATGTTTGCGCTCAGCGCGATTAGCGCCGCTCTCCTGGGCGCCGTAGGGTGGGCCTCGCTCGAGGCCCAACCCCCGGCAAACACCGAGACGACGCTGCCCACATCGAAGTTCAGAGACGCGAGCACGCGGGCGCTCCACGCCAAAGTGGAGGATGGCTCGAGCCGTAGGACCGAAGGATCGGCGACGATCGAGCCCAAGGTCGTTCCGCTGACCGAATCACCCTCCCACCGCGATCCCGGCCCGGACCAAGACGCCGTGGTTCGCTTCGACAACCAGCTGAGCGTTGGCGTCAAGATCTTCTTGGCCGACGAGGACGGCCGCGAACAGCTCCACGCCAGCGTGTCACCGGGCAAGACGCTCGAAGTGGCCACCGCCCTCGGCCAACGGTGGATCGTCCGACGGACCGCGAACGGTCGCACGATCCGGGAGGCGAAGGTCGACAGAGCCGACCAGACCATCGTGCTCGAAAAGGCAAAGGGAAAGGCAAAAGCAAAAGCAAAAGCAAAGAAGAGCTCTGGGTCCCTGCCAACGCCCCTGGCCACGCCTCCGCCCGAACCGCCCTCGACCAGCCCTCCCCCCGAGCGGTCCGGCACGGACATCAAGTCGGTCAAGGCCAAGGCCCACCAGGCTTCGCGAGCCTGCGGTAAGAGCAACAAGGCGTTGTTCAGCAGCGTGGAGGTCAAGTTCGAGATCGAGGCCGACGGTACGGTCACCAAGGCGAGCGTCAAGGCACCCCAGCTCGGCACCCCGGTGGGTACGTGTGTGGCCAAGGCGGTCGGGAAGCTGCAATTCCCGGAGAATATACGCCGCTACAGCAAGACCTGGACACTCCCGCTGTGAGCGGAGCGCCGAGCCGCTCAGCGCCGTTGGACGAACTAGACGAAGAAGAAAGCCCCGACATCACAAAGGACGGCCAAGCTTGATGACCGGTCTTCGTCCTTTCAGGATACCGCCGCATACACAAGACCGAGGCCGGGCGCGACGAAGTCGCGCATTTCCAGCCGGCCTCGGCATAGACAATATGAAGTCGCGCATTTCCAGCCGGCCTCGGCATAGAGACCTCAGCCCCCGATCGCGCAGAACTGCTCGTAGTCGATGAGCTCGATATCCTCGGGGTTCTTGCTGCACACCCGGCACTCGGGATCCTTGCGCAGCTTGAGGGTGCGGAACTTCGTCTTGAGCGCATCGAAGGCCAGGAGGCGCCCGCTGAGGGTCTCGCCCACGCCGAGGATGATCTTGATGGCCTCGTTGGCCTGCACCGTGCCCACCAGCCCCGGCAGCACGCCCAGCACCCCGGCCTCCTGGCAGCTGGGCGCCATGCCCGGCGGAGGCGGATCGGGATACAGGCACCGGTAGCAGGGCCCCTGGTCGGGCAAGAAGGTCGTCATCTGCCCCTCGAAGCGGTAGATCGAGGCGTGGATCACCGGCTTGCCCAGCTTGAGCGCGGCGTCGTTGAGCAGGTACCGGGTGGGGAAGTTGTCGGCCCCGTCCACGATCACGTCGTAGTCGGCGATGATGTCCAGCACGTTGTCGCTGGTCAGCCGCGTCTGGTAGGCCACCACGTCGACGTCGGGGTTGAGGGTCTGGAGGGTCTTGCGGGCGCTCTCCACCTTGGGCATGCCCAGCCGCTCCATGTTGTGGAGCACCTGCCGCTGCAGGTTGCTCTCGTCGACCACGTCGTCGTCGACGATGCCGATCTTGCCCACGCCGGCGGCAGCGATGTAGAGCGCCGAGGGCGAGCCCAGGCCGCCGGCCCCCAAAAACAGGACCTTGGAGTCCAGCAACTTGCCCTGCCCTTCTTCACCGACCTCGGGCAGCATGATGTGCCGGCTGTAGCGCTTGATCTGCTCGGCGCTGAGCACCCGCGGGCGCTCGAAGGCGTAGCCGGCGTTCTTCCACGCCCGAAAGCCCCCCGCCATCGACGAGACCTTGGCGTAGCCGAGCTGACCGAGGGCCTGGGCCGCCAGGGCCGAGCGGGTCCCGCCGGCGCAGTAGATGATGATCTCCTTGTCCCGCTCGGGCACGGCATCCTCGATCTTCAGCTCGAGGAAGCCGCGAGGGATCCACTGGGCGCGCGGGATGAAACCTTGCTCGTACTCGTCGCGCTCGCGGACGTCGATCAGCACGGGGCCGTTGGGATTGTCGAGAACCCGGGCCTTGGTGTCCTCGGCCGAGACCTCGTGAATCGAGGCCTTGACCTGGGAGAGAAGCTCGCTGAAGTTGGCCATGAATCTCGTCTCCGATTGCTTGGTTAGCTGCCGTGTTTTTCCGATGCAGCGACGGTCGACTTTGCAAAAATGTGGCTCAGATCCCGGGTTCCGTCAACGAATGCATTTTCACGATTATTGTTGAGGAAAATCGCCCCTGTGGGCCGGAATCCCGGCGGCGGGGACCGCGCCGGGCAGGCTGCCGCCGGGGGGTTGGGGACCGCGGCCACACAACAAACGTCACCCGGCGCAGGCGTGTGACGCGAAGGTCCGGCCCGGGTATACCAGGCGGCATCGCGCTCGTGCCGGATTCCGCAACCGCTACCGCCCTTCCCGTCGACGACAGCGCGGCCCTGGCCTCCCTGGCGCAGGCCCGTGAACAGCTGCTCGAGCAGGTCCACCACCGGATCGTGGGCCAGGGCGAGGTGATCGATCTGCTGCTGACCTGCCTGTTCGCCGGGGGCCACGGACTGTTCGTGGGGGTGCCGGGCCTGGCCAAGACCTTGCTGGTCAGCAGCTTGGCCGAGGCGCTGCACCTGGAGTTCTCCCGGATCCAGTTCACCCCGGATCTGATGCCGGCCGACATCACGGGCAGCGAGGTGCTCGAGGACGACCCGGCCACCGGCCAGCGCCGGTTTCGCTTCGTCCCGGGGCCGGTGTTCTGCAACCTGCTGCTGGCCGACGAGATCAACCGCACGCCGCCCAAGACCCAGGCCGCTCTGTTGCAGAGCATGCAGGAGGGCCGGGTCACCGCGGGCGGGCGCACGCACTCGCTGCCGCCGCCCTTTCACGTGTTCGCCACGCAAAACCCGATCGAGCAGGAGGGCACCTACCCGCTGCCCGAGGCCCAGCTCGATCGCTTCATGCTGCAGATCGTGGTGACCTATCCCGACGCTGACGCCGAGCGAAAGATCGTAGCGATGGGCGTCCCGTCGACCGCACCGCTGACCCCGGTGCTCTCGCCCGAGCAGCTCATCGAGCACCAACAGCTGGTGCGACGGATCCCCGTGCCGCCCTCGGTCGTCGACCACGTGGTGGCTCTTTTGCGAGCGTCTCGGCCGGGCGAAGCCGAGTGCCCCCAAGGGGTGCGCACGCTGCTGCGATGGGGCGCCGGTCCCCGCGCGGGGCAGCAATTGCTGGTCGCCGCCCAGGCGCGGGCTGCCTTACAGGGCCGCGCCGGGGTGACGGTGGAGGATGTGCGAAGCCTGGCCGGCCCAGTGCTCGAGCACCGGCTGGTGCGCAGCTTCACCGCCGAGAGCCGCGGGATCGGCAGCGACGAGATCATGCGCGAGATCCTGTCGGCCGTGCCTGCATGAGCGCGGGGAGTGGGTCCATGGTCCCGACCGCGCTGACCCTCCATAACTATCGGTCGTTCGCGGGTCCGCAGCGGCTCGAACTACGGCCGATCACCCTGCTGTACGGCAACAACAATGCCGGCAAGAGCGCACTACTTCGAAGCCTCCCATTGCTGGCCGACTCGTCGGCCGCCCATGGACTCGACGCCCTGACCTTCGGCCATCGCCTCGCAGACCTGGAGCTGGATTTCGAGAGCCTTCGCTGGAAAGGACGCGCTCAGACCGATGAGCACACGGTGGGCGTCGACCTCCACTGGAATGAGTCGCCCGAACTCCAGACGGCTCGGTTCGCGTTTTGGGAGGAACCCGACTGGCGACGACTGCTCGTCCAACAGTTGGATCTGGTCGGCGAGCACGGCGAGACGTCACTGGCGTGGGTTCGCAAGCGAGAATCACGTCGCTCCCGCACGCTGACTTACCGGGGTACGGGCTCGAACCTCGACCGCCAAGAATTCGAGCTGACGTTCCAGGGTTTGATTCCCTCTGGGTCTGCGGAGGCAGAGCTTCCCGTGCTCGACACGCTGGCGGAGCGCCTGCGGACTCTGTCGGAGCAGGTCCTGTGGTTGCGCTCGCTCCGGCCTCCTCCATCCCGCACGACCCGCTGGTTGGAGAGCGCCCGCTGGACCCTCGATCCGAGAGGGCTCGACGCGCCCGTCGTTCTCATCAACGAGCCGGAAGTGCTGACGCGGGTCTCCGCTTGGTACGAAGAGCACCTCGGCGTTGCCATCCTCGTCGAGGAATCCCGCCGCCGCGAGCTGCGGACCATCGTACGAAACCGACGAAAGGCCGCGTTCGACGTCGATCTCATCGATACCGGTGAGGGCCTGGGGCAGGTCTTGCCCGTACTGACGGCCCTTGCGATGGCCGAGCAACGGGATGCGCGGGGTGGACCGACCGTGCTCGCGATCGAAGAACCCGAGGCGCACCTGCACCCGGACACGCAGCTTGCCCTGGCCCAGCGGGTGTCGGAGGTCGCCGCGTCGGCCCGTGCTCGCATCATCCTCGAGACACACTCCCGCTACTTCTTGTCGTCGATCCAGCTCGCTGTGCTCGAGGGTAGGCTCTCGGAGCACGATGTCGTGCTCTACTGGGTGCACCAACTCGAAGATGGGCGCTGCGTGGCGGAACCAAACACGTTGACCGAGCTCGCTCGCCTACGTGGCTCCTGGCCACCGGATGCCTTCGAGGCGGATCTCGACCTTGCGGCCCAGATCCAAAATCTACGAGACGCCAGGGAGATGCGATGAACGACCCCCGGCCCAACGCAACGCCAGCGCGCAGCGCAGACGCCGACGTGCTCGGTACGCTAGTCCCCGACCGCCTGCGCGAGCTGCTGCGCGGGCGTCAGCTGGCCGTGCGCCGCCCGGTCTGGGGCCGCCGCCACGGCCGTCACGCGGCCGCGCGCGCGGGCCTGGGCCTGGATTTCCGCGATCACCGGGCCTACGTGCCGGGCGACGACCCCCGCCGCCTGGACTGGCGCGCGGTGGCCCGCCGCGAGCGCCTGGTGCTGCGCCGCACCGAGAGCGAGGACGAGCTGTCGCTGGTGCTGGTGCTCGACGGCGGGGGCGGCATGGACTACGGCGAGGGGTCGCAGCACAAGCTGCGCTACGCCCACGCCATCGCGGGCGGCCTGGCCTGGCTCGCGCACCGGCAGGGCGACCCGGTGGGCCTGTCGCTCGGACGCCAGCAGACGGTCGACGTGGCGCTGGCTCGACCCCGCTCGGGCCGCGAGCGCCTGAGCGCGGTCGCCCACCGCCTGGCCGAAGCATCCCCCCGGGGACGCTGCCCCTGGGTGTCGCTGATGAACACCACCGCACCTCGGCTCCCCCGCCGCAGCCTGCTGGTGCTGCTGTCGGATCTGCTCGACCCGGGCACCGCACCCGACGACGCGGACGAGGTGCTCGAGCAGCTCCTGCGCGGGCTGGCTCAGCTGCGCGCCCGACAGCACGACGTGGTGATCGTGCAACTGCTGCACCGCGACGAGCTGAGCTTCCCGTGGCCGGAGCGCTCGATGCTCCGCTTCGACGATCTCCGCGACCTGCGACCGTCGCTAGAGGCACCCGGTCGCAGCCTCCGCGAGGGCTACCTCAACAAATTGCGCGAGCACCTGGAGCGACTAGACCAGCGCTGCGAGGCCGAAGGCTTGGTGCTGTTGCGCGTGGCCACGGATACCCCGGTGGAAAACGCCTTCGCGGGTCTGCTGGGCCGACTGGCGGGGGAGTCGAGCCTTACCAACTCTGAAGTGGGCGCCAAAGTGGACCCCGAGGTCCCCCGATGACGCTGCTCGCCCCCGCGCTGCTGCTGGGCCTCTTGGGACTGGGGATCCCCCTGGTGGCGCACCTGCTGGGACGCGAGCCGCCCCGGCCGATCCGCTTTGCGGCCATGCGCTTTTTGCAGGCCACCGATCAGTCCGTGACCCAGCGCCGGGCGATCCAAGACTGGCCCCTGCTGGTCGTTCGCCTGCTGTTGCTGGCCCTGATCGTGGTAGTTCTGACCCGGCCGTCGAGCACCGAGCAGACCGGCGTGGCGGTGGTCGGCGAGCCCCATGACGCGGTAGTGCTCCTGGACGCATCGCGCAGTACCGAGCTACGGGTCTCGGGACGCTCGGTGCTCGACCACGCGAGCGAACAGGTGCAGACCCTGCTCGCCTCCCTGCCCCCAGGCAGCCGGGTCGGCCTGGTCACGACCGATCCCGAGGGCCCCCGCGAGGAACCGAGCGCCGACCCCGACGTCGTGGCCAAGAGCATCGAGCAATGGCTCGGCGAGGGTCGCCCACGGGCGGGCGCCTGGACCATGGCCGAGGCCCTGCCCACGGCCACGGCATTGCTGCAAGAGGCCAAGGACGACCGACCCCAGGTGATCTATGCGGTGGGCGACGCGACCGAGCGAGGCCTGGGCTCGCTGCCCAAGGCAGCCCGCGGAGGCGCGCTCGTCGTACCGATCCTCGCGCTCGATCCCGAGGTGACCCGGCCCGAGCACGTGGCGATCGAGGAGATCGGGTGGGAGCCCGCGCCCGAGTTCGATCCCCGAGCGCTGCGGATCCACGCCGTGCTCCAGCGACACCCTCCGTCGAACACGGAGGGCAGCGCGCCCGAGCGCCGAGTGCCGGTAGTCCTGCGGGTCGCCAACACCGAGGTCGCCCGCACCACCGTCGTGCTCCCCTTTGGCGAGGCGACCCCGGTCGAGTTCACCCACATCCTGCTCGACGAGCAAGACACCGTGCCGGCCGTCGTGGCCCTCGATCTCCCCGACGATCCACTGCCCAGCGACGACGCCCGACACCTGTGGCTTTCGGCCGACGACGCGATCGAGGTCATGGTCGTCAACGGTGACCCCAGCGAGCTACGCGCTCACGACGAGGTATGGTTCCTCAGCACCGCAGCCGCGGCCGATGACACCGCGCAGCACCTGCACCTGCGCAGCCTGGCCCCCGACCAGCTCGAGTCCCAGGTGCGTGAGCGGAGCGGGCTGGCCTTCCGCGACGTGGACGTGCTGGTCTTGGCCAACCTCCGGGCGCCTCCGCCCGACGTGGCCCGCGTCCTCGTCGACCGGGTACGCGCCGGGATGGGGCTGTGGATCACCGTGGGCGACCGGGTCCAGGCCGACGCCTATAATGCTCGGCTCTCCGAGCTGTTGCCGCTGCGTATGCGCGAGGCGGTACGGGTGGGCACCGCCCCCGGTCGCACCGAGGCCCGCGCCGAGGGCATGGCGCCGGCCGATCTGAGCCACCCCGCCTTCCGCCGCCTACGGGGCGACCTGGGGCTCTCGGGGACCCGCGCCCGCCGGGTGATGCTGCTCGAGCCCGATCCGCAGCGCGAGCACCAGATCGCATTGTCGTTCACCAGCGGCGCGCCGGCCCTGCTCACCCGCGAGCTGGGCGCCGGCCGAGTGGCGCTGCTGACGACCACGATCGATCGTGACTGGGCCGATCTGCCGCTGCGCCCCGGCTTCGTGCCCATGGTATCGAGCCTGCTGGACTACCTGGCCGACCAGCGCAGCGGCACCACGGGGACCCAGCTCGTCGCCGGGCAGACCCGCCCGATCCGCACCGCCCAGGCGATCACCGTGACCACCCCAACCGGGCGGCAGATCTCGCTGGCTCCCGACGAAGGCGAACAAGCGATGCTTCGTGAGACCTTCGAGCCGGGGCACTACCGCATCGACCACCCCGAGGATCCCGCCGTATTCGCGGTGGAGGTGGACCCCGTCGAGAGCGACACCCGCTGGCAAACGATCGATCCCACCCCGCTGCAAGACGGCGAGCGTCGCCACGTGGCCGTCGCCGTGCCTCGCTGGCGCTCGCTTTGGTGGCTCGTCGGCGTGCTGTTGGCCCTCGAGGCCATGCTGCGCTGGCGAGGCCGACAAAAGGGCGCCGCGTAGGACTCGGTGGACTCCGAGCGGGCTACGGCGCTCGGGCGAGCCACGGCGCTTGCTGGCAACTCGCTCGTAGCTCGCGTCCGGCTCGATCTTCGCGCCGCGTTCCCCAACCAATGCAACGGGGGCGCCAGCCATTCTCGGCCCGACGCCCCCTTGAGATCGACCCGTGGATGCCTGGCTCAGTTGGTGCCGCTGCTCGAGCCGCTGCCCCCGCCCGACGATCCTCCGCTGGACGAGCCTTCTTCGGTAGAGCCAGGCGCGGTGGTGGCCTCGTCACCACCGGTGGTGCCGTCAGCCATGTCGGTGGTCGTGGACGGGGGGTCGCCCGACGTGTCGTCGGCCTGGCCCGAATTGTCGACGCACAGCCCCGAGAGGCACTCGAGGTCGGGATCGCAGCCGCCTCCGTCGGTGCACTGGCAGCCCTCGGTCCCCGCCGAGCAGCCCGCATCGACGCAGATCTCGGACGCGCAGATGAGCCCCTTGTCGCACGAGCCCATGGGGGTGCACGCGCAGGTCTCGGTGCCCACGGGGCACGTATCCGCCGCGCAGATGTTCAAGTTCTCGACGCAGATGAAGGGGTCGTTGCACTTGCCGCCGGTGGTGCACTGGCAGCCCTCGGTCCCGATCACGCAGGTGTCGCCCGTCCCGTAGGTATCGTAGTCACCCTCCTCGGTGGAGAGGAAGCACGCCGAAGCACCGAAGGACAGTGGGGCGACCAAGGCGAACAAGAACGTCAGGACAGAGCTTCGCATCGTGATTTCCAGACTAGAGGTGGTGTAGAGCTTTCACAAGCCGAGAGTGACAGTTTCTGAAGGGGCGTTCGGACCGCCATCGCAGGTCTAGCACGGCTGGGTTTGCACCGCATCCCCGCGACCATCGCCGCCACGCGTTGGGTGTGACACGTGGCACCGCGAGCGGTGTTCCATGATCGAAACCGGACGGAGGCTCACCGTCCGATCCGAAGCGATCCGCACACGACCGGGGTCATCGCCCCCATGCGCGCAACGACCCGGGGACAACCCCTCGGAGGATATCGCCGTGGATCGATCCCGGATTTCCACGCGACCGCTGCGGTGTCATGCACCAATGATTTTGCGCCAGCGATCGTCCGCTTTGGATCGATCCCAATCTCGAACCCAATCGCGAACCCAATCGCGAGCCCAATCTCAAACTGGTTCGATTCGAGACATGACACTCGGCCGTGTCAGTGCGATCATCGGGCCTCTTGAATCCGGCGCCTCCGTCGCTCGCACGACGCCCTCGATGATCAAGCGCGGCGAGGCACGGCACCGCACCGCGACCCGTACCCGCGGGTGCACGTCCTCAGTAGACCGCCCAGCCCAGGCCCAGCTGCACCCCCCACATCCGCATGGCATCCTCGCCCAAGAACCCATAGGGGCCGTCGAAGCCGAGGTTGAGGCGGGCCGAGGCGTAAAGGGGGCAGGCATTCGAGGTGCGCGCTCGCTCACCGCGAAGGCGACGACCGGAGCTGCGACGACACAAGCTGGTGTCGACAAAGGGGCTCACCCCCGCTTGACCTCGGTCGTCGGGATGGCGGCCGTTCCACACCGCAGACAGACGCATACCGAGCCCGAACCGGCGGGTGACGACCCGGGCCTGCGCCGCCACCTGAGCCGCCATCGCCATGCCGTCGGTGCGGTTGTCGCTGGGTAGCAGCGCAGCGAGGCCGGCATCACCGCCCAAGACCCAGCGACGCCCGACCTGGGCGCGAACCTCGGCCGGCACCACCAGGCCCAGGCTCTGCGGCATCCAGTTCCAGGGATCCCATCCGAGCCGACCGCCCATCGCATACTCGTAGGCGTCGTGCTCGACCGACGTGGTGGCGACCGCCGAGGGAAGCACGAATCCGAAGCCGATCTTGGCGTAGCGCCACCGATCGTGCCGCCTATCGAGCACCCCGCTGAAACCAAAGCTCAGGTTGCTGGGGCGAGTGTCTCGCGAACGCCCCTGCGGCGTGTCCCGAAGCACGGAGACCGCCCCAAAATTGACGTGCAGCTCGACCTCGGGGCGCGGCCGGATCCCCATGCGAACATGGGGAGAGATCAACGCGACATTTTCGTCGGGCTGCGCGGCCGCGAAAGCCCCGAGCTCGACATCGCCGACGATGGTCGGTGCCACGGGAACCTCGTCCGACGACGACTCTCGGGGCACCGGCTCGGCGTTCGCCTGCGCGGGGAGCGTGAGGCCGGCAGCCAGCGCCCCCGCGGCCAACCACCGGCCAAGACGACCCGGTCCGCAGCGCAGGGGAACGAGGGGCGAGAACAGCCGGCGACGCATGGCAAAGCTCCTGAAAGACTCGAAGAGGAAGAGCGAAAGAAAACGAACAACGACGATGAGCGCAGCTTTGGTCGACCAACCAGGGCCCAGCAGCAGCTCATTGAGTATCGGCAACGCTCTTCGCGCGCACAATAGCGATGGGACCGACACGCGGTGATGGCGACCGGGCCGAGCGCCGCGGAGGATCTCCCACCCCGCGACGCGGGATCGGCGGCCGTCCGATCCGACCCGCCCCCCCGTCTCCCAAGAAACCCCTGTTTTCGTCCCTCCTGAGTGTCGCTCGGGCAAGACCGAGGCCGGGCGCGACGCAGTCGCGCATTCCGAGCCGGCCCTCGGCATAAAAATTCAGTCGGCGGCCTCGATCGTCGAGGCACCGCTGGCATCTTGGGACACCTTGGCCGGAGCACCGTGGTAGCGGATCGTACTGGCGCCGCTGGCCTCGGCCGTGAGCGACTTGACCGCTCGCACCTCGGCGGTGGAGGCCCCGCCGGCGTCGACATCGACCTGGGCCGCCGCGAGGCCTTCGGCCCGCAGCGTGGACGCCCCCCCGACCTCGGCGTCGAGCGATTGCACCTCACCGGCGAGCGACACCGTGCTCGCACCTCCGGCGTCGACTTCGAGGGCGGAGCCCGAGATCCCGGTCACCTCGACGGTCGAGGCCCCGCCCACGTCGAGCTCGTCGAGCTGCGGCATGGTCAGATCGATCGTGATCGGAAGCTTGGTCGTGATCCTCCCCGGCAGCTCGAAGTGCAGGATCGAGTCGCGCACCTCGCTGCGGACCAGCGGCACGATGTTGTCGTCCCCGCTGACCTCGACACGAGCGGCGGGGCCCACGAGCACGGTCATACGAAAGGCACCGCTGACATCGATCCCGTGGAACGAGTCCACGTCTCGAGTCTCCGATCCTCGGGTGCCGCTACCCCGAGTACAGGCAACAAGCATGGTGAACATGGCGAGGGTGGCGAGGGCGGTTCGGGGGCGCATGACCTCAGCGTGGCAAAGTCGTGCCCAACCATCCAGCACCCTGCCATCCAGCACCCTGCCATCCCGCGCTGGCGGCGGCCGTGGGATTTCAGCACCACGACCGTCAGCACCAACCGGCGACCTCCGGGGATTGGCCTGGGGCATTTTGGGACTCGTGGACATTCGGGGCGTAGGCTCGTACGACCCGATCCGGGGTACGAAGTCGGGACGGTCACATTGACACCCCTCGAGAACCCGAGTGACATGCTTGCGTGGCGCAGGGGACAGATCCGAGGTTGTCCGCGTTCTTCAGCCGTCCGCCCGCCCAGCTCGAAGACGACGGCTGGGAGCGTCTCGAGCTTCAGGGAGGCGCACCGCTATGGCGCCAGGGCAGCCAGGCGGACTCGCTGGCCTGGGTCGAGCACGGCACCCTGCGGGTGGACGCCGACGAGGCCGAGCGCGGTCGGATCGAAGCCGGCGAGCTGCTGGGGGAGGCCTCGGCCTTCATCCCGAATCAACCGCGCAGCGCAGACATCACGGCCCTGGTGCCCAGCCGGCTGTGGGTCCTGCGGCGCACCCGGCTCTCGCACCTGCGGGGCAACAACGTCGAGTTCTACGACATGATCCTCCGCGCGGCGATCGCCACGGTGGCCCGCCGGATCGTCGACAGCGATCGCGAGCTTCGACTTCGCCACCGAACCAACCATGAGCTCCCCGAGTGGACCCCCCCCACGCTCTGGGCCCGGTTTCGCCGCCAGATGGTCGAACGCCCGGACACCCCACCTCCCGTGGCCGATGCCATCGCCGCCCTCCCCAAGATCCCCCCCACCGGCGTGCTCACCTCGGACATCGGCAACATCGCCGAGCCGCTATGGCTCAAGACCGACGAGGCGCTGTGCCTCGAGGGGGATCCGGCTCGCTCGATGTACGTCGTCGCCCGCGGCACCCTCATGGTGATGCTCTGTGCTGGCGACACCACCATCGAGCTGTCGCGGATCGGCCCCGGCGCCCTTCTGGGCACCGCCGCGCTGCTCCACGAGAGCGAACGAACGGCCTCGCTGGTCGCCGCCGAGCCCACCTGGGTCTACGAATTCGCGCGCGAGCGGGTCGACGCGCTGTCAGCTGGCGCCTGGCGGCTGCTGGCCGAGTCGCTGCTCACGGTCATGCGGGATCAGCTGATCCGCACCCACGAGCGATAGACTTCGGGACGAACGCGGCGCGCTCACGGGGTAAAGACGCCGACCCAGATGTCGCGCGCGTCGACCCCCGAGTTGATCGCCCCGGACGCGACGATCGTATCGTTGGGGCCTACCGCCACCCGCCGGCCGTAGTCGGGACCGACGTCACCGCCGGGGATCACCTGGCTCCACCGCACGCTACCGTCTGGGGTGTACTTGCGGAGCATCACGCCCCGCACCCCGGCCACCAGCTCGCCACCGGTGGTCACCAGATCGCCCGCCGAGTCGACGACGATTCCGAAGCAGTGGGCCCCCTCGCCGGCCTCGCCGACGAACTCGTCGGTCCACGAGATCATCCCGAGGCTGTCGTAGCGGCGCACGAAGGAGTGCCAGGGGTAGTCGACGGCCGACTCGTAGCCACAGACGATCGCGTCGTCGTCACCGACCACCGCGACGCCGATGAAGTAGTCGTCGAGGCTCTGCGCCCCGTTGTACGCCCGCGTCCAGATGATGTTGCCGTCGGTGTCGTACTTGGCGAGCCAAGCGTTGAGCCCCTCGCCGGCGGTCCCCGTCTCGTACCCCGCCACGTAGATGTGCCCCGCCGGCGAGGTCGCGACATCGCGGAGCAGATCGTTGCCGCCGTTTTCAGCCGAGTAGGTCCGCGTCCACAGCACCTCGCCCTCGGGCGAGTACTTGCGCAGCAGCACATCGGCCGCCTCGCCCGCCACCCCGTGGTAGCCCCCCACCACCAGGTTGCCCTCGGCGTCGAAGCTCGCGGCGTGGAAGACATCGGTGCCGTTGGCCGGCCCGTTGTACGTCTGCGTCCAGACCTCGGCCCCCTGCAGGTTGTAGTTGCGCAGCCACGCGTCGAGCCCCGTGGTCGCCGTGCTCTCGTAGCCGGCCGCAAAGAGGTTGCCGGCGTCGTCGAGCAACAGCCCTCGGATCTCGTCGTTGCCCCCGCCCGCCCCGCCATAGGTCTGCGTCCACAGCACCTCGCCGCCCGCCGCGTAGCGGCGCAGCCACACGTCGCGGGCCTCGGCCGCGTCGTTTTGGTACCCGGCCACGAACACGGTGCCGTCGGCCGCGGCCGCCACCGCCATGCCGTCCTCGACGAAGCCAAAGCCGCTGCCAAAGGTATCGTCCCAGAGCATCTTGCCCGAGAGCTGGCAATCGGCGTTGCAGCCGTCGGCGTTGACCTGGTTGCCGTCGTCGCACTCCTCGCCCGAGTCTTGCACCCCGTCTCCGCAGCCCACCGGCGGCGGATCGTCGCCCGACTCGGAGCTGGTCGGCGCGCCCACGGTGGGCTCCCCCTCGGTGGTGTCGAGGCCATCGGTAGGGGCGCTGCCCGCCGTGGGCTCGGAGCTCGACCCCGTGCTCCCCAGCTTGGGACCTTCGGGAGATGCGCCCCCGCTCGCGCACCCGGTCGCGTACCAGGGGCCGACGGCAAGCACGACAGCTCGCGTGATCATCGAAGGCCGCACGATCACGATCGTAGCAGCTCGGCTCTACCTGGCATCGTCCTGCTGCCGGCTTGACCCCCAATCAGGGGCGAATCAGGGGCGGACCAAGGCGGGTCTAGTCACGAAGATCACAAGAACGGCAGGGCACGATCGCGGCGGTGCTCACGACACCCCGCCGTGACGCCATCGACCCGGCGCGATCCGCCAGCGCGCTCCTTGGGCCGAGCGAAATCGACGGTGCCGTCGGTACCGTGGTGGTCGTCGAGGCACTTTAGACGACGGCGCGATTCCACGAGCCGACGTCATGCTCGACGAGCAGGCCCCATACGACCGCCGCCGAGGGCGAGGCGACAGGCTCGCTCGTTAGGGGCCCCCAGATGAGCGACGTCCTTATGAAGTCCTCGGCCACACTCTGGCCCGGGTCAAGCGAACAACCAGCCCTTCGCAGTCCTATCGAACGCGATTCACTTCGAACAAACATGCCTTACCTGCCACGCCATCAGGGTCTGGGGTGAGGTGATAGCATCGTCGTCCATCCCATGTCTGGGTTCGACGAGCTCGAGAAGGATCTCGCCCCCCTGCCCCACACCCGCATGAGCTCGGGGGCCCGTGTGCTCGACGGCTGGCGCAAGCAAGAAGTCAGCGCTCGGTTGTTCGGTGCGGTGAAGGAAGAACGCCAGCGGATCGGTCGCTTCGTCGTTCTCGATGTCCTCGGGCGCGGCGGGATGGGCTCGGTGTTTCGGGCCCACGACGAGACCCTCGACCGCGAGGTCGCGGTCAAGCTCATGCACGTCACCCACACCGACCAGCACAGCCAGCGCATGCTTCGCGAGGCGCAGGCCCTGGCTCGCCTGTCTCATCCCAACGTGGTGCAGGTCTACGAGGTCGGCGAGATCGACGGCCAGATGTTCATCGCCATGGAGCTGGTCGAAGGCCAGACGCTCCGTCAGTGGCAACAAGACCCCCAGCCGTGGCGCCGGTGCCTCGACGTCTACCTGCAAGCCGGCCGTGGGCTCGCGGCCGCGCATGCGGCGGGGATGATCCACCGGGATTTCAAGCCGGCCAACTGTATTTTGGATCCCAGCGGACGCGTGCGCGTGCTCGACTTTGGGCTCGCCCGAAATATGCGCATCACCGCTCGCGACGACAGCGACGACCGCGACGACAGCGATGACCGCGACGACAGTGACGACCGCGATGACCGCGACGACCTCGACGACAACCGCGACCACGCCAAGCAACACCAAGAGGTCGAGCGACCGGCGTCCACCGGAGGCAAGCTCGAGCTTTCGGAGAGCTCCTCGAGCGTGCTCGAGCAAAAGCTGACGCGGACGGGCTCCATCATGGGCACGATGGCCTATATGGCGCCCGAGCAGCTGCGCGGAGGGGACGTCGACGCACAGATCGATCAATTCAGCTTTTGCGTCTCGCTCTACGAGGCGCTCTTCGGCCAGCGACCGTTCAGTCAGAACCCACTGTCGGCCCTGAACCGAATGACCCAGGGAGAGTCGGTCGAGCCTCTCCCTCCCCCAGACGATATTCGCGTGCCCCGCCGACTCCTGCGCGCTCTATGGCGAGGCATGTCGGCGTCACCCGAGCAGCGCTGGCCTACGATGGATGCCCTGCTCGACGTGCTTGCGCGCTGCCAGCGGCGAACCCCGGTCGCGTGGGTCGCTGCGGCCAGCCTCGCGACCATCGGCCTCACCACGACCGTGGGGATGTTGGCGTCTGGCGACGACCGATCACCGTGCCACGACGCCGATCGCGACGTAACCGGCCTGTGGGGACCAGAGCAGAAACAAAAGGTGCAGTATTCCCTGCAGGCTACCGATCTTCCCTACATCTCGAGCACCTGGTCGGCGGTCGATGGCGAGCTCGAGCGCTACGCCAATACGCTCGGCAGCGCCTACATCGAAGCCTGTGAGGCCACCAAGGTCCGCTTCGAACAAACGGGCGAGGAGCTGGTGTTACGCAACGAGTGTCTGGGGCGGCGCGTTGACGCGCTGGAGCAGACGATCTCCATGTTCGAGCACGCTGACGCCGCGGTGGCCGAAAGGGCCGTCGAGCTGATGCTCGCGCTGCCCTCGTTCGAGGACTGCGCGGATGTCGAAGGGCTCGGTCGATCCGCCCAGGTCACCGGTGTCGACGAAGGCCAGCTTGAGCGGGTGCGAGAACACCTACGGAACGCCCGCAACTTGATGGCGGTGGGCAAGTACACCGAGGGGCTCCAACAGGTCGAGTTGCTCACTGAGTCGGCCCGAGCCCTCGGCGGCCCGATCCGCGCCGAGATCTTGGTGGTCGAAGGCCAGCTACACGCCAGGCTCGGACAGTCCGAGCAAGCCGTCGAGCACTTGGAGCACGCGTGCCGTGACTCCATCCAAAACGATACCGCTCCGGTTGCCTTGGAGGCCCTCGTGTCGCTGATCCGGGTGGTGGGGCTGGAGCAGGCCAAGCCGGGCAAGGCCCTGGCGTACGAGGTCACCGCCAGCGGCCTGGTCGACCGCGAAGGAGAACACCCTCAACACCGCGCCGAGCTGCTCACCGCAGTAGCAGATGTGCTGGCTGAATCCGGAGAATCCGTCGAGGCCGAGCGAAACTACCGCGCCGCGCTCGAGCTGCTCGGCGAGCTCTTCGACGAACACCACATCGCCCTGGCCGAGCCACTCGACGGACTCGGCGTGGTGCTGCGAAGGCAGCAACACAACGACCGTGCGCTCGAGTACTCGCGCCGCGCACTCCAGATCCGCGAGCGTTGGCGGGGAACAGAGCACCCCGACATCATCGCCTACCAGTTCACCAACGTCGGCGCCGTCCACCACATGCGCGAGGATTTCCATGAGGCCGAGCAGCGCCATCGTCAAGCACTGCAGATCCTCCTCGCAGCCAAGTCACCAGACCGCCAGCTCCTTGCCCATGTGCGTACCAACCTGGGCTCTGCGTTGGGCAAGCTTGGGCGATGGCCCGAGGCCGAGCAAGAGTTCGGCGCCGCCGTCGATGAGCTCGAGGCCAAGTACGGCCCGATCCATCCACGCGTCGCCGAGGCGCGTATGAGCTTGGGTCGGCTCTTGCAAGACCGTCAGCGGTTCGACCAGGCGATCTCGCAGTACGAGCGTACGCTGGCGATCTTCGACCGCTCCGAACCAACCGAGAGGATCGAAAAACGCAAGAGGTACACGCGGACGTGGCTTGAACAATCGACGCGCGCACGAGACGCCGCTTTAGGAGGCTCGCGGGAGGGGCCCCGTCGAGCAACAGATCGAGCAAGCCCGCCGAGCGATCCCGCCGAGGAGAACCGTTGAGACCATCCGAAGCGCGGTTTCCACGCACTGTAGAAATCGATTCTTGAGCGCAATCATTTCGCCGCCTCGGTGTACAGCCCTCGCGCATGCACGCGAAGGGACCGCTAGGACTCGCGGACGATCGCTCGAAGTGCCTCGATCTGCTCCTTCGCCGTGCGGAGCGATTTTTGATGGTTCCGCGACTTGACGAGGTTGCCTCGCCCGAGGCTCTCGAACGCCGCCTCCGCCTCGTTGCGGTCCATCGCGGCCATCATCACCAGCCCACGAAATGCGCTGGTGACCGTGTCCAGCGGCAGCGCCTGCCCTCGCTCGTAGCGCTGAGCCGCTTGCTCGGCGACCCAGTCAGCCGCCCGCTGCATCGGGAGCAGCGCGTCGGCTGCGTCGAGATTGGGCGCTCCCTGGACCTGCCCGGCTTCCGCGCCGCGATTGGACTGCTCCATCATCAGCGCCGCCACCACGTGCTCGTGCTCGATGGTCAGTCGGTCCGGGCGCGGGTCCTGCTCTTGGTGGCTGACCAAGGCCAGCGCGAAAGCCCGGCGGATCACGTTGTCGAGCTGCCGCAAGTTGCCCGGCCAACGGTGGTCCAGAAGCGGCGACAACGCGCCCGGCGCGATCATCACAGGGCCACGCTCGCCCGCCCGACGCTCCACCATGAAGCAAGCCCATGGGGTGATCTCGTCGCGCCGCTCCCAGAGTGTGGGCAAGCGGATCGGCAGCACGTTGATCCGGTAGTAAAGATCGATCAAGAACCGGCCCTCGGCGATCGCTTTGTCGAGATCGGCGTTGGTACCCACCACGAAGCGTACATCGCCGGTCTCGTCGTGGCTGGCTCCCATCGCGCGGTAGCTCCCGTCCTCGAGCACCCGCAAAAGCGAGGCTTGAGCCCGCAGATCGAGCTTGTCGACCTCGTCGATGAACAGCGTACCCGCGTTGGCTCGCCCGACCGCGCCGACCTGATCGCGCGCCGCCCCGGTGAACGAGCCCTTGCGCCAACCAAAGAGCTCTCCTTGCTGGAGATCGGCGGGGACCGCGTTGAGATCGACGATCTCGAAGGGTCCCTCAGCACGGTGAGATCGCAGATGGCACCATCGTGCCATTCGCGACTTTCCCGTGCCCGTAGCGCCCAGCAGCAAGATCGTCTCGTCGTGCTGCGCGAACACCCGCAAATTCCTCACGATGGGGCGCATTTTATCCCCCACGACCGGGAGCATCGGGTCTTCGGCTTCGCCGGTGCGACCTTTTGCGGGCAGGCGCAACAAGTACGGCGCAGCGAGATCGACCAATTCCCGCAGGATTGGCGTGCACGCGGGCCAGACGAAAGGCTTGCCCACCGCCTGCGGGCAATGGGCTTCCAGCGAGATCTGACCCGCCAGCGTCCCGCCCACGTCGGGCAACGGCATCACCAGCGAGTGCGTCGTCTGGCGGCGACGCATCAGCGAAAGCGTTTGCTTGCCGTCGAAGCCCGTACTCTTGGTGGTCGAGCTCGCACCGCCCGGGTCGACCACCAAGATCCCCGTGAGCACATCGAGCGCCACCGGGGCGGCGTGCTCCTGGATGTGACGCCAGGCGGTCGCCGACGACAAGAACGAGGGATCTTCCTCCGGGGTCTCGACTTCGTCTCGACCCGGCTGCAGCATCAGCAGGGCTTGGTAGCCCCCCTCGGGTCGCAGGTGGAGCACGCAGCGCTCCAGGTTGGCCTTGCGGTAGGCCGCGGACTCGATCGAGATCGTGACCACGCCCACAAGCTCGCGCAGCAACGCAAAGGCCGCCTGCTCCAGGGTCGCGCTGCTACGCAGCGCGCCGAGGAGGTCAGCGAGCCGCGTTCCAACGGCCCCCGAACGCTCGTCGGGCATGCCTTCGATGCTCCCGCGTTCGGCCTAGCCGGTCAAGCGACGAAGGGAGATCCGATCACTTGCGGTGTTGCGTGAACGATACGGCACGAAGACGACCGACGAGCTTGATATGGGTCTTGTACTGGGCATCGACGATCCGATAGGTTACGGTGGCACACAGATGCTCGCTCTCATGTCGCCGACCCTGGTCGACGATGTAAGGCTCATCGATGATAGCAACGAGGGTCCCCCTGCCATGGAAGGCTCACCCGACGTCTCCTCATTTGAACGACTAGGACCGTGGCGCCTCGAGCGACCGCTCGGATCGGGAGGTATGGGAACGGTCTGGCTCGCAGATCGAGCCGACGGCGCCTTTCGCATGAAGGCAGCGGTCAAGCTGATTAACCGCGATGCGCTGAGTCCCCAGCAAATCCAGCGTTTCGTGCGTGAGCGCCAGATCCTCGCCGACCTGGAGCATGCGAATATCTGCCGGTTGATCGACGGGGGCACGACTGCCGACGAGCGCCCCTACCTGGTCATGGAGTTGGTCGATGGTCTGCCGCTCGATCAGTACGTTCGTCAGGCCGAGCCCTCGGTGCCCGCGCTACTTCGTCTCATGATCAAGATCTGCGATGCCGTGGGCTTTGCCCATGCGCGCGGCGTGATCCACCGCGATCTCAAGCCGGGCAACATCATGGTCAACGAAAGCGGTGAGCCCAAAGTCCTCGACTTTGGGATCGCGCGGCTACGCAGCTCGACGGATCCCAAGATCACCCAAACCGGGCAGATGGCGCTCACCCCGTGCTACGCCAGTCCCGAGCAGTGGCGTGGTGAACAGCTCGGGCCCGGCGCTGACGTGTTCTCGCTGGGGATCGTGTTGTTCGAGCTGTTGACTCAAGCATCTCTGCCTGCACCCGGGCTTCAAGGAGTCCCGGAGAGCTCGATGATCGAAGCAGGGCTCGATGATGCGCTGCGAGAGATCGTGCTCCGGGCCGTCCATGACCAGGCCGAACATCGATTCGTGTCGATGGCGGAGTTGGCCGAGGCGCTGCGGACCTACCTCGAAGGGGTAAGCGCTCCGGAGGCGATCGCGTCGCGTCCCACCCGCGTGTTCATCAGCTGCCGCAGCGACGTGACCGCCGACTTCGAGCTCGCGCTGTCGTTCTACAATGCGCTCGCCGAGGCGGGAGCTTCGGTGTTCCTGGCCCCCAAGCACGCGACCAGTCATACGGGATGGGTCGAGGCGGTGACGCAGGCGATGTCGAGCAGCGATGTGTTGCTGCTGTTGCTGTCGCCGCAGGCAGCGGTCAGCGAGATGGTGGCCCGCGAGATTGAGCTCGCGCAGCGACTCAACGAGGACCGTGACGAGCCCCTGCGGATCGTGCCCGTGCGGGTGTGTCTCTCCGAGTTCGACACGTCGAGCGATCCGGTGCACGAATACTTGCAAACACTCGATGACGTATCGTGGCGAGGAACCGACGACACCTCGGCGGTAGTGGACTTGGCGCTCGGCCGCGCACAGAGCAAGACGAATTCCAAGCAACTCCCCACCGATCCAGCGGCCTCAACGGCCCTCAGGACTCGTCCACCCCATTCCCACTCCTCACCTCGCGAGGATCCCGCCGCTTCCAGAGCTCACCTGTCCCTCCTCGAATTCCCTGGTGGTGTCGTTAGCCCCGATTCGCCCTACTATGTCGCCCGCCCTCAGTTCGAGGAGGCGTGTCTAGCCGAAATCGTCAAGCGAGGTGCCCTCATCCGTATCAAGGGCTCGCGGCAGATGGGCAAGACCTCGCTCATGAATCGTCTCTTGTCCCATGCCGCCCACACCGGCGCACGAACCATCTCAATCAGCCTACAACTCACTGACAACACCATTCTCGCCGACATCGACCGCTTCCTGCGCTGGCTCTGCGCGGCCGTAGGTCGACGACTGCGCCTCCTCACTCCAGCACTCGACGAAGAGTGGGACGATCTCTTTGGCGCTAAGGACAACTGCACCGCGTACTTCGAAGACCATATCCTCTCCGATGGTGAGCCGCTCGTGCTCGCCATCGACCACATCGATCGCGTGTTCGACTACCCCAACACGGCCGAAGAGTTTCTCTCGCTACTCCGAGCCTGGAATGAGATGGGCAAAAGTCAGAATCCCTGGCCAGCGCTACGCCTGGTATTGGCCTACGCGACCGAAATGTACCTTCCCATGAACATCAACCGCTCGCCCTTCAACGTTGGGCTACCGGTGGCCTTGTCGGAGTGGGATACAACGGTGATACGAGATCTAGCCGAACGACATAACTTATCGCTTAAAGACGCCGATCTCCGCCGCCTCATCGACATCCTCGGCGGTCACCCCCACCTCACTCGCATCGCGCTTCATCACCTCGCTGGTGGGCTATCGCTCGACGAATTACTCGACCATGCCGCGACCGACGACGGTATTTTTGCCGATCATCTCAAGTCGCTCCAGTGGCACATCCAGGCCAACCCCCTGTTACGCGACGCTGCAATCCAGGTTATGAACTCCGACCGCCCGGTGCAATTGAGCTCTGAGCTTGGGTTCAAGCTCACTAGCCTCGGTCTTGCGCGTCTTCGGGGTAACGAACTCGTGGTCAGTCGTGAACTCTACCGACGATATCTCATTCGTCGAATCTGACCCCTCACCATACCTCACGTAAAGATCGCGGACTCATCCTCTTCGAAACAGATAACCGTTACAATGCTCGGAGGTAGCACTGCTATCTCCACTCGTCCTTGACATCTCCCCGTGGTGGCTATCAGCCCCTGCTCCCGTACGCACGGGATGCTTACAAAGAGTCAATCATTCTCGACGACCCCCCCAGGAACAACACAGAGCACTGTTCGACCCCCCATCGATTGCGGGGCTCAAAATCACGCACTCCATCCCAAAGCAGACCACCCGAATCAGGCAACCAATTGGCTTCCCTCCCAGCTTCCGATTCGCTACTCTAAACTCAGGGCATCGATATGTCATCAACAGTCAAGCTAGAACTCATCAAGAAAGGCCTCGAACTCGGCACTCATTTTGCACGCAACAAGCAGTGGAATAACGCAACGTCCACGTACATCGAAGCCATCGATCTGATGTTCGATCACCATCTCTCGCGCCAGACAGACGTATTGGATCCCATTCCACAACTAGCTGATATACTCGCCCAGAACTGCGGCAAACTCATTGTATTCAGCAAAGACGAGCTCCACCCACTTTGTAAGCTTCGTGATGCCCTGGCCAACACTGTAGGCGAGCCAATCGAAGGGGACACGATGTGCGCGCAGGTGGCCTCAAACCGGAACCGCTGGGTACTCGCATATACCTACCACCAGCAAGCCCCCAGCGAAGGAATCATCGCCAGCGGAAAGTCTCGCTCATTCGTACTGGAGCTCGGCGACGAGATGGCGTCAATCGCCCTGACCAAAACCCATGCCGCACAGATGTCCTACGCATTCGCGCACTACGGCTTGGCAAGGGTCAACTCGATCACGAACCTCTACTTCCAACACCAAATCCTCATCAGCAATGGTGCCCACTCCATTCTCGACGCCGCGTCGCACTATCATGTCGCGCTGGCTCTGAGTCCAGATAACCCATGGGCAATGGCTCACCTCGCCGAGGTTTATCGCAACCTCGCCAACGCCTGGCCCGCCAGCGAGGCATCATTCTATCAGTCGGATCCCCGCGTCGAGTACTACTGCACTGCCTTCCGTCTGTACCGCAGAGCGCTCAAGCTCAAGCCAAACTATCCGTGGGCTCACGCCCACTTTGGCGCCGCCGTGGTCAACGCCAGGGTCCTCATCGGCGCCGATGTCGACGAAACTTCTTGGCTCGATGAAGACCGCGATAAACTTCTTCGAGATGCTCTCGACTCGCTGACCCAGGCCCAAGAAATCTCGGGCAACTTTTATCCATGGGCGCAAGCGTACTATGCTTGGGCACTGATGCTCGATGGCCTCAACCAGAGGCAGAGCCAGCACGACCCTGCGCAAGCCCCAAATAGATCATATGAATTCCAAGATGGCGCACTGTTGAGCATGCTCAACCTGGCCGATGCATATTTCCTGCAGCCAGAGATCATGCTCAACGCGTTCGAACCGGGAGAGCTCTACGACAACGCCTTCCTTCAGTTCGGCTTGTGTTTTTTGTGGCTCCATGAATTCAACCGGGCCTGGGATTACGTTCGGCGTGGAATGAGGAGGCTATTCAAGTTTCACTTCATACCAGGACTGCAGGCACTCATGGGCTTCGAACTCCTCGTCCAAATCTCCGCGAAGCTAATTGCCACTAAGCAAGAGCCTAAATTAGTGGCCCCTCATAGCACCAAAGTAATGGGGATCAGCATTCCTGGAAAGCCGATCAATCAACCTAAAGAACTGGGCCAATTTATCAATCAAATCGTCGACCAATGTTGCTGCGCAACAATTGATCCTTTCCTCAACAAAGAGATCGAGCTCAATTCGAACATCGCCATCGGGATGTGGCAGACATATTTCATCCTACTCGAATTTTCCAGTATTCTTAAAGACTTCGACCTCGACAACTCCGAGATCACCGCGCTGATGAAGCGCATCGTGCACCGGCTGAAACCCAGCGGTGATAGCGCTCAATGGGTGTTTTCACCCGAGCGCCTGCGCAACTCTGATCGCCTCGCCATGCTCGTGTCGGGGACACCCAGCCACCGGATCGCCCGGCAGATACGACAGATCGTGAACTCCACGGACGCTCCATGAACCATGGGGAAATACTCAAGCGCTACCACGCGACGCCGGGCATGACCCCGCTGTCTTTGCAAAATTGGGAGGATCGGGCCGGACGTACATCTTACGAGGTCATCGCCGCGCGGACCGTCGGGCTGTCGCGCAGTACCCGGTTGCTCGATCTCGGTTGCGGCGACGGCTTCTTGCTAGAGGTGCTAGCACGACGGGGGTTCAATGATCTCGTGGGGGTGGACCTCAGCGCCGAGGAACTCGCCGCTGCCCGCGAGCGCCTTGGTCCACAAGTCAAACTACACCAGGCGGCCGCCACCACCATGCCACTAGCTCCGCACTCGATAGGCGCCGTACTGTCTCATATGGCGCTAATGCTCATGCCCACGCTTCCCAGGGTTCTCGCGGAACTCGCCCGGGTCCTCGAACCCGCCGGAGCCCTCATTGCGGTCACCAACCAGTCAACCGAGGACCGGGTGTACGAGCCCTACCGTAAGCTCCTGCACCACATCACAGGCAAGTCAGGAATGCAACGGCTCCGTATGGGGGATGCACGAATCTACACACATGACGGCTTGCGAGAGCTGTTCGCTGGCTCTAGATTTGACACATGCAGCCTCAACACAGACGATTTCGAGCTCCAGATCCGAACCTCACCCAAGCAACTTTGGACTAGACTGCGACTCTCCTATGACGTTTTTCAGCTCTCTGCCGGGGCCCAGGCCGAACTCGAGCGGCGCCTGCTCAGAGCATGGGCGCCGCTCGTCGATTCGGAGGGTTTGCTGACCTGTAGGCAGAAGATGCGCATATTCTCCATTCGTGTCGGAGCTGGGCTCCCGGCTCCCCGACTCGCTTCGAAGATCCCAACGGACGCGCAGAGATCAACCTGGTGATGTTGGCCACTCTTGACACGCTTGCTGGAGCCGACCTCACGCCCAGTTTCTGGGCTGAATTCGCCGGCCGACACTGGGAGCGAGCGCCGCTCGTGTTGCGCCAGCCGCTTGCCGAGCCTCTGATCGGCTCCAACGCGCTCTTTGGCGCGCTTCGGCGCGCCGCCCAAGTCTTCCTCAACCTCAAGCAACAACGCCACGCGCCGCAGTTCTCCCGAGTACGATTCTTCGTCGACGGCGCCGAACTGCTCACCGACATCGCGGCTCGACTACCCGGCCCTACCGACCACAAAAGCACGGATTACTTTGCGCGCCTCGACGATCTGCTCGCCAACCGCGCTGGCGAACTCGTCATCCACGATTTGCAAGAACATAGCTATGAGCTGTGGTCAGGTCTGCGCCGCTTCCTCGCCGGCCTCTACACGCATGTCGGGCTACCGGCAGCCCACGCCGACGCGGTGGCGATCTTACGCACGCGAGGCCGTAACAGCTTCGGGTTGCACCGTGACGACGCGAGCGTATTCATGTTCGTGCTCGAGGGGCACAAACGCATCTTGCTCTGGCCCGAGCAAGATATGCTCGGGCAGGAGCACTTGCTCGCGACCACGCAGTTCGAGCAGCTTCGCCAGCGTGCGATCGTACTTGAGGGTAAACCGGGTGATGTGCTTTACTGGCCATCGACCTACTGGCACGTCGGGGACGACGACGGCGCCCCCTCAGTGTCGATCAACCTTGGGCTCCACCTATGGCCCCCCTCGCTGCCCGCGCTAAGCCAACTCTCGCAACTTGCACGACGGCACGTGCGCGAACAATTAGGGGCGACCTGGCCGTGTAACCCCCACGACTTACCCGCCAGCGCGCTTGCGATTCCTGAGGCAATGCGTACGTCACTACGAGCAGCCCGCGGGCTCTCGAGGGCCCCCCGCCTCGAAAGCTACCTGCAGTTTCATTGGCTCAAACGCGTCACCGGAGCCGGCTTCATGCGCGTACCTCCTATGACTCCCCACCGCTCGCTCGACGACGATGACCGGCTACAAACAGCGCAAGGCGAGCCCACCGTTCGAGTTTCCCTGAGTGAGGGACAGACCGCATTCTCCGCCGCCGGCCACGCCCACGTAGTACCGAGCTCGGACGCGCTCGACCGGTTGTTCGACCGGCTGAACGACGGCCCCACTACTGTCGGCTCCTTGCTTGCCGCGTGCATTCGGCATAGCAACCCCGAACGCGAGCGCGAGCTACGAGATGTACTCGAGCGCTTGCTTCGCTACCGTGCCCTTGTCCTCGTGTCTTCTCAATGAGCGAAACGACTCATGTTGAGCCTTCCCCGCACACACTATCCCACCAAGCAGAGCGAGTCTCGGCCGCTCCGACAGCCTTACCCAGTCACGCGAACGAGACACGGAACAGAGCGCTTCACGATCGCTCCATGACCACCGCGCAAAAAAATCACAGTACGCATGTACCGGACTTTTCTCAAGGACACCATCGACTCTAATCCACGACGATTGCTAGACAAGCGAAGCTGCACCATGAATGACAACCACACTATACCCGAGACGTGGGCCCAAGAAGCTCTATCCCTCGATGACCTCATCCCTGAGATCGCAACGTGCGGCGGGCTCGACCCCGGCCCCGACCCCACCTGGGACCCCGACGAATTCCCGGACGACGACAAGATTTACTCGCCGGCGCTTCCACTGGATGGATTCGCGTGATGCGCTCGGAGATGATGTAGATAAAGCACAAACAAGGCAGTCCGCCCAACTCAGGCATCGGTCATGTTTACTGTCTCCGGCTATCGCACCGTCGATCAGCTCCAAGATGGCGCCCAATCACTCGTCCTCCGCGCCATCCGCGAGTCCGATGAGTGTCCGGTGATCTTGAAGGTTCTCAAGGATTCTCAGCCTTCGTCAGATCGAATCGCCCGGTTCAAGCGTGAGCACCAACTGCTCCACGACCTCGATCTACCGGGGGTAGTAGATGTCTACGATTTCCTCCATACGTCCAGCTACTGGCTGTTTGCCCAGGAGGACTTCGGAGGGACCTCACTAGACCGCAGTGACCTGATCGGCAACGTCGAGCTTGACCAGTTCTTGACCATCGCCAGACAGGTCGCCGAGCACGTCACCGCACTCCACCGCCATAAGATCATCCACAAAGACCTCACCCCTGCCAACATCGTCATCAACCGCAACACTGGTGTCATCAAGCTGATCGACTTCGGAATTGCCACCCGCCTATCGCGAGAAACGGTAGCCTTCGATCACCCCAGCCTGATCGAAGGGACGCCAGCATACCTCGCACCGGAGCAGACTGGGCGAACCAACCGACCACTTGATCACCGTGCGGATCTCTACTCCTTGGGCTGTACCTTCTACGAACTGCTCACCGGGCACCCGCCATTTCAGGCAGATAACCTTCTCGAGCTTATGCACTGTCACCTCGCGCGGGAAGCCGAGTCGCTGCTCTCGCTGCGCCCAGAGATCCCGATTCCCGTATCGGAGATCATCCACACGCTCCTCGCCAAGAACGCGGATGAGCGCTACCAAAGCGCTCACGGACTGCTCGCAGACCTGCGCTACTGCCAGGAGCAGCGGCAACAACATGCGAGCATCGAGATCTTCCCGCTTCGCGAGCGGGAGGTAACCCAGCATCTCGCTACACCGACTCGGCTCTACGGACGTCGTGCCGAGCTTGCCAAGCTCTTAGGTTGCTACCAACGTGCCGCCGCCGGCGGCACTGAGCTGCTGCTGATATCGGGCTCGCCCGGTATCGGCAAGTCGGCGCTAGTCCGGGAACTCTACCAGCCGGTCACCACGTCTCACGGATTCTTCGCCTCGGGAAAGTTCGATCAATTTCGGCGCGACACTCCCTACCAGCCGGTCGTGGAAGCTCTCGATAAGCTCATCGGGCAGGTCCTAATGGAACCTCCCGAACAGGTAACACAGTGGGCCGGACACCTCAAGCACGCCGCGGGACAGATGCTACCGACCGTAGCCGACATCCTGCCCCGCCTCGAGTTGCTCTACACCCAGTTACCACCGACTCCTAATCTATCTACGACCGAGTTTAATTTTCGTTTCGTTCGGGCGCTGGCCGAGTGCATTCGTGTATTCGCCGGTCCAGACCACCCCCTGGTCTTATTCATCGACGATCTGCAATGGGCCGACAGCGCGTCACTCGATCTCCTAGAGTTACTGACGACCGGCGATCCCATCGCGCACCTGATGATTGTTGGCGCGTATCGACACGAGGAGATCAAGGCCGCACACCCGCTTCAAGCCACGCTACAGGTCATCCGTGACGCAGGCGTCGACTTCGAGGTTCAGTCGCTCGGGCCGCTCACCACCAGGGACACCGCCGAGCTACTTTCCGACCTCCTGCACCGCGACACGGAGGCTATCCACGAGCCAGCGCAGCTCATCCATCAGAAAACCGGCGGCAACCCCTTTTTCATCCATACCGTACTGGACTCGTTGGTTACCGAAGAAATCATGTACTTCGACCATGAGCTCAACAGCTGGACTTGGCGAGACGATCGCCTGCGCCTTCTTGAGCTCAGCGACAATGTAGTCGATCTGGTCGTCGCCAACCTTGAGAGACTGCCCCAATCTACCCGTGAGCTGTTGACCTTGGCGTCATGCATCGGCAACGAGTTTCAGATCGAGTTGCTCGCCTCCATCACCGACCAACCCGCCAGCGAGGTCGCCCAGGCACTGACCCCTGCTATCATCAGCAACTACCTCATCCCTACCACCGGCAACTACCGGCTCTTCGAAGCTGATTTTGAAGAGCTCGATGCGCAACCCGAGGTTGCGTATAAGTTCGCCCACGATCGTATACAGCACGCTTCGTATAATCTCGGATCCGCCGATTCCCACAGCAGCATCCACCTGCGGATCGGCCGAGCCATGCTGGCCAACCTCCCCGATGTACCGGGCGAAGGCTCGCTGCTCCCTACCATCAACCAGCTCAACCGCGCTGGTGATCTCATCGATAATCCCTATGAACGCAGCCAAGTCGCCGCACTGAACCTCGCCGCCGGAAACAAGGCCAGGGCCGCCGTTGCCAATGCGAGCGCGCTCGAATACTTCGAGCAGGGGCTCCTGTTTCTCGGCTCGCAGCCCTACCAACGACCCACGTTCGAGGTACGGCAAGCGCGCGCTCGAACCACCGACCCCATGCTCACACGGTCGCTGACCGAGTCTGCGGCCGAGGCTGCGTACCTCGACAGCAACTTCTCGGTCACGAACCGCTATGTCGATGAGATCCTTCGTCATGCCGAGCACAACCTAGACCGAGTCAAGGCTACCCAGCTTCGGGTCAACGCTCTGACCGCGCAAAACGAGTTCCTCGCGTCGATAGCTGCCGCACGCTCGATCCTACAACCCCTGGACATCGACCTACCCGACGAGCCAACCACCGAGCACGTCGACGCACGTTTGGCATCAGTCACCCAGGCGCTCGGGGATCGATCTCCTCGTGAACTCGCCCAATTGCCGGCGATGACCGATGGCCAAGCGCAGGCGACGATCAAGCTGTGCAACTCTATCCTGACCCCCGCATTCCTCGCCCAGCCGCTCACGTACTTGATCGTCACCGCAGAAATGGTGCTATTGACGCTTCGCCACGGCCTGGCCCCGGACTCGGCGAGGGCCTTCGTCTTCCTGGGTATGTCGCTATGCGCGCGCGGTGAGCTGGACCTCGGCTACGAGTTCGGCTGTTTAGCCGAGCTACTCGTAGAGCGCGATCAACTGAGTGATCAGCGGCCCAATCTCGCGGTCGTTGGCGGCTGCTACGTATTTCACTGGCGACGTCCTTGTCGCGACTCAATCCGTCCCATGCGCGACGGCTACCGAGCTGGCCTCGAGAGTGGATCTATCGACACCGGCTGCAACAGCCTGCAGTGCAGCTCGGCCATCGGCTTCCTCTCCGGCTGCGAGCTCCCGCGGATCGACGAAGAATATGCCGAGAGCGACAAGGCCCTCGTTCGGTACAAGCAAGGCCCCTACCTAACCTGGCTTCGTCAATATCACCAGGCCGTGCAGGCGTTTCGCGGACTCAGCGAAGACCCCACCTCCTTGCGCGGCGCAATCTACGATGAAACGGAGGAATTGCCACGGCACAAAGAATCTGGGGATCTCACCGCGATCTACATGCTCGATTTCAACAAGATGATGCTCCGGTATCATTTCCATGACTTCGACGGAGCCCTGCAGAGCGCACGAGCGCTGATCGGCGGCAATCAACCGGGTTCAATTTGGTTGATGATCGCCACATTCTACCAATGTCTCGCAGCACTTTCCGTCTACGACAACGCCACGGACGACGTCCGTGAGTCGCTCCTCGATGAGGTCGAGCCGCTCCTCGAAACAATGAAACAGGGAGCAGAGTTCAGCCCGACCAACTACGCGCATAAATTCGAGCTCATGTGCGCCGAGCTATGCCGCGTCACCGGACGAGCCAAGGACGCACGCGAACATTACGACCGAGCGATCGATCGGGCGCGAGAGCATGAGTACACCCAAGAAGAGGGCCTAGCCTTGGAGCGCGCGGCGTTGTTCTATCACACGCGGGGCAACATGCGTCTGGCCAGCTACTACATGCGCGACGCCTACTACGCCTTCGAGCGCTGGGGGGCGACCGCCAAGCTCGAATTTCTGACGGCACGCTACGGCTACCTTCTCCAGCGCGAGCGTGACCGCGCACGTCCAACGAGTCAGGCCACCACCGCGACGACAGCCACTAGTAACCTTAGAGACCTCGACCTCGACACCGTCCTCGCGGCAAACCGCGCAATCGCCAGCGAGACCGACGGCACTACAATGCTGCGAACGATCATGCGTGTATCCCTGGAGCACGCAGGAGCCGAGCGCGGCTTCTTGATCTTGGTCCGAGACCAACGCCTCCTGGTCAAGGTTCGTGGAACGCTAGACGAATCCGATCGCATCGAGGCGGTCTCACTGGCGCTAAGCGATCAAGAGGGCCTCGCACGGTCGGTTGTGCAATATGTAGCGCGCACGGCCGAGGCGGTCATACTCCACGACGCGACCACCCAGGGCATCTTCACCCAAGATCCCCATATCCGTGCCAACGCCTGCGAGTCGATCCTCTGCATGCCAATCCTCAACCAGGGGCGCCTGGTGGCAATAACCTACCTCGAGAATGGCCGCGCCGTTGGCGTCTTCGACGAAGATCGACTCGACCTCCTCCGACTGCTCATGGGGCAAGCCGCAGTGTCGATCGAGAATGCGCTGCTCCGAGAGGGCAGCGGAGACAGCGACTTCCACTTTCGCGTTGGCGGGAGCGTGCCTGCGGACTCCCCGACTTATGTACGGCGTAGGGCCGACGAGCTGCTCACCGCCCAGATCGAGCAGGGGGAATTCTGCTATATATTCAATTCAAGACAGATGGGGAAATCAAGTCTGCGCGTACGCGCTGTCGATCGATTGCGCAAGACTGGGATCGCATGCATATCACTTGATATCTCCGCGCTCGGCTCTCGGAATATCACCGATCAACAGTGGTACGCGGGCATCGCGAGAGCGCTGGTCACCGGCCTGGGCCTACAAGGGCAGCTCGACCTCCGTCGCTGGTGGCGCGCTCACGACGAGCTCGCTGCAGTGCAGCGCCTCGACGTCCTCGTTGACGAGGAAATTCTCGACCGTGTCGACCGCCCCATCGCGCTACTCATCGACGAGGTCGACGCGGTGCTCAGCCTCGATTTTTCCTCCGACGACTTCTTCGCGCTACTCCGACTCTTCTATAACCGGCGGGCCGACGATGTTCGCTACCGACGACTGAGCGTCATCCTGCTCGGCGTCGCGACTCCTGCCGACTTGATTCGAGACAATCGTCGCACGCCCTTCAACATCGGCCGGGCAATTCCCCTGGCCGGCTTCCGCTTCGACGAGGCTCGCAACCTCGCCACCGGCCTCGCACATATCGGCAACGGGGAACGTCTGCTCCGGGCCATACTCGACTGGACTTGCGGACAACCCTTCCTGACCCAGAAATTATGCAGCATCATTAGCGAGGAAGAATCACGCCCGACCGAGGATAAAGAGCGGGAGTGGGTCGCGAATCTCGTGCGCTCACGAATCATCGACAAATGGCGTACCCATGACGATCCCGAGCACCTTGGCACCATAGAGGCTCGACTCCTTGCGGTGCCTGACGAGGTGCCGGCACTGCTTGAGCGCTACCAAGCGGTCCTCGACGGCGGCGAGGTTGATTCGGACGACTCTTCACTGGAGACCTCGCTGGTGCTCTCTGGTCTGGTCACCCGGACTTATGATAAGGTTTGCGTCGGCAACCCCATTTACGCTGCGATATTCGATCAGGCATGGATCGACCATGTGCTTGGGATGCCCAATACAGGAGGTGTCGATACATAGCTTGGACGTCAAGATCTCTTCAAGCGAACGGGTCGCTTCGGTGAGCAACAATGCCCTTGCCCGACGGGCAACAAGACACAAATTTCCGCCCGGACACACACACAGATTTCCACCCCCTTCGGGGTGCTGCAATCTTCAACTTCAGCAGAGTCAACACAGAAAAAAGAGGTGACAATCATGCAACTTAAGGTAAATAGCATTATCAAACACGCGATTGCGCTCGAGAAAGACAAACAGTGGTCCAATGCAACAGACCGTTTCCGGGCAGCGCTTGAAACAGAGTATAACACTCTTTTCGAAGAGGCAACAGGCTCAAAAACACCAACAACACTCAGCACTGAGATTCTTCGCCAAACACTCGAAGCGATTCACGACCCCAAATCCCACAAGACGAACGCCCCCATCAGTCTCATTCAAATTTCATCCAAAGATACATTCAAAAATTTACACAACACTCTCAAAGAACTATTTGGAGAAGATATAAACGATAACTGTATCACTGCCGCAGCTTTTACTGCCGCATCTTCCACAGGAAAACCACAGAAATTTTGGACCATCATCTTTCACTCATGTAAACACAAAGAATACAACTACACAACTTCTTCCGACAAAAATGTCAACATCAAAGTCAACCACATCGATCCTGACCCCAAACAATCAGTCTTCATAATGAGGACGATTGACGAATCCAAGCAGAGTGATGCCATAAAGGTCGAAAATATTAATTATCAACGCATTGCGTATATCTGGGCACATCTAGCCGAATGCTCAAGCTACGCAACAATGAAACTGTACAAGATATCGAAAGTGTTGCTCACTGGTCGCTCAAGCGCAATGTACCGACATGCGTACAGATTCCAGGTAGCGCTTGCAATTGAACCAAATTATTGCTGGGCACTAGCCCACCTTGGAGAATTCTGCCGCAATATTGCCAACGGATGGGGCCAGGCTCTAGGCACACGTATTCAGCACTATGTGATGGCGCTGGACTATCTCGTAACATCGCAGGACAAGAAAGCAATTAAACATAGACTCGGAAAAAATGGAAAAATGAAAAAACCATCCTCCGTGTGCTCCAATCCATGGCTCCTTGCACACATCGGCGCCACAATCGTCAACGCACGGGTCTTTGTGCATATCAGTAAGAAGACGGAACCCAAAGACGACATCCTTAGTCAACTAATCGATCAATTATTTCATCAATTGACAGACAATGCCAAACGATCGACCATAGCACTACTAGAAGAATCCCGTGACTGCTTAGTCAAGGCTCAAGCATTGAAGGGGTTCTACTACCCCTGGGCCCAAAACTACCACGGCGACGCATTACTGCTTCTCAGTATTCTCATCAAAAAATCACACACCGCCAGAGTTTCTTGTCTCTCAACCACCCAGCTCCTTGACTCGTTCTTCCTGAAACAGAGGATGATTGAGCAGACGATTGAGCCAGGAGAATTGTTCCGGAATCCAAACCTCGATATCAGCGTCTTTTACTTCGCCAAAGGATATTATACATTAGCTTGGCAACATGCGTGGATCGGCATACACTATTCATTTAAGTTCGACTTCGTCTCTTCTGTCCAAACGTTAATCGGCTGTAAGATTATCGCTTTATCTTCCCACAAGATGCTTAGGAAGACAAAGGTCAAGCGCCTGAAATTGCTCAGACACGGCGGGTTCTTACAGGATAACATTGACGTCACCGCAAGGATCAAGGGAACATTCCATCTACCGACCGAGCCTTTCACCGCATACCCTATGCTGTTGGACTTCATTAGTAGAGTAATTGTCAGAGTCGGCCATCCCGCCATTGAGCCATTACTCCACCATAATGTGAAGTGGAGCGAGAAGATTCACGTCAGCATGCACGCAACGATATATATTTTTCTCACATTCCTCTTTCTCGTCATGAAAATCATTAAACGCAAAGACGATGAGTTAACAAAATGTAGTAAGCTAGCTACGGACCTCCTCAATTTCATCAAAACTATCATTAAGAAGTTCGAAGAGGATACAGCCAACAACGATGCCATCGAAAACATTAAAAAAATACTAGAAAATATAGAAACCGAACTGAACAACAAAAATGCGTCATGGTCAGAAGAACATTATAGTGAATTACTGCAGTTTGCTGAACAAAAC
>JBCCWC010000076.1:0-56785 GCA_039194325.1 Myxococcota bacterium
CCGGCCGTACTGGATCGCGACCAGCTCCAATGATCTAGTGCGCGAGATGCTGCTCGAGGGCCACCAGGGCCAGCGCGCCGAGCTCGAGACGCTGCTGGTCGGTGGGGTGATCGACAAGCCGGTCGAGGAGCACACCGTGCTCCGCGACCTGCATGCCCAGCCCGATGCGGTGTGGAGCTTCCTGCTGTTCTCGGGCTACCTGCGAGCACGAGAGGTCTATACCGACGCGAGCCGCACCCGATGGGTTCGCCTCGACGTGCCCAACCATGAGGTCCATGCCGCGCTCGCGACGATGGTGCAGCAGTGGATGAGCGCACGCGTGGGCGGCTCGTCCGAGGTTCAGGCGCTGCTTCGGGCGCTGCTCGAGGGCGACGTCCGCTCGCTCACGCACTACCTTAGCCGGATGATGAAGGTGAGCCTGTCGTACCACGACACCGGCGGCCCCCAGCCCGAGCGGGTGATCCATGGCTTCATCGTAGGGCTGCTGGTCAACCTTCAGCCCGAGTACGAGGTGCGGAGCAATCGCGAGTCGGGCTACGGGCGCTACGATGTCATGGTCCTGCCGCGAACAACGGGCAAGCCGGGCGTGGTGTTGGAGCTCAAAACGATCGACAAGGGTGAAGACCCCCCCGCGGCCCTCGACGCGGGCATTCGGCAGCTTCGCGACCGCGACTACGCCACCGAGCTGCGCGAGCGCGGAGCCGACCCTGTCCTCGAGCTGGTCGCCGCCTTCGATGGCAAGCGCGCGTTCGTGGCCCGCGCCGGGCAGTGAGCCCTGACGCGCCGAGCCCCTCGACCCTATGGAGTGGTTGACCCGCGAGGCCGACCGCAGTCCACGGCGCCCATCAGCGCTCGGCGCAGCGCACGAGCCCGTCGCTGCTCTTGGTCACGCGACAAAACGAGTCGAGGTTGCGGAGCAAGGCGCCCTCCCCCACATACCGCCGGGCCTGCGCCACATGAGACTCCGCGTCCTCGCGGGTGCCATAGCGACCGACCATCAGGTGGTACGTCGAGTTCCTGCGATAGATCGTGGGGGTGACCCCCCGACCGCTGACCAGCGCCGCCAGGCGTCGGATCTCGGCCTCGTCGCGGCGGGTCGCGATCTGGATCCCCCACGATCGCCCGAGGACGGGCGGGGCGGGCCCGGGCTCGGGCTCGGGGGTGACGACGGGCTCGATGACCTTGCCCGTTCGAATGGCCGCGGCCTGGGCCTTCTGCTCGACCTTCTCGATCTCCTTTTGGGTCTGCTCGAGCTGGTGTTGCTTGGCGACCAGCAACGGCTCGACCTGCTCGACGCTCTTGCTGCCGGCGGCGACCAGGATCTGCTCGGTCTCCGCCTCGAGCACGTCCTTTTTGGTCTCGAGCGACGCGAGCGTCTTCTTGGCGTCGGCCGAGACCTGCTCGAGCTGCTCGACCGTCTGGGTCACCTGCTCGATCTCGGCTTTGGCCCACTGGGCGATCGGCTGATCCTTTTCACTGGGCAGCGTGCTCAAAAAGCGCAGCACCTGTAGCTGCTTGAACTCGGTGGTCTCGGGGCTGAGCGCCCGATCGAGGTACGACACCGTCCGCTCGTGCTCGTACCGGGTGGTGTTGAGCCGAACCTCGCGCTCGGTCTGGTAGTACTCGTGGATCGCGGTGAGGCTGGCCGGGACGATCGCGATGACGCCCCCCAGCACGCCCACGGCGGCCGTATTGCGCCAAAACGGCGGCGGATGCCGGTTCGCCTGCTCGAGCGCCTCGAGGCGTGCGAGCAGCGACTCCATGTCTCGATCCCCCGCCGTGGTCATGCCGGTCAGGGTCGCGGCTGACCGGGCCGGGGGTCAAGCGGGCGGGACGGGAGGATCGGGCTTGCCAGAGCCGGGGCCAGAACTGGAGGCAGAACCGGGGGCGGCCCCCGCCGATGAGCCCGAGGCTTTCTTGGCGGGGGGCGTGGTCGGGGGCTCGCTCGGCGCGGGCTTGTCGGGCGGGGGTTCGCTCGGCGCGGGCTTGTCGGGCGGGCTGGGGGTCGACGCATCCGGGGCTGCCCCCTTGGCGCCAGCAGAAGGCTCGGCTGCCGATGCCGCCGGGGAGCCGGAGGCGACAGGCTCGGCCTTGTCGGCCCCCGAGCGCCCCGCCGCGGTCGAGGTCCCGACAGACGGGGGCGCGCCCGAGCCCGACGCCGCGGCCACGTTGGCGACCGTGGTCGTGGCCTTGCCGCGAGCCCGCGGCTCGGCGTTCTTGACGTGGGTATCGAACCACTCGAACGACTCGGCCAGCACGTGCAGCACCGACTCACGGGCGACGTAGCCGTGCGACTCCCCCGGCAACATCACCAGCCGGGCCGTGCCTCCGGTGCCCTTCAGAGCGTGGAACAACCGCCGCGATTGCAGGGGGTAGGTGCCGGCGTTGTTGTCGACCTCGCCGTGGACGAGCAGCAGCGGCTCGTCGAGCCGATCGGCCGCAAACAGCGGCGAGACCGCCCGATAGACCTCGGGCGCCTCCCACAGCGTACGGCGCTCGCTCTGGAACCCGAAGGGGGTGAGCGTGCGGTTGTAGGCCCCCGAGCGGGCCGTACCCGCCCGGAATAGATCGCTGTGCGCCAGCAGGTTGGCGGTCATGAAGGCCCCGTAGGAGTGCCCCCCGACCCCTACGCGATCGCGATCGGCCACGCCGGCCTCGACCACCGCATCGATCGCCGCCTCGGCCGCCCAGACGATCTGCTCGACGAAGGTGTCGTTCATCGTCTGCGGATCGCCGACCACCGGCATGGCCGCGTTGCCAAGCACCGCATACCCCTGGGTCAGGAACATCAGCGGCGAGGTCCCCCGCAGCCGAGTGAACGTACGGGGCGCGGCGCGGACCTGCCCCGCGGTGTCGCCGTCGTTGTACTCCAGCGGGTAGGCCCACACGACCAGCGGCAGCGTTTGCCCCTCCTCGTAGCTGGGCGGCAGGTAGAGCGTGCCCGAAAGCGGCACCCCGTCGCGCCGCTCGTAGGTGAGGATCTGCTTGCGGATCCCGGTCAGCTGGGGGTGCGGATCGGGAAAATGGGTCAGCTGGCGCTCGCCGTCGGGACCGAGCACGAAGAAGTTGGGGGTGTCGCGCACCGACTCGCGGCGTACCAGCAGCGCGTCGTGGCCTTCGCCCACGAAATCGACGAATTCGGTGTGGGATTGCCCCTGCGACTGCATCAGTCGCTCGGTCCGGCCGGTGGCCAGATCGTAGCGATCGAGGAAGGGCCGATCGCCCTTTGGGCTGGCCCCCTGCCCGGCCAAGAAGATCTGGCCATCGGCGACGATCACCACCTCGGTGCCGTCGGGGCGCACCTCGGTGATCGGATCGCCCGGATCGGCATAGACATCGCGAGTACTGCGATCGAAGAGCACGCGGGGCGCCTTTGCCGGATCGTCTAGGGCGTGCAGCCGGGTGGTCGTCCAGCGCCGATCCCGGTCGTACTCCGACACCAGCACCTGGCCGGGGCTCTGGGTCCACTCCAGCCCCCACAGCCGATGCGTGACCCGCAGTCGCTCCTCGGGCGTGTCGGCAAAGGGCGCGGCGTGGCTCATCACCCGATCGCGGTGCTCGACGGTCTTGCGTGGATCCCCGCCGTCGAGCGCCTCGACCCACACCAGGGTCGCCGGATGGCCGGGCTGCCAGTGCGCCATGCGGGGGCCGGTCCGCACCCCCTGGATCGGGATCTCGTCGGCCACGTCCTGGTCGGCCACCCGCCGCACCACCTTGGCCTTGGCGTCGAGCACCTCGAGCACCCGGGCGAAACGGGTGTAGGGCACCGCATAGGAAAAAGGCCGCCGCAGGCGCTGCACGAGCACGTGCTTGCCGTCGGGCGAAGGCTCTATGTCGTCCACGAGGTCGGGCTCGCCCAGCGGGCGCGTCGTGCCCCGCAGATCGACGAAGGCTAGCCGACTGGTGGCAAAGTACTCGAACAATGCCTCGTCGTCGGCGCTGCGTAGCAGATCTTGATAGGTACGATTGGTGGCCGCCTTGCCGGCGGTGTCCTCGACCACCGGACCGGCCGGCACCGAGGGCCGGACCGGCGCCGGACCCCGACCGGGGGGCACCTGCCGGACTAGCAAGGACTGGGAGCCGGGCATCCACTCGTAGGGCGAGCCGAGCATGTCGTTGACGATCACCGAGCCCAGCCGCTGCGCCTTCCCGTCGACCCCGGCCACCCACAGCTCCAGGCCGTCGTCGCTGTCGCGGGTGAAGGCCAGGCGCTGGCCGTCGGGTGACCACTGGAGGTGGCTGACCCGGGCGCCCGGGGGCAGGACCACGGGCGTGATGGCGCCGTCAGCCGCCTGCTGCAGGCTGATCTCGGTGATCCAGCGGGTCCGTCGACGTCGGTGGCGCTCGGCATCCACCCGGATCCCGGCCAGTCGTTCGAAGGGTCGGGTGACCACGTCGATCCCGGGCAACGCCTGGTAGGTGAAGTGCCCCAGGCGTTGCCCACCTGGGGCGACGTTGACCAGGGGAGTCGGTGGAGCATCGACGATGTCCACCACGTCGGCCGAGGGCATGCGATAGCCGGAGGTGGCCGCCGCCTGGCGCTCGGGGCCGCGGGACGCTGAGCCCGTGGCCCTCGAGCCCGATGAGGACGGGGCGCTCGGATCCGGACCGGGGGCCGGCCCGTCGTTCGAGGCCGGCGAGCTACAGGCCCAGCTGACGGCCAAGCCAGCGGCCACACTGGCGGCCCAGCGAACGGACGAGCTCCACGGGATCGCGCCCAACGCCCGGCGGGCCGCACCCCGTGCGGTGAAATGGAGCGGGCAGAGTCTCGACACGACGAGCCGGAGTCTATCAAAGGGCCCGGTCACCCCGAGTCCAGTCACCGAGCCCGGTCACTCCGAGCCTGGTCACTCCGAGCCTGGTCACTCCGAGCCTGGTCACTCCGAGCCGGGGCCCAGCGTCCATCGGGTCGTGACCCGCTCGCGCACGGTGGCCGCGCGCACATCCACCACCACCGCCTCACCGTGCCGGACCCGTAGTCGGGCGTCACCGTGCGGCGCGGCAACGTGGCCGAGCTCGAACAGCCCGTGGGTCCCGAGCATCCGGCGAAGTGCGGGCAGATCGTCGACCTTCGCGGTCAACAGCAGCCGCCCCGTGCTCTCGGACCACAGCGCGGCCCATGCATCCAGCTCATCGCCGAGACCATCGCCGGGACCATCGCCGGGACCATCGGGCAACCCCACCTCAACGTCGAGCTCGGCCGCCAGCAGAGTGTGCGCCAGGGCCACCCCCAAGCCTCCCCGCCCGAGCACATGGGCGCTGCGCACGAGCCCGGCGTCACGGGCGGTCACGAAGGCCCGGTAGCGGTCAGCGTAGCGCGAAGGATCGGTGCGGGGCACGCCACGAAGGGCCAGCCCGCTGTGGCGAGCGACCTCGGAGCCGCCCAGTTCCTCGCGGGTGTCTCCCAAAAGCAGCAGGCGATCGCCCGGTGCCCGCGGCACTAGGCTGAGCACCCGCTCCACGTCGGGCATCTGCCCCATCACGCTGACCAGTAGCGTGGGCGGGATCGAGATCTTGACCCCGTCGAGCATCGCGTCGTTCTTCATCGAGTCCTTGCCGCTGATGAGCGGCAGCCCGTAGGCCTCGCAGGCCCGGCGCAGGCCCTGGCAGCACTGCACCAGCTGGGCGAGCTTGTGTTCACCGTCCGGAGTGCGCGTCGAGACGATCGGATCGGGCCAACAAAAGTTGTCGAGCGCGGCCAGTCGATCCCAGCGCGCCCCCGCGGCCAACACCCGGCGCACCCCCTCGTCGACGGCGGCCAGGGCCATCGCCTCGGCGTCGTGCTCGGCATAGAACGGGTGCACCCCCTCGCCCAGCACCACGCCCTCGGGCCGGCCGTGGCGCACGCGGAGCACGGTGGCGGTGGCCGGTACGTCCTGGCGCACCCCCACGAAGGGTTTTTGTACCGACAGGCCCTTGACCTCGTGGTCGTAGCCCCGCGCCCGATCCTCGTCCCAGGCGATGCTCGGCGCCCCCATCAGATCGAGCAGCCGCTCGGTCTGCCGCCCCGGCGCGCGCTCGGCCGCAAGCGCCGCCTCGTCCCGGGGTGGCCGCGGGGGCGGACCGTGGCGCGCCCGCAGCCGAGCCCGCGGCCACCCCTGGTGCAGGAACGAAAGGGGTAGATCCACCACCGGCGTGGACCCATGGACGACCTCGAACCGTCCCGTGTCGGTGAACTCGCCGAGCACGGTGGCCTCCACCTCTCGCCGTCGGGCCAGGGTCAGGAAGGCGGGCAAGCTCTTGGGCGGCACCGCCAGGGTCATGCGCTCTTGGGCCTCGCTGATGAGGATCTCCCAGGGCGCCAGCCCCGGGTACTTGAGCGGAGCCAGCGCTAGATCGATCCGCGCCCCCCCGGTGGCCTCGGCCATCTCGCCCACGCTGCTCGACAGACCCCCGGCCCCGTTGTCGGTCATGGCCGACAAGAGCCCCTGATCGCGGGCCTCGGTGAGCATGTCGAACATCATCTTTTGGGTGATCGGATCGCCGATCTGCACCGCCTGCACCGGGGAGCGCTCGTCGAGCCTCACGCTGGAGAAGGTGGCCCCGTGGATCCCATCCTTGCCGATCCGACCGCCCACCATCACCACCGCATCACCGGGGCGGGCGAACTTGACGTGGGTGGGTCGACCCGCCGCTTGTGCCGGCATGACCGCCACCGTGCCGCAGAACACCAGCGGCTTGCCCAGGTAGCGGTCGTCGAACAGCTCCCAGCCTCGCGCATAGGGGATCCCGCTCTGGTTGCCGCCGTCGATCACCCCGTGGTGCACCCCGTCCCGGATCCGCCGCGGGTGCATCAGCCCGGCCGGCATCCGCCCCGTGTGCCCCGGATCGCCCAAGCAGTAGCCCCATACGTTGGCCAGCAGATCCGCCCCCCGGCCGGTGCCGAACGAGTCGCGGTTGACCCCCACGATCCCGGTCATCGCCCCTCCGTAGGGATCGAGCGCCGAGGGGGAGTTGTGGGTCTCGACCTTGTAGACCAGGTGATCGTCGTCGCTCAGGCGGACCACCCCCGCGTTGTCGTGGAACACCGAGACCAAGAAGGGCTGGTCCTCGGGATCGAGGCCCTGCGCCCCGCGCCCAGCCTGCACCGCTTCGGTCGCGCCTCGAATGTAGCGGGAGAACAGCCCCTCCTCGATCGACACCGTGCGCCCCGCCGCGTCGGTGTAGTCGACCGGCGCGGCGAAGATCTTGTGCTTGCAGTGCTCGCTCCAGGTCTGGGCCAGGCACTCGAGCTCGGCGTCGGTGGGATCGCGACCGCGCTGCCGAAAGTGGGCCTGGATCGCCTGCATCTCGGCCAGGGTCAGCGCGAGCATTCCGTCTTCGGAGCGACGAATCAGCGCCGGATCGTCGGCCTCTAAAAGAGGCACCACCGCCACCTCGGGGGCCTGCGGGGCCCCCGGACGCGGCACCCCCAGCTCGAGCGGACGCTGCCCGCCTGGCTCGACCGACTGCACCTGCGCCCGCTCGATGAGGGGGTTGTGGAGCAAGGCGTCGGCCGCCGCCTGCACCTGCGGCAGCGTCAGCCCCTCGAACAGGTACAGCGTGGAGGTGTAGGCCCGGCCCCGAAGCGAGCGCCCCAGACAATCCTCGGCCGCTCGCTTGACGCTGGTCCCCACCCCGTCGGTGACCCCGGGGCGCAGCGATACGGTGAGGGCCACCCGGCGCACGTCACCCTCACCGTCGGGCAGCTGCCCGCGGATCCCCACCTCGGCCACCGGATCGACCAGCGCCTGCACCACGCGATCCGCCTCGGCGTCACTGAGCGCCAGATCCAGGTGGATCAGCCGGCGCGTCCGCACGCGGGTGGGGCAAAGCCCCAAGAAGGCACGCAGACGCTGGCGAGTCTGTGCGGCCAATGCATCGACCAGGCCCGGCCGCCCCTCGATCTCCACGCGATGGATCGCCACGCGCGTTGTTCCCCCTTCGCCTCCCGTGCTGTCAAGATCCGCCGCGCCAGGCCCTGCTTGACAGCGCGTACCAGGCGCTGCACCATGGATCTCGGGCTCATCGTCGATCGTTGCCATCGCGGCGCGGTGCCCACCCCGCGGTGCGACCTGCCCATTGGGCGCCCCCGCTCATCGGCCTCCCGTCCTCTGGCATCCCGCCGACCCGTACGGTTCGCCGCTCCCTTGCCCATCGTGCGCGAACCCAACGCGCCCCATGCTCGAGAATCGAGGCCTTCCTTCATGACGCAGTCGGACGAAGCGACCGCGGATCCCCCGAACACCGAGTCGGCCGATACCGCCTGGGCGGAGTCGCTGCGCGAGGTCATGTGCAAGGTGATCGCCACCCTGCCCGACCACGCCACCCTGGGCGAGCTGGTCGACGCCGCCAAGTCCAATGGAGCCATGGCGCCGGTCCTCGAGATCTTCACCGTCTCGGAGCTCATCGAGGCGGCCAAGAAGCGACCCAAGCCCATGGCCAAGCCCAGGGACGACGGGATCCAGCTCGACGAGGACGGCAACCCGTTGATGGATCTCGATGCGGGACCGGCCGTGATCCGCCGCCGGGCCGACGTACCCGACGGCGATCTCCGCGTGCTGCGGGTGCTGGCCGAGCGCGGAGGACTGCGTGAGCTGGACTTGGCCAACAGCGCCAACCTCACCGCGGAACAACTGCGGCTGCTCATTCGCCACCTGCGCAGCAAGGGGTTCGTGCACGTGGAGGGCAGCGGGGCCAAGCGGCGGCTGAAGATCACGCGCCATGGCAGCGCGTATCTGCGGCGCAATGGGTGATCCGCTCGCCCGACCACGCAAACGGATCACGCACACAGGCCACGTCAAACGAACCACGAAAAGCGCCGCGACCCCGAAGGGCGCGGCGCTTGCTCGTTGGTGACCGGGAACGCGGGGGCAGCAACGACCGCCCCCGGCCTCTCGGCCCTAGCCCGCCTGCTCGATCACGTCGGAGATCACTCCGGTCAGGCAGCGGATCGCAGGGCTGAAGTCGGTGTCACAGATCGACTCGATGCAGCACCGGATCTGCTCTTCGCCGGTCTCGTCGTCGACACCGTTGAGGTGCTCGCACACCTCACGAATGCGCACCGGCGGGATCGCCTGGCCGAGGAACTCGCCCGGTGTCCCATCCTCGTTCGTCTCTTGAGCGGTACAGCCGGGTCCGATGTCGCCGAACTCGAAGATCTTCTCGTCCGCGCGCACCGGATCCTCGATGTTGTTCCACTCGTCGGGCAGGATGTCGCCGTTGGGATAGGGGAAGTCGATCCAGTTGCGATAGAGCAGATCCTGGGCCCCTCCCGCGATCGGCTCGAAGGGCGGCTCGGGATTGTGAGCCACGACCGGCGGCACCCCCAGGATGCCCAGCATGACGATCTCCTTGTTCCGAGCATTCTTGAGGAAGTCGAGATACTGGATGTACCGCGACACGGGGTGCAGCACCTCGCTCTGCTGCGAAACACAGCCGCCCTCATAGAGGCCGTCGTTGTTCTCGTCGATGCAGGTGACGCCCGAGTTGAAGCAGACCGCCGACGTGGCCTGCGGGACCTCGAGATCCGGGTTGACGTTCCAGTAGATCGTGTTGTCGATGTCGGTGAAGAACGAATACCCGTTGGGCGCCTGCACCGAGCAGTCCATCTCGTCGGTGATGATCGCGATCACCAGCGTCGCCTTGTCGCGCAAGAACCCGCGCTCGACGTCGGCCCATTCGGGCTCGTCGTCGCAGGACTCCTGGGAGGGATCGTTCCAGCAGGCGTCCTCGTTGATCGCCTGGAGCATCGTCTCCAGCGGCGCCTCGTAGCCGCACCCGTCGATCCCCTGAGGACCGATGCACGACAGCGCCGCGCCGATGTCGTTGTTGGGCACGTTGCTGCCCTGGAAGTTGAAGTTGATGAAGTGATCACCGGGGGCGATGTCGGCCGGGCAGTTCTCGGTGCACGCCTCCTCGATGATGATGGGCTCGTTCGGGTCCAGCCCGGTGAACCGGTTGATGCGGGCGTTGCACCCCTGGTAGACGGGGGCGCCCTGCCGCGGCGCGTAGTCGGGCTTTTGGAACGCCGTGCACAGCGGGTGACCAAAGTCGGTGGTGGTCACCATGATGTTGACGCTGGGGTTGACGGGATCCCCGTCTGCATCCTTGAGATTCTGAAGCTCGTCGACCAGCTGCTGGAAGTTGCGGGCGAGGTTGAGCTGCTCCTCACCCATCGTGCCCGAGTTGTCGATCACAAAGAGGATGTCGATGAGGTCACACGCCCCGTCGGTCGCGCATGTGGGCAGATCGGAGCTGTCGTCCATCATGATGTCGAGCTTGCCGGTCTCCCCGCCATCGTCGTCATCATCGTCGGTCGTCGTCGAGCTGCCACCGCTCGTCGTCATCGGCATGGTGGTCGTGCCCTCGTCGTCGTCGTCGGTGTCGACCTCCGCGGGCTGACAAGCAATGAACATCGCCAGTCCCATTCCCCACGTGCCGAGGGCCATCCCCAAGGTATCAAGCCTGCGCATCTTCATATGGTCGTGCCGTCTTCCGTCATTCCGCCGTACCGTCCGAAACCCGTCGCTCATGACGGGGACCTTCGGGCACGTGGCCCCAAACCACACCGAGTGTCGCAAACCGATGCCCCCGGAATCAAGCGAGAAGCGGCACCGATCCCATCAGTTCCCCCCACGCCACACCTCGACACCCGTGAGCTGCGCCACCCAAGGCCGCCGCCGACGCTGTCGATCTCGTGAGCCGAATCGGGGACCTCGTGGCGTCTGAATTCATGCGAACAGGTGCGTGCCGTCGGGGTTCGCCCCCCAAACGAGAACGAACAAGACGGGTAGCGACCCTGTCGCGACCCGTCTCGTGCGTCTGGCTCGTTCGTCTGGCTCGTTCGTCTGGCTCATTCGTCTGGCTCGACGGGCCAGCCCTGGACGACGGGCCGGCCCTGGACGACGGGCCGGCCCTCGCGCGCCTACCCGGGGAGGACGATGCTCTCCTGGATGATGCCAGTCAGGCACCGGATCGCCGGGCTGAAGTCCTCGTCGCAGATCGACTCGATGCAGCAACGGGTGTCCTCGGGCTCGTCGCCCAGATCGAGCGCCTCGCAGACCTCCTTGACCCGCACCGGCGGGATCGCCTGACCGGTGAACGCCCCCGTGCTGTCCTGACCGGTGCAACCGGGCCCGATTCCAAAGTCGAACTGCTTGTCGGCCGCCGTCTCACCGCCCATGAACTCGTCGGGCAGGATATCACCGCCCGTCGGCGTACCGTCGTACTGACCATCGCGCCAGTTGCGATAGACCAGGTCGAACACCCCGCCGGCGGTGGGCTGGAAGGGTGGATCCTCGTTGCGTTCGGTCACCAGCGGCACGCCCAGGATCCCCAGCATGATGACCTCCTTTTCCTGCTGTTCACGCAGCGTACCGATGAGGTAGTCGGTATAGCGGCTGATGGGCTGGAGGTTCGGGGTGTTTTGGGAGGTGCAGGCCGAGTACACCCCCATCGCATTGGGCCCCTCGCACATCACCCCTGCGTTCCAGCAGATCGCCGAGCTCGCGGCCGGCATCATGGTGGTGGGGTTGATGTTCTGGAAGGCCGGGTTGTTCATGATGGTGTAGTCCATCACCGAGCAATCGGCCTCGTCGGTGACCACCGCAATAGCCAGCAGAGCATCGTCGCGCAGGAACGGCCGCGGGTTGGGGGGCTCATCGGGATCGCCGGTGTTCCAGTCGGCCCTGGGGTCGAGCGCCTGCAGCATGTTCTCCAGCGGCGACTCGTACCCGCAGCCGTTGATCCCCTGGGGCCCGATGCACGACAGCGCCTGGGCGGCCGGCGAGTCGGGCACGCCGTCACCGTTGATGTCGACCGGCATGACCGTGTCGGGGATGTTGTCGCCCTCGGAGCTGAAGGCGATGAAGGGATCACCCTCGGGAGTCACCGGGACCGGGCACGTGTTGGTGCACGCTTCCTCCACTACCACCGGATTGACCGGGTCCAAGCCGGTGAAGTCAACCAGGCGCTCGGTGCACGAGCTCGCGACCGGCGCCCCCTCGGAGGGATCGTACGTGGGGATCTCGAACTGGCTACACAGCGGATTGCCGAAGTCGGTCGTGGTGACCATGATCTGCACGTCGGGGTTGACCGGCATGCCGTCCGAGTCGGTCAGCCCCTCGAGCTGCTCGATGAGCAGCGAGAAGTTGCGCGCCAGGTTGATCTGCTCCTCGCCCATCGTGCCCGAGTTGTCGATCACGAACAGAAGATCGATCTTGTCGGTGCAGCCGACGTCGCCGTTGTCGCAGTTGGGACCGCCGGTGGCATTCCCCCCCACGTCGAGCTTGTCCCCCGTCTCGTCGTCGCCGGGCATGTTGCTGGTCATGCCGTCGGAGGTGGTCAGCGGCGGGAGCGTGGTCATGCTGTCGCTCTCGTCCTGCCCCGACTCTTCACCACAGGCCAGCGCCATCACGCCGACGGCGAGGCCGGCCATCACGATGGGTGTCAGATCTAGTCGCTTCACGTCAACGCCTCCGGATTCCTCGGTCGGTCCTCGTCGTGCGAACCCCGGCGCTCGTGAGTAGTCGCCTCCCCCAAGAAGGCGCTGGCCAGCCACCGACCAGACGAACCCGGGAACTTCCGCGCGGCCAGGCTACCACCATCGGCGCACCGCCGGCAGCGCCCATCGTGGACTTTTCGCTGTTTCCAGCTGGGGAATCTTTTCCGGGCTCGGTGTCAATTTTTTCGAGCCGATGGGGGCCGCTGGTGTCGTCGACGATGAGGACCCGCCCACGATCCGCCCACGACCCGCCAGCAGGGCGAATCGCCACTCCCCTCGCCCGAACGATCGGGGGACGATCGGGGGACGAGTTGGGCACGCTGGGCACGTCGAGCACGCGGGGCCGTTAGCCCACGAAGTTGACCAGCCGCCCCGGAACGACGATGACGCGCCGGGGTTCGCGGTCGCCCAGGTGCCGCTGCACCTCGTCGGTGGCGCGCGCTAGCGCGGCCAGCTCGTCGCGACTCGCCCCCTTGGGGGCCTCCACCTCGCCGCGGCGTTTGCCATTGACCTGAATGACCAGCGTGAAGGTGTCTTCGCGCAGCAGCGCCTCGTCGGCCGCGGGCCACGGCTCGTACGCCAGCGAGCCGGTCTTGCCCAGCGCCGCCCACAGGTGCTCGGCCAGGTGTGGCGCAAATGGCGCTAGCAGCAGGGTGATCTGCGCGGCGGCGTCCTGGGCCAGCGGCTCGGGACTCCCTTCGGGAGTCCCGTCGGGGCCCCGAGGCACCGCGTCGCGCACGAACACCATCAAAGAGCTTATCGCCGTGTTGAACGCCATACGTTCGATCCGCTCGGTGACCTCGGCGATCGTGCGGTGCAGTAGCTTGCGCTGGCGCTCGGTCCCCTCGCCCGCCGGCATGGGCCGCAAGCGATCGGGCGCCCCGTCGGCTCCCGGGGCGAACCACAGCCGGTAGACCCGCTGCAAGAAGCGATGGACCCCGGCCAGGCCTTCGGTCTGCCACGGAGCGCTCTGCTCGAGCGGGCCCATGAACATCTCGTACATCCGCACCGCGTCGGCCCCGTAGGTCTGCACGACCTCGTCGGGGTTGATCACGTTGCCCCGGCTCTTGGACATCTTGTCCCACTGGATCCGCAAGGGCTCGTCGGTTTGCGTGAGCGTGTAGTGGGTCTGCCCGTCCTGTTCGTGAGCCTGCACGTCCGACTGCACGAAGATCCGCTTGCGCCCCTGCGCGTCGCGCTCCCGTCCGGGCTCGGTGGGCACGAACACCGCGCCCAAGATGATCCCCTGGTTGACCAGTCGCCGGTACGGCTCGGGGTGGCTGACGTGGCCCAGATCGTAGAGCACCTTGTGCCAAAAGCGGGAGTAGAGCAGGTGGGTGGCGGCGTGCTCCACCCCACCCACGTACAGATCGACCGGCATCCAGTACGACTCGGCCTGGTCGGCCCAGGGCAAGCTGGAGTTGCGCGGGTCGACGTAGCGTAGGTAGTACCAGCAGCTGCCGGCCCACTGCGGCATGGTGTTGGTCTCGCGGCGAGCCCCGTCGGGCCGCTGCACCCAGTCGGTGGCCTTCGACAGCGGCGGCTCGCCCGTCTCGCTGGGATCGAAGTCGGCCATGGGCGGCAGCAGCACCGGCAGATCGTCCTCGGCGACCGCCCGCACCGTGCCGTCGGCGGCGTGCTCCAGCGGGAAGGGCTCGCCCCAGTAGCGCTGCCGCGAGAACAGCCAGTCGCGCAGCTTGTAGGTGACCTGCGCCCGCCCACAGCCCTGGGCCACGAGGTGCTCGATCATCGTGGCCTTGGCCTTGGGCGTGGCCAGTCCGTCGATCGCCGGGGAATTGACGGCCACCCCCTCGTGGCTGACGTAGGCCTGCGCCTGCACGTCGACCTCGCCCTTGGCCGGGGCCACCACCTGCACGATCGGCAGCTCCATCGCGCGGGCGAAGGCGTGGTCGCGCTCGTCGTGGGCGGGCACGGCCATGATCGCGCCGGTGCCGTAGCCCATCAGCACATAGTCGGCGATCCAGATCGGGATGCTGTCGCCCGTGAGCGGGTGGCGGGCCGCAGCCCCGGTGTCGACCCCCGTCTTGACGCCTTCGATCGAGGCCGACTGGCGATCGCGCTCGGTCCGGCGCAGCGTCTTGTCCACGTAGGCCTGCACCGCCTCGCGCTGGGCGGCGGTGGTGATCGTCTGCACCAGCGGGTGCTCAGGGGCCAGCACCATGTAGGTCGCCCCGTACAGGGTATCGGGCCGGGTGGTGAACACGGTCAGCACCTGCCCTTCATGACCCTCCACGGCGCCCTCGACGGCGAAGTCGATCTGGGCGCCCTCGGAGCGGCCCACCCAGTTGCGCTGGATCTCCAGCACGTGCGGGGGCCAGTCGAGCCCCTCGAGGTCGGCCAGCAGGCGCTCGGCATACTCGGTGATCCGCAGCATCCACTGCTTCATGGGCTTGCGGATCACCTCGTGGCCCGCGTCGACCACCTCGGCCACCTCCTCGTTGGCCAGCACGATCCGCAGATCGGGGCACCAGTTGACCGGCGAGTCTTGCAGGTAGGCCAGCCGGCGGTCGTCGCGATAGCGGGCCACCGCGGCCTCGCCCTGCGCCTTGACCGGCTCGGGGATCGCCAGCTGTTCGATAGGCCGTGCCTTGCCCTGCTCGCGATCGTAGTAGTGGCCCCACATCTGCAAGAAGATCCACTGGGTCCACTTGTAGTAGTCGGGGGACGTGGTGTTGATCTCCCGGCTCCAGTCGTAGGAAAAGCCCAGGCGCTGCAGCTGGGCCCGGAAGTTGGCGCAGTTTTCGGCGGTGGTCGACTCGGGGTGGCGCCCCGTCTTCATCGCATAGCGCTCGGCGGGCAGGCCGAAGGCATCCCAGCCCATGGGGTGCAGCACGTTGAAGCCGCGCATACGCTTGTAGCGGGCGATGATGTCGGTGGCCGTGTAGCCCTCCACGTGCCCCACGTGCAGCCCGTTGCCCGAGGGGTACGGGAACATGTCGAGCACGTAGAACTTGGGCCGCTCGGGGTCGACTTCGGCCTTGAAGGTCTCGTGCTGCTGCCAGTACGTCTGCCAGTGACGCTCGATGGCCTGGTGGTCGTAGCCCATGGTGGGCGCCACGCTAGTGCGTCGGGCTCCTTTGGGCAATAGTCGGGCGCCCGATCACTAGCGTTCCGGGCAGGTGCCGTGGTCGTCGAGCATCACGGCCGCGCCCTCGCGAACCTGGGTGGCCGAAAGCTCCACCCGATCCTCGCCCGAGTCGGGGTCGACGAAGCACTCGACCTTGGCGGGCCCCGACGCCTGGGCCGTGTGGACCTCGATCCGGTAGACGCCCGGGTCGGGCAGCTCGACCCCCAGGTCGCGCGTGCCCTCGGCGGAGGGGCAGGAAAACCGGTCGCCCTCGCGGGTCGTGGCCGGCGGCGGCTCGCAGTCGGGCTCACCCGCCGCGCAATCGAGCCACCGCGCGACCAGGCGCACGTCGACGCCGTTGACGTCGCACAGGCGATACGCATCGATCTCCCCGATGATCACCCCCCCGTCGAGGGCTTGGGGAGCGTCACATCCCAGGCCGATCACCAGCACAACTCCGAGCCTTCGCGCCCATTGCATGACGGCGTTCATCGTAGCATCGGTCCGCGCCGAAGCCCGAGCCCCACCCGGCCCCATCACCCCGCATGCGCCCCCCCGAGTGCACCGCGAGCGCCGTTCTCGACCTCCGTGGGATCGACCGGCGAGCTTGCCGCCCCTTGCAGCCCGTAGCCTCGCAGTCTAATGGTGGGCCCTACAAACAGGAGCAACAACACCATGCTGCGCTATCGAATGTTGGGAACGACGGGCCTGCGGGTCTCGGAGCTGTGCCTGGGGACCATGAGCTTCGGCGACGACTGGGGCTTTGGCGCCGACGAAGCCACCAGCCACACCGTGCTCGACGCCTATGCCGAGGCGGGCGGCAACTTCTTGGATACCGCCAACAAGTACCACAACGGTCAGACCGAGGAGATCCTCGGCAAGTGGCTCGAGGGCAAGCGCCACCGCCAGGTGGTCGCCACCAAGTACACGCTGGCCATGGATCACTCCGATCCCAACACCGCGGGCAACAGCCGCAAGAACATGATCCGCTCGGTCGAAGACAGCCTACGGCGCTTGCGGACCGACTACATCGATCTACTGTGGGTCCACGCCTGGGATCAGTACACGCCCTACGAGGAGACACTGCGGGGGCTCGACGACCTGGTGCGCGCGGGCAAGGTACTCTATGTGGGCGTCAGCGACACACCGGCCTGGGTGGTCTCGGCCTCCAAGGTCACCGCCGAGCTGCGGGGCTGGAGCGCCTACTGCGGGATCCAGATCGAGTACAGCCTGCTCGCGCGCACCCCCGAGCGCGATCTGCTGCCCATGGCCGAGCACTACGGGCTCTCGGTGCTGGCCTGGGGAGCGCTGGGGGGCGGGGTGCTCACCGGCAAGTACACCCGCGGCGGCGACAACGACTCGCTGCGCGCCCGGGGCAACGACGCCCACGGCCGCACCACCGAGCGCAGCCTGTCCATCGCCCGCAAGGTGGATGAGATCGCCGACGCGCTGGGGGTGACCTCGGCTCAGGTGGCCGTGGCCTGGCTTCGCGCCCGAGGCTATGGGCTGATCCCGATCGTGGGCGCGCGCAAGGTCGAGCAGATCAAGGACTGCATCGGGGGGATCGAGGTGCAGCTGTCGGCCGATCAAAAGGCGGCGCTCGACGAGCTGTCCCGCCCCTCGCTGGGCTTCCCCCACGACATGCTGGGCGCCAACGGATTCAAGGACATGATCTACAGCGAGAGCCGGACGCGGATCGACGGCCGGATCGCGCGGGACTAGATCCACCGGAACGGGCGCCGGGCCCAGCGCCCGGCAGTTGGGTTATCGTGGGGGCATGCGGCGCGATCCCAAGGGCAGCCATCGCTCCACCGCCGTCGGGCTGGCGCTGACGCTCGCCTTCACCAGCACGAAGGCGATGGCCACGATGGCCACACCGGCCCCCTCCACGCCCACCGAGGCCGACGAGCCCCCCGCCCGATCCCCGACGGTCGACGAGGCCCGGCGGCTTTACACCCAGGGCCGGGCCAAGTTCGAAACCGCCGACTACAAGGCGGCCATCGAGCAGTGGACCGAGGCCTACGCCCTGGTGCTCGACGCCGAGGACGACACCAAGACCCGGGTCTTGCTCCTTTACAACATCGCCACCGCCCGAGAAAAGGCGTTCGAGGTCAGCCAGGATCCCACCGAGCTGCGCCAGGCCAAGATCCTCCTGAATAACTTCGAGCGCAGCATTCCCGCGCTCTACGGCGAGGGGCCACAAGCCAACGAGGAGCGTCGCAAGGTCCAAGAGCGGCTCGCCGAGATCGAAGCACGGCTGGCCGCCTACGAGCAGGAGCAAGGCGGTGCCGAGCCGGCGCCGGTCGAGCCCCCACCAAGCGAGCCCGAACCCGAGCCCGAGCCCGAGCCCGACCCGGGGCCCCCCGCCGGTCGGGGCCTGGTGATCGGGGGCGCCGTGGCGGCGGGACTGGGCGTGGCCGGCTTCGGGCTGATGGCCGCAGGCCTGGGCATGGGGGCGCGGGCCAACGATCTGAGCGATCTCGATCCCGACGACATCGACGGGCGGCGGACGCAGTTCGACCGCGGCCGCACCGGCAACGCGCTGGGGCTGACCGGGGGGATCACCGGCGGCGTGCTGGTGGTCACCGGCGCGGTGCTGCTGGGGCTGGGCCTGCGAAAACGCGGCAGCCGGGGCACAGTCGCGCTCGTGCCGTCCGCGAGCCCACAAGGCACAACACTGACGCTGCGCGGCCGATTCTGAGGCACCCTCCATGCCCATCCACGCGAGGACCCGACTGCTCCTGGGGCTGGTGCTCGCCGGGTGCGTGGGGGCGCCTCCGTTTCCGCCGACACCTGAAAACGCGCTGGGCGAGGGCTCGTCGAGCAGCTCGGGCTCGGGCGACAACCAAAACCCCGACCCGATGGCGGATGGAGCAATCACGAGCGATTCGGGCTCGACAGGTCATGACTCGACCGCGACCGACGAGCCGCCATCAGCCACCGGCGATTCGTCCGAGCTGCTCATCTCAGACGGACCGCAGTACGAGTTTGGCGTGGTGTCCGTTGGCCAGCTCGCTCAAGCAGCGCTGACGGTCACCAACACCGGAGACACCGAGGCCACCAGCATGGCAGGACGGCCCCTGGCGCCGCCGTTCGACTACACGGGGGGCGCCTACCCGGGCGCCGGCGGCACCTGCACGGACCGCCTGGCGCCGGGATCATCGTGCGTCGTAGATCTATCGTTCCACCCCGAAAACCTCGGCCTCCACCATGGCACCTTCGCCGTCGACTACGACGAGGGACGCGAGACGACCCGGCCGCTCACCGGCGGGGGCGCAGGGCAGAGCGCCAATCTCCTGGTCAATCCCGGCGGCGAGGACCAGGGCAGCCCGCCGCCTGGGTGGACCAACATAGAGGCCGGAGAATGGGCAGCAGATGTGCCCTCCACCGGAGTATCTGCCCATCAAGGAGCGGGTTGCCTACAATCGCTGGACGGGCCAAGCTTCACCGAGTTCGCACTCGTACAAGACATCGACATCTCGCAGTGGTCGACCACCATCGACCAGGGGGTGATGCACTTCGATTTCATCGGATGGGGTCGCACGTACGAATTCGGAAATGACCAGTACCGATTCGTGGTGCGTTACCGGGACGCCCAGGAGCAGCAGCTCGACAGTTGGACGACCGACTGGATACGCGATGCGTTTTGGGCGATTCACAGCACCAGCGGCCCGACCCCTGTCGGCACTCGGACGGTTCGAGTGGAGCTAAACTGCGTCAGCTACACTCCCGGAACCACGAGATGCGACGCGTACTTCGACGCGCTCGAGCTCCATGCGGTCTACCCGTGAGCGTCCGTCCTCGGCCTACCGTCTGGTCGAGACCGAGCGCTACGCCCTCCTCACCCGTCCGTAGCAAACGGAGCCACGACCACGTCGTCGATCGTCCAGCCCGCGTTCGTCGGCGCTCCGTCTTGCCAGCAGTTGTCGCAGTCGTAGCCGATCTCGAACACCACCTGCACCGTCTGCCCCGCCACCCCCGAAAGCGGAAGCACGACGTCGACGTAGTTGGGCCCGGTGTTCCCGGTGTAGACCGGCCGGTTGGGCATCATCGGATCGAACAGCGGGTTGGCCGGCACGGGGAGCCCGACGCAGCCCCCCTCGTCATCGAGGGTCTCGGGGTGCCCCATGGGAGGCCCTGCCGGCTCGGCGGGGCCTGGACCGGTGGAGATCATCACCACCCCCCCGTCGCCGTTGGCCGCCTGGGGGCACCGGGTGTCCCCCACGTCGAGCCGATTGCCGTCGAAGCGCAGCCGATGGCGGAAGCGAAGCTCCCACTGAAAACCATCCCCCGGGTCGTCGGGAAACGTGATGGACGGCGTGATCAGCCGAGCGGTCCCCGAGGTCTCGGAGTAGACTCCGCTGTGCCACGCGCCCGGCTCGGGCACGTTCCAGCGCCACCCGCTGTCGAGCATGAACGACTCGCGGTTGTCCTCGTGTATGGGGATCCGGGTCTCCCAACCATCGGGGCCCAGCGGATCGCTCGATAGATCGTCCCAAAACAAGGTCAGCCGACAGTCCGACGTGCACTCGTCGAGGGCCGACGAGTTCTGGTCGTCGCACTCCTCCCCGGCCGCGGCGTTGATCAGACCATCGCCACACGCCGCCACCGTGCAGTCGGCGTTGCACTCGGCCGTCTCGGAGTTCGATCCCGGATCGCACTGCTCGTCGTTGTCGGCTTCGACGATCCCGTTGCCGCACATGGCGACGGGGCCGGTGCTGGAATCGGCCGCGGTGGTGCTAGAGCCGGACGAAGAACCGGCCGAACTCGTCGCCGGCGGGCCGCCGCAAAACCCCTCCGCGCAGGCCTGGTCGACGCCGCAGTCCTCGTCGGTGCGGCACGGCAGCCCCTGGGCGTCGGCCCCGTCGAAGCACGACGCCGCGACCGCAGCCGCCCAAAGCCCTAGCCACCATCCCGACCGCGCACGAGGGGCCCTCCTTTGCCGAACCTCGGACATCACCGTGATCAGCATACCGCACCGCAACGCCGGCCGACGTCCCGGCCGACGTCCCGGCCGACGAGCGCGGCCCGCCACGATGCGGCATCCTTGGCCATCATGACTTACCGTACTCGCGATGATGCAGATGGTGCAGACGGCGCAGATCCGCGCCCAATGACGGGGTGGGCCGTCGGCCTCGGGCTCGTCCTGCTCACCGTGCCCGGCTGCCGCGACGACGACGACGACGGGCCCATGGCCGCGACCACCGGGACCTCGGGGACCAGCACCGGCGACCCGGTGCTCACCAGCAGCGGCCCCGACCCCGATTCCACCACCGTCGCCGAGGACAGCACCACCCAGGCATCCAGCAGTACCACCCAGGGCGAGCCCACGACCACCGGCGACGAAACCTGCGGCGACGGGGTGCCCGTGGCCGGGACGCTGTGCTTCTTGCCCTCGGCCCTTGTCGACCGCACGCCCACCGGGGCCTTGGCGCTGGGCGATCTGGACGGCAACGGCACCCTCGATCTGTTGGCCGGGCACATCGACTCGTTCTCCGTGCACCTGGGCAACGGCGACGGCACCTTCGCCGCCCCCAGCACGGTGGCCACGCCTGCGGGAGTCCTAGGGCTGGCGGTGGGCCTGTTGGATGGCGATCCCGATCTAGACGTGGTGGCGGCCAACACCGGAGACGACAGCGTGGGGGTGCACCTAGGCAACGGCGACGGCACCTTCGCTGCCCCCACGCTGCTACCGGTGGGCGAGTCCCCCCGTGGCCTGGGCGTGGCCGATTTCGACGGGGCCGGAGCCTTGGATCTGGCGGTCGCCAACGAGGCCAGCGGCACCGTCTCGGTGCTGGTCGGCCAGGGTGACGGCACCTTCGCCGCCGATCCGCCGCTGACGGTCGGCACCAGCCCGCTAGCGGTGGCCACGCCGGATCTCGACGGTGATGGGATCCCCGACCTGGCGGTCGACAACTTCGGAGCGGGCAGCATCAGCGTGTTCCTTTCGGGGCCGGGAGGGTTTTCGCCCGAGGCGTCCTACACCACCGGGATCGCTCCCCGGGCCCTCATCGCCCGCGATCTCGACGGCGACGGCGCGGTGGATCTGGCCACCCCCAACCAGGCCAACGACAACTTCTCGGTGCTGCGAGGGGATGGACAGGGGGATCTGGCCGCCGCCGAGTTCTTCGACACCGGCGGGGGTCCCCGCGAAGGCGCGGCGGGAGACTTCGACGGCGACGGCCTGCCCGACGTCGCGATCGCACTCGAGAGCGAAAACGCGGTCGACATCCTGCGCAATGACCGGCGCGACGGGCTGTCCTTCGAGGTCGAAGCTCCGGTGCCCACCCTGGTTCGACCGGTCGTACTCGCGGCGGGTGACCTCGACGGCGACGGCGTCGACGACATCGTCGTCGGCAGCATCGAGCAGGGCGGCGGGATCGCGGTGCTGATGGCCGATCCTTGAGCCGCTCCTCGAGCCGATCCTCGAGCCGATCTTCGAGCCTCGTGCGTAGCGCTCCGCGACACCCTTGTCTGCACTCCCCTTCGAGCGCGACATCGATGTCAGGGTCGCGAGCCGCGTTCCGCCTCGGGCTCCCCAAAGCACCTAGGAACACGCGCCTCTTCGAGCGTCACCAGCAGTTGGCGCACCGTTAGCATGCCAACGGCGTGGGTGAACTGGTACCGTAGGAGCGCGATGCGAGCACACGGGGTCGGTATAGGGATCTGGCGCAGCACGGCACGCACGCTGAGCATGCTGAGTCTGGCCACGCAGGTTGGCTGTAGCGGCGATCTGCTCGACGTGAGCCTCGACGACGCCTCCAGCGGGGGCGACCCCACCGGTAGCGACGCCGAGCCGGCCGGCAGCTCCGCCGGCCTGGACGAATCGGGAGACGGCACCGGAGGCGAAGACAGCGGCCAGCCCGAGAATTGGCCCTGCGAGATCGACTGCGGGGAGGGCGGCGTTTGCGAGTGGGACGACGATGGGGCGCCCTACTGCGTGTGCGTCGAAGGCTATGCGGCCTATGGGCTGCGCTGCCTGCCCTGCTCGGCCAGCGACGGCCAGTTCGACGTGGACATCCCCCGGGTGGCGGTGAGCGCCGAGTTCCTGCTGGGCGGCGAGCCCTTCGTCTCGTCCATCTACGAGCACGCCGCGATCGTGCTGGTCGACCCGGCCACCCACGATCGGATCGAGCTGGGCAACACCGCCGATGGAGGCACCGTGGCTCCGGTCGCGGTGATCCCCGGAACCTACGAGGTCCACTACGCGCGGCTCGGGGGCGGTCTGCGGGTGCCGGCCAACACGAGCGCCAAGGTCGACACCGTCTCGATCCCCGACACCGAGTCCTTCACGCTAGTCGTCGACGTCCCGGCGGTCGAGCTGGAGGGCCGCTTCACCATCAACGGCGCCCCCCCGCCCACCGGGCAGTACGAGAACGGCGCCCTGGTGCTGCTCGACCCGGCCACCGGCGACGAAGTCGACCTGGGCGACACGCGTGACGGCGAATACCGGGCCATGGTGGTGCCCGGCCTCTACCACGTGCACTATCGGCGGCGGCTGGCCACTAACCAGGCGCCCCTCAACGCCGATGCGCGCGTCATCAGTACCGTCGAGATCTTCGCCGCCGACGACCCGCAGCTGCTCGACGTCGACGTCCCGGTGACCACGTTGGCCGGCGCCCTGACCCTCGACGGCGCCACCCCGCCCGACGGGACCTACGAGAACGGGCGGATCCTGCTGCGGGATCGACTCACCGGCGACCGGATCGTGCTGGGTCAGACCCGCGACGGGGCCTACGAAGCGCCACTGGTCCCCGGCGACTACGAGGTGATCTACGAGCGCATGCTGGGCGGTCAGCAGGTCCCCGTCAATCGGGCCGCCGTGCTGCAGCAGGTCACGCTGCAAGCGGGCGAGCAGTCGCTCGACATCGATATCGCCACCGCGGTGATAAGCGGGGGGCTCACCGTCGCCGGAGCGCCGGCTCCCGCCGATCCCGGCGACGACGGCGTGATCGTGCTGCGCAACCCGGACACCGGCGACGAGGCGACCCTGGGCAACACCGCCGAGGGCACCTACACCCGCCGGGTAGTGCAGGGCGACTACGACGTCTACTACCGGCAGCAGACCAGCAGCGGCGGCGTGCCGGCCAACACCAACGCCCCGCTGGGCAACATCACCGTAAGCGGCGGGGCGACCTTCGATGTCGACGTGCCCATGGTGACGGTGAGCGCCTCGGTGACCGTGCGCGGGCAGCCGCCGCCCGACTCGGCCTACGACGACGGCCTGCTCTACCTGCGCGACCCCAAGACCGGCGACTCGGTCCTGCTGGGCAACACCCGCCGGATCACCCTCGAGCGCCCGGTGGTCCCCGGTACCTACGAGCTGCACTACGTGGTCGAGGCGGCCGGGCCCACCATGCCCGTCAACGCGCGATCACGCCTCGATACGCTCGAGATCGGGCCCACCACCGAGCTTGTGGTCGACATCCCGGTCGTCGATCTGCAGGGCGAGATCACCGTGGCCGGGGAGCTGCCGCCCCAGACCCAGTACGACCGCGCGGCGCTGTCGCTCTACGACGTGGCCACCGCCGATCCGATCTACCTGGGAGCGATCGACAGCGGCGTGGTGCGCCGCTCGCTGACCGCGGGCACCTATGTGATCACCTACCGTTCACTGCTGAGCAATGGCCTCGTGCCGGCCAACCTCAACGCCGGGCTGGGCTGCATCGAGCTTACGCCCTGAGCGGGAGGGGCCCGAGAGCATCGCCCGGCCTCGGGCTCCGGACTCAGGGTGCTCCGAGCCGGGCACCGAGCTCACGACAGAGCTTGTCGAACGAAGGGCTATGGGCCCGACACATCGCGAGATCCATGCGAGCGGTGAGTCGCGGCTGATCGATCGGGGGGCTATAGCGTCCTTGCCGGAAATGGTGCTCGATCCACCCCTTCTTCGTTCGGCTCGTCTCCGGGTCGGTGGGCACCGATCCGACGTCGAGGTACTCCGCGAGCGAAGCCGCCGCCGCGACGAACCAGGTCTCGTACTCCGGATTCGGCAAGACGCACGCCGTGTCCACATCATCCCGCCGCATCGACTCGACCAGCCGAGGGGCCAGAACGCACGGCAGATCGTTGTCTGCGTCGAGCATCACGAGCACCAGCGGGTGAACGTCTCCGGGGACCTGACGGAGCTTCAGCGTCCCGAGGGCCACGGCCCGCTCCAGACCACGTGGCTTGACGAGCTTGGAGCGAGGCTGGCGAATGGCAGGAAGCACGACCGGCCAGGGCCCCCCCAGATGCTCACAAACGACGCGGGTGAGCAACGAAAACATGGACCCTTGCTCCCCGTGGCCCTCGACCACGGGAGCAATGGCCAGAGTCTTCATGCCGGCGCCTCAGGCCCGGCGCCCTGCTCCGGGAACATCTCGATCTGCCGCTGGCGCTCGACGTCTCGTGGGTCGGCGTGGAGCTGATCCATGCGCAAGAGCTCACCGGGGGTGTACAGGTGCTGCTTGACCGCCTCACGGCTCGCACTATCGATTCCGGCAAGCTCGGTCGTACCCCCTCGTGACTGCACGACGATCAACGTATCCTGGCTCAGGTCGAGCACGTCGAGCAGCTCGGGGCTATGGGTCGTGACCGCGATCTGCGTGCGACTCGATGCCTCTCGAAGCGCACTGACCAAAGCGCCCGCCGCCGCGGGATGAAGCGCCGTCTCGGGTTCTTCGATCCCCACGAAGCGCACGTGGGTCTTGTGGCTGGCCAGCTGAGCCACCGCGGCCAGAACTCCCAAGGACCGGAGCGTGCCGTCCGACATGTTCATCGCGTAGAAACGCCACGGGCGCTCGGCCCCCTCGACCCGCACACGAAACTCGATCGTCTCGCGAGGACCGACCGCGACTCGCTCGACCCCCACAATCCCCGGGACGATCGCCTCAAGATAGCGCCCCATGCGTTCCATGTCCGTCGGAGCATCCTCGGCGAGGCGACCTATCACACTGCTGACATTGTCCCCCTCACGATGCAGCAACTCCCCCGCATCCGGGCTCTGGGGCAGCTTCATCCGCTCGGGATTGAGATTATAGAACCCCATCGATATGAGCGCGTCGTAGATCGGCCGATACTCAGCGAGCCCTGAGAGGGTCACGAGGTAGAGTCGATCGCTCGCGGTCCGAGGCGTCGTTGGTGACGAAGACGACTGGAGCTCCCCTTCCTCGACTCGATAGAATGCGTGCCCGTCGGGCCACCGACAATCGAGCTGTTCTTGCCGAACCTGGACGCTGCCGCCACGGCTAGCGATCTCGAAGCCATAGGTGCCCTCTACCCCAGGCGGGAGCTGAAACTCGAGGCTGATGGCGAAACCATCGGCTTGCTCCACCCCCTGGCGACGCACCGCGGCGAGACCACCCCGTTGTCGAAGCGCATGATCGAGCGTGGTCCCGAGGCCATCGGCGACGAAGTGCAAAGCATCGAGAAAATTGCTCTTGCCCGAGCCATTGCGCCCCACCAACGCGACCAGTCTCCCCAGCGCGACGTCACAGCGGGCGATGCTCTTGTAGTTCTTCAGGCGCACGCGACGGACGAACGGGCGCGCGGTCGGGGTTGGATCCCCATGCATCACCCGAGTCTACCCTGGGATCGGATCGTCGTCGCGACGACACCCGCGCCACAAACAGCCTGCGCCGATGGACGCTCGAAGCGTCGCGTCCTGAGCTTTGGCCCCAAGCTTAGGCCCCAAGGTTCAGCCGACGGGCGCGCGACCGGGCTTCACTTCCCGCTGCCCGAGGGCGCCCACTGCTCCACCAGCCACAGCGACAGCCCCTCGTTGAACGTGATGAGCAAGAGCGCCGCGAGCATCAGCAACAAGAAGGGCAGCGCCATCCGGTAGAGCTGCACCACCGGCCGCTCGAAGGCCAGCGACGAGATGAACAGGTTCAGCCCCACCGGCGGCGTCAGGTAGCCGATCTCCAGGTTGGCCAGGAAGATCACGCCCAGGTGCACGGGGTGGATCCCATACTGCTCGGCGATCGGGGTGATGAGCGGGACCACTACGATGATGGCCGAGAAGATGTCCATCAGGCAGCCGACGACGAGTAAGAACACCGTCAGCAGCAGCAAGAAGGTGGTGCGGCTCTCGATGTGCCCCTGGATCGCGGCCAGGATCTTCATCGGCACCTCTTCTTGCACCAGGTAGTTGGTCAGGCCGAGCGCCACGCCCAAGATGATCATGATCGCCCCGACCATGACCATCGCCTCGCGCGTCACCTTGAACAGATCGGGGACCGCCGGATCCGACGAGAAGATCTTGATGTCCCGATAGACGAAGACCTCCACCACCACCAGGTAGAGCGCACAGATCGCCGAGGCCTCGGCGATCGTGACCAGCCCCCGGGTCACCCCCGGGATCCCGTAGATCGCCACGATGACCACCACCGGGACCATCAGCTCCCACTTGGCGGACCACGTCGCCCCCAACGCCTCCTTGAGGGAGAAGGGCGTGCGGTTGACCTTGTGCTTTTGGCCCACGACGAGCGAAAAGCCGCCCAGGACCAACAAGAACAGCATCCCGGGCACTATTCCCGCCACGAACAGCTGGTCGATGCTGGTCGCGGCCACGATCCCGTAGAGGATGATCGGCAGCGAGGGCGGAAACAAAAGCCCGATCGAGCCGCTGGAGGTGATGAGCCCCAACGAGAAGCGCTCGGGGTAGCGCTCGGAGGTGAGGATCGGGAACAAAAGACCCCCCAGCGCGATGATGGTGACCCCCGAGGCCCCGGTGAAGGTGGTGAAGAACGCACACGACGCCACCACCACGATGCCCAGGCCCCCCGGCAGCCAGCCCAGCAGCGCCCGACTGACCCGCACCAGGCGATCGGCCGCCCGTGACTCGGCCATCAAGAAGCCCGAGAGGGTGAACAGCGGGATCGTAATGAGGTGGGGGTTGGTCGCGAGCTTGTAGTGCTCCTCGGCCAGGACCACCAGCGAGGTGTCGGTCCCGCTGAAGTTGGCGATCCCCGCCCCCCCCAGCACCGAGAACAGCGGCGCCCCCAAAAGCGCCAGCGCCACGAGCAAGAGGCCGACGAGCGCCGCCATCAGCTCGGCCCTCCCGACTCGTCAGAGTCACGGCTCGAATCGCCCCCCGACGTGCCGGGAGGTCGCAACTCCCCCGAAGCCTCGGAGATATCGGCCACGTGCTTGCTCACCAGGCCGGCCGCCTCCACCTCGGGCTCGTGCTCCTCGTCGACCAAGGTCACCACCGTGCTCGGCCGCGGCTCGTCGTCGTCCAGCGGCGGCATCATGACCACCTCGACCGCCTGGAGCCCAAAGTGCAACGCCAGCAGGCCAAAGCCCACCGGGAACATCAGCTGCAGGTGCCACTCGTCGGCGAAGGGCAGCAATTCTTTGGGGAACTGCCGGCTGATCTGCACCAGATCCCAGCCCGCGCCCGCCAGCACCAAACATATAGCCAGCGCGAACAGGGGCGTGAGCACCGACACCACCCGCCGCAGCGAATCGGGCAACACCTTGCTCAGCGCGTCGATGTTGATGTGCTTACGCCGGCGGGTGGCCAGCATGGCACCCAAGAAGCTGACGATGATCACCAGCTGGCGCAGCAAGACGTCGATCCAGTCGAGCTTGATGTCGTCGATAAAGCCCACCGCCCACGCGGCCAACGACCCCTCGGGAGGCGGGCCCGCCACGGGACCCTCCGAGGTCGGGGCCTGCTGCCCCGCCGCGTCGATGTCGGGGAGGTTGGCAAACTGGTCGTCGTCGCCCAGATCGTCCTCGCCGAAGTCATCCTCGCCAAAGTCGTCCTGTTCGGGCTCATCGACCTTCGGGTCAGGCGTGGCCGAGACGCGCTCGTCCGCGCCGTCACTGGCGCTCTGGTCGGCACCCAGGCCCCCGCCAAACCCACCAAAGTCGTCGCCCCCGGCCGGCTCCACCTTGGGGGGGTCGTCGCCCAGCCCACCGCCAAATCCACCAAAGTCGTCGCCCCCGGCCGGCTCCGCCTTGGGGGGGTCGTCGCCCAGCCCACCGCCAAACCCACCGAAGTCGTCGCTCGATCGGTCATCGCTGGCCGCGGGAGCCTTCCCCTCGGCCCCTGCCACCTGGCCCTTTAGGGCCAGGCCGCGGCTCGACGCCGGGGCACCGTCCTCGTCCTCGTCCTCATCCTCGGCCTCTCCCTCGTCCTCGCCTTCGCCCTCGTCCTCGTCGAGCCCGCCCCCGAATCCACCAAAGTCGTCCCCGCCCCCAGCGCCCGCCGGCTGCTTGTTGTCACGGTCACCGGGCTCATCGGAAAGACCTCCGCCGAACCCCTCCAGGTCGTCGCCCCCGCGTACCGGATCGGGCCGGGGCGGCTCGGGGTCTTCGGTGGATGCAGGCGCGGATCCAGGCGGCGCGCCAGGTTCGGCGGGGGGCTCGAGGGGCGGCCCGCTGTGCGCCCAGTGCTGCTGCAGCGGGATCAGCACATTGCGATACACCACGTTGTACGCGGCCAGCGTCAGCATCACCAAGACCAGGACCACGGCCACGACCGACTCGACGCGCAGCAGTGCGTTCTCCAGCTCGCGGAGCCTCCGCATGCGAACACGTGTACCGCATTTCCCCCCGCAGGGGGGACAGGATCGCGCATCTGACGGACGAGCGCCCGGACCACGAGACGCGGTACCGGGCTCCATACCCCAGCCGGGTGCGAACCCGGACCGATGTTCAGCGTCGATGCGGCTCGATGCTCAACCGGCTCGGCGCCATGGCACCGGTGGCCGAGCCTCCGATCGATCGGCCGCAACGCTCGCCACCAAGCGCGCTGCCGTCGACCGAATCGGGCAGCTCGCCGCTCATGACCCGCCGCTCAACGCCCCAGGTGCCCCATCATCTCGTCGACCAGCGCCCGGTCGAAGATCCCACCGGTGAGGTTTTGGCGCACGCTGTCGGCGAGCGTCTTCCAGGCCGCGAAGTTCTCGGGCTCGACCACCTGGATCCCCTTGTCCTTGAGCGCCGTGATGGCCTTGTTGTTGTCCTTGCGGATCCGCCGGAGCAGCGTGCCGTGGGTGGACTGGGAGATCCGGGTGAGGATCTCCTGATCGGCATCGGAGAGCTTGGCCCAGGCCTTCTGCGTCATCACCGATCCGCCGATCGTCATCGAGAGCTTGAGGTTGGTGATGTAGGCGGCCTTGGTGTACCACTGCAACGCAATGGCGCCGTAGGGGGAGTTGAGGAAGGCGTCGATCACTCCCGTCTGTAGGCTGGGCAGCACGTCGGGCACCGACAGCGGCACGGCATTGACCCCCGCCACCTTCATCACCTCGTTCGAGACGGGGTCGGTGTCCCAGACCCACATCTTGGTGGCCTTGGTGTCACCGGGCACGCGGATCGGCTTGTTGGCAAACAAGTAGGTCGCCCCCACGTCACCCCAACCCGAGAGCCGGAAGCCCGCATCGCCGAGCAACCCCTCGAACTTGTCGCTCATGGCGCCGCGCACCCGATCGAGCTCGTCGTAATTGCGAAACAGCAGCGGCATCTGCAGCATGAGCAGCTGACGATTGATCTCGCCCAGACCCACGTTGGTGATCGCCGCACCATCGAGCTGGCCCGTCCGCATCTTGCGAACCATGGCCGGCTCGTCCCCCATCACCCCTCCGGCGTAGATCTTCAGCACGATCCGGCCGTCGGTCTGCGCTTTGACCTCGCGGGCCACCTTCTTGAATGCCCGGTGCCAACTACTTCCATCGGGCGCTAGAGTCGCGAGGCGGAGCTTGTGCTCGGGTTCGCCCTTGGCAATGAGCGGAAAGCCAGTGGCAACCGCGGCAGTCGCGGCCGCGCTTCCCTTGATGAACGTGCGGCGGAGAGGCTTGAAGGTGGCAGATTTCATCGACGGGGACTCCTTACATCGGTAGCCAGGAACTCTGTTTTACATGAAAGACCCTAGGTTTAAGTACTTCCTTTTTCTCCTTCTACTCAGAAATTCTCTGAAAATATGAAAATGTTTTTACAAGAACGGTCACTCGAGGATCAGTTCGTCGACGTGCGCACGCCAAAAACGGGCCCTGTCCCGCGCAATCTCGTTGGTCAGGCGTAGATCCGGATGCGCCGTGACGTCGGCCTGCGCCACCTTGGCGATCATCGCATCGAACAGTGCACGGTCTTGCACTAGGGGCGCATAGAATCGAGCGACCAAGAACGGCAGCAACAGGTTCTCGCTGTGGGCGGCCAGGCCCCGGTCGAAGTAGTCCTTGGCTTTTTGCGGCTCGCCCCCCAGCGCCGGGGGCTTGGATGCGTGATAGACGCCCATCAGAGCGTAGGGCGCCCCGGCGTTGTAGTCGGGGTCGAGCTCGAAGACGCGGTTCATCAGGCGCTCGACGACCGGCAGACCCGCCATCATCTCCGGGTCATCCTTGGACAGGTTCACCGCCGAGATCCAGCCATAGACCGTCCAAAACAAGCCCGGGACATCCTCGGTCTTGAGCGTGGCCAGCTCGGCGTCGACCCCCTCGAGGTCTCCCTGTTGGGCCGCCTGTTGGAGCTTCGGTCGCGCCAGCCAGCGAAACCCGTACTCCCGCCCCCGCAGATAGTGGAGCTTGGCGCGCCGCGACAGCGACTCGATCACCTCCTCGGGCCCGTCGAGCTGCGCCCGCTCAAGGTCACCCTCGACGATCCCGAACGCGTAGGCGTTGTAGCCCCGGGCCAGCAACAGCAGCAGCGAGCGATTGTCGGGAGCGGACACCAAGAAGGTCTCCATGGTCTTGAGGCTGGCCGGGAACGCATAGCGAGCGAACTCGAGGTCCGCCTCGCGATCCATGGCCACCGAGCCGAACTCGAGGGTCTTGGCCGTGGTGTTCGCGGTCAGCTTCTTGACGTTGCAGCCCGCCGGCAGGGCCACCAGGGCTCCTGCCAGGGCGGCCCAGAGGGCCCACGAGGAAAATCGCGACATGCGGTGATGTGCTCCAGCCTAGGGTGTCGGCGCGCGAGTATGGCAATGGCGGCCCGGGTCCTGCAATCCAATGGGCCAACCGCCGCGGCTGGGACCATGACGCCCGGCGTCGTAAGCTCGGTGCCTCCGCCCCCCGGCCGTGCCCCTCTTTGCCACCTGTGGCCCCCATCCCCGTCATGCCTCCCTCGCCCTCTCGCATCGGCTGGCTGCTCCCGCTGCTCCCGCTGCTCCCGCTGCTCCTTACGGCCTGCGAGGATCGCGTGGGGCCGTGCAACGACCTCGTCGGCCAGCTCAATCCCCATACCGAGGCCATGATCGCGGGCGTCGAAGGGCTCGCCCGGATCGAGTCGGATCCGGGGCACCTCGATACGCTCAACGCCGCGATCGAGGCCGCGGACCGGGAGCTGGCAACCCTGCCGCTTCCCGATCCCCAGCTCGCGGGCTTCGTCCTTCGCTATCGCAAACAGCTCGAGGACGCGCGCGGGGCCGAAGCGGCCATGCGCTCGGCGCTCGCCGCCAAGAACGTGCAGGGCCTACATGCAGCGGCCAAGAAGGCCGATGCATTCCTCGACGCACAAGCGACTACCGTCGAGGCGCTCAACGCCTACTGCTCGGGCGGCTGAGCCTGACCCGTGCATATCGCCCTCACTCGGCCGTAGCGACCCAAAACGACGACTTTCGCCGGCCTGGGGCCGGGTGTTGTACCCTGGGGTCGGCCGACATGAACCTCGATCTCGCCGGCATCGGGATGCTCGCCGCGGCCGCGCTGTGGCTCTTGTCGCTGTTGATGCTGCTGACCTCGTTCGTGGCCCGCACCGAACGACGCACCGGCGGGCGAGTGATGCTGCTGGCCCTCGTCCTCTTCTTGGGCACCGCGCTGGGCGGAACCTGGCAGAGGATCAACAACGGCGCTCCAGCCCCGACCCCGACCGACGGGGATCCGCCGGCCCTAGCGCAGGGGCCCATCGAGACCTCGCCGACCCCGACCGATCCGCCCGGCGTGGGTGAGGACCGGTCGCCCCCGTCTGACGCCGAGGGTCACGAGGATCCGGCGACCGGTGCCCCCTCGGGAGATCCGACCGCGGCCGCCGAACCGACCGACGCGGCCGCCGACCTACCGCAAACCGAGATCGAACCGGCCGCCGACCCCTCGCTCGAAGCCGACACCGAACCGGGTGACGACGCGGCTGACGACGTCGGAGACAACGCGGCTGACGACGCCGGAGACGATGCCGCCGCGCCATCCGACTCCGAGCGGGTGGCGACCGCCGGCGACGGTCCGTCCGATCCGGACCTCGCCTCATGGGTGCCGCCGGTCAAGCCGCTGCCCGACGATCCCAACCGGCGCAAGTGGGCGATCGTGGCGATCCTCCGCGAAGTCACCGCGGTGGCCAACACGCCGCGTTCCTGTGCGCGGATCAAGCCCGTGGCGACAGCCTGGGCTCGGCTCAAGTTGGTGCCCTCCACGCCCAAGTCGCGGGGCCTCGCGCGCAAGCTGGAAAAGTGTCGACGCGCCCTGCTGTACAGCCGCAACCAGCGCTATGCACGGGCCCGGGATGAAGCGCGCGACAAGTTCTTCAAGAACCTGACCGTCCGCCTGCGCGAGCAAGAAGGCGATCTATTTTGGGCGCACCTTGAGGGCAAGACCCTACGGATCGGCTCCGCGTCGCTGGACGAACAGCGAGCGGAGCGGATCATGAACGCGGGGCTCCGTGAAGACCTCGTGCGGCTGCACTTTGCCAAGGCGGTGTTCTCCGACAGCGCGCACAAGAAGAGGAAGATCTACGAGTTCGAGATCACCCCGGACAACCAGCTGGGCCGAGGCGACATGGAGGCCGTGGGCCTGGGCCAGAAGCTCGAGCTCCCCAACAAGCCCTGACGCGCTGACCCCCCGGCGGGGCCCCGTACGACCCGCGGCCCTACTTCTTCAGGCTCTTACAAAAGGCCAGCGCCTTGGCCTGCTGCTCGGGCTTGGACGCGGTGGTCTCGCACCAGTAGGTCTTGCCCCCGATGTCTCGGCGCACCTCGACGAAGAAGTTGGGGCCCATCCCGCTCTCGTTGTCGTAGGTCACTGCCCACCCGTCCTCGAGGGCTTCGCTTTCGAAGTTCTTGGGCGACAGCTCCTCGGCGTTCTTCTTGGCGTCGACCTCGGTCTTGGGGCGAGTGTCGGTGGCCTCCTCGACCGTGGCGACCAGGTCCGGACCCTGGACCATCACCCCTTCCCCGACGATCGCGTCGCCTACGCTGGAGTCCGCGGGAGCCCGCGCCATCAGCCCTAACTTCTCCAGCTTCACCAACCCTGACCCATCGCCGCCACCCGCCGCCTCTTTGACGGGCGCCGGATCGGCCTTGGCCCCGCCGGGCGCCACCGCGGCCTTGCCCGGCGCCGCGGATACCTTCGACTTGGCGTCGGCCTTCTTGGCGTCGGCCGCTGGATCCTTTTGTTGATCACAGGCACACAGCCCCAGCGTGCCGACCAGGGCGAAGAGGGTGGCAAGCGTTCGTGTGCGCATCGACAGGCATGAGGGTGCAGGCCCCCGCGACCGCAGGCAAGAGCGCCGGACCGACCGGACCCCGACGCGAGGCGATGGATCTCACATCGTAGCGGCAACGCCCGACGTGGGCCGAGCATCGAGTTCGGCGACCCGGGCCTTGGGAGCGACCGCCCGGAAGCTCTCCTCGATCCATCCGGTGAGCATCGGCAGCGGTGGGATCTCGTCCCGAGCGATTCGAACGGACACCCAGCCGGCGCGCCCCAGCCCGTAGCCGGTGGGCTCGGCGAACGGCAACGACAGAGCGAGGTCTGCGCTGTGCGGCAGCTTGACGCTCATGCCGAACCCCTCGCGCAAATAGGCCGTGGTGCTCTGCCCGAAGAACACGAAGACCTTCTTGCCCACCTTCGCCGCGCTCTCGCCCCAGGGGTGATCCTCCCACGCTCCGGGCAACCCGAACGCATGCGCCCGTAGCTCGTCCCGCAGGTCAACGAGCGGAGCGATCTCGGGGTCGACGCTGTTGTTGACCGCGGTCTTCTTCTTCGCCGCCGTCTTCTTCTTCGCTGCCGTCTTCTTCTTCGCTGCCGTCTTCTTCTTCGCTGCCGTCTTCTTCTTCGCTGCCGTCTTCTTCTTCGCTGCCGTCTTCTTCTTCTTCGCCGCGGTCTTCTTCTTCGCCGCCGTCTTCTTCTTCGCCGCCGTCTTCTTCGCCACCGTCACACCTCGTCTTCGCGCGTTGACACTGCCGCGCATCCTCATCCGAGGCAAGTTGGATCGCCGGCACCGTGGGTCGTTCAGCCGTCCACCGCGGCCGCTCGACCCTTGGTTTCGACCGTCCGCCCGCTCGACGGGCTGACGATGCCCGCCTGCCGCGTCATTCCCAGGCCAACGCCCAAGACAACGAGGAGACCCCAATGCGATGGACCCACTGGCGCCAGTATTTCGAACAACGACGAGATCGAGCCCGCCCGATCATCGACGACGTCTCGGAGATCCCCCCTGCCCTCCGTGCTCCGCTGGCCGCGAGCCTGGCCCGGTTCCAGCTGGGAGAGACCGGCGAGGGCCGCATCGTCGGCGACCTGCGGCGACGCGCTCGCGCCTGGGATCTCGACCCCGACTACCTCGAGGCTCTGCGACTGTTCATCGCCGAAGAAGGACGCCATGCGGCCATCCTCGGGGTCGCGGTGCGAGCCTTGGGCGGACGCACGCTCCGGCGCACCTGGTCGGCGGACGCCTTTGCTCGCGTTCGTCGTCTGGCCGGCCCGGGGGCGGAGCTGCTGGTCCTGTTGGCGGCCGAGGTCGCGGCCCTGAGCATCTACAGCGCATTCGTGCAGCAACTTCCGGCCGGCTCGCTGCGTGATGCCCTGGACGAGATCGCCCGCGACGAAGCGGTGCACCTGCGCTTCCACGTCGCCTTCTTACGCGACGCCCTGCCCTCGCCCTGGAGACGCCATGCGGTGGCCACAGCGTGGTCAGGGCTGGGGCTGGCCGCGGGGACGGTGCTCGCGGCCGACCACGGCACGACCCTACGCCGGCTGGGCACGACCCGCCGCGCGGTCCTGCGCACCACCGCGACCCTGGTCGCCGAGACGGTCGCGACGCTCACCGACCGGGTACCGGCCGCGACCCAACGCGCTACCCCGCCCGGGCCATCGCCTCGATCGCGCGCCGCGTGTGCACCCGCAGCATCTGCCGCCGATAGGGCGCCTCGTAGGGCACGTTCTCCAGCGGCTTGCACTGCGCATGCACCCGCTGCGCCACCCCCTGGGCCAGGGCGGGATCGTCGAGCGCCTTGCCGATCACGTCGCCCAGCCGGGTGACCCGCCGGGGCCGGGAGCCGAGCACCCCCACCACCACATGGGCCTCGGTCACCGGAGCGCTCACCCGATCCTCCTCGAGCTCGAAGCGCAGGGCCACGCTCACCAGGGGAAAGTCGATGCTGCCCCGCACGGTCCACTTGGCGTAGCGGCTACGGCGAGGCCCGATCGGCAGGGGCACGCGGATCTCGGTGGTCAGCTCGCCGGGCAGCCGGGTGGTGTGCTGGACCCCGTCGGACTTGTAGTAATCGGCCAGCGGAAGCTCGCGCCGCCCCTGCGGCCCCACCTGGACCAGCTGGGCGTCGAGGCCGAGCAGCACCGGCACACAGTCGCTGCTCATCGCCGCCACGCAAAGGCGCCCTCCGGGCACCACGTGGCAGACATCGCCCTCGCTCTTGAGGCAGCCTCCGCCGATCGCCTCGCGCCAGAACGCGGTCTGGTTGACGTAGCGGCAGCGGGTGTCGAGGTTGACGTTGCCCCCCAAGGTCCCCATGTTGCGGATCAGCGGGCTGGCGACGATCCCGGCCGCGTAGGCCAGGCTGGGGAAGTGCTGGCGCACCAGCGGGTGCTCGCTGACGGCGCTCAGCGTGACCCGAGCCCCGATCCGCAGCACCCCCGCGCTCGGGTCGACGGTGACCTCCTGTAAATCGCGAACCCGGCTGAGGCTCACCAGCACCGGCGGTCGCTCGATCCGATGCTTGATGTTGGGCAGCAGATCGGTCCCTCCGGCGACGACCCGCGCGCCCGGGGCCTGCAGGGCCTGCACCGCCTCCTCCACCGACGCTGGGGTCTGCACCGTAAACCGTGGCATGCGGAGCATCAGGCGATCCTCCGGACCGAGCCCTTGTGCGGGGCAACCTCGCCGGCCGCCTCGGCCGCGCGCCGCGTCTCGAGCGCCGCGAGCACCCGCGGCGGGGTGAAGGGCAGCTCGTCCATGCGCACCCCCACCGCGTCGTAGATCGCGTTGGCGATCGCCGGAATGGCCGGCGCCAGCGGCCCCTCCCCCGCCTCCTTGGCCCCGTAGGGCCCCTGCTCGTCGGGCGCCTCCACGATGAGCGCGCGCAGCTCGGGCGTGTCGAGGAAGGTGGGCAGCCGATAGTCGAGCAGGCTGGGCCCCGGGTGCACCCCGCGGTGGTTCGGATCGACGATGTGCTGCTCCATGATGGCCTCGGCAAATCCCATATAGACCGACCCTTCCATCTGTCCCTCGACGATCCGCCGCGATAGGGCCCGCCCGCAGTCGTGGGCCACCCAGATCGTCTTGACGTCGACCACGCCGGTTTCCTCGTCGACCTCCACCTCGGCGATGTGCGCGGTGAAGCTATAGGCGGGCGAGGCCCCGATCGTGCCCCCTCGGTAGTCGCCGTGGCGATCCTTGGGCGTGTTGTACGAGCCCACCTCGCCCAGCAGGCCGTGGTCTTCCTCAGCCCACCAAAACGCCTGGGTGATGTCGACATGGCGGTCGGGATCCTCCAGATCGATCGCCTTGCGCTGCACCAGCGTGACCCGCTTGGTGGGCACCTCCCAGCGCTGGGCCACCGCGGCGCAGACCGTCTTGCGCAGCTTTCGGGCCGCGTCGAGGCAGGCGTTGCCCACCATCAGGGTGATCCGCGAGCTATAGGCGCCCAGATCCACCGGGCACAGATCGGTATCGGCCGACAGCACCCGGATGTCCTCGAGCGGCAGGCCCAGCTCCTGCCCCACGATCACCGCGAGCATGGTGTTCGATCCCTGACCGATGTCGTTGGCCCCCGAGAACACCCGCGCCCGCCCGCTGCGGTCGAGGCAGATCTGCACCGCCGCCTGCGGCATCTCGTTGGGGTAGATAGGGTAGTTGGTGCCCGAGATGTACGTGCTGCCGGCGACCCCCAAGCCCCGACCGTAGGGCAGCGTGGGCCGCCGCTCGGTCCAGCCGCTGTGCTCCTCGACCCGCGCAAGGCACTCCAAGAACCCGTTGGAGCCGATCTTGAACTCGTTGACCGTCTTGCCGCCGGGCCCCATGTCGTTGCGCCGGCGAAGCTCGATAGGATCGATCCCCAGCGCCACCGCGGCTTTGTCCAGCTGCACCTCGATCGCAAAGCGCGGCTGCACGCTGCCGTGCCCGCGCTTGGGACCACAAGCGGGCTTGTTGGTGTAGGCCCGGCGCGACAAGAAGCGGTAGGCCCCGAAGGTATAGGGCGAGCACAGAAGCTGCCCCGAGTAGTACGTGGTGACCAGGCCAAAGCTCGAGTAGGCCCCACCGTCGAGGACCGTCTGGGCGTCGACCGCGGTGATCCGCCCCTCCCGGGTCACGCCGGTGCGGTACTTCATGCGCATGGGATGCCGCCCGCGGTGGCTATAAAACACCTCCTCGCGCGTATAGAGGATCTTCACCGGCCGGCCCGTCTTGATCGCCAGCTTGGCCACGCAAAACTCGAGGTCGAAGGGCTCGCTCTTGCCCCCGAACGCAACGCCCAGCGGGGGCTGGATCACCCGGATCCGATGGGCGGGCCGCTCGAGCACCTTGGCCAGCTCGCGGTGCAGGTAGTGCGAGACCTGGGTGGCCGACCACACGGTGAGCAGCCCGTCTTCGCCGGCCGACCCGCCGCGCTCGACGTGGGCGACCGCGCAGTGCGGCTCGATCGGCGCGTGGGTAGTGCCCTCGAAGAAGTACTCCCCCTCGATGACGAGCTCGGCCTGTTCGAGGCCTGCCTGCACGTCGCCAAACTCCAGCAGCACCTTCTTGCTGAGGTTGCCGCGCTTGGCGTAGGGGTTGATCTGCAGATCGGACGCCAGCGCCTCCTCGGGGTCGAACAGCGCGGGCAAGACCTCGTACTCGATGTCGATAGCATCCAGCGCCTCGATGGCGGTGTCTTCGTCGACCGCCGCCACCGCCGCCACCCCATCGCCCACGTGGAGCACCTTGTCGACGGCCAAGGCGTTCTCGTCGGGCGTCCAGGGGATGATCCCGTAGGGGATCGGAAAGTCTGCCCCGGTGACCACCGCGTGGACCCCCTCCATGGCCTCGGCCCGGCGGGTGTCGATGGACACGATCCGGGCGTGGGCGTGAGGACTGCGCTTGATCTTGGCGTGGAGCAGCCCGGGGAGCTTGAGATCGTCGGTGTAGCGGGTGATCCCCCGCATGCGCTCCATCGCATCGACCTTGCGATGGATCCGACCCAGAGGGCCGGGGCCGATCGGCTCGGGGCCCGCCGGCTCGGAGCCGTGTAGCTCGGAGCCGTGTGGATCGAAGCCAGGCGAGCCACGATCGAGCCCGGTCGCCGAAGGCCGTGAGGGGTGCGGATCGTCGGGCATAGCGTAGACGCGCTCCTAGTGGGGGCGGGGGGCCGGGACCGGCCGGTCGGGGGTCGGCGTGCTCACTGGGCCGCCTCGCGGGGGTGGCCCGTCACCTCGGCCTCGGCGCGGCGGGTCGGGTCACTCTTGGCATCATCGCCGTGGGCCATGCGATCGCTGGCGTCGACCACCGCGTCGATGATCTTGGTGTAACCGGTGCAGCGACACAGGTTGCCGGCCAGAGCCTGACGCACCTGCGCCGGGGTGACCGGTCCCCCCGCCTTGCGCACCAGGGCCTCGGCGCTCATCAAGATCCCCGGCGTACAAAAGCCACACTGGGCGGCGTCCCAGCGATCGAAGGCGTCCTGGAGGGGGTGAACCCCGCCGCTTTGGGCGGCCAGGCCCTCGACGGTGGTCACCGCCCGACCCTCGGCGTGGATGGCCAGCGTCAGGCACGACAGCTGGGGCTCACCGTCGATCTGCACCGTGCAGGCGCCACAGTCGCCCTTGTCACAGCCCTGCTTGCTGCCGATGAGATCCAGCCGGTAGCGCAAGACCTCGAGCAAGGTGTGATGAGGCTCGACCGCGACCTGCACGGGCTGCCCGTTGATGCGCGTGCTGAGCAGGATCGCGGGACCGGGCGCCGACATGCACCCTAGAGTGCAACCGGGCCGATGCACCACGCAAGGCTCCGGGGCCGGGACGCGCGGCGAGCTTGCGCACCTGCCCGGGGCGGTCCGCGCCTTGGCTCGCTCCGCTGTGTGAAAGCTCCGAGCGCCGGGCCGAGCATGCTATGAACGCCCGGTGCGATCGATGCGGTGGGCCCTTTGCGGCGGGATCCTGCTGACCGCGGGTTGCGTGACCCATCGCGGCCCCTGGCGGCTCGAGCCCCCGCCCCCGGCCGCCGACGGGGTGGAGCTGATCCTGCTGGCCAACACCGCCCCCGCCACGTCCGACAACCAGCGGATCGCGGCGCGACTTCACGACGTGCTCGCCGAGGATCGTCCGCGCCTGGTGCTGTGGCTGGGCAACATGGCCGCCACGCCCCGCGCCTCGGCCACACCGCTCGCCGTGCGGCGAGGGCCGCGCTGCTCTTTGCTGGACAACGCCTGGGCAGGCTCCAACGCCGCGCTCGCCCAGACCGTGCGCACGCATGCGGGACCCGACGGCTTCGGCACCGTCGGGGTCCACGACCATCGCTGTGGCCACGGCGCCGCCTTGCGGCCCGAACTGTCGCTCGACGAGCCGCCCGACTCGCCCGAGCCGCTCGACTCGCCCGGGCCGCCCGACTCGCCCGACCCGTGGTCGGACTCACTCCACCCCTTCCGCATGCCCGCCACCCACTACGTGCTGCGGGTGCTCGACGACGGCTCGACGCAGATCCGCGCCCGCTGTGCCGACGGCACCTGTCGGTTCGATCGCACCCCGGCCCCGTCAGAGCGCCGCCCGCTGGTCGACCTGGTGGTCGTGGATCTCTCCCCGTGGCTCTACCCCTCGTCGGAGCCCGCCGCCCGCCGCCGCGACGAGCAACAGGTGCAGGCCCTCGACGTCTTGCTGCAGACCCTGGCCCAAACCCCGCCCCGGGCCGCACCACCGCGGCTTCTGGTCAGCAGCGTGCCGGTCGAGGCCGCCGGCGAGCACGGCCTGGGCACGCTACGACCCGACGCCACCGTGCACAACCTCCCGACCGAGCTGCAGACCCTGCTCGTGGAGGGCCACTTTGCCGGGGTGCTCGCGGCCCACGATCGATCGCTCTACGCCACGCCCGATCTGAGCGATGCGCTCAAGCGTGCCGATCGGATCTGGCTGCGCACGCCGGTGTTCCAAGTGGTGGCCGGCGCGGTGTCCCGCCCCAACAACCGCGCGGCCATGGCCCTGCGGCGTCGTCGAGTCCGCCGCAGCCAGGCCTTCCACCCGCCGGTGTGGAGCGATCACGCCGGCTTCGCCGTGGTGCACCTCTTGCCGGACCAGGCGCGGATCACCCTGCACGCCCGTCGCGGCCGCCGATGGGAGACCGCCTCGATGCCCGTCCCCTTGCGCCCCGAGCCCCATCCCGCCACCACCCCCTCGCCGGTCATGACGCCCTGCCGCGATTGCCCACCGATCCCGGCCATCGAGCGCTGATCGCGACCGGGGACCGGGGCCCGCCTCGCCCCGCCCCGGGCGCTCCGAGTCGCTCCGCGTGGCTCCGCGTCGGGGATGGCCCCCCGAGATCGCCTCGCCGCTGCGGCCTGACCCCCCCACCGCGCCCGGGGGTGAGCGCGGATCGCAGCGGGCCGCGCACACGCGCCCTCCTTGGGATCGAACCTCACCGGGGCCCCCCGGGGCACGACCCGGCACCGGCCAAAAGCCCTCCAACGGCCCCTCAGGCCCCGATCCAGATATATTGCTGATTTTTTCTGGCTACCTGATTATAGAAAATCATTTCTACTGATTGAAGTTATGAATTTATACTCTACATATAGGAACGAACCGTCATGCCCGCCGTCGAGACGTCCAGCTACCGTCGCGCCGACCTGTCCCCGGGTCCCGAAGCCGTATTGCTCAGCTCGGCCCTGGAGATGGCGGCCCGCTGCGTGGATCGCCCCGTGTCCGCGCTCGACGCCCTCCATGCCGCCGAAGCGGAGCTGGGCCGGCCCGAGCCCGATCGTCCGTGGCTGGAGGTCGCGCGCTCGGTAGCCTGCGCGCTGTCGCTGCAGCCCGACCCCTTCGAGGCTTCGGCCCGCGAGCTGATGCTCCGCGGAGGGACTGCACTGGGTCGCAGCCCCGACGGAGGCTGGCTGCTCGTGCAAGGCCGTCGCGGTCGTCGCCTGCGAGTGACGCTCATCGACATCCGCGGCCAGCGGACCCAGCTGCTGACCCCGGCCCAGCTCGATCGCTTGCTCGGTGAGAGCCGGTCGTGGCTCCGCCTCGAGCCCCTTTTAGCGCTCGACCCGATAGCTCGCGCCGACGAGCGCGACGTGACCTGCCGGGCCTGGTCTCGCCTGCGCTCGTTCATGAAGATCGAGCGACGCGAGCTGTGGGTGGTGGTGATCTACGCGATGGTCATCGGCGCCCTGACCCTGGCCACCCCCATCGCGGTGCAGGCCCTGGTCAACACGATCGCCTTTGGTGCGGTGCTGCAACCCCTGGTGGTGCTCACGATCCTGCTGTCGGCGGGGCTGTTGTTCTCCGCGCTGTTGGCCGTGCTGGAGGCCTTCGTGGTCGAGGTCTTGCAGCGCCGGGTCTTCGTGCGGGTCGCCGAGGACTTCGGTCGTCGCCTGCCCACCATCGAGGCCGAGGTGCACGACCGCAAGTACGTGCCCGAGCTGACCAACCGCTTCTTCGACGTCCTGACGATCCAAAAGTCGATGTCCACCCTGCTGCTCGACGGGCTGTCGCTGGCCCTGCAGACCACGCTGGGCATGCTGCTGCTGTCGTTCTACCACCCGCTTTTGCTGGGGTTCTCCGCGGTGCTGGTCGTCCTGCTCGCGACGGTGGTGGCCACCGGCCGGGGCGCCTCGCGGACCGCCTCGCTCGAGTCCAAGGCCAAATATGCGACCGCGGCCTGGCTCGAAGACGTGGCCCGCCTGCCCACGCTGTTCAAGGGGGCCCGGGCCTCGGAGCACGCCGCGCAGCGCACCGAGATGCTGTGCCGCAACTACCTGGCCGCCCGCCGCACCCACTACCGGGTCCTGCTGCGGCAGATCGCCGGCGGGCAGCTTTTGCAGGTGCTGGCCATCGTGTCGCTGCTGGGCGTCGGCGGCTGGCTGGTCATCGACCGGCAGCTGACCCTGGGGCAGCTGGTGGCGGCCGAGCTGGTCATCGGCGCGATCGCGGCCGGCTTCGCCAAGCTGGGCAAGAATCTCGAGAAGGTCTACGACCTGGCGATCGGCCTGGACAAGCTCGGCACCCTGGTCGATCTGCCCACCGAGCGCCGCGGGGGCCAAGTGTCCACCGCGGCGGGACCGGCCAGCCTGTGCCTGCGGCAGGTCACCGTGGGGCGAGGGCCACGATCGCTGCTGCGCGGGGCCGAGCTGCACGTCGCCCCTGGCGATCGGATCCAGCTTACGGGCGCGGCCGCCTCGGGCAAGAGCACCCTGCTGGACACCCTCGGGGGCCTGCGGCCACCCATGGGCGGCACGGTGCTCGTCGATCGCCTCGATCTTCGCCGCGCCGATCTCCACCAGCTGCGCGACCGCGTCGTCGTGGTCCGCGGCCACGCCCTGATGAACGGGTCGATCCTCGACAACCTTGGCCTGAGCAGCGGCCCGCTGCACGAGCCGGTGGCGCGCGAGCTGCTGGCCCTGGTCGACCTCGAGAAGGCGATCGACGCCCTGCCCCAGGGGCTGGACACCCCGCTGGTGCCCAGCGGAGCGCCGCTGTCTCGGTCGCAGCTGCGGCGACTGGTGCTGGCCCGCGCGCTGGCGGCTCGACCCCGCGCGCTGCTGCTCGACGGGGCGCTCGACGGGCTGGGGCTGCCGCCCGACGCCTTGTCGTCCTTGCTCGACCACGTGCTGGGGCCCGACGCGCCCTGGAGCGTGGTCGTGGTCTCCAATGATCCCCAGGTCGCCGCCCGCTGCGATCGCACCCTTCGCATCGAGGCTCACGACCTCGTGGAGGTGACATGAGCAACATGCTGTACGCCGCCGGCTCGTTCGACGCGGCCCGAATGCTCGCTCGCCTGCTGGTGATCTCCATCTTCGCTGGCATCGTCGCGCTGGTCTTTACCCCCTGGCAGCAGTCGGTCAGCGGCTCGGGCCGCCTCATCGCCTACGCGCCGCTCGAGCGCCAGCAGGCGATCGAGGCCCCAATAGCCGGTCGGGTGGTCCACTGGTACGTCCAAGAGGGCGACCACGTGAAGGAGGGCGACCTCATCGCCGAGCTCAGCGACAACGACCCCGAGATCATCGTTCGGCTCGAGCGTGAGCGCGACGCGGCGCAAGACCAGCTCGACGCAGCCACCCTGGCGATCGCGATCGCCGAGTCTCGGATCACCTCGCTCGAGGCCCTGCGTGGCGCCTCGGTGGTCGGCACCGATCTGCGGCGGCAGATCGCCCGCGATCGCGTCGAGGCAGCCGAGCGCGCCCTCGATGCAGCCAAGGCCAAGCACCAGACGGCCACCCTCAACCTCGACCGGCAGCGCTCGCTGCACGACAAGGGGCTGGCCTCCACCCGCACGCTCGAGCTGGCCGAGCTCAAGGGGCAGACCACCCGCGCCGAGCTCGACCGCGCTCAGGCTTCGTTGCGCGCGGCCAAGCGGGAGACCAAGGCGCGCGCTGCCGATCTCGACAAGGTGGGCGCGGACACCCAGGCCGACATCGAGTCCGCCAAGACCTCGCTGCAATCCAACCGATCGACCAAGGCCAAGGCCCAAGCCGAGCTGGCCAAGGTCGAGGTCCGCCTGTCCCGCCAGCGCTCCATGCAGATCACCGCGCCCCTGGATGGCTCGGTGTTCCGCCTCGAGGCCAAGGCCGGGGGTGAGATCGTCAAGGCTGGCGAGCCGCTGGTGACCCTGGTGCCCGACACTCGCTCGCGTGCGGTGGAGATCTGGCTCGACGGCAACGACGCCCCGCTGGTCACTCCCGGTCGCCACGTTCGGCTGCAGTTCGAAGGCTGGCCCGCGGTGCAGTTCGTCGGCTGGCCGTCGGTGGCGGTGGGTACGTTCGGCGGCGAGGTGGCCTTCGTCGACGCGACCGACGACGGCCGAGGCCGCTTCCGGGTGGTCATCGTGCCCGATCCCGCCGAGCCCTGGCCCGCCGATCGCTACCTGCGTCAGGGGGTTCGGTCCAACGGCTGGATCCTGCTCAACCGCGTCAGCCTGGGCTACGAGCTGTGGCGACAGTTCAACGGGTTCCCGCCCGCCGTCGACCAGCCGTGGCTGGGGGACTCGAGCAAGGGCTCGGGCAAGGTCGCCGCAAAGAAGGGGACCCCGTGATCGGTCGCCCCGCCCTCGGCCGGCGCCACGCCGGCGGGCCGTGGTGGGCCGCGCTGGTCGTGCTGCTGCTGCTGGCCGGGCCGGGCCGGGCCGGCGCCTCACCGGCCCCGGTGCTCGAGCTCGACGAGGTGCTCGACGCTGTGCGGCGCACCCACCCCAAGCTCGAGGGCGCCCAGCGGGTGGTCGACCAACGCGAGGCCCTGGCGTTCGCGGCCCGCGGCGGCTTCGATCCGCTGGTTACGATCCGCGGCAAGTGGGCTCCGGTGGGCTACTACTCCAATGCCCAAGTGGACGCGCTGGTCCAGCAGGCCACGCCGCTTTGGGGGATCAGCGCCTACGCGGGCTACCGCCTGGGCCTGGGATCCTACCCGGTCTACAAGGGCGACCTGCAGACCCTGTCGGGCGGGGAGGTGCGGGCCGGCATCAACGTGCCCGTGTGGCGCAACGGCCCGATCGACGAGCGCCGCGCCAAGATCCGCAAGACCCGGATCGAGCAGCGGGGCGCCCGACTCCAGCTGAGCGCCACCCAGCTGGCGGTAGAGCGCGACGCGGCCAAGACTTATTGGGACTGGGTCGCCGCGGGACAGAGCCTCGAGGTCTCTCGCGCTCTTTTGACGGTGGCCGAGGATCGCAACACCGGCCTGACCGAACAGGTGGCAGCTGGCAGCGCGGCCCCGATCACCCTGACCGACAATCAGCGCCTGGTGCTCGATCGCCAGGCCAAGGTCGTGCAAGCCCAGCGAAAGTTCCAGCAAGCCACCCTCAAGCTGTCGCTCTATCTGCGGGATTCCCAGCGTCGCCCGATCCGGCCCGCCGCCGACCGCGTCCCGCCGGCCTTCCCCGGGCCGGTGCTCCCCGCCGACTCGGTGAACGACGCGGTCAACCGAGCTCTGGGCCAACGGCCCGACGCGCGAGCCCTCGACGCCGAGCGCGAGGCGGCGCGGGTCGACGTACGCCTGACCGCCAACCGCCGCGGGCCCGCCGTCGATTTCCAGGCTTTCGTGGCCAAGGACATCGGCGACGGCCCGGCCGAGCTCGGCCCGGCCGAGGCGGGGGTGGGCGTGACCGTCAAGATGGCGCTGCCGCTCCGCCAAGCCCGCGGCGAGCACCGAGCCGCGCAGGCTAAAGTGGGCCAGATCGACGCCAAGCGTCGCGCATTGCGGGACACGATCGAAGCCGAGGTCCGCGAGGCCTACGTCTCTGTCGAGGCGGCGACCGAGCGCGTCGACCTGGCCCGGGCGCAGCGCGACGCCGCCACCCAGCTGGCCGACGCCGAGCGCGAGCGGCTGGGCCAGGGGGCCAGCGATCTGTTGGCGGTCAACCTGCGCGAGCTGGCCGAGGCCGAGGCCGCGCTGCTCGAGATCGATGCACTCGCCGATTATCACCGTTCCATGGCCGATCTAATCGCCGCGTCGGGAGGCGCTTGACCGGCACTGCCGGCTTCCACACGAGGTAAGATGCCGTATTCCATGTCCTCTGGTAGCGAGCGTGCGCAAGGGAGCTGGACCTTTCTCAGCAACCACGCCCACGTCCTCATCTGCCTCGCTCGAGACCCCGATGCCCGGCTGCGCGACGTTGCCGAGCACGTCGGGATCACCGAGCGAGCCGCCCATCGGATCGTGACCGAGCTCGAAGACGGGGGGGTGATCACCCGGACCCGCAGTGGCCGTCGCAACCACTACGAGATCGACCCCAAAGCATCGATGCGCCACCCGATGGAATCCAACCGCACGGTGGGGAGCTTGCTGGCGATCCTGCTGGATCCCGCCGAGGCCCGCCGCCTCGGGCTGCGACCGGCCCGGCGCATGACCAAGAGCGTAGCCAAGAGCGTAGCCAAGAGCTCGGCCCGATGAATCGTCGACGTATGTGGCCCGGGCCCGTCGTCCTGGCCCTTTCGCTGGCGGCGTGTGGTGGTTCGACCTCGCCGGCGGCCGGCCCCCCATCGAACGAACGGCCTTCGCCGGCTGCGGCCGCCGAGCCCGCGGCCGGTGCCCACGCCGCGGCCGAGCGGGCCGGTGACCCCGCAACGCCAGCGACCGAGCCGGCCGCCCTTCCCCACCAAGGCCCGGGCCTCGAGATCGGGCAGCAAGCGCTGCTCTTCTCCTTGAAGGATCAGACCGGGCAAGTCCGTAGCCTCGACCAATGGCTGGGCCAGGGCCCGGTGGCCCTGGTCTTCTTTCGCTCCGCCGACTGGTGACCCTTTTGCAAGAAGCAGCTGGTCCAGCTGCAAGCCTCCCTCCCCCAGCTTCGAGCCGCCGGCCTCACCCTCGTCGCCATCAGCTACGACCCGGTCAAGACTCTGGCCAGTTACGCCGCCCAGGAGTCGATCACCTTTCCCCTGCTGTCGGACGAGGGCAGCGCCACGGTCCGCGCCTACGGCCTCGAGAACGAGGACATAGGGATCCCCCACCCCGGCACCCTGGTGCTCGACGCCAAGGGGGTGATCCGAGCCAAGCTCTTCATCGACGGGTTTCGCAAGCGCCACGATCCCCAAGAGCTCATCGAGGTCGCCCAAACCCTCGGTGACTCCCCAGCTCCCTAACGCTACCGCGCGGGGCAACCCCAGACCATGGCTCGCGATCGCTCGGCCATGCCCCTCCCGAGCGGGCCGCCACGGGCCCGCCGGGACTTGTGTCATGATCCGGGCCCGAGCGGAGTATCGCCCCCATGGCCTACCCGTGGATCAAGACCTTTCACCTGCTGTTCGTCCTCGGCTGGATGGCGAGCGTCTTCTATCTGCCTCGGATCCTCGTCAACCTGTCCGAGGTAGGAGCCGAGCGCCAGTCCGACGGCCAGACCGACGGCCAGTCCGACAATCGGTCGGACCGCAGCGCCGAGGCCACCGGCCAAGACGCCGTGCAAGCCCGCCTGATCCTGATGGGGCGGAGGCTCTATCGCTTCGGGCACACCATGTTCGGCCTGGCCCTGATCCTGGGCATGGTCTTGTGGCTCTACTTCGGCATCAGCGGCCCCTGGCTCCACGCCAAGCTGTCGCTGGTGGCGCTGTTGCTCGTCCACTTCGTGTGGACCGGTCGCATGCTCAAGCGAGTCGCCTCGGGTACGCCGCCCTGGCCCTCGCGACGCCTGCGGTGGTTCAACGAGCTGCCCGTGCTGCTGACCGTGGCGGTACTCTACCTCGTGCTGGCCAAGCCGATATGAGCCGCACGAGCCCCGCGGGCATACGGACCGCGGCCGGTCCGTCCACCGCAGCCCAAGCCCCTCCATCGGGCTCGACTCATCGAGCCCGGTCACCGCGAGAGGACACCGGCCTACTGGGCCCAGGGCGAGGGATCCCCAAAGGAATAGCAATAGTTGTCGAGCACCCAGTTGCCGATGGATCCGGGTACCAAGCCTTCCCACGGGTGACCGGCGCGGTTGGCCAGCCGTATGAAGTCGTCGGCCTGAGGTCCCATGGCGTTGTGGTGGCCGGTGTTGTGATCGCACAGCAAGAACCATCGACCATCGGTGGTCAGATCCTCGGCCAGCGCCAAGGTCGGCCCCACAAACTCATAGCACTCGTTGACCCCCGGCCCGCAGTATTGGTCGGTGGATCCGCCGTGGACCGCCATCACCGCCACCGTGGACTCGTCGGGGGGGTCGATCGGACGGTTGGCGGTCGAGACCCCGCCCGACCAACTCACGGCCCCGGCCAGCCACGGGACCCGATTGACCAGGTGGGTGGTCATGATTCCACCAGCGCTCCCGCCCACCGAGGAGATCCGATCGGGATCGATGAGCCCCTGCTCGACCGAGCACGCGACGATCTCGTCGGCGAGGGCGAAGTCATCGAGGCGATCGCACTGCGATGGGTTGACGAAGCCGCAGACCACCCACCACGGGAACGGCGTGTCGGGCCGACCGACCGCCTCTGGATCGGGATAGGGCAGCGCCACCATCCCTCCCTCGGTATCGGCCATGCTGATCATCAGATCGGTAGCAAAGTCCCCCCCGACCAGGGTGTCGGGGTTGTTGAAGGTTCCGGCCCAAGCCAGCACCAACGGCCCGGACCCGGTGGTGGACTCGACGCTGGTGAACCGAACATCGCGGCACGGAAAGCCCGCGGGGCAGAAGGTCACCGTGCCGGTCTGGATCGTGGGGCACGGCGCGGTGGGCTGGGGGATTACGCCGGTCTGGCCGGCGCCCGTGCTCGACTCACCCCCGGCAGACCCCGTGCTCGACTCACCGCCGCCGGACCCTACGCTCGCCTCACCGCCTCCGGACGCTGCGCTCGTCGCTCCGGTGCTCGGGGCTCCCGATTCGGAGCTCATGGCACCGGATCCCTCGCTCGAAGCGGTCCCGGAACCGGTCGGGTCCTCGCATACGCAGGTACATCCGGGCGGGCATTCCGGGACCCTGAACGAGACCGGCATGGACCGCTCCGCAACGGTGTCGCATGCCGCGAGATAGAGGATGGCAACAGGAGTTGCATAAATGGTTCGCATCGCGACGTAGACAGTGCAAACCACAGACCAAATGTAAAAGGACCCGATCGGGCCAAAGTTTGGGCAATATTTCGTCGGTTTGGGGGCTTCGAACACGGTTCTAGAGCGAACCGACCAGTCGCCACACATTGCCCGCCGATGAAGGCGGAAGTCGTGACTGTCAATACACGTTACCACCCTGGCAACAACAGTTGTCGTACTCGATCACGGACGGGACACCACCTTGATACGCACGAAAAGGACGAGCCCGGGAGCCCGTGGAAACTAGTGGATCCACTGACACTACGGGTTTCCACCAGAGCAAACCCGCACACGGTAGCGTGCATCCCTCGCGATGACCGAACCTCGATTCGAACGGATCCAGACCAACGGGATCACCCTTGAGGTCGCCATCGAGGGCGAGGGGCCGCTTTGTGTGCTTCTGCACGGGTGGCCCGAGCTCTGGCTTTCGTGGCGTCACCAGATCGCGCCTTTGGTGGCCGCCGGGTACCGCGTGGCGGTGCCCGATGTGCGCGGCTACGGAGGTAGCGAGGCGCCGGGGCCAGTGCAGGCTTATGCCATGACGACGATGACGGCCGACGTCGTCGGGCTCATCGAGGCGCTAGGCGAGCGCCGCGCGATCCTCATCGGCCACGACTGGGGTGCCCCTATCGCCTGGCATACCGCGGTCCTGCACCCGAACCACGTCGACGCGGTGGTGGGCATGAGCGTCCCCTACCTGGGGCGAGGAGGACCTGCTCCCCCGACCACTGTGCTGCGGGCGATGTACAAGGAGCGATTCTTCTACATCCTCTATTTTCAGCGACCCGAGGTGCCCGAGGCCGAGTTCGAGGCCGACGTCCGCAGCGCGCTGGCGAAGATCTACTTCGCCAACTCGGCCGACGTGACCGCCGAGGTGCGGGCCGCGATGCGAGCCCGTACGCGGCAGTCGGGGTACCTCGACGGCCTGGTCGTTCCCGATCCGCTGCCGGCGTGGCTCACCACCGACGATCTCGACCGCTACGTGGCCGCGTACGAGCGCTCGGGCTTTCGCGGGGGCCTACAGCGCTACCGCAACATGGACGCCGACTGGCATGCCCTTCCCCAGCTGGACCGGCTGAAGATCCGCGCGCCGGCGCTCTTTGTCGCGGGCCAGTACGACTCGGTGCTGCGCTATGTCCCCGGCATGAACCTGATGAGCGGCATGGATCCCTTCTTCGAGGATCTACGGGGCAAGGTGGTGATCCCGGGGGCAGGCCACTGGGTGCAGCAAGAGCGACCCCACGAGGTCAACCAGGTTCTGCTGGAGTTTCTGGGCTCGGTGGCCAAGGGGTAACGAGACTCGCAGGGGCCGACGCTGCCTGCCTTGGGTGAGCACGAGTCGGTGGGCAACCGGTCGAGACGGCCGACGGAGCGCAAGCCCACGCCGTGCTCGGGGTGGAGCTCGGCGTCTTTGCGCCCCGTCGTGCGCGGGGGGTGTTGCCTGAGGTCAAGATGAGTCTCTACGAGCGGATTGGTCGACCACCTCGACCACCTCGATCACCTCGACCATTGGCATGGTGATTGCTCAACTGCATGGTCGTTCGCTCCGTCGAGGGATCGACGCCGCCCCGCGTGCCCGCAGGCACTCGGGTTGGGCTTCGTACGTCCTGCGAACAGCTTCGTGCCGTGAACCATCCATGTTCGTTGTCCCTTGTTTGGCGTCAACCCTCGACCTCGATCCATCCCGACACACGCGCCCCGAACCCAAGGAACCTCATGATCTCGTATCGTTCCCTGCTCCTCCCGCTTTCGCTCGTCGCTGTGCCCTTGGCCTGTGATGCAGTGGATGCCTCGGCGACGGACGCTCGGTCCACGCCCGCGACCGCGCCCGATACCACCGCTTCGCTGGCCGCCGCGTCCGCTCCGGCGGCGATCCCCGTCGATCCCGCGGGGCTGGTCGCCTATACCGAGGACCGTGAGCCCTGTGCCGATCGCAACCCGCTGCGCAACGCCTACTACGGCGATCTGCACGTCCACACCCGCTACTCGTTCGACGCCTACCTCGCGGGTACGTCCAACGATCCCTTCGACGCCTATACGTTGGCCCAGGCCGATCCCGTCAACCTGGACTTCGCGGGGGTCACCGATCACGGCGAATACCTGGGCGAGACCCAGCTGTGCACGACCCCCGGCTCACCCGCCTACGACTCGGCACCGTGCGCGATCTTCCGGAGCAACGCGGACGTGCTGGGCTTTGCCACCTTCGGCCTCGCGTTGGCCCAACAAGACCCCGATCGCAGCGAGACGATCTGCGGGCCCGACGACGCCACCTGCCTCGACGCGGCGGGCGATGCCTGGAGCGCGACCCAGCTGGCGGCCGAGCTAGCCTACGATCGCAGCGACGCCTGCGAGTTCACCAGCTTCGTCGCCTACGAGTACACCGGCACCACCGGTGGCGCCAACCTCCACCGCAACGTGGTGTTCCGCAACGGCAACGTGCCTGCGCTGCCCACCAGCTACTTCGAGGCCCCGGTGCCGCAGCAGCTGTGGCAAGCCCTCGAGGCCGATTGCCTCGATGCGCCGGGAGGCTGCGACGTGCTGGCGATCCCCCACAACTCCAACGCGAGCAACGGCCAGATGTTCGCGCTGACCTACCCGGACGCGGCCGACGTGCTCGAACAAGCCGAGCAGGCCAGCCGCCGCGCCGCGCTCGAACCCCTGATGGAGATCATCCAGCACAAGGGGGCCTCCGAGTGCCGCCCCGGGTTTTCGGCCGACGAATACTGCGACTTCGAGCTGCTCGACGAGCAGGATCCCTGCAACGGCGACGGCAGCGGCTCGGGCTTGCAGTGCGCCGCCCGCAGCGACTACCTGCGGGGTGCGCTCGCAGGCGGTCTCGCCGAAGGGCAAGACCTCGGGATCAACCCGCTCAAGCTGGGGGTGATCGCCAGCACCGACACCCACAACGGCGTGCCGGGCGTGGTGGACGAGAGCCAATTCGAAGGCCACGTGGGCGATACCGACGACCGCCGGCGCGACCGACTCAACGACGTGCCGACCTTCGGCCCCGGCGGCCTGGCGGGGGTGTGGGCGGTGGAGAACTCGCGAGACGCGATCTTCGAGGCCATGCAGCGCCGGGAGACCTTCGGCACCAGCGGCCCCAGGATCGCGGTGCGGCTGTTCGGCGGCTGGGACTTCGAGCCTGCCCTGTGCAGCGACCCCAACCTCCTCGAGGTCGGCTACGCCCAGGGCGTGCCCATGGGTAGCGATCTCGACGAGCCCCCCGTGCAGGGGGCCCAGCCCCGGTTCGTGTTGGTCGCCGACCAGGACCAGGTGCCGCTGCAGCGGGCCCACATCATCAAGATCTGGGTCGATGCCCAGGGGCAGACCCACGAGGAGGTCTACCCGCTCGCGGGCGGGGACAACGACGCCAGCGTCGATCCGGCCACCTGCGAGCCCACCGGCAGCGGGGCCGACACCCTGTGCGGGGTGTGGACCGACACCAACTTCGATCCCACCGTGCCCGCCGTCTACTACGCCCGGGTGCTGGAGAACCCCACGTGCCGCTGGAGCGCCTACGACTGCAACTCGTTCCCCGCGCTCACCCGCCCCCGCGCGTGCGACGACGTTGCCCAGGTGATCCAGGAGCGCGCCTGGACCTCGCCTGTCTGGTACGGCGGATCCCTCTGACTGACTGAGACCCGAAGGAGTCGAACGATGGACCTTAGGCAACGGATCCGTGGCAAGTTTCGCGAGCCCCTGCTGCACTTCGTGGCGATCGGGGCGATGATCTTCGGCGTCGACCGGGCGCTGGGAGGTACGGTCGAAGTCAACGACCCCCAAACGCTCCACGTCACCGCCGATATGGTCGAGGTGCTGGCGGCACGACACGTGGAAAAGACCGGCCGCTCCCCCGACGCGGCCACCCGCCGCGCCTTGGTCAACGAGCTGGTGCGGGGCGAGGTGCTCCAGCGCCAGGCCCGAGCCCTGGGCCTGGACTATGGAGATCTAGTGGTGCAGCGGCGCTTGGCCCAAAAAATGGAGTTCTTGCTGGAGAGCCAGGCCAAGCTCGAGCCTCCGACCGACGCACAATTGCTGCAATGGCGAGACACCCACCCCGAGCGCTACCGCAAGAGCGACCGGCTGCGCTTCGAGCACCGGGTGTTCTCGACGCAGCGCCGCGGGCCCACCGCCGAGGCCGACGCCAAGATCGCGCTGGCCCAGATCGCCGAAGATCCCGACTCGGCCGCGACTTTGGGGGATCCATCGGCCCACGGCTCGAACCTCTCGCTCGATCCGGTCGCGATCGACAGGCGCTTTGGGCCGGGCTTCGCCGAGCGCCTGCAGCAACTGCCCCCTAAAGACTGGCACGGCCCGATCTCCAGCCGCCGAGGCGTTCACCTCGTTCGGGTGATCGAGCGGATCCCCGGTGAGCTCGCGAGCCTCGACGAGCTCCGCGAGCGCCTGCGCGAGGATCTGCTCCGTGACCGACGCGAGCGCGCTCGCGAGGCGGCGATCGAAGCGCTGATGGAGGGCTACCAGATCGAGCTCGACCCGGGTGTGCTCGAGCCCGAGGGGGTGGCATGAGACCTCGCAACCCAACCGCCCTTCTGGTCGCCGTGGTCCTCGCGATGATGCCGGCGCTGGTGCCGGCGTTGGTGCCGGCCGTCGTGCACGCCCACTCGCTGGCCTTTGGCGAGCTGCGGGTGGTCGAGGCGTCGGACGGGGCGGTCAACGCCACCCTCCGCCTGCGCGGCGCCAGCGACCCTCGGGGGCTCGCCGTCTACCTGGGGGAGGGCTGCACCGCCCGCGACGAGCCCCAGTGGCAGCGTCACGGCGGATCTCCGGTGCTGCACCAGCGCTTCGATTGCGGGGGATCGGGCCTGGCCGGAGCGTCGGTCGGCCTTCGCGGACCCGGCAGCAGCGAGGCGCAGTTGGTGGTCCGGGCACGGATGGCCGACGGACGAAGCATGCAGCAAACGATCCGCGGGGACGAGCGGGTCGACCTCGAGCGCCCTGCCTCCACGGGGGCCGTGCTGGGGCGCTACGTCGGCCTGGGGGTCGAGCACATCTGGTTGGGCTTCGACCACCTGCTGTTCGTGCTGGGCCTGGTGCTGCTGACCCTCGGCCCCGCGCGACCGCAGCGAGCCCGGGCCCGATCGCGACGGCGCCTGCTGCTGACGATCACCGCGTTCACCCTGGGCCATAGCGTGACCCTGGCGTTGACCGTGCTCGACGTGCTGCGGCTACGACCGGCCGCGGTCGAGGCCGTGATCGCCCTGAGCATCGTGCTGCTGGCGGTCGAGCTGGTGCGCCCGGGCGCCGAGGCAAGCCTCACCCGGCGGCGCCCCTGGCTGGTCGCCGCGGCTTTCGGACTGCTGCACGGCTGCGGTTTCGCCGGAGCGCTACGAGAGGTCGGCCTGCCCGCGGATGCCCTCGGCACCGCGCTGGTGGGCTTCAACCTCGGCGTCGAGCTGGGTCAGCTCGCCTTCGTCGCTGCGCTCGGGGTGGTCATACTCGGGCTGGCCCGGCTGGCCCAGTTGGCCCGGTTGGCCCAGTGGGCTCGGCTGGTTCAAATAGCCCGTCGCGGCCACGCCGCGGTGGCCTACGCGATGGGGAGCCTGGCGGTATCGTGGATGTTCGAGCGGCTGACCGCGCTCGGCTGAGCCGTCTATGCCGAGGCCGGTTCGGAATGCGCGACGACGTCGCGCCCGGCCTCGGTCTTGCCCACGCGGAACCCAGGAGGGACGAAAACCGGGGGATTTCTCGGGAGCCGCGGGGCCTCACCGGCCCGTTTAGCCCTCGCTGCAGTCGCGCTCGGGCATCTGCCGGATCCACTCGCTGACGAGCTCCACGCCAAAGTCGTCGGCGAGCAAGCTGGGCAGCTCGGGCATCTTGATCTCCGGGTCGGTGCTCGCCATGCGGTGCACGACGATGCTCTGGTCGGGATGACCGGGCACGATGTCGTAGGCCCGACCGCCCGTGCCGGGCCCCGCCGCCGCGGGCACCTTGCACACGCCCAGCTCGGCCGGATCGGTCTCCCAGTAGGTAAACTTCAGCCCGCTCGACCCGCCGCCGCCGCCGGGGCGGTGGCAGTGGGCACAGTTGCCGTGCAGGTACGCCCGGGCCCGCGCGGAGAGATCGCCATCCCCCGCCGGATCCTCGTAGGCCTCGAGAGTGGCCGGATCGGGCAGCGCCTCCACGAACACCTCCTGCTCGGCCAGCCACCCAAGCTGCGACACCGTCTCGCCGTCGCGCTCCACCGCCCGGTTGAACTGGGCGGTGGTGACCCCCAGCGGCCGCAGCACATCGTCGCGCTCGTGGCAGCTACCGCAGGTGTTCTCGTCGGGGATGATGTAGATCTGCTCGGCGGCGTCGCCTTGGGCGTCGGTATACGAGTACCGCACGTCGGCCCCCGCCTTGAGGCGCGTGGCTTCGACCTGCTCGTCGTCCCAGCGGTAGATGTACGAGCGCCACCGATCCTCGTGGTGGACCAACAGCCGCGTCTCGATCGTCAATAGCTGCGACCCTGGATCCCGGCGGTCCAGATCGACGAAGAACGACTTGATGAGCACCGAGCCCACGGGCAGCTCCCACTCGTCGCGATCGGTCCGCGTCAGCGCCTCGTCGGGCGGCAGCAGCAGGTAGCGCCCCTTGTCCGCGCCGTCGGCCCAAAGCGTCGCGACCACCTGGAAGGGCAGCACCCCGGGGGCCGGCACGCCCTCGACCATGTCACCAACGAAGAAGCCGTACTCCGACAGGGTCTCGTAGGGCAGCTCGGACAGCTCGATGACCGGTCGAGGGGCCTCGGGCTCGGGCTCGACTCCCGACTCGGATCCCGACTCGGACCCCGAACCCGACCCGGACTCGGACTCGGACTCCAGCATCGGCATGTCGGAGTCCGAGGCGCACGCGGGCACCATGAGCACGCACCCGAGCGCAGGCACGAGCACCCGCCCGAGGATCGATCCCCGGCGGGGGGCGGGCTCGGGAATCGAGCGACAACGACTGGTCGACATCACCATCATCGCCTCGCCTCAGATCTCGGTGGGCAGCGGATCGTGCTCACAGGTGTAGTTGGCCGGATCGGACTCGGGCATGCTCTGGCCGCACATGTCGATCGCCATGAAGGTGGCGTCACCCAGCCCGGACACGCAGTTGCTCAGGCTGCCGTCGGCGTTGTCCTTGGCCTCGTCAAAGCAGCCGTCGAAGATGAGGTCGGGGGTGGGACCCATCGTCAGCCCCCCCAGCAGCAGGACCAGCTCGTCGGGATCTTGGCCGTTGTCCTCGAGCATGTTGTCGTGGATCCAGTTGCCCTCGGCGTAGATGTCGAACCGCGGATCTTCGGGCGGGGAGAACAGGTCGTCGACGTACGCGATGACCATCACGCCCCCGCTGTCGTTGCCGCGGATCTCGTTGTCCCACACCTCGTTGCCGTCGGAGGCCAGC
>JBCCWC010000077.1:0-56199 GCA_039194325.1 Myxococcota bacterium
CCCTTCCCGGGGTGGCGCCGCGCCGCGCGGCGCCGGTGACCGACCGACGCCGCGGGTCGCCCCCGGGTCGACCGTCGGCGTTGTGTGGTGGTTGCGGTTGGTCCGCGGGTTTAGCGGGCTGAGGCGGTGGCTGGGCGGATCGCACCGGACGACGACGCGCGAGCGGGGGTCGGTCGGGCCTTGGCCTGCAGCACTCCCTCGAAGGCCTCGCGGTAGGACCACGCCAGGTAGAGCTCGAGCGCTAGCAGGGCCAGGACCATCACTGGGTTCGGATCCAGCACCCCGTGGAAGAACGCGATGTTGACGATGATCGGGGCCAGCAGGGTCAGCGCCAGCGGCACGAAGCGCCCGCTGAGCAGCATCAGCCCCGCCACCACCTCGGTACCCTTGATGAGCGGCAGCATGTAGCCGGTGGCGGCCAGGCCGCCCATGAATGCGCCGGCCGGCTCGGGCAGCGCGGGCATCGGCATGAACTGCAAGAAACCGTTGAGGCCGAAGACGAAGAAGATGAGTCCCAGCAGGATGCGGGCCGCGGCGGGAAACTTGGAGCGGATCGTGTCAGGCATGATGAGCCTCCGTGAACGAGATCCAGCATGCGCCCGGGTGCCTGTGCGCGGTAGGCGACTGTTGGGGAACTCGTTGTTCTATCATGCGCAACAATAACGATGATGATGGAAGAGCCTCCCGATCTCCAGGATGTCACCGCTTTCCTCGCGGTGGTCGACACGGGTAGCTTCACGGCGGCGGCCGAGCGCCTGGGGCTGGCCAAGTCCAACGTCAGCCGCCGCGTGTCGCGGTTGGAAGAGCGGCTTGGCGCGCGCCTGCTCGAGCGCACCACCCGGCGTCAGCGACTGACCGAGGTGGGCATCCGCTATCACGCGCTGGTGACCGGGGCGATGGACCAGCTGGCCGAGGCGGCGCGCTCGGTCTCCGAGCTGCAAGGGCAGCCGCGGGGTCACCTCAAGGTCACCGCGCCGACCGATTTCAACGAGGGTCTAGGTCAGCTCGTGGCCGAGTTTAGTGCACGCTACGCGGAGATCGAGCTGGAGGTCGAGCTGACCCAGCGGCGGGTCGACCTGGTGGCCGAGGGGTTCGACGTGGCCCTGCGGGCGGGCAAGCTCGAGGACTCGTCACTCATCGCGCGCACCGTGGGGGATGTCTCGTGGCACCTCTACGCCAGCCCCGACTATCTCGCTCGGCGGGGCCAGCCCAAGAGCCCGTCGCAATTGCTCGAGCACGATTGCGTGATCTTTCGCGGTCGCCGAGGCGAGGTGCGGTGGCGCCTCGAGGGGCCCGACGACGAGCACGAGCTGACGATCCGCGGGGTGATCTCGGCTCAGGATTTCGGCTTCGTGCGGGCCGCGGTGGTGGCTGGGGCGGGGGTCGGCATGTTGCCCGATACGCTGACGCCCGAAGCCGTTGCTCAGGGTCGGCTGATGCCGGTGCTGCCCGACTACTGCCTGGGCCGCTCGTCGTTTCACCTGGTCTATCCGAGCACCCGCTTCTTGTCGCCCAAGGTGCGGGTGTTCGTGGACTTTTGCGTTGCCTGGTTCAAGGACGATGAGCGGGCATGGCCGGTCGTCGACGCCGAAGCCACCAAAGCCCCGCGACGAGCAGCCAAGAGCCCGTCGGCGTCGAGTCGTCGCCGCGGGTCCGGCACGCGCAGCCGGCGGGGTCGATGAGGCCGTCGTCGCCGTCTTGGGGGGTGGTGTCGACGCCTCCGGTCGCGTTGTCGCCGTTACTGGTGCCGGCGGGGTCGTTGGGGTCGTCGTTGCCGTCGGGGTCGCCGTTGGTGCTGCCCGCGGTCCCGGTGTCGTCTTCACCCGGAGGAGCGGTCCAGGGCTCGCAATTGTCGGGATCCCAGGTGTTCTGCTCGATCTCACAGATGTAGGCCTGTGTTTGGCAGGCGGCCAGCCCTTCGCTGGGATCGATGTCGTGGAAGCTCAGCTGGTCGACGAGATCGTCGCCATAGCAGTGCTCGGGCCCGGTCCTCTGCTCGCCGGTGGCCAGGCTCACCACCTCGAGGCGCGCACAGAAGGGCTCGTTGTGTTCGATCGACGCGGCCAGCTGGCCCGGGGCGGATCGGCCGATCCAGCTCCCGTCGGTCTGGCGGAGCGTCAGTGCCAGATCCCCCGCGACATGGACGGGGAAGACGTCGTCCTTGAAGCTCTCGACGGCTCGGACGGTGCCGCGCCCTTGGCGCGAAGCGCAGTGGCCCGTCCCCCACGAGATCTCGATGGGGTCATCGATGCACGAGGTCGCCAGTTCGGTCGGGTAGGCTCCGTCACAGCAGACCAGGGTGCTCAGGCGCTCGATCGGCTCGACGTGGTGGGACGACTCGAAGTCGGGATCGGGGATCGCCAGCTCGGGGAGCATCGAGCCGCTCACGTGGACGGTGGCCTCGTTCTCGATGTCTTCCCCGCACCAGGACTCCTCGACGATCCACTCTTCGTCCAGAGACTGGGCCAGCTCGTCGTTGTCGACGACCACGACGATGCCGTAGGTGCCGTTGGGCGTCAGCGGGGTCGCGGGGCGCCACACGAACGCTCGGGTCTCGGGCTGGTATTCCAGCGCGCCCTCGGCCAGCATCCCGTCGCCGATGACGAAGACCTGGACGAAGGCCAGCGCCTCTTGTGGGGAGGCGGAGGGGTAGCCGTTTTGTCGGGCGTCGATCCGCAGCACGCCGTCGGGCGCGACGATCGTGCTGACCACCTCGAAGTGGGTGAAGCGGTTGGACTCGTAGCAGGGGTCGGGTGGGCACGCGTCGGCGGGGCGGGGGGCGGCCGTCAGGGTGACCGCGGATGTCATCACGGTCGTCGCCAAGAGCAAGCGCAAGCGATCATGTGGAACCACCGACTCATTTTAGCCCATAGCGCTTGAGCTTGTCGTACAGCGTCCTCACCCCGATCCCCAGCTGCTCCGCGGCTCGCCGGCGGTTGCCTTCGCACCTCGCCAGGGCTTGCTCGATGGCCTCTCGTTCGATCTCGGCCAGCGTTCGCATGGGTTCGGATGCGGTCATTGGTGTGGATGTGGATGCGGGCGGGGTCTTCGGGGCGGGCATCGAGGTCACCGGCATCCCGGGCATCACCAGGTTCTCGGGCGCGATCTGCTCTCCTTCGGCCAGGATCGCCGCGCGCTCGAGGGTATTGGCCAGCTCGCGCACATTGCCGGGCCACGACAAGGCCGTGAGCACCGCGAGCGCGTCGGGGTGGAGGCGCAGGCGAGGGCGTCCCAGGCTGGCCGCGACCCGGTGCAGCAGCACCTCGGCCAGCGGCGGGATGTCTTCGGTGCGCTCGCGCAGCGGCGGTAGCTTGACCGGGAACACCGCCAGGCGATGGTAGAGATCCTCGCGAAACTCTCCGGCCTGCACCATCGCGGCCAGATCGCGGTTGGTCGCCGCCACCCAGCGTACGTCGGCGCGGACCGTCTGGGCGCCGCCCACCCGTTCGAAGCAGCGCTCTTGCAGCACCCGCAGCAGCTTGGCCTGGAGCAGTGGGGCCAGCTCGCCCACCTCGTCGAGGAAGAAGGTGCCCCGCTGGGCCAGCTCGATCCGCCCGCGACGACGCGCGGTGGCTCCGGTGAACGCCCCCTTCTCGTGCCCGAACAGCTCGCTCTCCAGCAGGTTTTCCGACAGCGCCGCGCAGTTGATCGCCACGAAGGGTCCCTCTACCCGGCGGCTCCACGCGTGTACGGCCCGAGCCGCGACCTCCTTGCCCGTTCCGCTCTCTCCCAGCAGCAGCACCGTGGCCTCGGTGGGCGCCACCTTGCGCAGCGCCGACTCCACCGCGGCCATGGCCGCCGCCCCGTACGACAGCTGCGGGCTCCCTTCGCGCCGCGCTACCTCGGCCAGGCTGCGCAGGCGGTAGCGCTCGGCGGCTCGTGCCACCAACAGCCGCAGCTCGGTAGGGCTCGACAGCGGCTTTTGCAGGTAGTCGAACGCCCCCAGCTTCATCGCCTCCAGCGAGTTGTCGACCGTACCGTGGGCGGTGATCACGATGACCTCCACCTCGGGCTGATCCTGGCGCAGGCGCCGAAGCAGCTCCATGCCGCCCATGCGGGGCATCTTGAGATCGGTGAGCACCACCTCGAAGCTCTGCTTGGCCAGGGCCTGCAGCGCCGCCTCGCCATCGCCTGCCTCCTGCACCTGGTGCCCTTCGTCGAGCAGAGCTTCGGCCAGGAAGCTACGCAGTGCTTCCTCGTCGTCGACGACCAGCACGTTCGCCATCGGTCCAGGTTCTACCATGGAGGCCATCCGATCGATGAACGGGCGTCATCGGCTCGTTGACTACGGTTCATCGACCCTTACTCGTCAGGTGGCGCCGGTAGGGTCACGCGAAAGCACGCTCCGCCCCTCGGGGCGTCGAGCACCGTCACCGTGCCCCCGTGGAGCTCCACGATCCTTCGGGTGACGGCCAGGCCCAGCCCGGTGCCTCGCGTGCGCTTGGTATGAAAGGGCTCGAAGATCTGCTCGCGCTCTTCGACCGGGATGCCGGGGCCCTGGTCGCGGATCTCGAGCACCAGCGGGCCATCCTGCGAGTAGACCCGCAGCTCGATGGGCGAGCCCGGGGCCGCCTGCGCGGCGTTGTCGAGCAGGTTGCCGAGCACCTGCTCGATCCGGGTCTCGTCCAGCGCCCAGGTGGCCGGACTGCCGGTGTCGTCGATCTCCACCGCGTTCGGGCAGGTCTCGGCGCACCGGCGCAGCAGTGCCGACAGGTCGACCGGCGCGCGCTTGACCGTACCGATCCGCGCAAAGTCCAGCAGGCTGTGGGTCAGCGTCTCCAGTCGCTGCGAGGCATCCACGATCCGCGCCGTCTTGCGCTCCAGCGCCGCGTCGCCCTGCACTCGCTCGGCCAACAGCTGCGCGTGCCCCTTGAGCGCGGCCAGGGGGTTGCGGATCTCGTGAGCGAGCACCGCCGACATCTCGCCTAGCGCGGCCAGGTGGCGCTGCCTTTGGAGGTGCTCCTCCACCGCCTGGGCGCGTCGCGACAGCCGCCAGAAGACGACCGCGGCCAGCATCAACGCAATAGCGACCGTCACGCCCACGAACAGATCGCGGACGGTACGAGCTTGCAGGGCCAGGGCGGCCTCGGGGATTAGCTCCATCACCACGATGGGCGGCCCCGGAGGTGCGAAGCGGGGCGGAGGAGGGCCGAAGGGGCCGAACGCACCGGCTTTGCGGGGAGGGCCGGCCTTGCCAAACGGCCCCGCCTTGTCCGGGGGACCGGCCTTGCCCGGGGGACCGGCCTTGCCCGGGGGACCGGCCTTGCCCGGGGGACCGGCCTTGCCCGGGGGACCGAGGACGGGAAATCCACCTCGCTGGTCCGGAGCGCCTTGGCCCTCGTCGTCGTACGCCGAGGGAGGGCCGAACCCGGCCTGGACGTGGTCTCCCACCACGCGGAGCTCTCCCGGTCGCAGCATGTCGATCCCTTCGGCTGAGCCCGCTTCCACGATCAACAGGCCTTGTGCGTCGAAGATCGCCACATGACGGAGCCCATCCTCGGCATGGTCGCTCAAGAACGACTCGAGGTCCTCCATGGGGACCTGGCCGTGGCGCTCCCTCATCAGCCGGTCCACGCGGCGACCGAGCGCGTCCGCTTGGGCCTGGATCACCGTCTTGAGCAGGGCGCGAGCACCCACATAGCTGGTGATCGACGACACGAGCAAGGCGGTTCCCAGCACCCCGGCCACCACGAAGAAGCCCCAACGAGCCACTCGACCGGGAGGCCCTATGAGCGTCCGTGTCGAGAGATCCATCGGGGCTCGGTCCACGCGGCGAGGATGCCACAGCCACGATCCTGGCTCACGCGCGAGCACGGGCAGGAGGCTCGGGTGGCCCTTCGTTCAGTCGCTCTACCAGCGTGGCGAGCTGGTCTTCGCGCAGCAAGGGGACCAGCGCCGATAGCAGCTCCACGTGTCGAGTGGTCCGCTCGGTCGAGTGCGCCACGTGCAGGTCGACCAGGCCAAGCGCCTCCGCCTCGAAGTCATCGTCGACGAACGACTCGAGGTCGGGCATCTGGGGGCGCTCGGGCGGCGTGGGCTCACCGAGGCTCGCGCGCAGGGCCTCGCGTTGGCTGTCGTCGAGCTCGAGCTCGCCGAGCAGGTGGCCCATGGGTCCTCGGGGTCGATGCTCGTCGGCGGGGGGGCGGGCCTCGTCCGACGAAGCACCCGGCGGAGGTCGGTGGCCCTTGGCTCCGTCGGGCGGAGGAGGTCCGCCGGGAGCGGAGGCTTCATCGGGCGGTGGAGGTCCGTCGAGCAGGAGCTCGATCACCTCCTCGCGGAGCTCCGCGTCGAGCAGGGCGTGGGCCTGGTCCAGAGCGGCGGTCAACGCCTTCGCCTCGGCTTGGGCCGCAGCCTCGACCGCAGCCAGCTCGGTCGTGACCGCCTCGGTCGACACCGTGCCCTCGGCCGCCGCGGTCGCCAAGCTCGTGCGCAGAGCATCCTGGGCGGTCCGCGCTTCGGTATGGCTGGCTTCCATCACGGCGAGCGCCTCGGCCATCGTCGGGTCGTCGTGGAGCTCGCCTGTCTCCATCGCCAAGTGCATCAGCATCACCGGCGGCGGCGGATGGTGGGGGCCTCGATGCTCGGGTGCCTCGGCGCGGTCTTGCTCGGCCTCGGCGCTGCGCTCGAACAGCGACGCGCTCTCGAGATCACAGCCTGCGGCGGGCAAGACGAACGCGATGGCCAGGGTCAGTGTGCGGATCGAATGCATGGTCGGTTCTCCAGAAGGGGGGTCGATGCGGTCGGTTGGTGTTGCTTAGAACTCCATGCACTCGGCGTGCCGAATCCTAATGATTATAAATTCATGGGTTTATGCTTGCGGGGCGATTGCCAGATCTGCCGGCAACGTACGAGGGGCGGCAAGTTTCGCAGGATGGGGCTGGTGGTCGGGGTGGGCAGGCGAAACCGCGGGCAGCCGGACCTACGCGGTCCAGAGGCTGGGATGTCCTTTGGGGTGACGGTCACGTACGTGGTCGTTGCTTTCGCTGTCGTGCCTACTCAGGGCCGGGCCTGGCTGGGTTCGACGGTGAAGAACTGCTCGGGGTCGTTGATGTTGGTCCACTCGGCCTGCACCCAGGCTGCATCGACCGCGGCTCGCTGGATGCGTACCTCGTCCAAGCGACCGCGGAATGGGTTGAGGGGGTGGCTGAAGACCAGGTCTTGGTCGCCATCGATCGCGCCAAGGCGTAACGGCTCTGCTTCGCTCAGGCTGCCATCGAGATAGCTACGAATCATCCCTTCATCCCGGTCGATGGTCAGCACCACGTAGTGCCAGTCGATGCCGAGCAGTTTTCTGGTGGGCCCGAAAGTCAAGTGGTGTGACAAGGCAGAGGGTTCGGTCACACAGCCAATCCAATCGGGAGGATCTACTTCCGTACGAAAGAAGAAGCCATAGCCTGGATCATTGCTTTGGGAGGCCCCTTTATAGAGCGGGGTATCGAATTGACCGACGTTCATGGTCATTAGAACCCAGAAGCTCACCGTGAACGAGTCCGTGCCGGCATCGAGCGAGCCATCGGTGGGATCGTCAGCCTCATAGAAATCGTCGATTCCGTCGAAATCGGCGGAAGGGCCGGCGATTCCGGGTTGGTTGCTCGCACTCTGGGTCATCCCAGAAGCTACAGCCGAGTGGCTCGCCGCCGTGCTGTCGAGGAGCTCCAGTCCATCGACGCGCATATGCCAGACGGCCTCGAAGCGAGCGGGCCAAGTTTCGGCCCTGTCGAGCGCTGGGGGGGGCACTTCTCGACCATCCAGATCATATCCGTAGTAGAGATAGATCCAGGTCTCTCGGTTCGCCGACAGAGGGCGGGGCAGCGTCCACAATGTCAGGCTACCATTTGTGCCGTCATAGTTTTCGAGTTCGTAGGGGATCGGAGTGATCCCGTCTTCGCCCATAATTGCCAGATCACTACCGTCCGGCCGGGCCTCTTGGACTAGATCGTCGTCCTCCGCTAGTAGGATCCCGACGGGGAACTCGCTCAGATTGACCCCAGGGTGGATGCGGATCGGCTTACGGAATCGATACGGCTCGTCGGGCCAGTCTGCAGAGGGCCCCGTCGTTGTCGTGGTGGTCTCCCCTGATGTGGCATTGGTCTCCGAGGTGGTGCTGTCGTCTAGCCCCGAAGCATCGCTGGTGAGACCGGTATCGGTAGAGGACCCACCCGTTGCTGAAATAGAGGCCACCGGTGGGGCCGGTGGAAGGCCGACGCATGCCACGAGCCCTTGGGCCAGCAGGGCAGTGCCCCACGGCAACGCACGTGTGTTCGAAGCGGGTCGTATGTCGTGGCGAGTGTCTTTTTGGTGGCCGCCGAGATTGCTCGGCGATCCGTCTCGTGGCTCCCGACGGCTCGCTCGAGCTAGCCTGAACATCTGCGCGAGACTCTGCGCGGTTGCCGCCGGTGGGAGCCACCCGCCATTCCCGCTAAAATTTGGACAATCACTGGGCAAAGCCGCCATCGTGGGGCCAATCGTCCGATGGGCAGGACAATCGTGGCAAGCGGAGTGCGGATCGACGACATGCGGCTGTTTGCCGAGCTGGCCGAGGCGGGCAGTCTCACCGGCGCGGCCCAGAGGCTGGGGATCCCCAAGCAGACGGTCAGCCGCCGCCTGTCCGAGCTCGAGACCGCGCTCGGGGTGCAGCTGGCCCAGCGCACCACCCGGCGGCTGCGGCTGACCGACGTGGGGCGAGTCTACGCGGTGCGATGTCGCGAGGTGGCCCGGCTGGCCGCCGAGGCCAACCGGGCAGCCACGGCGGTGGCCGATGATGAACCCCGCGGCACCTTGCGGGTCACGGCCGATCCGACCTTCGGGGAGGCGTTCTTGCCCGGGCTCAGCGCGGAGTTCTTGGCTCAGTACCCGCAAGTACGCCTCGAGGTCACGCTCACCAACCGCTACATCGATCTCATCGACGAGGGCTTCGATCTCGCGTTTCGAGTGGGTCGCCTCGAAGACTCGAGCCTCATCGTGCGGCGCCTGGGACCGGCGCGGCTGCTTTGCTGTGCGGCGCCCGAGTACCTCGAGCAGCGGGGCATACCCGCCGATCCCACCGCGCTCGCCGAGCACGACTGCATCGAGCTGTCGCCTCACCGAGGCCCGAGCCGCTGGCCATTTCGCGGAGCCGACGGTCGTGTCCAGACGATCGCGGTCACCGGTCGGATCCAGGTCGACTCGCTCCCCATGGCGCGTCAGGTGGCGCAGGCCGGGCTGGGGATCGCCAACCTGCCCGCGTTCGCCTGCACGCCCGAGCTCGAGGCCGGCCGGCTGCAGACCGTGCTCGACCCGTGGACGGTGGATGTTGGCGGCGTGCACGTGGTGTACCCGCCCCAGCGCTTCCTCGCGCCTCGGGTGCGACGGTTTGTCGATCTGGCGATCGAGCGCTTCGGCGGCGAGCTCGAGTGACCCGGACGCTCGCCGCCCGATTGCCAATGGCGCGGGCGGCGCTAGATCCAACGCGGGTCGGCCTCGACCCATCGCGTTCGAAGCGCGCGTACGCGGCGGTGGCCACACAACAGGGATGCGGCACGAGGAATACGACATGCCGAATGAGGAGGATTGAGCAGGATTGAGGAGGGTTGAGGAGGATTGAGCAGGGTCATTGGCGTTGCCCCGCCCGGTCGGCTACAAGCGATGTCGGCATGCGTCGTCGGCAACGGATCCTCGTGGGTAGTGCTCTTGGTGGTGCTCTATTGGTCGCGTCGGGCTGTGACCAGTCCAAGGCCACGGTCTCCAAGGAGCCGCCCCCCTCTGCGGCGGTTCATTCGGACGCCAAGCCGGGCGAGGCGGTCGCTGCATCGGCGGTCGCGTCGAAGGACAAGCCGGCCACGACCGAGGGCACGGTCTATGGTGCCGCGCTCGTGGGTGAGCCGCAGGTCACCATCGCCGAGGTCATGGACGCCCCAGACGCCTACAACGGCAAGGTCGTACGGGTCGAGGGCATGGTGACCGACGTATGCACCAAGCGAGGCTGCTGGTTCGAGATGGCCGGCGATCGCCCCGGCATGAAGATGCGCTTCAAGGTCCGCGACGGCGACATGGTGTTTCCGCCCTCGGCCAAGGGCAAGCGCGCCGTCGCCGAAGGGACGGTCAGCGTGCGCACGCTGAGCCTCGAAGACACCCGCAAGTTCGAGGCCCACATGGCCCAAGACGCCGGCAAGGAGTTCGACCCCGAGTCGATCACCGAGCCGATGGTCGTCATCATGCTCGAGGGGCGCGGGGCCGTCATCTCCTGAGCGTGGCCCGAGCGCTTGCTGGCCCCGCCGCTTGGCGCTCATCGATCCACGCCTGTAGCCGCTGGGCCTGACCGGGCATATGCGCCTCGCGTAGCTCGTCGATCGCAGCGTCGACCAGGGCGCGGACCTCCGCGGTCATCCCGTCGCGCTCTTCCTTGGCCTGCGCGACCAAGAAACGAGTGGCGGCTCGATCCTCCGGGTATCCCGAGTGCTCGCCCGCTTCGAGCCAGGGAGCCACGTGCTCGATCGCTTGTTGCGGTCGACCCTCCAGCAGGGCGAGATGGGCGTGCTCGACCGCGAGCCCGCGCTCGAGGTCCGGCTGCAGGCTCGGGTCGGCCCGCTGCGCCCATTGGGCGGCCGCATCGAGTAACTCCCGAGCGCGCGGCCGATCCCCCTGCATGCGGGCCAGCTGGGCCCGACGCACCTCGAGCTCCGTGACCAGCTCGGGGATCGGAGTCTTCGCCTCGAGCGCGATCTCCCGAGCCCGGGCAAAGGCGACCTCGGCGGCCTCGTGGCGCTCGGCGATCCGCTCGATCCGGCCGATCCGGAGCCAGGCGAACGCGTGGTAGACGTAGCCGGGAGCCGCGGTCCCTTCGTAGGCGTGGACCACCCGCTCGAGCCGCTCCTTGGCCTCGGCAAACCGTCCGTCGAGTAGATCTTGATCGGCGAGCTGCGACTCGAGGTCGGTCACCAGCACGTGCTGCTCGCCGTGCTGCGCGAGGGTGAGGTCGAGCGCCTGTCGCAGGTGTCTCCGGACGCTTTCCCCGTCGCCTCGACCCTCGGCGACCCGGGCAAATCCCTTCTCGACATAGGGCATCTGCGGGTGTCGAGGGCCGGCGAGGCGATCGAAGGCCTCCCGCGATCGCTCCAGCCAGCGCTCGGCGTCGTCGAAATCCTGGCGAGACAGGGCCAGATAGCCGATCCCCAGTAATTTATAGGCGACCGCCTCGCTGTCGGGCCCGAGCAGCCGCTCTTTCATCCGCAGGGCCTCTTCGTAGAGCGCCAGGGCCCCCTCATAGTCGCCGAGGTACTCCAGCTCGTGCCCGATGTTGCCGATCACGCTGGCGGTGTCCGGGTGATCCTCGGGGTGGATCTCCCGATAGATCTGTAGCGCCGACTCGGAGCGCGCCTTGGCCTCCTCGTAGTCGCCTCGCTCGTGGGCCAGCGAGCCCATCGCCGAGTCGTAGGCCGCGCGCACGCGCGGGCCGATCGGGCTGCGCGTGATGAGGGACTGGGCCAGCCGTCCCCACTGGGCCGCGCGCTCGTGGTCGCCATAGCGCGCCGCCTGCAGATAGATCAGCATACGAGCGGCATTGACCGCCGTCTCGTCGTGCCCGCAGCTGAGCGCCGTCCATAGCGCGTCAGTGAGGGCCTTGTCGGCCTGCTTGTAGTGGCCCTGGTGTTCGGCGAGGCTGCCCACCCACGCCAGGGTCTCGGCCAGCAGCGGCGGATAGTCGAGCTCGCGGGCCTGCGCGAGCACCTCCTGGGTGAGGACCTCGGCTTCGTCGAAGCGCTCGCTTTGCTCGAGTGCCCGCACCCGCGAGAGCTGACGCCGCAGCGAGGCGACCTGCGCCCGGTCGGCGGGATCGCGGGGAGGCTCCACCCGGGCATCGAGCGCCTCGATGTCGGCACAGTCGGCGAGTATGGGCAGGCGCATCACCATCGGCACCGCATGTTCGGCAGCCGAGGCCGGATCGGAGTGGAGCACGTCGATCACCTGCTCGATCGCATGTCGCCGCTGGTCCAGGCAGACCACCTGCTGGTCGTACAGCTCGTCCGATCGCTCGCCCTGCTCGTGGGCCACACAGGAATCGGTCACCATGGTGGTCCAGCGGGTGGCATAGGCGTCGAGCGTGGCCTCCACATGGGACCAGGTCTGCGCCGCCCCCGGATGCTCGGCGGCGCCGAGCACCTCCCACAGCCGGTCGCGCTGCTCGTCGTTCCAGACCTCCTCGATCCGTTCGTCGGCGCTCGTGCACGGGGTCGAAGAGCGAGCGACGCCCGCGTAGGTGAGCACCGAGGTCAACGCCACCGCCCCCGACAGCGCGATCCATGACCGCGAGCGATGGTCGCGGCGCTCGAGCTGCTCGAGCAGGGTGTGCATCGAGGGCCACCGGTCGTCTGGGTGCGGGCTCAGCCCGCGGAGCACTACCTTGCGCAGCCAGCCGGGCAGGGCGACCTCCTGCTCCAGGGGATCGGGGATCCCCTGGAAGGCCTTGGTCGCCAACTGGACGACCGAGTGGCCCCGGTAGGGGCGCTGACCATAGAGCCCCTCGTAAAGGGCCACACAAAACGAGAACTGATCGCTGCGAGCATCCAGAGGCTCGCCCGTGTGCTGCTCGGGGGACATGTACGGCGGCGTCCCGGCGATCATCCCGGTCAGCGTCGGGTTGACCCGGGTCTGCGCCCGGCTCTGGCTGCCGGCGGTCGACGGGTCGTGCTCGCTTTGCGGGTGGGTGGGATCCTCCGTGTCGAAGGTGCGGGCCAGGCCGAAGTCGAGCACTCGTACTCTGCCCTGCTCGTCGACGATCGCGTTTTGGGGCTTGAAGTCGCGGTGCAGCAGCCCCGCGTCGTGGGCGGCACACAGCCCCTGTCCCGCCTGCCGATAAAGCTCCAGTACCCCGCGCCAGCCTTGCTCTTTGCGCGCCAGGTGGGCCTGCTGCCGCAAGCTCTGCCCGGACACCAGCTCCATCGCCATGTACACGCGGCCGGAGTCCTCGCCCACCTCGAATACGGAGACCACGTTGGGATGAGACAGGCGGGCCAGTGCTTGCGCCTCGCGGACCAGGCGCGATCGAAGCGCGCGGTGGGATCGGTCGTTGCGCTCGTCGAAGAGCACCTTGATTGCAACCCGGCGATCGAGCTGTTCGTCGTAGGCAGCCAGCACCACGCCCATGCCACCTTCGCCGAGCTTGCGGAGGATCAGGTATCGACCCATGCGCGTGAGCACCATGGGATCGTCCGATCGCTTCTCGACCGAGGCAGACCCGACCGATGTGGCGTAGCGGGTGAGGAGCTCGAGGCTGGACGGGGAGTGTGATTCCCAGAGGCCCGAGGGGCTGGATGCCTCGGACCCGAGTCGGGCCGCTATGGCATCCCCCTCGGGCTCGATAGTCATCGGATCGACGGTCGCACGAATTCAGGGCCGGATCTACGATCGCACGGTGAGCAGCCGCTTTGCCGGGGGTCGATCGGCGGCCGGCGACGGCGCGATGATACTTCGACTACAGTTCGTGCTTTGGGCGTGGAACCGGGCGTCAGCTGGCATACCCGATCGAGAGTGCTCGGACCTCGTCCCAGCCCGTCCCAACCCGTTGTGGTCGCGCACGGTCTGGCCTTGCCCGTTGCGCCGGCTCGGCGTGGACGCCATCAATCGCGCAGCACGAACCCCAGCCACCCCTCGCGCAGCTGCTCCGCATGGTCCGGGCACGCCCTAATCTTCAGCGCCGTCATCGAGAGCTCCGCATTCGACGGTTCGACGGGCGGGTCTCGCACTAGCGTGTACTCGACCACTCCTTCGGCCACGTGCTCCCCCACTCGGCAGACGTTGTCTCGGTTCCAGAACGCATAGAACTCCGTAGTGGAGCCGACCTGCACGTAGTAGTCCATTTGGCCGCAGCGCTTGCAGGCCGGCACCGAGTCTCCACGGCGTCTGGATAGTCGTAACCGGTGCTTCATATACCGGAACGCGCGCACGGTTCCGCAGTTCGTGCAGCGGAACTGGGTCTTTTCGGGGGTATCGGCCCCCGGGCCTACGATCTCTACGGGCAGCTGCGTTTGAAGGCTCTCGAAGCCCTCGACGGGCGAATAGCACAGCTCGATCCCTTCAAGGTGTTCGAACGCGTCCCGATGGCTCAGCACGAGATCGACCGCGCGCTCGGGCAAAGGATCCCGCCGGATCTGCAGTCGCTTCAGTCGCGTCAGCAACGGCGAGTCGATGAGCACTTCCAGGGCGGCGCTCATGTCGAGCATGCCGAGCAAGAGCTTGCGCAGCCGGGGCGCTCGCAGCTCCGCCAGCACCATCCGGAGCAGTCCGGGGGTGTCGAGGCCTTCGCCGGAAAGCTCGAGCTCTTCGAGCGCGACCCACTCCACGGTGCACATCGAGGCCGCGTGATCGGGCGTTGGGTAGACGACATGGAGACGCTCGAGGGCCGCGAGCGGTGCGTCGACAACCAGGGTCCGGTCGAGATAAAGATCCACCAGCGCCGGCAGAGCCTGGCCGAGGTCGTGAGTGTGGGCCGGCGCCTTGTCTCCCCCAAAGCCGAACAGCCGCAGCGCCCGTAGCCCGGGGCAGACTGGGAGCTGGGCGAGCTCTCCGTCGCGGAGGTTTTGTACCCACACCTCCCGGAGCCGCCGCATCGAGGGGTGCGCGAGCCAGAACGAGACCATCCCGTGCTTACCGTTGATCAGTGCCGAGTCGACCCACCCGTCGACCCAGTCGAGATCCAGCGCGCTCAGCTTGTCATCGAGCCAGTGCATGGTGCGTGCCCCTTGCTTGAACTCGGGCCATGTCACCTCGAGCGGATCGCCGGGCGCGGCCAGCGATCCGATGAAGACCTCCTGGTGTCGCACGAAGAACTCCTCATAGGCCGCCCGAGCTGCGGGGTCGCGGCGCGCCCGCTCGAACCGTGCCTTCAGCTCGGCATGGAGCGCCTCGCGCTCGGGCGGGATCGGCTGGTCAGTCGACGACATCGTGCTCAGTGCTCCTGTCTTGGTGTCGGGCCTTCGTGCTCGTCTGGTCTCAACCCCGGCCTCAACCCTGGGGTGGCGGCACCAGGTCGTCCTGACAGGTCCCGATCTCCAAGATCATGTACAGCAGCAGCAATTCCTGCGGGTTGAGCCCCTGGTGGGGTGCGCTCGAGGTCTCGAAGGTACTGTACATCATGCGCCCGCAACCATATTGCCCGGTGATCGCCATCGGTCGCTCTACGAGCGGATCAGCGCAACTGGTGCAAGGGCCCGAGACCCAGGTGTGGGGTCCCACGTTGACGTTCATGCCCTCACCGTCGGGCACCAAGACCTCGTGTACGGCATCGATCCCCGAGTAGTTGTCCCTCAGCTCCACGAACGGCAGCGAGCCGAGGGTGGGGTTGCCGCCGCCGATGTCGGCCAGCGCGGGCGGTAGCGCGTCGAGCCACACCAACAGCCCTTCGTCGACCACCGTCCCCGAGACGGTGTAGGCCGGCTGGATATCGGGCATCCCGGGACTGTGCAGATCGAGGTACGACGGGAAGGGATCCTTGATGTACTCGTTGGAGTGGTCGGTCGCATACCACCGCCCCCCCGCCGCTACATAATCGCGGATGTTTTGGATCCGCTGCGACGACACCAAAGGCGCCTGCGGCCAGAACACCGAGGTCGCGCAGGGCAGGAAGATGATGTGGTACTGGCTCATCTGCGTCAGGTCGTCCATTAGCGCGCCCGAGTTGTCAGGCAACAGCGTGAACTGCTCGGTCCCGGGGATCAGCGTCCCCACCGGGGAGACCTGGGCCAGGCCGAACTTGGCCAGCACGTTGAAGACCTCGTCGGGCCAGGTCTCGTAGACGGCGATCCGTGGGATCCATCGGCCGGAGGCGGGGTCGTGGACGCCGGGCAGCTGGGTCATCAGCTCGGCGACAGCCTGCTCACCCTTGCTCACGGTGATCGGGGACACCCGCAAGAACTGGCCCTTCTTGATCACCAGGAACGTGTCGTCTTGCCCGATCGCATTGCTGCTGGCGATGAGCTGGAAGGTGCCGTCGGGCTCGGTGGTGGTGAAGAACTCCTGGGGCCCCAGCGTCTCGCACTCGTCGCAGTAGACTCCATCGGGGATCCCCGCGGGGGGCTGGGTGGTCAGGTAGACCAGCGCGCTTGCGATTGGGATCTCTGCGTTGGGGGCCAGCACGCGGCCGGTGAGCTCGATGTCGTGGCTGTCTTGGCCGCCGCCCACGTCGAGCTTGATCCCGCTGCCGGTGGATCCATCGCCGTCATCGCCGTCATCGCCGTCATCGCCGTCATCGGGCATGGTCGTGCCGTCGGGCTCTCCTCGCGTCGGATCGTCGAGCGTGGTGCTGGCCGGCCCCGAGGTCACTGGCGCACCGGTGGACGTTCCCGGGCCCTCGGTGGTGGTGGGAGTCTCGGCCGGCGGGATGGGATCCTCGCTACAGGCGGCGAAGAACGCTGTTCCAATGGCAAGAGCAACAACCAAGCGATAAGCGATCATGGGGTCCATCGTGCCTCCAATGGATGCATGGTCGAGCCCGTTGGATCCTGCATGCGTTCATCCCATCCGGTGATGGCGGGTATGATCTTCGGGTGGTCGCCCGGGCGTAGGGCCACAGTTGCATCGAAATCCGGGCCCTGCTGCGTTGTCACCGCCGCAGGCCCGTCGCAGTGCTATGGTTTCGCGCCGTCCTCATGAAGTGGCGAAAGCTCGTCCGCATACTCCACCGCGACATCGGCTACACCGTCACCGCGCTGACCCTTGCGTATGCGCTGTCGGGTGTCGCCGTCAACCACATCGACGACTGGAACCCCAACTACTCCTTCGAGACGGTCGAGATCGACATCGGCCCCCTGCCCACCGGCAGCTACGACGAGATGGAGGCCCACGTGGTGGCCCAGGTGGGCCTCGATCCTCAGCGGGTCAAGGGCCGCTTCATGGAGACCCGGACCCAGCTGCGGGTGTTCTTTGGCGAGGGCGAGGAGGTCGTGGTCGACACGGTCACCGGTCGGGGCTCGGTCAAGCGGATCACCACCCACCCGGTGCTCTACGAGGTCAACGTCTTGCACCTCAACAACATCAAGGGGTGGTGGACCTGGGTGGCCGATCTGTTCGCGGTGGGCCTGGCCGTGCTCGCGATCACCGGCCTGCTGATGATCAAGGGGAGCCGCGGGTTTTGGGGCCGGGGCAAGTGGTTCGTGGCCGCCGGCCTGTTCGTTCCAGTGGGCTTTGTCGCGTACATGTACTACGGGGCCTGAGCGGATCGTCGGTGGTCGATTCGGGCAACGGGTCGTGCTCGGCTCACCGCGCTCGGCTCACAACGCCTGGCTCACAACGCCTGGCTCACAAAAGGTCGAGGAACGCGGCGAGTGCCCGCTGTTGCTCGGGGGCGAGCGGCTGTGCCTGTCCGTCGGCGCGCTGGCCCCCGTGGACCGCGTCGGTCTGCAGACGGACGTCACGCAACACGGCCTCGACCGACGCGGCGCTCCCGTTGGTCAGCAGCGGCCGCTTGACCCACAGGCGGCGCAGGGAGGGCGCGCGGGGTCCCTCGGGGTGCACGTAGGGCTCCACGCCGGTTCGCGCCCGGGATGCGTCGACCTGGTGGATCCCCGGGTGAACCTCGGCTCAGCGGGTGGTCGTGCGGCGGCTAGAGGTGCTGGTGCGAGGCTTGGGCTTGGTGGTCTTCGCTGGTTTGCGCGGGGCGGGTTTGTTCCCGCTTGGTGTCTTGGCCCCGGTTCGGCGGGAGCTGGGCCGTCGGCTGCTCGGCTTTCGGACGCTGCGTTTGGTCGCCTTGCCGCGGCGGCTGATGGCCGTCCAGTCTCCGACGTAGCGGCTGCCCTCGATGTAGCCGACCGGGCTGTGCTCTCGGCAGTCCTTGGCCTTGCAGGGCAGGCGCAAGGGCGGGGGCTCACAGCCCAGCTGACCATCGGTGACCCGGACGCTGGCGACCTTGCTCGCCTTGCCCTTGCCCACTCCGGTCTTGATCTCGGCCTCGAGCTCCTCGGTCTTCTTGAGGCCGTACACGGCCCAGGTGGACTTGGGGGGCTTCTTGCACTCCTTGGTCTCCTTGCTCAGAACCCGCACGGTGTTGGCCACCGACGCGACCGTCTTGGGCGGGATGTTCATCTGGAACACCTTGCCGCTCTTGCCCACAGGCGCGGCCCCGTGCATGTAGTGCTCCCAGCCCTGGGCCGGGTACCCTTCGTGCTGAATGCTGTAGCCGTACGAGGAGAAGTTGTTCATCACCCGGGTGCCGGGCGCCCCGGGGAGGTTGATGCGCTGGCCGGTGTCCACCATGCCGTAGACTACGTAGTAGGGCAGCTGCTCGGCCTTCTTGCCCTTGCGCTTCTTTTGCTTGAGCATGCTGCTCAGTTGCTGCTCGCTGAGCTTGATGCGCCCCGACTCCACGCCGCGGGTCAGGAAGCGCTTCTCCTTCTTGGACAGCGCCCGGCGAGCCAGTACCAGCGAGCCGCCCTTGGCGCACCCATAGCGCTTGCCCTTGGCCTTGAGGCACTGATCTCGGGAGGGCATGTGGTTGGAGCGCACCAGCAGGTGGACCTTGTGCTTCTTGTGCCCCTTGGGTAGGCGACGGTTGCCCAGATCGATGTCGGCCGGACGGCGGGCGACCGAGGCGTTGACGATGTCCATGTTGCGATAGACGCTGTCGACCGTGAACCGCACGCCCGGGGTGTTGGACTCGAGCTGGACGTGCAAGCACTGATGGTTGTTCTCGAGCGCGAGATCCGAGCTGGCCGGTACCCACACGTTGCTCTCTAGTCGGCCCTGGCCGGTCGCCCCGGCGTAGGCCCCGGGCGCGACCGAGTCGTCCAGCGTCGCCGTGCCGATCTGGCTCCACGTGGCTTCGTCCCAGTCGGCAAACTGGAGGCCCCAGTTGGCGATGCGGAACCGTGCGGTCACGGAGCCCGCGGCGAGCGCATCGGACGTGTTGTTGAGGAACCCGGCGCGAAAGCTGGTCCCGGAGGTATTGGGGATCTGCAGGCCGGGCATCTCGTAGGGGATCGAGGTGCCCGGCACCGAGCCGGGGTTGACGTTGTAGCTCGAGCCGACCAGCGGACGCATCAGCTCGATGCCCTCGCACGAGTTGGGATCGGACGAGGTGACGACCGGCCACAGGGACAGGTTGTCGGTGGGCAAGCCGTCGGGGAGCGGCACGTTGTTCGACGAGCTGAACACCAGGCAGTCGCTTATCGCGGCCTCGTTGGGCGGGTTGCACAGGATCGGCAGCTCGACCGCGCTGAGCGACGTTCCCACGTAGGTCATCACCGCATTGGCGTAGGTCCGCAGGTTGGGTCGGATCTGACCGTTCGACGCCGTGGGGACCTCCAGGCCGAAGCTGACCGTCCAGTCGTAGCTGGTGCCCGCGGCCGAGTCGACCTCTTCGAGGTGGACCCACGGGTGTTGGACCGTGAAGTCGCTGCTGGGGTTGGTGGGGCTCAGGGCACTCCAGTTGAGCCCGGTACCCGAGCCGGTGGCGGATGCGTAGCGGATCGCGATGTTGTTGATCGATCGGCCTGCCCCGGTGCAGTTGCGCGGGATAAAGCACCCTCGCAGCGGCTGGAACTGGATGTAGAGCTCAGGGGCATCGCCGGCCGCATTGGAGACCGCGAACATCAACAGATCCGTGGTCGGGTCGATCGAGGGGTCGGCGTGGACCGTGAACTCGAAGAACACCGTGTTCGAGGGTCGATCCCAGATTATGCGACTGTCGGCTAGTTCCGGCGTCGCGCCGGACCCCGTGGTTTTCGCGGTGGCGCCCGTCCACCGCACGTTGCGCTGCGACTCGCTCAGCGACCCGTTCCACCACTCGGGGTGCTTGACGGCCATCCCCGGTACGCCGTTGGCTTGGCGCACGCAGACGTCGTCGGGAGCGGCTTGGGCCGCGGGAGCGAGCAGGAGCGTGGCGGCGAGCGAGGACAGGAGCAGGCGGTACTTCGACACGAGGCCTCCTTGGCTTGGGCGAGTGATCGGAGTCTATGGGGTCGAACCTCGCGAGGAAAACACCTAACTCACGCGCGGTGACCCACGAAGCGCGAGTCCGGGGTTGGACGAGGACGGGGTGAAGGGACGTTCACCAGGGGTGAACGCTTCAACGGCGCCGCCTCGACCCACGAGTAGGCTCAGGTATTCCAACTCCACGCGACCGGCGTCGGTTCTTGGTTTTGCGCCACGTCGTCGGCGATCCGGCTCCAGGTGAAGTCCCCGGCGACTGCGTTTTCGGCCGTCTGAGAGGCGTTTATCGCCCCGACGATGGCCGCGGTGACCGGCGGTTCGCCGCCCGGCCGGTGATCGCTGAGCCAGCGTCACCCTCGACATGGACGCGGTCGGACGCGTGGTGCCGGTGGCGAATAAGGAGGTTGCAGCATGCCCACTGGACCTAGCAGCCCGTGGCTCGCAGGTGCTCGGCGTCGAACGTAAAGACCCCGATCGCGCGGATCTTCCCGTGCCTGCGCAGCTAGACCCGCGCGTCCACCGATTTGTGCCACAGGAATTCGCTCGCTACCGAACGTCCCCCGCCGGTCAGTGGATCTGGTACAGGTCGATGCGATCGGTGTCCTGGGTGGCGAGGGAGCGCTCACATGCTTCCACGATCTGTGGCCGCCGTAAGTGATCCCACGAGACCTTGGTGGCGACGGCGACGTCGTCTCGTCGCGCGAGGACGCGCTCGCGGTGGCCTTTGCCATGGTCCTTGGCCGTCGAAGGACGCCCGCAAGGTCGCGAGCGTCGCGGACATGAGGGGATGGCGATGAGGTGCGGGGGACGAAGGCGCAAAGACCGCTCGCCCGGTGGGCGGGGACGATCGAGGTGAGTCGGTGCGGTGCCGAGGGGATGGAGGCCGGCCGGCAAGCGGACCTCGGGTGCTCGACCAAGCATCGTACCGATGCCAGGTGAACCCACGTATCAGCGAGCAGCGAGCAGGACGAGCCGAGGTGGTGGTTCCGCTTGTCGTTGGGTGGCGGTCACATACTCCCGGGTATTGTAGTGAAGAGTGAAGAGTGAAGAGTGAAGAGTGAAGAGTGAAGAGTGAAGAGTGAAGAGTGAAGAGTGAAGAGTGAAGGGTGAAGAGTGAAGAGTGAAGAGTGAAGAGTGAAGAGTGAAGAGTGAAGAGTGAAGAGTGAAGAGACTGCTCTTCATTCTTGGGGGTCGAACGAGAATGCTCAAGTGTGGCGGATGGCAGGGCGGATGGCAGGGCGGGTGAGTCGAGTGCGAAGCTCTGCCTGATGGCGAGCGAGGGGCAAGTTCTCGATGCGGCAGCGCCGGCCCGATGGTGACATTGGATCAATGAGGTGAGATCGAAGTCGTAGGCACTGGAGAGGTCGGTCGTCGATACCTCCGGTGCTTGCCCGAACATGCCATCATCTTCGGTTGTGCAAGCCATGGCGGGCGCCGAGAATCGTACTCGCTGCTTCGTCGATGGCCTCTATCGATCTCACTGGCTCCGTCCTCAAGGGGAGATATCGGATCACCCGAGTGCTCGGCGCAGGGGGGATGGGTCAGGTCTACGAAGGCATCGACGAGATGCTTGAGTGCAAGGTCGCCGTCAAGGTCTTGCTCAGCCGGCACGCCGACGACGAGAAATTCCGCACTCGGTTCTTGCGAGAGGCCAAGGCGGCGTCCAAGGTGCGACACCCCAACGTCGTGCAGATCACCGACTTTGGTGAGCACCCCAATGGCTCGGTCTTCTTCGTGATGGAGTTCCTCGAGGGGTGCGATCTGCAGCAATTGCTACACCGGGAGAAGTCGCTGTCGTGGCCACGGGCGCGACACATCTTGCTGCAGATCGTCTCCGCCATCGGGGCTACGCACGATCGCAATATCGTCCACCGCGACATCAAGCCCGCCAACTTCTTCCTGGTCAAGGCTCGCGGGCTGCGGGACTTTGTCAAGCTGCTCGACTTCGGGATCGCCAAGCTCTCCAGTGAGCCGACCGAGGACGACAGGGGGATCGCACAGAATCTCACCGGCACCGGGGAGGTGTTCGGGACCGCCAAGTACATGGCCCCCGAGGTAGCCTACGGCCAGACGACCGACCCACGGATCGACATCTACGCGATCGGGGTCGTGGCCTACGAGATGCTGGCGGGCGATGTGCCCTTTGACGGTACCAGTGTCTTCGAGGTGCTTCGAAAGCATCTCCACGAGGAGCCACGGTCGCTGCGCGAGCTCGACCCGAAGATCCCGGCCGAGGTCGACGCGGTGGTGCTGCGGGCGCTGGCCAAGAAGCCCGAAGAGCGCTTTGGCTCGATGGACGAGCTCGAGGCGGCGCTGTGTTCGATCCCAGAGCGGTCGGCACGCGGTGTAGAGCCCGCGTCCGTCGATCCGCCGACCGAGGAGCGAGAGCCCGAAGTGCCGGTGCCCCAGAGCAAGGTGAGCACGGCACCGACGGAGTCGGAATCGGCGGCGGAGTCGAGCACGCAGACCGAAGAGTCGACCCGGGTCGCGGTGTCCCCACCGGGAGCAACGGAGCCAGGGATGGCACCAGGGATGGCACCAGGGCCGGCACCGGTCGCGGGCGGGGCGTTGGGCGGGAGGTTACCCGTAGACGGGGGGCTCGCCGCCTTTGGTGACGAGCTGGTGGCGGCCGCCGAGCAGGGCGTTACGGTGGTGGCTCCGGTTCAGCCTGCGGTCACTGCGGTGCCCCGCCGGTCGGTGGGGCCCTATACGCGGCCCGGGGAAGCGGTCGGCATGGCCGAAGCGGTCCATGACCCGGGGCTTCGTGGCTCTGGCGTGGTCGCGGGTAGCGTCGTCGTGCATCACTCGGCCGAGATCGATGCGAGTGACGCGACCGATCCGGTGGCGATGCCCGGTGGAGTTGGAGCGTCGACCAGCTCGGTCAATCGGGGCGCGATGTTGTCCCAGACCAGTTCCGGCTTGGTCGTAGGTGAGACGGCCCCCAACGGAGGGATCGGCCTGGGGACGATACTGCTCGGCTTGGGGGCGATGATCCTCGTGGGCGGGTTGGCGACGGGGGGGACGCTGTGGGTCTTGAACCGCGGCGATGATGCTTCACCCGGAGCAGGGATCGTGGCCGAGGGCGCGGATGGTGCGAAGAGCCTGACGGCGCCAACCGATGATGCAGGCGATGAGGGTGATCCGTTCGACGATGACGCCGACGGCACGGCAGATCTGGGAACGTTGTACGAGCACGACGCGGAGCCTGGGGTCAAGGCGGACGCAGAGCCCGACCTCATCCTCATTGAGGAAACGCCCGCCGACCGTGACGCGGAGCCAGAGCCGGAGCCAGAGCCAGAGCCGGAGCCGGAGCCGGAGCCAGAGCCAGAGCCAGAGCCGAGCAACAAGCCCGAGGCCCCCAAGGGTCCGACCAAGGCCGAGTGTGACGCGCTCGAGGCCGAGGTGAACAGGTTCAGGAAGGTTCCCGACTGGAAGGCGGTGATGAAGCTGACCCAGTCGCGCGCGTGCTGGTCGGGCTCCCGGGGCCGGGCCGAGCGGAGGCGGCTGCGGGTGACGGCGTGCGCCGAGATGGGAGACTACGATCGATGCGTGCGCGAGGGAGGGAAGAGCTCCGACAAGGAGGTCGTGGCGCGGGTGGAGTATTGCAAGCGACGATTGGGAAAGGGCTAGGAGCGATGAGGTCCCGCATCGGGTGTTTGGCATCGAGGCACGGGGTTACCCTCGCCGTCGCGGCACTGGTGGCCGGGTCGCCACGGGGTGCTCTGGCCGTCACCAGCCCGACCACTCCCCCGGCCACTCCCCAGGTCACTCCCCAGGCCACTCCCCAGGTCACTCCCCAGGTCGCTCCCCAGGCCACGGAGGCCGAGCACCGAGCCCCGGGGTCGATGGTGGTGGTCGAGGTCGACATCGATCCAGGCCTCGCCGACGCCGAGGAGCTCGGCCGATGGATCACCGAGGAGGTCGACGGGGTGCTGGCGGCTCTGCCCGTGGACTCATCGTATCGAGGGGTGGTGCACATCAACGTGGGTGGATCACTCTACGACTTTCAGATCGATCTGGCCGCGCTACGTGACGGCGAGGAGTTGGTGCGGCTCGAACCCTGGAGCTGTGAGTGTTCGTATCAGGAGCTGAGGGCGGCTTGTCGCGAGAAGCTCCCGCTGGTCGTCGATGCGCTGGAGGTCGTAGACGCCCAGGGCTCCTCAGCTGAGTCGGACGGATCGGCCGAGTCCGAGTACGGACCAGAGCCGGCGGCGATTGCGAAGGCTCAGAAGGAACGTCGGGCAACGCAGCTCGGGCCGGCGGGAATCGCTGCCGTCACGCTGCTGACCACGGGTGTCGTCGGCGTGGCAACGGGAGTGTCGTTCATGGCCGTTGGCCAGACGATAGAGTCTGCTAGCGGACCGCTGATCCGAGGGCGGGATTTTCGGTCTCCTGGCATACTACTCGCGGGCATTGGTGGCAGTCTCGCCTTGTCGGGGACTATTGTGTTGTTGACCAGTGATCGCATCAATCGCCGACGAACGAGGTCGGTTGGGTCGGTGGGGTTGCAGGTGACTCCGCTTGGAGCGGGACGGCGGGCGCTCCTTCGGGTCTCGGGTCGCTTCTAACCGGGCCTCGTACTCACGTACATTCACCAACCCTGCATTCGAAGTGCTGGCCGGTGTCACGATCAAGCGTGACACTGGCTGTGGTGATAGGACGCCATTGGGCTCGAATTCGCACAGGTCGAATTCGAGCGTTTGTTGGGCTCGAGCGTGGGAATCCTTCGTCAACAAGAGTAGACACCAGGTTCGAGGGCTTTTTCCGGACCTTGGGGACCGAAGACCTCACCGATTAATTCGCAGTTTGAGGCACAAAAACCGGTTGCTGATCCTAGGTGAACTGCCTACATTTGGAGCACCTGTCAGATGACGTGGGTGTAGGGCTAGATACTCGAAGAGCCAACGCGCCCAGTCCCTTGTTCATTGGGGGATCCGGCATCGGAGAAGAGAGCATCATATGGAAGACAAGTGGATTCGCAAGGGGATGATTATCGGCACCCTCGCTGCGCTGGGTGCCTGTGGGACCCAAAGTGAGGACTCCGGGCCTGTAGATGAGGCCGAGGCCGAGGCTATTGTAGTCGACGACGAGGGAGCCGAGGGGATCACGGTCTTGACCGGTCAGCTGCTCGATATCGACGAGCGACCGGTCGCTCATGCCAAGGCCGTGCTCGTGATCGGCTCGGTGCCGGCGAGTGAGCCCGTCGTTACCGATCTCGAGGGGCGCTACACCTTGGCGATCCCCACCGGCCGCGTCTGGGAAGCGTGGGCCTCGGGCTTCGAGGTCACGGTGGTGTTCGAGACGCTCGCGGATGATCGCCTGCCGCACGGCACCGCCGAGGGCGATCTCATCCATGTGCTGCCGGCGACCCTCGAAGAGTTCGTCACTCCCTCCGATGTGGTCTCGGACGCGCGTCTCGAGATGAAGACAGCCTATGTGCCGCGCCAGGGCCAGGGGTTCCCGATCACCGACGAGCTCATCCAAAACGGCGGCGAGCTGACCTGGGTGACCAACGACTCGCAGTATGGTGAGGATTTCCGGGTCACCTTGGTCATCGAGCCGGGCTCGATCCACCTGGGCCAGGAGGCGCAGGACGAGATCACCCTGACCCTCATCGAGCAGGTCAAGGCGCCCATGTCGATCCCCGAGGACGGCTTCGGGCCCATGTGGACGATCCAGCCCCGCGACGTGGTCTTCGATCCGCCCGCGCGGGTTCGCATCGAGGGCAACCGCTTCCCGGTGCTGGGTGCCTCCGAGCTGGCCGTGGGCGAGCGCACCGAGCTCTTTGGCGCCTCGCTGGAGACGGGCTGGAAGCTCTTTGGCGAGATCGAGCTGGCCGACGAGACCGACGGTCGGATCACCCTGGAGACCCCCGAGGGGATCATCTCCCATGGTGCTTGGGGTCACATCTTCAGCAACACCGACAACGACTACGGCATGCTGGTGGAGTGCTTCAACGCTGACGGCAGCCAGCGTGTCCCCTGCGCGGTGATCAACGACAACGCCTACTGGTACCAGGACCCGGCCGACTTCAACAACTGGAACGTCACCAACCTGTGCGAGAACCCCGACTTCGTGCCGCCGCCCGGGGTGGGGGGTGGCTATGCCGAAGGCTTCCTCACCTGCGACCAGTGGGACTTTGGCACGCTGTTCAGCGACGGCAACCACATGGTCTATGGCTCCAACGCGGAGACCCGCTGCCGCCTCTGCGGTGGCTTTGATGCGCCCTATGTGTTGGCCATGACCGCGGGCGAGAGCCTCGGTGGCTCCACCGAGCCGGTTTGGGGGGCGGTGACCGCCTTCCCGCTGTGTCCGGAGGAGGCGAATATCACCGATATGGATGTGCTGTGGGAGATCCTCTATCAGCGGATCGGTGTCAACTGGGCTCAGGGGGCAGTGTATCCCTTTGAAGACGCGGATGTCAGCGGCGCGCTCGAGTTCTCGCTCGGCTGGCGCAACTTCTCCAAGTCGGTGCAGATCTTCCTGCCCGAGCCCACCGGCTGTGCCGGCTGAACGGGAGGGCGACGTGCGGGGAGCGATGCACCAACGCGGTCGCACGTCGCGGAGGGTCGCCGGCCTGGCGGCTCTGCTGGTCGCCGGGCTTGGCTGCTACGTCGGGCCCAGCGAGTCCGGGCCCGGCGAGTTCGGGCCCAGCGAGTTTGGGCTCGACGAGCCCGGGGCCGAGGCCCGGGGGGCGCTCGAGCTGGGGCAGCTGGATGAGCGCCGGGCATTTGCGCCCTACGAGCCCGCCCAGATCGTGGAGATCCACCAGGGCCTGCAGGGTGGGTTTCACATCTTCGTGGATGGTCGCCTGACCGGAGATCCCCTCGACGACGATTGCCTCGTCACGCTGCGGATGTTTCGTATGGACGACGACGTGGAGGTCACGACGATCCAGCACCTGCGCGAGCCCGATCTGCTCCCAGACGCGGAGGGCAACCGCACGCTGGACGATCTCATCGTGTTCATCCCTGACCCCGCCGCGCTCGACGGGGTGGATGTTCGCCTCGAGGCCATGCTGGACATCGGCGAGGCCCGTCTCGAAGGGGACGAGGTTCTCCTTGCTCTGCGTCTCGCGGACGAGCGCTGAGCACTCGACGCCTCGCGCTCGCACGACGGCCTTGCCGCGCCCCCAGGATCCTCCTGGGGGCGCGACGCGGCGCTAGGTCGGGGGCGGGCAGTTCGGCAGAGGCCTGAGGATCACGTCGGGCACGACCGGCACCATGTTCATCATCGCCGAGGTCGTGGTGATCTCTGACGACGAGAACACGTACTGGTCGAAGTCGTCATCGATGGAGTAACGCAGTAAGCCGTTGGTGGGTTGGTAGGTGACGGAGGGGTCGTCGTCGGGGGTGATGCTGACGTTCCAGTCGCTGCTGGTGTAGTGCAGCAAGACGAGCACGTGCCCCAGCGAGTCGAAGTAGATGTTGATGTCACCGTCGGTGAGCGTCATCGTGCGCGTGGAGGGGTCGATGAGGTAGACGAGTCCGGTTGCGACGTCGATCTCGATCTCGACGGTGGCTTGCCCGCAGTCGGGGTCGGCGTCTGCGGCGATCGGGCGGGGCTCGCCCTGCTCGGGAGCGGCGGCCATGCTCAGCGATGGAGTGAGCATGGTCGCGACGAGGCCGAGGGCGGGGAGGCGGCGGGCGTGCAGATGGTGGGTGTGCTCGTGGATCTTCATAATTGTTCCTTGTGTTCTTGTGTTCTTGTGTTCTTGTGTTCTTGGGTCTGTGACCGGAAACTCGTGCGGGTACGACGGCGCCGAAAGAGCGAGCCGAATGAACGAGCCGTATAGGCGGCTCGCGTAGAATGTCTCGCATGCGTCGATGCGACCGGTGTCGTCTAGTCGACCAAGAGGAGGGCTCGCTCTTCGGTGCTCATCCCGAGCTCGGTATACCAATCGTCGAGCTGCTGTTGGGTGACGGGAGCATGGGCTCGTGTACGACGAAGCCGCTCGATTGCCGGAGGTCGAAGCTTGCCGCGTCGAACATCGACGAGCGCCCGTAGCAGCGCGTGGCTGAAGGCGTACGGGCCGAGATCCGCGTGGTGGGCCTCGATGGTTCGTAGCTCGGTGTTGGCGGCGTCTAGCTGCTCTCGTCGCAGGGCGACCTCACATCGACGAAGGCGGACCGAGACCTCCTCGGAGTTGCCCTGAACGTAGGGCAGTAGGGTGTCGAGCTCTGCACTCGCTTCGTCGAGGCGTCCGAGGGCGAGCAGCATGGCCGCGACGTTGCTCCGTAGATGCTGGACACGACGCGTCTGTGGGCCGTACACGGGCTCCCACAGCGAGAGCGCGAGGCGAGCCTGGTCGAGCGCTTCGCGATGCTCACCTCGGACGGCGAGGATCGTGGCCAGCAGATAGGGGGGATCGCCGTGGGCGGTATGCCCACGAGGGAGGCTCTGAGCCTGAACTCGGGCGACCTCTCGCGCGTGGCGCTCGGCCGCGCTCAGGTCGCCGGCGTTCAGGGCAGACCGGGCGAGCACCATCTGCGCCTTGGCCAGCTCTTGGTGAGGTCGGGTGTGGCTGGCCATCCAGCTTTCGGAAGCCCGCACGAGCAGCTCGGTTGCTCGCTCGGGTTCCACCCCCTGAAGGGCGAGGCCTAGCCGGTAGGCTCTTTGGGCCGTCTGGGGGTGATGAGGGCCAAAGAGCGCCTCGGCCTTGTTCAGCGCGGTTTGATAGAGCTCGAGGGCCCGAGGATCCGAGGGCTCACGGTTCGCGACGAGCCGTGCGAGGGTCGACCAGTAGGTGGGAACGTCGGGCGCTGCGGCTTGGTCACCGTCGATCTGCTCGAGCGCGGCTCGGTAGGCCTGCTCGGCCTGCTCGAGGTCCTCGCGGAGCTCCGCGAGCTGGCCGCGAGCGAACAGCAGGCGCCCCCGGGCTCTTGGTGAGGCGTCGACCCGCTGGTTGAGGACCTCCGCGCGATGAAGCGCCCAGGCGCCGGTTTGCTCGTCGACGTGGTCCTTGAGTATCCGCATCGCCAGCTCGATCCACAGCTCGGCGGCGAGGTAGTCGTGGTGATGGATCTCGGCGGTATCGATCGCTTGTTGCAGGCGCTCGATGGCGCGAGACGTCGACCCTCCGGTGAGCTCAGCCTTGGCGAGCTCCGCGAGCGCCTCGGCGTGCAGGGGCCCATAGTCGAGGGGTTGAGCCGCTCGCTCGGTCTGCTCGGCGAGGATCAACCCCTGCTCGACTCGGCCGAGCAATCGCATCCCGCGGGCCCGGTCGAGTTCACGGCGCAGGGTCGCGACTTGGTCGGCGATCCCGGGTGGGGGAAGATCGAGTCCGAGCAAGGCCATCTGGTCGTCGCATGTCGACGCGTGCGGGAGCTCGGCCACTGCGTCGACCGCTCCGGCCAGAGAGTCGACGTCGGTCTGCGACCCCGTCAGCAGGTCGACCAAGTCGCCGGCCTGCTGGCGCTGGCGGGCCAGGCAGGCGCTCTGGCGGCCAGCGAGCTCGGGGTCGACGCGCCGGTTGGCCCGCGCGCGGCAGGTTTGCTCCCGGACCTGCACCCAGCCCATTGCCCAGCGATCGAGGCCCGCGAAGACCCGCTGCCGACTATCGGCGGCGTGGCGTGCCTCGAGGCCGGCCAGGGCCGCTTCGAGATCGGCGCGGCGCTCGATGTCCCACGCACCTGTGAGCTCGCGGTCGACGGCCGCGCAGGGATCGTTCGGTTCTTCGCTCGTCACCCAGGCGCCCAGCCCCGCGGCCATCGTGAGGGTGGTGGCGGCCGAGGCGGCCCAGACCAGTCGACGCCGGCGCTGAGTGACCGCTTGCAGTGCGTCGAGGAGTGCGGGCATCTGCGGCCAGCGCTCGTGCGGGGCCTTGCTCAGGCCACGCCGGACGATCCGCCACAGCGCGGCCGGGGGGCGGGGGTGGGGGCTACGCCCGGGCGCGGCGGGCTCGGCCTTGGTCAGGGCCCGCAAGCGCGCGGCCGAGCTCTTCAGCGAGAACGGCGGCTTGCCCCACAGGGCCTCGTAGAGCGCCACGCAGAACGAGAACTGATCACTACGCGCATCGACCGGGCGGCCGCACAGTTGCTCGAGGGACATGTAGCGGATCGTCCCCACGACCGCTCCGGGGGTGGTCGCCCGCGTGTCTGGATCCGTATTTGGGAGTGTGGACAGGACGTCGCTAGGCTCGGTGCGGCGACCATCGTCGGCGAGCACGAGGCCGAAGTCGGCCACGCGTACGCTGCCGTCACGACCCAGCAGTACGTTGTCGGGCTTGAAGTCGCGATGGACCAGCCCGGCCTCGTGGGCCGCGGCCAGGCCACGGCCGGCGGCGAGGAAGACCTCGAGCACCGCGCGCCAGGGCCGGGGTTGCTCGTCGAGCCACTCGCGCAGCGTCTGGCCATCGACATACTCCATGGCCAGGAAGGTCTGTCCCTCGTGCTCGTCGACCTCGTACACCTGTACGACGTTGGGGTGAGACAGGCGGGCCAGGCCCCGTGCCTCACGACGGAGCCTCCGTTGCGCACGCTCGCTGGCGGATCTCAGGTGCACCCGCTTGATCGCGATCTTGCGATCCAGCGCCTGGTCATGGGCCAGGTAGACCTCGCCCATGCCGCCGCTGCCCAGGCGGCGTTCGATGGTATAGCGGCCGATCCGAGGCAGCTGACCCGAGCCGAAGAGTCGGTGGCGCACCACGTTGACGATCCGCCGGTGCTCGAAGTTTGCGACTCCGGGTGCGACCTGGGCCAGCGTGTCGGCGTCTGGCCGGGTACGATCCGCGTTGATGGCATCGGCGGATGCCCCAGGGTCGGAGTGGCCCTCGATAGGAGGTTCACCCACGCTCGGCCGCCGTTGTCGAAGGCGCAGCGGCTGCGCCATACCCGTGTCGATCATCATCTCGGCTCGTCTCGATGTCCAAGTGCAGCCGCGCCGAAATTGATCGCAAGAAAGATCGATCGTTCGAATTTTGTCTCTGGGAGGCCATCTGCGGCCGAATTTGGCGGGTCAAGACCGCGCTCCCAGGGCTTGGCGCACATCGGCGATCCAGCTGTCGAGGTGTCGGGTCGTTCGGTCGAGCACCTCGGGCGAGGCGGCGAGCTGTGCCATCTTCCGCTCGAGCCGAGTCCTAGCCTCGGACAGCCGCCGACGGACGGTGGACGAGGGAAGGTCGAAGACCTCGGCGATCTCGTGGGATCGCATGCGCTCCCAGTAGGACAGCTCGAGCAGGATCTGGTCGTCGATGCTCAGGGCTCGCAGTCCCTCGAGCATCAGCTGGTGCTCTTGCCGCAGCGCGAGCACGGTGCTGGGGCCGGGGGCGAGCTCGGCCATCGAGTCGGACGCGGGGTCGATCTCGCGACCGCGGACGAGCTCGCGCAGGTGCTCGCGCAGCACGTTGCGAGCGATCCCGAAGAGGAACGCGCGCACGCTGCCCCCCCGCATCCGATCGAGGCCCTCGAGCATGCGCAGGAACGTCGCCTGGGTGAGATCCTCGGCGCCTCGGCGGACCTTGTTTTCGAAGAAGCGCGCGACGGCGTCGGCGTGGCGATCGAAGAAGCGCTCGCCGGCCTGCTGATCCCCGCCTCGCCACCGCTCGAGTAACTCGAAGTCCTGCTCTGGCACCGTGCTCTTGCCCACCCGCTCGCGTGACGCCGCCAGCTCAGAGCCGCCGGAAGGGCTCGTCCCGCGCCCCCGGGAGCGGTCGCCCCAGCTGCTCGGACCACTGGGCCAGCACTCGAAACGTCAGGCCCCAGATCACCTGCTCGCCGTACCGGATCCCGGGAAACCTCATCCGCTGGCCGCCACGTTCCCAGTCGATCGTGTCCTTGTGGGCTTCGTTCCACAGGTGTCGCAGCGGGATCCACCAGGCTTGCTCGACCTCGCCGGCGTTGGGCGCCAGCGCTGGCGGTGTCGTGCCGACATAGAAGGCGAACGGTGCCAGGACTCCCAGCGTCCCCGCGGGCCGGACCTGGACCGAAGGGAGGGCCCCGAGCGCCTCGGCTTGGTCGAGCTTTAGGCCGACCTCTTCTCGTGCCTCGCGGATCGCCACGGCCTGCGCGGTGGCGTCTTCGGCCTCCGCCTTCCCGCCGGGAAGGGCCATCTGTCCGGACCAGCGATCTCCGGGCCGCTGGCTTCGCAGGATGAAGCACAGCGACAGGGCATCGGGCTCACCGGCCAGCGCCATGGCCACGGCGGCCATCGAGCGCGAGGGCGCGGGAGGCTCGATTGGGTTGTGCGCGAGCGTGTCGCGGATCGTGGGCAGGGAGATCATCGCGGCTGCCCAATGATAGCGATCTTCGCTCGATCTACCTGCGTCGGACGGGCCAGATCGTGTCGCGCGAACGTAGCGATCGTAGCGATCGTAGCGATCGTAGCGATCGATTCCGAACACATAGTCGTTGAGGTGACCTCTGGCCGCAGGGAGGACGCCGAGCGCGTCGTGATCCTCACCCTTGCAGTCGCTCGAGCGCCGCGAGCAATCCCGCGTCCCCGGCGGGGGGCATCCGCATGCGGAGGTTCACGATCAGATCCCCCCGTGTCCCCGGCTGGTCTCGGCCTCGGGGCAGGCCGTGGCCGCGAAGACGGAGCGTCTTGTGTGGGGTGGTGGCCGGCGGCAGCTTGACCTCGAAGCGGCCGAAGGGGACGACCACGTCGACCGATCCTCCGGCGTAGAGCCGGTGCAGGGTCACGTCGAGGTCGACGTGCACGTCGTTGCCTTCGAGGCGCGTCCCGGGATCGGCCTCGACCACCAGGTCGAGCAGGAGGGATCCAGGCGGGTCGCCGGGCTCGCCGAGCCCGGGCAGCTGCAGCTGGGTTCCTCCCACGGTGCCTGCCGCGATCGTGACCTCGGTCGAGGTCCACTCGCCGTCGGCCTTGCGGTAGCGCACCCTTCGGGTCGCCCCGGCGATCGCCTCGCTGGCGCGCAGCGTGAGCGAGGCTCGCAGGTCGAGCCCCTCTTGTTCGTGAATGGTGGGCCCCCGACCGAAGAAGCGATCGAGGAAGTCGTCGAAGCGCGTGCGGCGAACCTCCTCGAGGTCGGCAAAGTCCATCACGTCGCGGCTCCATAGCCCCGAGTCGGCGGGATCGGACTGCGGGGGGGCGGGCTGCTGGGCGCGGGCTTGTCGGGCGCGCTCGGGATCGAAGCCTCGCGTAAAGGCGATCTCGCCGAACTCGTCGTAGAGCTCCCGGCGCCGAGGGTCGGAGATGACGTCGTAGGCGGCCACCACCTCTCGGTAGCGTTCGTTGGCCCACTGGCGCCCCGGGTTGAGATCGGGATGAAAGCGTCGCGTGAGATCGCGATAGGCCTTCTTGATCTCGGCCGGTGTCGCGCGAGGTTCGAGCCCGAGCGCCTGATAGAGGTCCCTCACCCGGTCATCATACGGGGAGATCGGTATGCTTGCGGCCATGAGCGGCATGGCCCCCCGTCGTCATCCCGAGCACAGCGTCCCGGCGCCCGAGCGCCGGCCCGAGCTCGGGGTCACCCCACCCGCGTGGGCCGAGGACCTGCGGGCCGGCGTGCGGCGGGCGGGCGACCTACGGCGGCTCCCGCTCGCGTCTTCGGGGCGGGATCGCGACGCGGCGGAGGCCTTCAAGGTGCGGGTGCCGGCCTCGTACCTCGACTTGGTCGACTGGAGCGATCCCGACGATCCGATCCGACGTCAGGCGATCCCCAGCGGCGCCGAGCTGGAGCCGCTGCCCGGTGAGCGGGCCGATCCGATAGGTGACGCCGCGCACAGCCCGGTGCCTCACCTGACCCATCGCTACCCCGATCGCGTGCTGCTCTACCCCACGTATGTTTGCTCGATGTACTGCCGGCACTGCTTCCGCAAGGAGTCGCTCAACGAGGACGATCGCGGGGTCGCGCTGGCTCGGCTGGAGCCCGCCCTGGCCTACATCGCCGAGCACACCGAGCTACGGGAGGTGATCCTCACCGGGGGCGACCCGCTGACGCTCTCGGACGCGCAGCTTCGCGAGCTGCGGGCGCGGATCGAGGCGATCGAGCACATTCGGCTGCTGCGGGTACACACGCGGGTCCCGGTCACGCTGCCCACGCGGGTCACGCCGGGGCTGGTGGAGGCACTGCGGGGGCGGCTGGTCACCGCGGTGGTGACTCACTTCAACCACCCGCGCGAGATCACCCAAGATGCCGAGGTGGCGTGCCGGCGGCTGCGCGAGGCGGGGCTGATGCTGCTCAACCAGTCGGTGTTGCTGCGCGGGGTCAACGACGATCCGCAGACCCTGGAGACCTTGGTACGCGAGCTGGTCTACACGCTGGGGGCCAAGCCCTATTACCTGCACCACTGCGATCTCACCCGTGGGATCTCCCACTTTCGAACGAGCCTCGACGAGGGGTTGGCGCTGATCAAGGGACTGCGCGGACGAACGTCGGGGCTCTGCGTGCCGCACTACGTGCTCGACCTGCCGGGGGGTCATGGCAAGGTGCCGCTGGCGGCCCCGGTGGTGCATCGACGCGAGGGCGCGCGCTGGGAGCTCGAGGCGTGGGACGGGCGGGTGCATGTGTACGAGGAGCAGCTGCGCGCGTGCTCGGTGACCGCGGGGGTGCATGGTGATCGGTCGGAGCCTGCTGGTCTCGCGGGGTCGCAACCCAGCTCGTCGGAGCTCGACGCTCGCTCGGCCGTTGTGGCTGCCGCCAAGACCCTCTGGCGGCATGGTCCACGAGTCGTCCACGAAGAAGCCTCGCGTCGAGCCCGTAGGGCCATGCGTCGAATTCGACAGATGTGGGCGTGAGCGCCGTGAAGACCGCGAGGGTCGTGACGAGCCGGGATGGCTCGCCACGACCCTCCTTGCCACGACCCTCCTTGCCACAACCCTCCTCGCCACGATCCTCACAGATCGGTGGGGTCGCGCGACCTACTGGATCGGCTGGGCGATGACGGGGCAGTTGATGAGCGCCCCGGCCGAGTTGAGGCCGGCCACGAACCCGTCGCTGGGACCGTTGGCGGCGAAGCTGGTCACCAGCCCCTGATCCACCAGCGACTCGAGGTCCTCGAAGCTGACGATCGGTCGACGCTGGTCGCCCGCGGGCCCGTTGATCGCCTCGTCCGTCCACATCGACAGGTGGGCGTCCCACATGGGCGAGTAGTTGTTCCCGAACTTTTGGCCGTTGGCCGGGTCGAGCGGGAAGATGTTGACGGGGTCGATCGGCGTGGTGGTGCCGGGGATCAGCTCGATGATCGTCGAGCCCAGGCCCTGGCGCAGCGGGTTGTCGACGCCGGTGATCCCGTTGACGACCGGGGAGAACCCGAGCAGCGCCGACTCCGAGTCGACCATGGTGTCCCCGAAGTTGGGCAGGTCGGCCAAGCGCGGGGCATACACGCCCAGCTCGATGGCGGCGGGGCCGGGATCCGACGCATCGGTGACCAGGTGGTAGTAGAGCTGGTCCCCGCCCTGCCAGCCGTCGAGCAGCTGCAGGGTGACCTCGGTCTGCGCGGCGTTGATCGACACGACGCGGTCGTGGTCGCCGGTGTCGTTGCGCACCTGCTGCACGTTGAACACGTTGCCGGCGGGGGTCACGACCAGCGAGGACCACTCGGCGTCGGCTACCGCGCCGGGCTGGAGGGTGGCCGGGTTGGGCGGGAAGGCCAGGTCGGGATCACCGGGGACGCCGGGGTCGACGTTGCGGATCGGGGAGAAGTCGACGTCGCCGGGGAAGATCATGCGACCGTGCGCGTCGATCGTCACGTTCATCGCGCCCGCGGTGCCGGCCCCGAAGGCCATGCGCGGGGAATAGTTCAGGCCCATCAGCTTGGCGATCTTGAAGTCGGCGGCCTCGGTGAGGATGTAGAGGGCCGTCGAGCCGTCGGGGCGCACGCCCACGTAGGTGGGCAGGGTCGCCTCGGCGGCGTTGGGATCGTCGAGGTTGGCCACCGAGATCGTGCTGGCCAGGAATACGTTCTGCTGGGGGGTGAACCGGTCGAAGTCGTAGGTACCGGCCAACTGCAGGGGGCTAACGCCCAGGCGGATCGCGTTCTTCTTGAGCAGGAAGAGCGCCTCGACGAGCTTGGGGCTCAACGCGCGGCTGGTGGGGCCTTCGGCCAGGATCTTCTGGATCTCGTCGTTGGCCTCGGCGTCGGCCTGGTCATTGGCTTGGTCGTTGGTGGCGATCGGAGCGTCGAGCTCCGAGGAGCTCTGGTCACACGCGGGGGCGATGACGAGGGCAGCGAGGGCAAGGGCGGCGTTGAGGTGGATCTTGGTGTTGATCATCGGTTCGTTCTCCGGGTTTGCGAGGGCCGACACGAGCCTCACGCCTCGGCGGGCGCAGAGCGTCGAACGGTCCTCGATTGCGGTTCTCGCCGTCGGAGCGGATGCGGGCCGTGGGAGCTCGGGCCGTCCTGGTCACCCTCCGACTTCATGGCCGGTGGGCTCGGCGAGTTGCCTTACGCCTCTGATTACTGCTGCACCGGAGCAATGGTTACCGGAGATCGATTGATAAATGGCAACGGTCTCTTTCGTTCGATCCGACGTGGGGTTCGAGGGATCGACGGCGAAGGAGAGCGGCCTAATTGCCCGAATTTCGCGTTAGATCGGCGAACTACGGGCTCAGGTGGATCTTCGTCGAGCGAGGATCGACGCGATCATGTCTACGATTTGCACGGGACATTCATGCATTCGAACCATGCAACGTTCGAGCGATGAAGGTCACGATTCCAAGATGAACGCCGCGACACGCGACGGTGACCGAGATTCAACGTGCGGCCGTGGGGTATTGGCCGAGCCGGGCGCGACGTAGTCGCGCATCCCGAGCCGGCTTCGGCATAGAGACTCAGCCCACCGCGGCGGCGGCGGTGGTGGGGCAGGTCAGCGTGGGCTGGGCCTCGCCGGCCATCGCTCGGGGCAGGCTCCGCGTCGGCAGCTCGCCGTAGCGCAGGGTCGGAACGCGCTGGCGAGCGGTCACCTGGCCGTCGACGGGGATCCGCATCATCTCGTCCTCCAGCGCGCGCAGCGAGGAGAAGCGATCGTGGGGATCGAGCGCCATGGCTCGGCGAAGCAGCAGGTCGACGGCGGGCGGGAGATCCCCGTCTTCGGCCTCGTCGAGCACGGAGGGGGGTGGGCGGCGGCAGCGGTGGAGCAGGGTCTGGGCGCTGTTGCCCTGACCCCAGTGGGGCAGCGAGCCGCTGAGCATGCGAAACGCCATCACGCCCACCGAGTAGAGATCGCTGCGCGCATCGGCGTCTTCGCCCAGCAGTCGCTCGGGGGCGAGGTATTGCGCCGTGCCCATGACCTCGTCGACCAAGGTGAGGCCTTCGGCCAGGCTCGAGGCGGGATCCACCGCCTTGGCGAGCCCGAAGTCGAGCAGCTTGACGTAGTCGGGGCGGCCTTGGCGGCCCCGCACCAAGAAGACGTTGGAGGGCTTGACGTCGCGGTGGAGGACCCCCATCTCGTGGGCGGATCGCAGGCCGCGGATCACCTGCCGAAGGATCGCGCGGGTACGGGTCCAGCCCAGGGGGCCCTCGCGCTTGAGCATCTGGCCCAGATCTTCACCGGGGAGGTACTCCATCACCGAGAAGGCGCGGCCGGCCTCAGTCTCGCCGAAGTCGAGGACGCGCATGACGTTGGGATGCACGATGCTCGAGGCGACTCGGGCCTCGCGCACGAAACGCTGTCGGTATGTGTAGTCGTGGTTATGGCGAGGTAGGAGCAGCTTGATCGCGACCGGCAATCCCCCAGCCAGGGGGGTGGCCTGATAGACGGCGCCCATGCCTCCGGCTCCGATGCGGCGCTCAATCCTGTAGCGTCCGTCGAGGATCACACCATCGAGGTGTGGAACGTGGGGTTTGCGGCGGGACTTCATTGGGGGGCACGAAGCTCAACGAGTGAGAGACCCTGATGGCCTCACGGGATCAGTCCTCTGATAGAGATGGTTGATTGCGAAAAGTGACAGCTTTTTCGAACAAAAGCGCACATTGTTCCTAGAACGACGTTCTCAGGGTTTTGCTGAGCAGCTCAATTGCCGCTCGAGCCAAAAAGATGCTCGGCCGGTTTGGTGACCGGCCGACCGTGCTCGATCGGTTCGCCATCGCGTGCAGGGTGGCGAACGATTTCCTCGAGTCGCTGACACCACGGTGCCGACGAGGGATCCGGCGAGGCTCCGCACGACCCGATCGCGCGCTCACGAAGCGCCGGTAGCTCGGGCACTCGCGCTCCCTGGTCTCGGGCCCGGGCCAGATCCACCACGAGGTGGGCCTGCGCAGGCGCGGAGGCCGACGGCCCGAGGGCCTCGAGGGCTGCACGCAGCTGATGGGCCGCTTCGTTGGCACGCCCTTGCCGGAGCAAGACCTCGGCGAGGTCATGCTCGACGTTCGCGAGCTCCCGGCTGCCCTCGGGCCAAAATCGTCGGCCGCTGGACACCGCCGCCTGCAATCGCTGCTCGGCGCACGAGTCGTCGCCTCGGTGGTTGCACAGCATGGCCAGGCCTCGCAGCAATCGAACCCGGAACTGGTCGTGGGTATCGCCGCTCGCGACCAGGCCTCGACGGTAGCTCTGCTCGGCCGCGGCATAGTCGCCCGCCTGGATATACGCCCAGCCGAGGTTGAGAAGAGCGATGGCGGTGCGGTGGTGGACCGCGCCGTAGCCTCGCTCCGCCAAGCGGACCGCCTCGTCGAGGAGCTCGATCGCCTCGGCGAAGTCGCCACGCAGGTTCGCGAGTCGGGCGAGCGCCATGGAGTTCCGGACCAGTCGAGGATGGGAGGGGCCCAGGGCCTCGACGATCTGCTGACGCTGGTGCATGGCGAGCGCGGTGGCCTCTTCGACTCGCCCCGCGCTCGTCTGCGCCATCAACAATGCGTTCTCGGCCAGCCACACGAGATCGTGGGTCCCCGTGCTCGCCTGTGCGAGTCGCTCGAGCACGCGCTCGAAGCTCGCGATCGCATCGGATAGATCGCCGCGCTTGAGCTTTATCAGGCCCTGCACGTGCTCCAGCGTGATGGTCTGCATCTCATCGGGATGCCGCCGCAGGCCGGCCTCGGCATGGCGCACCCATCGCTGGGCCTGATGCAGCTGACTGCGATAGGCGTGCTGCATGGCCAGCGAGTTGGCGTGGCGCGCCAGATCGCGACCGTCGGTGAGCTCGGCCGCGAGGTAGTACGCCGTCTCGAACGCCTCGAAGCGGCGCGGGTCGTCGAGCTCTCCCCACGCAACCCCGCAGACCTCGTGGGCGTCGGCAGCCAGGGTCCCCAGTCGTGCGTGCGTAGCCTCGGTGGCGATCGCTTCAGCCGACGCCGCCGCGATCGCATAGCGGCCCGCCGTGAGATCGGCCTGGGCCTGCGCGAGTTGGGCGCTCAGTGTGCGTTGCTGGGGCGTAGCGGCGGCGATCGAGCGCTCGCTATCGGCGATGGGTTCGGTGGTGGGTTCGGTGGTGGGTTCGGTGGTGGGTTCGGTGGTCGATTCGGCGATGGGTTCGGTGGTGGGGACGGGCTCGCGATCGGATGACGGCGGCACCACGTCGGCCGGCCCTCCCGCGAGCCACCCGGCGATCGCGAGGGCGGCGGTGCCCACGAGCACCACCGCGCCCCGCCATCGAGTGCGGGGGCGAGGTGACAGCGCGCGTCGAAGTTCCTCCATCGAAGCGAAGCGAAGGGCCGGGTCGGCGGCCAGGGCCCGCTGTAGCGCGCGCGCGTAGGCTGCGGGCACCATGGCACCCGAGGTGGCCACCGGGCGTACGTCGTCCGAGTGCGCGAGCTGGGCGAGGCTGACCTCCGCAAAGGGATGTGCGCCGAACACCAGCTCCCACGCGGTCACGGCAAAGCCGAACTGATCGCTGGCGGCGTCGACGGGCTCGCCCCGTAGCTGCTCGGGTGACATGTAGCGGGGTGTCCCGGCGATCGCGGTGAGCGTTTGCTCGGGGTCCCCGCAGTGCGAAACGCACCGCTCCGCACGGGCCGACCACGCGCGGGCTAGCCCAAAATCGGCGACCCGAACCCGGCCATCGTCACCCACCAGCACGTTGGCCGGCTTGAGGTCGCGATGGATCAGGCCGCACGCGTGGGCCGCGGCCACGCCCGACGCCGCCTGGTCCAGGAGCGTGCGCACGCGATCGAAGCGCTCTCGCGAGCTGGGGGGATCGCGCTCGGACCACTGCGCCGCAGTGACGCCCTGCACCAGCTCCATGGCGATCCAGATCTGCCCCTCGGTCATGCCCGCGTCGTAGATCTCGACCACGTGGGGGTGGCTGAGCTTGGCCAGGGATCGTGCCTCTCGCAGTCGCGTGCGTTGCTGCGCGGACGAGGAGCGATCGGGGCGCAGCACCTTGAGCGCGACCGGGCGACGCAGCTCGGTGTCTTCGGCCTCGAACACGCACCCGTGCGCCCCTTGCCCCAGCCGCCGCCGTAGACGATAGCGACCGATCTGAACCGACGTGGAGGCCTGGAACATGCGCGCGCGTAGGCTCGCCAGCATGAACCGAGCGTCGAGCTGGCCTGGGTCGGGACGGCCGGCCAGGGGCGGCTGCCCCCCGTGCTCCGCTGCGTCGATCACTGGGCGGGAGTGTAGCGGTGGATCGCCGCTGGTCCCGACGGCGGAGGGCCGGCAGTCCATCCGCCCTCAACCACACGGGTCTTCGCGCACGGCGACCAGGGTCATCGACCATGCCTCCGGTCGTCGCCGCGGGCGTACCGAGCGTGGGTTGCCTGCCGTGAACATGGCAGACATCGTGTCATGGTGGGTCGAGACGGTGCTACGGGCTGCCGACGTAGGTCAGATACACGAGCGGAATCGCGATCCCCAGGCCCACGAGCACGGCCCCACGGCCCAGCAGGCCCTTGCGGCCCGGCAGCATGAAGATCCCCGAGGTGGCGAGAAACAGCAGCACCACCGCGTAGCCGTCGGCAAACCAGGTCCAGGCCTTCTTGCCACGGTTGAGGTGCAGCCAGTTGGCGGCGCGGAGAAAGAAGCGCGGCTCTTGCCCCTCGATGAACACGTGGCCGCTGCTGCGGGTCACGTGCAGGGTGCGATCGTCCAAGGAGATCTCGAGCAGGTCGTCGGTGACCGGATAGATGTCCAGCGGTTCGCCCGAGATCCCCACCTGCTCTTGCACTACGCGCGCTGCTTCTTCGTCGTCGGCGGGCAGGGGAGTGGCTAGCGTCACCTCGCGCTCGAAGTTCTCGAAGTTGGGATCCCAGTCGGCGATGTGATTGACGGCCAGGCCGCTGAGCGCGTAGATGAAGGTGAGGCCGACGGCGATGTAGCCGAAGTCGCGGTGCAGGGCTCGCAGCCACTTGCGCCAGCGCAGCCGGAGCCGGCGGCGCTTGGCCGGCCTGTCGGGCGCGGCCGGGCCGGGGGCCTCGCCGTCAGGCATAGCGCTCTTCCTTCCACGGATCGGCGTGGTTGTTGTACCCGCGGGTCTCCCAGTAGCCGGGCTGGTCGCGCCGGGAGAAGCGGATCCCGGTCAGCCACTTGGCGCTCTTCCAGAAGTAGAGGTCGGGCACCACCGCGCGGACGGGGGCGCCGTGGGCTCGCCGCATCGGGCGGCCGTCGAACTCCCAGGCGACCATCACGTCGTCGCCCATGGCCTCGCGCAGTCGCACGTTGGCGGTGTAGCCGTGGGCGGCCTCGAAGATGATGTGGCGGGCGCTGTCTTTGAGCCCGGCTCGCTCGGCCAGGGCCTTGATGGTCACCCCCTTCCACTTGGCGTCGAGCATGCTCCAGCCGGTCACGCAGTGGACATCGGAGCGTACGGTCTGGGCGCCCATGGCGAGCAGCTCGGAGAAGCCGATCTCGAAGGGGTGGTTGACCTCGCCGTGGACCTTGAGCGTGAAGTTCGCTCGGCTCGGGTCGCCGGGGCTGCCGCCCATGGGCTTGAGGGTCTCGATGACCCGCTGCCCGGGGGGGGGCCGGGGCCGGCCGTCGTCGCGGGTCTGGGCCTGGGCCTCCCGGGTGAGGGCGTCGGAGAGGGCGTAGAGGCCACCGCCCAGCGCGGTGATCACGGTGCCCGAGGCGGCGCGCATGATGAAGTCGCGCCGCGCGATCGAGCGGCAGGTGTCGTCGGTCTTGGAGGTCTCGTCCATCGAGCGTTTGCCTTGGGGCTAGGATGACATCGCCTTTGTCGTTGGCGTCTACTTCGGGTATACGCCGGCGCCTGGTGCGGTTACAGGCATGCGGATCCTCTACGTCGAGCCATTCGAGAGCGGATCACACGCGATGTTCACGCGCGCGTTGACCCAGGGCGTGCCGGCGCGGTGGACGACGCTGACGCTGCCGGGGCGGCACTGGAAGTGGCGGATGCGCGGGGTTGCGCCGTGGGCGGCGCTCGAGCACGAGCAGGTGCTGGCGGGGGAGTACGAGCTGGTGCTCGCGTCGAGCTATGTGCCGCTGGCCGAGCTGGTGGGGCTGGCGCCGGCGCTCGGTCGGGTGCCGCGGGTGCTGTACTTTCACGAGAATCAGCTGACGTACCCCAGCCGTGGGCCTGGTCGTGGGTTCGCTCGTGGGTCTAGCCGCGAGGGCGAGCTCAACCGTGGGGGCGAGCCCAACCGTGGGGGCGAGCTCGCGCCGCGGGATCATCACTTCGGGTTCACGCAGCTGGTGTCGGCGCTGGCGGCTACGCGGTGCGTGTTCAACTCGGCGTACAACCGCGACGGGTTTTTGGCCGCCGGGCGGGCACTGCTGGGGCGGATGCCGGACGCGGTGCCGCGGGGGTGGATCGAGCGGATCGAAGCGCGCAGTGAGGTGCTGGGAGTGCCGGTGCCGCTGCCCGATGAGGTGCCGCGGGGGGAGGTCGCGGTCGATGATCCGCAGCGGCGGCTGGGGCCGGTGATCGTGTGGAATCACCGGTGGGAGCACGACAAGGATCCCGAGGCGTTCTTCGAGGCGCTGCGGGAGCTATGCGAGCGGGGGGTGCCGTTTCGGGTGGCGGTGTGTGGGCAGCGTTATCGTCGGGCGCCGCCGGTGCTGGAGCAGGCGCGACAATGGTTGGGGGCGCGGGTGGTGCACTGGGGGTATTGCCCGACGCGGGCGGAGTACTGGGAGGTGCTGTCGCGGGCGCAGGTTGCCGTGTCCACGGCGAGGCACGAGTTCTTCGGGGTCGCGATGCTCGAGGCGACGCACGCGGGGGCCGAGCCGCTGGTGCCGGATCGGCTGGCGTATCCCGAGGTGTTTCCGTCGGAGTATCGGTATCAGAGCGAGCAGGAGCTGGTCGAGCGGCTGGCTCAGAAGTGTCGGGCGTGGGTGGAGGGGGCGTCGCTGCGCGGGGATCGGCGGGGGATCAGCGAGCCCTATCGGGCAAAGAATCTGCTGCCGCGGTATGAAGAGTTGTTCGACAGGGTGATCGACGGAGCTCTTGGCCAGGACGGGTAAGTCGGCAGGGGCAGACAAGCATTGCGGACTCGAGTGCGGACTAGATAATGTCGACTTCGTGCTGGGCAAGGTCGAGCTGTCGGAGCTGCCCCGCCCGAGAACCGGGGAGTCGGTCTTCGTCTGCTACTCGCGTATGGATCGCGTGTTGGTAGGCCGGCTGGTCGAGCAACTGAGGACGAAGGGGATCGTGACGCGGTGGGACGGGGACATCCCCGGTGGAGATGATTTCCAAGAGACGATCGGCCAGTGGATCGAGGACGCGGCCTTGGTGGTGGCGTTGCTGACCGAACACTCGGTGGTGAGCTCCCGAGTCAAAGACGAGGTCTCGCTCGCGCGTCATTACTCGTGCCATCGACTCCCGCTCCGGGTCGGCGATGTTCAGCTTCCGCCGGGGCTGCACCTGGATCTCGTACGTACGAACATGGAGAGCTTTCCTTCTTCGGTCGGTGCGCGGGAACTGGCTGATGCGGTCGAGCAAGTGCTGATGACGCTCAATGTTCGATTGGCGCTGGAGTCGACAGTGCCGCATCGTGGTCCCATCGTCGATGTTCGTTCGCAACGTTCGATGCTCGATACGGTGCCTAAGCACGTCAGTCTCCGCGCGGCCATGGTTGCCTTCATCGTTGGCATGGTGGTGTGCGCGCTGCTAATGTCCAGAGGCGCTCGGACGCAGGGGCCGTTCGATGGAGTGGTGGCGGTTACTAAGGCGGTGAGCTCGGGGCGGAGCGGCACTCTACGAGACAATCAGGCGGGGACTTGCCCCGAGGGAACACGGTTCATCCGAGGGGGAAGCCTATACGGTCATTGGCTCTCAGGCTTTTGTATGGATCGTACCGAGGTGACAGTCGAGGCGTTCTGCTCCGCAGGAAATAGGGCAGCAAGATCAGAAGGGTGCGACGTGGGTCGAATTGTTCGAGTCGCTCATCCCATGATGGAGGTGAGCTGGAGCGAGGCCAAGCAGTACTGCGAAGCGCCAGGGGGCCGGTTGCCTACGGAGGAGCAATGGGAGTGGGCGGCGCGAGGTCGTGAGCAGGGGCGGATCTATCCCTGGGGTAACGATGGGCCCACATACGATCTCGTCGTGATGACAAGCCGGAGTTTTCCGAGCGAGGCGGACACTCGGCCGGTGGGTTCCATGCCGGCGGGGATGAGCCGTGACGGGCTGTTCGACATGGCCGGCAACGTTGGGGAGTGGACTGATTCGAGCACGGAGGAGGGATTGCGTATCGTGCGCGGTGGATCTTGGATGAACGTGGACGCGAGCACGTTCAGCACGTCCGCCAGGCTCGCTCTAGCCCCCCAGACGAGCAGCGATCGCGTCGGATTCCGCTGCGTGCAGGACCCGGTCATGCGCTAGAACTCCCGCTGCGTGTCGTCCTCCGCCTTCTTCCTCCCCGACGGTGATGCCTTCATCGCCACCCCCAACACCCGCGGCCCGTGGAGCGAGCACCACCAGCACGGTGGCCCCGGCGCGGCCTTGCTCGCCGCCGCGTTCGAACGGGCGGTGGCGCCGCTGGCGGTCGCGCGGATCACCATCGAGATCCTCCGTCCGATCCCGATAGGTCGCGTGGAGCTCGAACTGGGCGAGCTCAAGCCCGGCTCGCGCACGCGCCTTTACGGGGCCTCCATGCGGGTCGACGGCCAAGAGGTCTGTCGGGCGAGCTGCCTGGCGATCCGCACCACCGAGCTGGCGATCCCCCGGGCCACCGCGCCGGCGATGCGCCCTCCCGAAGACGCCGCGCCGGTCGTGTTTCCTTTCTTCATGCAGCCGGTCGGCTACCACACTGCGATGGAGCTGCGCATTGCCGAAGGGGGCATTGGCCAGGGGCAGGCCAACGCCTGGCTACGCATGCGCATGCCGCTGGTGTTGGGGCGCCCGACCTCGCCGCTGTCGCGCGTGGCGATCGCGGCCGACAGCGGCAACGGGGTGAGTGCTCGGCTCGACTGGACCCAGTGGATGTTCGTCAATCCGGATCTCACGATCCACCTGCACCGACTGCCGCGTGGCGAGTGGGTGGGTCTGCAGGCGATCACCGAGACCGAGCCTCACGGGATCGGCCTGGCGGTGAGCGTGCTGCACGACGAGGACGGACCGCTCGGTCGCAGCCTGCAGAGCCTGTACTTGGATGCTCGGCGGTGAGTGCTCGGGAGTCGACGAGGTTGCCTCCTATCGATTGTTGACGATTCGTTGCCGCAGTACATCGAAGTCGGCAGACATACGATAGTATGTAAATGCGCGCAGTGCGGTCGGGATGTGATCCGGAGTGCCGTCGTCCGGGATCATCGGGATCAGGCCGTGGTTACGGGTGCTGGATTCGTACAAGAGCTGCTCGGCAGTTCGGGTCTCGAAGGACGTACCAGGGGTCGGTTCGAGAGCCTGTGTGCCCTCGAAGCGATGGCGATAGGTGGACGTGCAGATCAAGAGCACGAAGTCGGCAGTTGCGATCTGCCGCTCGATCCACACTGGCCAGCCCTCCTTGGGGTGCGCCAGGTGCTGATCGAGGCGGACATCGAGGCCTTCGCGACAGAGACGATCAGCGAGTGCTCGCACTCTCTCGGCATGGAACGAGGATTCATGGCTGTAGGAGATGAAGATCGACGCGGCGTTCGTGCCACCCGAGGGGATGGGGCGGTATGTCTTCGTCTCAGCCAGGCGCTTCTCGATGGTGGCCACGATCTCGTCCGCGCGCTGTGCTTCTTGTTCTTGCCTGGTGGCTCGGTACAGATCCCCCAGTGAGCTCTGGATGGTCATGAGCTCTTGGACGTAGTCGACTCGCGTTGGTTCCTTGGCCAGTTGCTCGTCGATGATACTCGCGGCACGTTGGAGGCCGTCGATTGCCGCGTATCGGTGACCACCCCCTGCCGCGATCTCGGCGTGAGTCTGTAGAGCTCGGGCTAGGTCGATACGCGTGGTTTCATCATCGGACGCCAGGATTTCGTATCTAACAATCGCTTGCTGGGCCGATTGAAGTGCGTCGGCTCCGCGTTGGCTCTCGTACAGTTGCCTCGCCATCCGAATGCTCTCGATGGCCTGGGTGAGTACGTCGGTACCCGCGAGCGCGTTTTCCAACCGTCGCTCTTGTCGTTCGAGCCGATCCTGGTCCGGTGGTTTGGGCAGTGGCGCACGGGTTGGAGCTCTCGAGACACGATCGACGGTGATCCGGCCGCGATCGCGAAGTCGCATCCCTACGCCGCGGATCGACCATAGGTCGGGTCCCATGCGACCCAGCAGTCGCTCGTTATTCGGCGACACCAGCAACACAAGTGGGCGGTCGAGAGCGCGTACGATCTCGTTCCTTCGCTCGTTGAGTCTGGCGAAGATCCAGCCCCAGTGCTCGACATGGTCCGGAGCGATGTCCCAGGCATCGAGGACGACCGGTGTCTCGCCACCCTGTTGGAGTGCTCGCTGGAGCCACTTCATCCAGCGCCTGGCAAATGATAGGGGGGGTTCTTCGGGGGCGACCGTCTCCTGCGGTACTTCGACGCCGGGTAGGAGCTCGGCGAGCGCGGCATCCACGACCCGCCGGGTGTCTCCTATGACCACGTGGAATTCGGACCCGCGGCCGAGGGTCAGCGCACGCCGGAGTCGGCTGATCTCGCGTTTGTCGTCGGGTCCGAGGACCTCAGCCATCGGTTTGCTCCACGAGCTGCGAGGTCGAGAGCTCGGGTAGCGACGGGTGTACGTCGTACCATATGTCCGCGTTGGCGTAGCGAAAGATCACGTTGTTGGTCAGTGCTCGATCGACCGATTCCAGGTGCTGGTTGGTGTCGAGCGTGAGCGATTTGTCGCGTTGGACCTTGCGTAGCCACGGGAGATCTTCGAGGGTGATGACCGCCTGGTATCGCTCTCGCAGCTCGGCAAACAGCCGCATGAGATCGTCGTCGGAGGCCGGGAATTCAGGCAGCACGAGCAACCAACGCAGCATCTGCACCAACAGTCGCGGGTGCCCGCCGCTGCGAGTGATGAGCTGCTCCACACGTTGTTCATAGCCGTCCCCGAGCACCTCGGCGAGTGCATCGTTGGGAAGGCGCAAGCGCATCAGCTCTCGCATGGCCGCGAAGCCGGGCTCGTGACGATGGCCCGAGCGATCGAAGAGCTTGACCATCGGCATGAACTCGATGCGCTCGGTCTTGCGGTTGAGGAGCGCGGGGGGCACGGTGAGGATACGACACCAACTCGGCGTGCTGCGGTTGCTACGCCGCACCGTGATCTCGGGGCAGGGCCGCGACTCACCTCACGCGATAGCGCCAAGAGGCCCCTACGAGGCAGCAGGCGACGACGGGAGCCGACCAGACGCGGCCGACGGGCCCTTTGACTTCCTGCCCGAAATTCGGGCCAATGGGCGCATGACCGAGCGCCCCTTCAACTTCTCGGCGGGTCCCGCGATCCTTCCCACCGCGGTGTTCGAGCGGACCGCCGCGGCCGTTCGCTCCCTCGACGTGTCGGGCGACGAGTCGCTCGAGGCGCGGCTGTCGATCCTGGAGATCTCGCATCGCAGCAAGACCTACGACGCGATCCACAACGAGGCGATCGCGCTGTGCCACGAGGTGCTCGGGATCCCCGAGGGCTACGAAGTGTTATTCTTGCAGGGCGGGGCGAGCACGCAGTTCGCGATGGTGCCGCTCAACCTCCGCATCGCCGAGCAGCCCGCGGCCTACGTCGACACCGGCGCATGGTCCATCAAGGCGATCAAGGAGAGCAAGGGGCTAGGGCCCACCGAGGTGATCGCCAGCTCGAAAGCCACCGGCTACGACCACGTGCCGGCGCAGCCCGAGGCCAGCGCCTACGCGGGGGCGAGCTATCTACACATCACCAGCAACAACACGATCTATGGCACCGAGTGGGCGCAGCTGCCCGACACGGGCGACACCCCGCTGGTGGTGGACATGTCCAGCAACATCGGGTCGCGGGCGATGGCGATGGAGCGGATCGGGCTGGGCTACGCCGGGGCCCAGAAGAACCTGGGCCCCTCGGGGGTGACGCTGGTGTTCGTGCGCAAAGATCTGCTGGCGCGCGAGCCGGCGGGGTATGTGCCCACGATGCTCCGGTATGGCACGCACGTGGACAAGAACAGCCTGTTCAACACGCCCAACACGTTCGGGATCATGGTGCTGCGCAACGTGCTCGACTGGGTCAAGGGCGAGGGCGGGGTCGCGGCCATGGGGGAGCGGAATCGTCGCAAGGCGGACCGGCTTTACGAGGTGCTCGACGCCAGCAGCCTCTATGCCGGTCACGCGAAGCCCGGCAGCCGCTCCACGATGAACGTCACGTGGACGCTCCAGGGCAGCGACGCCGAGGCGCAGACCAAGCGCTTCCTCGCCGAGGCGGCGGCGGCGGGGCTGTCGGGGCTCAAGGGGCATCGCTCGGTGGGCGGCTGCCGGGCGTCGATCTACAACGCCTTCCCCGAGGCCGGGGTCGGGGTGCTGTGCGAGTTCATGCGGGAATTCGAGCGTAAGGGATGAGCGCAAAGGATGAGCGTAAGAGATGAGCGCGTCTGGAGATGATCCACGTTACCCCGTGCAGGCACCCGGCTGGGCAGCGCTCGACCAGGCGCTCGGGATGATCCACCCGGGCCAGACCCCGCATCAGTTCGCCAGCCAGCGGGCCTACGATCTGGAGGGGCGGGCGCCGCTGCCGGCGATCTCGGTGTACGAGGGGCAGGGGCCGGCGCACTGGCACTTCGTGACCTACGGGCTGACCGAGCTGTTCGACAAGAGCTCGCCCGACCCCGAGCGCAGCGGCTTCGGGTTCGAGCTGACGCTTCGGCTGCCGCGTAGCGTCGGCGAGTCGATGCCGCCGACCTGGGCGCTCGAGTTGATGCAGACCCTGGGACACTTTGTGCTGTCGGGCCACGGACCGCTCGACAGCGGGCATATCATCGACTTGGGAGGGCCGCTCGTACCGCCGTCCCCACCCGAAGCCGGCGAGCAAGCCGGCGAGCAAGCCGGCGAGCAAGCCGGCGAGCAAGCCGGTCGAGCAGACCCCGGAGCCAAGGCCAAAGGCCAGAGCGAGGCGCGGTCCAGCGCTCTACAGGGGGTGATCTGCGTGCCCGATCCGCAGCTGGGGAAGCTCGACACCCCGTTCGGGAGTGTGTTGTTCTTGCAGCTGTTTGGGCTGACCCGCGACGAGCTGGAACTGATGGGGGAGTGGTCGCTCGAGCGTAAGGTGGGCCTGGTGCGAGAGGCGTACCCTCCTTTGGCGATCACCGACCCGGCGCGCGAGTCGATGCGAGAAGATCGGCGCAAGTTGACGGTCTTCCGGCGGTATGAGCTGGGGATCTTGATCTAGCGCTCCGTAGGTGCGGTCTCTCGGAGCGAATTCGAACGAACAGTGGGTGCTCAGCCGTCCGAGGGCTTCGTCGGGTGGCGGTGGCGGGCGCTCAGGATGTCCCGAGCAGGCCGAGCCCGTGCTCTTTGATGTGGTCGAGCGCGAGCTCGCGGGAGATCGGGACGGCACGCATCAGCCGAGCCCAGGTCCACAGGCTGATCAGATCCGCGTCGGCGGTGAAGCCGGAGGTCCCGTGGATCTCGATCGCTTGATCGACGGCTGCGATCGCTGCATCGGCGGCGGCTACCCGGGCCATGGTGGCGTAGAGGCTCGCGTCGCTGCCCTCGTCGAAGAGCCGGGCGGCTCGCTCGGTGGCCAGCGCGCTGAGCTCGAGCTGAGTGTGTACCTCGGCCAGGGGGTGAGCGAGGCTCGGGTGAGCGCCGAGGGGCCTGTGGGTCTGGGCGTGGTGCACGGCCTTGCCGACCGCGTAGCGCCCAAGGCCTACGCAGGTGGCCGCGACCGCGATGAACCCGGGGTCCAGAGCGTCGAAGAGCACGTCGCGACCCCGTCCCGTGGGGCCGATCTGCGCAGACTCGGGCACGAAGACGTCGTCGAGGTAGAGCACCCACGGATGCTCGGGGCCCTTGACCTCCACTTTCATGCGGCTGCGATCGACACCTTGGCTGTCGGCGTCGACCATGAACAGCGAGAGCCCGCTTTGTTCGTCGGGGGCTGCGTCGGACGGGCTCGTGCGGGCGACCAGAAGGATCGAGCCCGTGGCGTCGAAGTTGGACACGAAGATCTTGTGGCCGCGGAGCCGGTACCCTTGGCCTTCACGGGTGGCCTGGGTTCGAATGTCGAGGCCGTAGGGGCCGGTGTCGGGCTCGGTAATGGCGAAGCCGACTCGGAGCTCGCCGCTGGCGAGGTGGGGCAGGTAGCGAGCGCGCTGGGCCTCGCTGCCGTGCCGCGCGAGGACCACCGAGCCCATGGCCGCGCTGATGATGAGCGACAGCGACAGCACGCCGTGGGCGGCGAGCTCCTCGGAGACCACGGCGAGCTGACGGACGCTGCCCCCGCTGCCCCCGTATTGCTCGGGGATCGCCATCCCGAGGAACCCGAGATCGCCGAGGGCCTGCCACAGCTCGTCCATGGGATGCCCGTCCCAGGTGCATTGCAGCCAATAGGCACGGCCGTAGCGCTCGGCGAGCTTGGCGGTGCTGCTGCGGATCATCTCGGTGTCGGGATCGTCGGTCATGCTTCGTCCTCGCGGAGGAGCTCCGTGGTTACGAGCCTGGGCTCGGTGTTCGTCACGTCGTCGCGCGAAACCGGGGATCTCCATCGAAGCATCGGGGACCTGAGGCCGTCCACCCCAGCCGAGCACGACGACCGAGCACGACGACCGACCCGAGGGCACGAGGGAAGGGAAGGGTCTGGGCGTGTGTGTCGAGGTCGGCCCGTGGACCGGGTGCTCATCCGGTGTCTGTCGCCGACCAACGGCACCCCGCTGTCGATTCCGCGCCTCGAGCGACAGAGATCGTCCATTCGGTGAGCACGCTCCGGTGCGTCTTCTGGTTTTTTGGCCCGATTGGGGGCGCGAGGTCCCTTGCCAGGCCTTCGAGCGCACGGCATCACGAGGGGTGCGGCATGGCCTGGTCGGGGCCTGCCCCTCTTGCCGGCAATGACGGAGCATACGCCCACGGGTGCTCATCCCCTTCGCGATCCCGTGCACCGGGAGCTCGAAGACACGCTGCTGCGCGAGACGATCGGCGACTCGGCGGGCTCTTCGCGGGTTGAGGACGTAGAGACGCTACGTCGCGGGGCGATGGTGGGTCGATATGTGGTGCTCGAGCATATCGGCGCCGGAGGGATGGGGGTGGTGTATGCCGCCTATGATCCGGATCTCGATCGCCGTGTGGCGCTCAAGGTGCTCCGCGCCGCGGTCGACGGCGGCAAGGGGGACCAGGCGCGGGCTCGGCTGCTTCGCGAGGGCCAGGCCATGGCGAAGGTGCGGCACCCGAACGTGATCGCGGTGCACGACGTGGGTACCCACGAGCGCCGAGTCTTCATCGCCATGGAGTTCATCGACGGCGGGACGCTCTCGCAGTGGCTCGCCGAGCGTCGCCGCACGTGGCTCGAGGTGCTCGAGGTGTTCCGGGCCGCAGGGGAGGGCCTGGCCGCGGCCCACCGCCGGGGGATGATCCACCGCGACTTCAAGCCGGACAACGTGCTGATCGGCAAGGACGGCCGGATCTGCGTGGTCGACTTCGGGCTGGCCCGCCGTGACTCGCTGGCGGTCGCCGCCGACGAGGTGGTCACGCGTGAAGGCGTGGCCGTCGAGGACTCGGGCCCGCGCATAGGCTCGTTCGAGAGCCGCGCCGATGGTTTGTCGCTGTCGATCACTCGCACGGGCATGCTGCTGGGCACCCCGGCGTACATGGCCCCGGAGCAGCACCTGGGCCTGGTGCCCACCGCGGCCGCGGATCAGTTCGCGTTCTGCGTGGCCTTGTACGAAGCGATGTATGGCGAGCGCCCCTTCGGGGGCGACAGCCCCACCGAGCTGCTCGTCAACGTGACCGAGGGCGAGGTGCGGCCGGCTCCCTCGCAGTCGCGGGTGCCGGCGTGGATCCGCCGGGTGCTGCTGCGGGGGCTGAAGCGCCGGCCCCGGGAGCGCTGGCCCGACATGGAGGCGTTGCTCGGGGCGCTGGAGCGATCACGGGGCGGTCGCAGACGACGGTGGCTGATGGCGGGGGTCACCGCGGTGGGCGTTGGCGGGGTGGGGATGGGCGCCTGGACGGCGACTCATGGCTCGGGCTCGGAGTGCTTCGCGGCGGCGGCCGAGTGGGACGGGCTATGGGACGAGGAGTCCAAGGCGCGCTACGCCGCGGCCTTCGTGGCCACGGACAAGCCCTTTGCCGAGCAGACCTGGCACGCGGTGGCCCGCGACGGCGATGCCTATGTCGAGCGGTGGGTGGAGCAGCGGATCGCGTCGTGCACGGCTACGCATGGTCGGGGCGAGCAATCCCCGGAGGTGCTGGCGCTCCGCAACGCCTGTCTCGACGCGGGGCGAGCTCGCTTTGCGGCGCTCGCGGAGCTGTTCGCCGACGCGGACGAGGAGGTGGTGATCGGTGCGGTCGACGCGATCCAGTCGCTGCCTCCCCTGACCGAGTGTGCACCCGACGCGGTGCGGCGAGCCGAGGCGCGCCTGCCCTTGGATCCCGTGCGGCGATCCGCGGCGGGGCGGTTGCGACGGACCCTCGAGCGGGTGGGGACCCTCGTTCAGGCGCACCGGCTGGAGGCCGCGCGCGAGCTGGTGACCGAGGCGCTGGATCGGGCGCAGGCGCTCGGCATGCCGTCGCTCGAGAGTGAGGCCCTGCTGGTTCGAGCGAAGCTAGAAGAGGCCGAGGCTCGAATGGAGCAGGCGCGGGCCAGCACGCATGCGGCGCTCATCGCGGCCGAGACCGCCGGAGACGAGCGACTCGCCGCTGCCGCGTGGGTGGAGCTGCTTTGGATCGACGGCTATCACCTCGCGCGCTACCGAGCAGGGCACGACGCGGCCGACCATGCGCGCGCCCTGCTGCTGCGCTTGCCCGCCGAGCGCAGCTTGGCGGTGCTGCTGGAGAATCGCCTGGGCGACTTGCTGTATGCCGAGGGGCGCTACGCCGAGGCGCTCGAGCGGCACGAGACCACGCTCGAGCTGCGCGAGCGTATGGGAGGACGACACGATCCCCTCCGGGCCGAGGCTCTGACCGGCATGGCAATTTGCGAGCTCGAGCTGCGCCTCCACGACCAGGCGCTGGCCCACTTTCAGGAGGCAATGCGGGTCTACCGAGCGGCCTACGGAGACGGACACCCCAAGATCGCCGCCGCGCTGACCAACCTGGGCACGGCGTACGATTTTCGCGGCGACTACGAGGCGGCGCTCGGATTCCACGAGCAGGCGCTCGAGGTGGCCGAGGCGGCGCACGGCCCCGCGCACCCCAAGGTGGCGCTCGTCGTCAACAACTACGCGGGCATCCTGCTGGCCCTGGGTCGGCTCGAGGAGGGGCGGATGGCGTTCGAGCGGGCGGGGGACATCTGGCGTCATCACTATGGTGATGCGCACCCCGACGTGGCCATGGTCCTCTACAACTTGGGTCAGATCGCGTGGCATCAAGGGGACCGGGCCCGAGCGCAGAAGCTCCACGAGAGGGCCTGGCGCATGCGTCAAGAGGTGCTGGGCCAAGCGCACCCCGAGGTGGCCGTCTCGCTCATCGAGCTGGCGGAGATCGCTCGTCAGGCTGGCGAGCTGGTCGTTGCCCGCGAGCGCCTGCTCCAGGCGCTACACATCCACGAGGAGGCGTTCGGGCCCCGGAGCGACGAGGTGATCGAGGTCCGAACGATGCTACAGGACCTGCCATCGCCGGCTGCCGACGAGCCCCGGGCGTCGCCCTGACCACGAACTTCGGCAAGGGGTACTAGCATGCGCCCATGGCCGAGCCGTCGCCGCTGCCGCTGCGTTTCTTTGCCCGCGACGTGCTCACGGTGGCCCCGGCGCTGCTGGGTCAGCACCTGTGCCGGGAGGGCGTGGTGCTGCGGATCACCGAGGTCGAGGCCTATCGGTGGCCCGGCGACACCGCCTGCCACGCGCGCTCGGGTCGGACCGAGCGCAACGATGCGATCTGGGGCCCGCCGGGCCGAGCCTATGTCTACCTGTGCTACGGGATCCACAACATGCTCAACGTCGTCACCGGGGCGGACGGTGAGGCCCAAGCGGTGCTGGTGCGGGCGTGCGAGCCGGTCGAAGGGCTCGCCGAGATCGAGCGCCGGCGGGGAGGCAAGCAGGGGCCGGTGCTGCTGGCGGGGCCGGGAAAGATCGGGCAGGCCCTCGGGCTCGATCTCTCGTGGTGCCATCATGCACTGTACGAGCCCAAGGGGCTGACGCTCTATGCCGGCACGGTGCCCTCGGCCATCGCGGTGGGTCCTCGCGTCGGCATCGACTATGCCGAGCCAGAGCACGTGGCCTTACCTTGGCGCTTTGCCGACGCTGACTCGCGATGGGTGACGCACCGTAAGGGGCTGGCGGCATGGGAGGGGACGGTGATCGAGATCTGATGCGGCTGATCGAGCGATGGGGGAGATGACCTGGGGTTGCTCACCTCCCAGGGGCCGGGAGCCGAATCGCAGCGCAGCATTTGGCGGCCCGAGGGCGCAGGGTCAGCCCGGTCGTGCTAAGCCTGCGGGGGGCCTTGAACCCTGGATCCATGCCGACTCTCAAGGATGCCCTCGAGCGCGAGGCCCACTTTGCCCGGGCGCTGTCGGATACGACCCGCGGGATCGTCGTGGTGATGGATCCGCAGGGGCAGATCACCCATGGCAACGCCTTCCTGGCCCAGCTGGGGGGCTTCGAGTCGGCCGAGGCGCTCGTGGGGCGGGACTGGTTTCAGACCTTCCTGCCCGCTCGCGATCGCCAGCGCATTCGAGCCCTGTTCGAGCGGGCGATGGCGGGTGAGGCGGTGCACCGCAATCGCAACCCAGTGGTCGACGCCCAGGGGTACGAGCACGACATCGAGTGGTCGGCTCGGCCCCTGGTAAGCGCAGACGGCAAGGTGCTCGGGGTGCTCTCGGTGGGGATCGACGTCTCCGAGGCGCGCACGATCCAGCGCCAGCTCGAGCGCCAGCAGGCGCGCTTCTCCAGCGTGATCGCGAGCACCCAGGATGCCTTCATCTTCATCGACCACCGCGCGCGCGTGCTGGCCTTCAACGCCGCGGCCGAGCGGATCTTCGGCTATTCGGCGTCGGAGGTGGTGGGGCAGAAGGTCGACATGCTCATGCCTGAGCCCTACCGGCAGGAGCACGACGGCTACATCGAGCGCTACGAGCGGACCGGCGAGGCCCGCGCGATCGGTCGGATCCGTACGGTGCAGGGCCAGCGCAGCTGCGGCGAGATCTTCCCGATCGAGCTGTCGGTGACCAAGGTCGGGGTCGACGACGAGGCCCGCTACGCCGCGTTCATCCGCGACATCTCCGAGAAGACCCGGCTGCGCGAGCGCCTACTGGAGCAGGAGCGCCTGGTAGCAATCGGGACCACCTCGGCCAAGTTCGCTCACGAGGTCGGCAATCCGCTCAACGGGATGCTCATGAACCTCCAGCTGATCCAGCTGCGCATTCGCAAGGGGGTGACCGCCTCGGCCGTGGCCCCGCTGGTCGAGCGGGTGGAGCGCGAGGTGCGGCGCCTCGGGGGCTTGCTCGACGAGTTCCGCGGCATGTCGCGGCGGCAATCCTTCGTGTTCGAGGCGGTGTCGCCGGCAGCGATGCTCGAGGAGTTCGCGGGGGCGCACCGTGAGCTGTACGCCAGCATGGGCGTACGCGTGGAGGTCACGTCAGAAGACGGGCTGCCCGACGTGCACGTGGATCGCGAGAAGCTCACCCAGGTGCTGCTGAACTTGGTCAAGAACGCGGCCGAGGCGATGGCCGACCAGGGCGGGGGGGTGATCGATCTACGGGCGCGGGCCGAAGCATCCGAGAACGCCTCGGGGGTGGTGCTCGAGGTGCGGGACACGGGCTGTGGGATCCCCGAGGAGATCGACATCTTCGAGCCCTTCGTGACTACCAAGAACCAAGGGACGGGTCTTGGCCTGCCGGTGGTGCGGCAGATCGTGGCGGGGCACGGCGGTACTCTGACCTACCAAAGTCGGTCGGGCGAGGGCACCACGTTCGTGATCCGCTTGCCCCTCGATCCGCCCGCTAGGCCGGAGTCGTCGTGATGGCCGCGCTGACCCGGTCGAGCAGCACGTCGA
>JBCCWC010000078.1:0-56059 GCA_039194325.1 Myxococcota bacterium
CACGATCCCCCTCATTCTTCCCATTGTCATGGTCCAGAATCCGGACAAATGGAAAGGACCGAACCATCTTTCTGCGTTGGTCGACATCCCGCCTGCGCTCAAAGAGGCTTTGTCTCCGCCTATCGAGCTGACAATGTGGGTCGATGACCTCGGAGAGTCGGTCCTCGATGATCCAGTTGCGAATCCCGAAGTTCTGGCTCTCGTGGAGCTGACACGGGCCTTGCTGTTCGCGGATCATCATCCGGCGTCGATCACTCCCGCGCGCATCGAGCAACTGGCTCCGCTGTTCGATACGGTGCTCGGATCGAGCCGCGAAGACACCGAGGCGTTGTGGACCTACGTCAGCAACGTCTTCAACGAAGACTCACCCCTACGCACGATGTTGCTCGACGCTGTCAACAAGGAGAATCAAGACATGGGCAGAACGTACAAAGAAGCTTGGCTAGCCGAGGGCACCGCCAGGGGTATCGCAACGTCTCTTTTGCAGGTGCTCGAGCATCGACAGTGGACGATCTCCACCGAGCTCGAACGCCGGGTGTTGGACACCCAAGACGAACCTACGCTACGGCGATGGTTTCGGCGCGCACTGGCGGTCGATACGCTCGACCATGTCTTCGTCCCCGACGCGTAGAGAATTCCGATTCGACCGGCGCGACCGGGCCGGGTCATGGGCCGTTCCGAGGCCGCCGCCATCATCCTGCGTCGGGTGCTTCCTTCAGCCGTGCTCGCCTTTGTCGATCTCGACCGCATCCAAGTCGCCCCCACCGCCTACGTCGGTCCCCTGTTGCGCAAGGGTTATTCGGACCTGGTCTACACTATCGGGTTACGCGGCTGCGCCGAGCACCTGTTCGTGTTTGCCGCCATCGAGCACGACTCGTCCTCCACCACGTCTGATACCCCGCTCGTCCTTCGCATGTTCTGGTACGTCGGTTGGTTGTGGGAGCGCCATCTAGCCACCACCCGCCCGCGGCCGAACACGATCCCCCTCATTCTTCCCATTGTCATGGTCCAGAATCCGGACAAATGGAAAGGACCGAACCATCTTTCTGCGTTGATCGACATCCCGCCTGCGCTCAAAAAGGCTTTGTCTCCGCCTATCGAGCTGATGATGTGGGTCGATGACCTCGGAGAGTCGGTCCTCGATGATCCAGTTGCGAATCCTGAAGTTCTCGCCCTCGTGGAGCTGACACGGGCCTTGCTGTTGGCATACCATCATCCGGCGTCGATCACTCCTGCGCGCATCCAGCATCTGGCGCCGCTGTTCGACACGGTGCTCCGATCGAGCCGCGAAGACGCCGAGGCGTTGTGGACCTACGTCAGCAACGTCTTCAACGAAGACTCACCCCTACGCACGATGTTGCTCGACGCTGTCGGCAAGGAGAATCAAGTCATGGGCAGAACATACAAAGAAGCTTGGCTGGCCGAGGGCACCGCCAAGGGCATCACGCAGGGCATTGCGACTTCCCTCTTGCACGTGCTCAAGCATCGTCAGTGGACGATCTCCACGGAGCTCGAACGCCGGGTGCTGGACACCCAAGACGAACCCACGCTACGCCGGTGGTTTCAGCGAGCGCTGGCCGCCGATTCGCTCGACCGCGTCTTCGAGCCGGCGATCGAAGGCCCCTGAGGCCAACGATCGATACGATCGATCGCGTAGTCGATCCGATCCCACGGCACACAAGCCGAGGTCGTGACTGTAGCCAAGATTAGATGTTGCGCAGGACGGCATCTTGGGGAGCGAGACTCCGAGCCGTCAGTGGAGAAACCTCACCATCCACTCGTCCCATCGCCGGCGCGCAACCGAGACCATCTTCGAGATCGTCGACGAGCGCACGAAGGAGCCCGAAGTGATCAGGCGGCCGACTAAACAGGCTCTCCCAGCGGATCTGGGCGAGCGCGGCACCACCATCGCTCGTCTCGGAATAGCTCGTGCAGGTCCGATCCGCAGGTACTCGACACAGCCACTGCAGATACCCCTTGGGATACCGGCCACGTGGCAACGTCCCCAACCACTTCGGACGTAGCTTCTTCTTCCTGTGCGCGGGGAGAGCAGCAAGCGCAGGGCAATCCAGCTCAGTAGCCGCGAGGTAGCCCGGATCGGTCGTTTTGAATGCCTCCGGGTCGGTCTTGTCATTCAGGACCGCATGTTCAGCGCCCTGGACACCAGCCCGCTCGAGCGCACGTGAATCGGCAAAGAACCATGACTCGATCATGGGGGCAATCAAGTGGAAGGAGACCTTGGCACACAGGAGATCCCGGGTCTTGTCGAGATGCCGAGTTTGGTGGATCTGCCCCAGATGCTCCTCGACCGCCCTCCGCATCACAGACACGATCCGCGCCGGCTGCTCCGCGTTTTGAAGCTCTACATCATCGACGACCACGACCAGGTCGGCCGCCCGGCGTCGGCGATCGCCCAACGCCTCTTGTGCAGCACGGGAGACCAGCTCGAGCGCCGCCTCGGGTGGTGTCCGCTCGCTCGCGTCGGTGAGCGTATTGCCCGTGAACCCCGGATACGGGAAGCTCTCCGGGTTCGATGCGACCTCCGCCTTCGTCGGCACGGAGTAGAAATGGTGGCCGGGAAACAAGCGATCCAAGGCGACTCCGAGCCCGTGCCATTCGGTCCGACCCGTCGGCAAAACCGCGACCCTCATCGATCTTGTCCGTCGATTTCAGGTGCCCCAAAGGCGAGCCGCTCGTACAGCGATCCGAGCTTGGCTTGCGCGATCCACTCCTCGGTATGCAGATCCGTCATACTCGCCGGGACCTTCAGACCGGGCTCCCCATGACCGAGTACGAAGACCAGCTCCGGCTCGTCACGAAACTGGTTGAGGACCACGGGCGAGTGCGTGGTCAGCACAATGGTAAGACCACGTTCGTCGGCCTGGCGGCGCATGGCGGCGATGATCGACCGGATCGCATGCGGATGGAGCTGGTTTTCGACCTCATCGAACGCGAGCAACGAGCCTTCCTTGGCCCCCGCAATGGCGGTCAAGTGAAGCAAGCCCGTCAGCATTCCATCGGCCGCACGGTTGGGCAGCAACCCCTCAGAGGGATCACTCGCCCCCGGCCGGAACAAATAGGGTAGCCCACGATCGAACTCGATGGTCCCGATGATTCCGGGAAATGCACGACGCGCCTCGGCCATCACCCAGTCGAACTGCCCGTGGTAGCGAAGTGGTGATCCCTTCCAGTTGGCCAGGACCGACCAGAGGTTGCGCCCGGTCATGTGCAAAAGGGAACCGGTCGCTCGGACCGGCTCGACGCGCTTGACCTGATCGAGCCAGTAGGTGTCATAGATGCGGATCCCGCTGAGGGCATCGACCAGGGGCTGCATCCACGCGGGCGACTGACGATCCCAGAGCACCTTGGCGCAGCACCGCGTCTCATCGAGCGGCTGACGTTCCTGGTCGAGGAGCCATTCGTCCTGGAACATCGCGGCACGCAGCACGACCTCTCCCCCACGATGGAGTTCCTCGCCATAGGTGCTCTTTAGCCCCCGAGCCGACATGGGAAATCGAAGCGTCCACGTCAGCTCTCCCACCTCCACGGAGAACTCGACCGGCGCGTCCGGGTCCGCACCCCATCGCTGAAACGCGACGCCATCAACCGCTCCCAACGCCGACTCGTGTCCCTGGGAAAAGAGCACGCGTAAGAATCGGAATGCGTCGAGCGTGGTGGACTTGCCCACGCCGTTGGCTCCCGAAAGCACGCATACCCCCTTTGGGTTCCAGTTGAGGCGCTCGAGGACCCTGAAGTCGCGAACGCGTAGGCAAAAGGCGGACGGTGACATCAAAACTCCTGCGCGTGCTCGCTCGATCGAGGCCACCATGATAGCGCACCACCTCAGCGGCGCGATCCCCCGGCCGGCATCCATCGCACCATGGTCCCAAACAGCCAGCGCTCGACCAGCCAGCTTGCCAGCCATACCACCGGCACCACCCACACGAGCTCGAGCCACGGATTGCCCATCGGAGCCCGCGCCGCCGCCAGGTGCATGAAGGGCTTGTGCACGATGTACAGACCGTAGCTGATAGGGGCGACCCGCTCGAAGCGGCCAAACAGCGGCCCAAACCCCCACCAGCGCAGCCGCGCCCACAAAAGGCCCCCCCCGACGATCAACAGCGCGGTGACGAAGTGCCGCAGCTCGAACACCGGGTGACGCCACGGGCTGAGCGGCTGTCCCGCCGCGAGGTGCTCGTAGACCCGCCCCGCCCACAGCAGCACCAGCACCCCGACAAGCGCGATGGGCCCCCACTGCCGCCGCAGCGTCACCCGCCCGTGCGCCAGGTACTCCCGAGCAAACTCCACCCCCACCCACCAGATCGGCAGGTACATCACGAACAGCGCGATCTGGTTGGGCCACTGCCGGTGCAAGAAGAAGGCCGCGATCGCCCCCACCGCCACCACCCAAAGCTGGCGTCGGGCCGCGCGCCCGGGCTCGACCCGATGGCCTCCGGCCAGCGCCCATACCACCAAAAAGAGCATGTAGAACGCCCACTCGTAGCTGAGCGACCACAAGGCGGAGTTGTCGAGGTAGGGCGAAAACCACGCCGCGACGTTCTCGTCTTGCAGCATGGCCAGGTTGCCCAAAAGCTGCCGCCACTGCGGATCGGCGGGCCGACCCACGCTCAGCGAGTGGGCCACCCAGGTCAGACCCAACGCGGCTACGAAGGTGGGGTAGATCCGCCGAAAGCGACGCACCACGTAGGGGCCCACCGCCAAGGGCCGGCCGCGGGCGTGGGTCGAGTAGTAGATGACGAAGCCCGAGACCACGAAGAATACGAGCACTGCGAGCTGGCCAAACACGAACAGTCGCCCCAGCCCCGGGTGGTGCGACTTGAGCACCACGTGGACGTAGTGGTGGACGAACACATAGAGCGCGGCGGCCCCCCGGATACACTCGAGGCGACGCAGCCGGGCGGGCGCAGGGGCGTCGGGCATCGCTTCGGTCCTCGAGTTCGGCCTCGAGTTCGGCCTCGACCCAGTCTTCGACTCAGTCCTCATCTTGGGCAAGGCGCCGCGACCGTAGCCGGCAGTTGCCCGATAGGCACTCTCCGGTCCGCAGATCGAACTCGTAGTGGTGCAGCAGGCAGGTCAGCCGATGCCCTTCGATCGGCGCGTGCTCCAGGCTCGCCCCCGCATGCGGGCAATACTTGGCGATCTCGTAGCGGGTGCCGTCCCCCGCCGTCACCCGGATCGTCTCGTCGGCTCGCCCCGTCTCGTAGTGCTCGACCGCCTCGAGAGCCCGGACGTGGCCCAGCTTGAGCAACCCCAGCAGGTGATCGTTGTATACGTCGGGATCGCGGTAGGCGGTAAAGCGCACGCTGAGCAAGAAATCCTCCCAGTGCAGGCCACCCAGCACGATCCGCTTGAGCCAGCGGCTATGGAACCGATAGCGATACTGGTAGGCCTGCTGGCCGTCCCAGCGGCCGACTCCCGGGTCATCCGGCCGCATGCGCACCAACCACTGCCCGCCATCGGGCCCCTCGATATCGAACAACACGTCCATGTCGATCCGCTCGAGGAAGTAACGATTGCGCCGCACCATCGCCCCAAAGTGCGCATCGACCTGGGCCGGGAAATCCTCGGCAGCCAGCGAATCGGCTCGGGCGTAGACCGCGGCGATCGTCGGCGCCATGCGCTCGGCATAGGCCTCGATGTAGGCGTGGCGACGATCCCAGCAGAACTGCTGGTGCGCCGACGGATCGGGCCGCAGCTGCTGGGCGACCAGGTCGAGCCGATCGCCGGGCAGGGGCGTGATGATCTCTCGCTCGTATCCCGCCTCGCGCAGCCACGCTTTGGCCTGGGCCGGATCGGGAAACGAGGGATCGTCGTTGGCGGTCCGCAGCGCCGGATCGAGGAACGCCGGCGGCCCCGCGTTGATCACCAGCCAGCGCGGACGCAGCGTATCGGCCACCTGCTTGGCGTAGGCCAGCTTGTGCTCGCGCTTCTTGAGGCTCATCGCCCGCTTGCGCGCCGGATCGTAGTTTTCGTAGCTCAGCGGAAACCAGCTGGCCCCTGCACATTGCACGCATAGCGCATCGACGTGCCCCCCGCAGTACTCGAGCACCTCGTGCAGCTGCTCGGACGACAGGCGACTGTCGACGGTATGCACGAAGCTGCGGCCCCCCGCCACGAACGCCCAGACCGAGTCGTGGTTCATCGGCGAGGCCTCGGTCCACAACCGAAAACGCACCCCCCGGTGCTCGTGATCGACGTCCGCGTCGAGGATCGTCGCCAACCGACCGCTTGCGCGATGGAGCTGACGCACCAGCGCCGGCGAGGGGTAGCGGGGCACGAACAGGGGCACCCGCGACCCCAGGCCCCGCAAGAACGCCCCGTCGACGTGATCGAGGTGCTCGTGTGACACGATCGCCGCGCTCACCTGTGACCAGTCCGCCTCGGCCAGGTGATGGTTGCAGGGCAGCTGAAACCAGCTGGCGTCGAACGCTCCTTCGTTCGAAAACCATGCGTCCATCACCACCCGCGCCCGCTCGTGGTGGATCTCGACGCCGGCGTGTCCCAAAAAGCGCAGCTGCATGACGATCGCACGGCCAGAGTAACGGGGGGCCCGAGTGTCAATCAACCCAGCGGTCCACGCGAGCGCCCCATACCGGACGTTCGTCCCGGCAAGGGGTACTACGGGCTGACGATCGCCGCCCGCACGCAGGCGGCCACCCGCTCCATGTCGGCCACGCCATAGCGGGCGTCGCAGTGCAGCGACAAGAGGGTCTGCGAGCGGCGGCGGTCGTGCTCGGTGACCCCGGTGCGCGACGGAGCCGACGCCAGATCCCACAGGATCGCCGGATAGATCCGGGCGGCGATCAACGCCGCCCGCACCCGGGTCCGCGCCGCTGGCTCGTCGAACGAGAGCTGCACACTGAACGGCGGCTCGGCGGGCTCCCGCCCCTCCAGCACGCGCACCCCGGGCGTAGCACCGAGCGCCCGCACGAACGCCCCGTAGTTGTCCCCTCGGACCGAGCGCCAGCGCGACAGGGGCAGGCGCGTCCACAGCTCGGCAGACACGCGGCTCATCGCCGTACGCTCGGCCAGCGCGGTCTCGCCGGCGATGGCCAGCGCCCGAAACTCGTCCTTGGACACCGCGTGCCCGCGCAAGTACAGCCCCTTGAGGATCATCGCGGTCAGCTTGCGTAGATCCGGCGCATCGTCGGGCGCCACCTCGTCTGGCAAGCGAGCCCCCGTCGGTGACCACGCCACGGCGCCGTCAGGGATCGGCATCGTCTTGCGCAGCGACGCCACCCAGTAGTCGGCCGCGCTTTGTTGGGCCCAAGAACCGAGCGGATCGTGGGTATGATCCTCGATGGTGATCACGCCCGACGGCACGGGCGAGGTCGGCGGCCGACGGATCGCGAAGGTGTTGACCCACAGCACCGCGTCGCCAGGCTGCGCCCAAGGACACGCGGGCGCGGTGTTGGGCTCGGGGAGATCGGGATAGACCGCCAACGGCACCTCTCGCTCGAGGGCCTCGCTCACCTCGGGACAAAAGTAGCTAGGGATCCACAGGCGCTGCGCTCCGCTTACCCGCACCACCGCCGCGAAGGCGGCCCGCCCGGTCGCGTAGCGACGAAGCGTCCGGCTCGCGAGCGCGTCGCGGACCGGATCGGGCTGGGGCTCGTCGAGCGCGGGCCAGTGGAACTCGGAGCCGTGCTCCCACCGCGACGGCATCATGCGCCCGAGCCCTCCGTCCAAAACCCCAGGTCGTCCACGTCGGCCAGCGACTGGCCCGTGTCCTGCCCGACCCCGCGGATCGCCTGCCAGGCGGTGCGCACGAGGATCTGCAGGTCGAGCGCCAGCGAGTGGTGATCGACGTACCACACGTCGAGCGCCAGCCGCCGCGAGAAGGGGATCGACTGCCGGCCACAGACCTGCGCCCACCCGGTGATCCCGGGGCGCACCTCGTGACGCCGCGCCTGCTCGGCGGTGTACTTGGGCAGGTAGTCCATCAGCAGGGGTCGCGGCCCCACCAGGCTCATGTCGCCGCGCAACACGTTCCATAGCTCGGGGAGCTCATCGATGCTGGTCTTGCGGAGGATCGCCCCCACCGCGGTGACCCGATGCGCATCGCTATGAAAGCGCGACTGTCCCGGCGCGGGCTCGCTCATCGTTCGAAACTTGTAGATCGTAAAGGGTCGACCCTGACGACCCGGACGCCGCTGACGAAACAGGACGGGGCGCCCCATGGTCACCACGATGGCCGCGCAGGCCGTGGCCAACACCGGCGAGAGCACGACCAGCCCTCCCGAGGCCCCCAGCAGGTCGACCGCCCGCTTGAGGCCCGCGGTCACGCCCGATCGGCGGCGACTCACCCGACGCCCTTTCGATACACCGGAAAGAAATCCGAGACCTCCGCCGCCGAGCACCCGCTTCGCTCCTCCCACTCGTGGACCAGCGCGTCGTAGCGCTCGGAGGCCAACACCACGTGCCAGGTGTGGACCATGGCGCGCTGCCGCGAGAACCCGCGCTTGAACCGAAACAGGGCGTCGTCGCGCCCCCCAACGCCGCCCCCCAAGTGCAGCGCCCGGTGACCCCGCAAGGCAGCCCACTGGCGTACGTGGTCGATCATCAGCCGGCTCGGCGAGTGCTGGCGCTCGGCACTGGCCGTCCCCGAGAAATGATACTGCACGATCCCGTCGCACTCGGCGAAGACCCCCCCGGCGGCGGCCCGCCCGTCGCGGTCGACCAGGCACAGACTCACCGCGGGACCGAGCGCCCGCCGTAGTCCCCACAGATAGTCGCGGGCAAAGCCCGACCAGCGGGCGCCCAGGGCCTCCATGGTCTGCGCGTAAACCTCGTAGAACTCTTCGAACCGAGCCCAGTCCGGATCGATCACCGCCGTAAACCCCGAGCGTCTCGCCCGCCGCACCAGATTGCGATGCACCGCGCGATAGTCGGCCCACTGATCCTCATCGGGTCGTGTGAGATCGATCCAGGCGGTCTGGGCGTGGGCCACCACCCTTCCAAACTCGCGCATCGCGGCCAGCGGCTGGTGCAAGAGCATATGCGTCCGCACGTACGCAGCGCACAGCCCGTGTTCGCGCATGCGGGCCACGATCGCGCCGATCGCCCGAGCCCCCAACGCCGGATCGGCGCGCGAGAACACCGGTCCCGAGTATCCATAGGGTGACACCCCATCGGTCCAGTCGGGATGACCGGGGACCGGTCGAACGACCAGCGGCATCAAGGCCACGTCGTCACCATCGACGAACACATAGGCAACTGCGGTACCCCCCAGGCGTGTGGCTTCGAGTGCGGCGTACCGAGGCCAGTGATAGAAATCGTGCCGACACTGCTCAACCCACGTGCCCCACCGAGGGTCCTCGGAATCGAGCCGCAACACCTCGGCACCCATGGACTCGCGAGCCTGCCACGGGTGCCCCAGCCCGGCCAGTTCGAGATCCAGTTCGAGGTCCAGTTCGAGGGCCAGTTCGAGCCCACTGGTCAGAGATCCAGCGACCCCGCAGCTTGGCCGCGGGGATGGGTTCTTCTAAGCTCTTTGGGTGATGGGGCCGATCGAACGCGAGCGCCTCGACGGCGATCCAGCGGCCCCCAGCGCAGACACCGCCATCGACACGCTCGTGCGGGTGCTGGCCACCTTGCGACGACGCTGGCTGATCGTCGTGGCCACCACCGTCCTGACCGTCTCTTTGGCCGCGCTGATGATCTCCGTGGTCCAGCCGCAGTGGCGGGCCGAGGCCACCTTGGTCATCAACCTCAGCGGCCCCGAGGTCCTCGACAAGGTCAAGGGGGTCAACCAGGAAGACGACGCGACCGCCTACCTTCAGTATTACGAGACCCAGCGCGAGATCATCTCGAGTCGTAGTGTCTCGTCGGCCGCGCTCGATCGCCTGGCCCTGGCCGACGACCCGGTGTTCTTGGGGGTCGACGACATCCGCGATCCCGACGAGCAGGCCACCGCGGCCGCCGAGGTCGACCCCGTCGAGCGCCTCCAAGAGATCGTGCGCGTGCAGGAGGTGATCGGCTCCCGCGTGGTCCGGATCCAGGCCGTCTACCCCGATCCCGATCTGGCCGCCGAGATCGCCAATACCGTCGTCACCTCGTATCTTCGTTACATCGAGACCCTTCGCGAGGACACCGGCACCGTCGCCAAGGACAACCTCGAGTCCGAGCGCGCCCACGCCCGCGAGCAGCTCCGCGAGGCCGAGAAGGCCCTCGACGCCTTCAAGGAGGCCAATCAGATCACCTCGATCGCGCTGGCCGATCGCCAAAACCTCATCACGCAGAACGTCATCACCCTCAGCGCCAAGGCCAAGGACGCCCAGGCCCTGCGCTTCTCGGCCGAGAACACCTACGAGCAGGCCAAGAAGCTGCACGCCATGGGCACCCTGGCCGGCGTGGGCACCTTGATGACCGCCAGCGAGCGGGTCAGCTTCGACCAGCTGCTGACCCAGCACGTGGAGGCCGAGGCCGAGTTCGCCCAGATCAACGTCCGCTACGGCGAGCGCCACCCCGAGTGGAAGGGCGCCAAGGAGCGCCTGGACCTCGTAGACCGGCGGATCAAGGAGGAGAGCGACGGGCTGCTCGCCACCCTCGAGTCCCGCTACAAGGCCGCGCTGGCCACCGAGCGCCAGCTGGGCGCGGCGGTCCAGGCCGAGCAAAAGAAGGCGCTGGAGCTGGGCCGCCTCGAGCCGCGCTACCGCGAGCTCGAGCGCGATGCCACCGACGCGGCCGAGACCTACCGGGTGCTGTCGCGCCGTGACACCGAGATCGGCCTGACCAACCGCGTCGAAGCCCGCCCGCCGGTCAAGATCCTCGACACCGCCACCGCGCCCACCGAGCCGGTCTACCCGCGCAAGCTCCTGCTGCTCGGCGCCGCCCTGGCGCTGGGGCTCGGGCTGGGATCGGTGCTCGCGATCGGCGTCGACCGACGAGACACCCGGATCCGCGGCCTGCCCGACCTCGAGCGGATCATCGCCAGCTCTGGTCTGCCGGTGCTGGGCCAGCTGCCCTTGCTCGAGTCCGACCCGCAGCTGGGCGTGGGCAACCTCCGAGCCCAGCGTCGGCAGCGGGATCTCTATACTCACTTCTTTCCCCAGTCGATGATGGCCGAGCGCTGCCGGGGGGTGCGGACCTCGGTGACCTTCGCGCTCGGTGACGTCGAGTCGCCGGTGCTGCTGGTGACCTCTCCGGCCTCGGCCGAGGGCAAGAGCTCCACCGCGATGAACCTCGCCCTGAGCTTTTGTCAGACCGGCAAGAACGTCGTGCTGGTCGACGCCGACATGCGCCGGCCCCGGCTCCACCAGGTCTTCCCGCCCCCCGTCGACCGCGAGGACGTAGGCTTTGCCAGCGTGCTGGCGGGCAAGGCCACGCTCGACGAAGCCCTGGTCGTGGGCGGGATCGAAGAGGGACCCCGGGAATTGTCCGTGCTCGGGTGTGGTGCCCTGCCCCAGACCCCCGCCGAGCTGCTCGACAGCCCCCAGTGTCGCCGGGTGATCGAAGGGCTGCGCGAGCGCTTCGACGTGGTGATCTTCGACACCCCGCCGATCCTGCCCGTCATCGATCCCCTCGTGCTCGCACGACGGGTCCACGGGGTGATCCTCGTGGCCCGGTGTCAGTCGACCTCCCGGATGGCGGTGCAGCGCAGCCTCTCGCTGCTACAGCAGCGGGACACCAACCTGCTGGGCGTGGTGCTCAACGAGGTCGACCCCCGCACCGAGCATGGCAAGTACTCGTCGGAGTACTACACCTACCGCTCACACGAGCCGGCCGCCCAGGAAGGCTGAGCTGTCGATGCCGAGGCCGGCTCGCGCCCGGCCTCGGTCCTGCGCACGTGCGACTATGCCCATGCGACCGGCTGACGCGGTTCGGTCGGTGAGCCGGACCAGCGATGAGGTCGACCCCGGTATAGTCGTGACGGATGGAGTCAACCGACTATGACGCCATCGTGCCCATAGGCCCCGGGTCGGAGCGGCACAGCGTGGTGCTCGAGGGGGTCTTGCATGGTTTCGCTCGATGCCCGCGACCTCCCGCGGCCGCGATCGTGGCCCTCAACGGACAGGTCACCGACGCCTTCGCTCGCGCGGTGGCCGACACGGTCGGCCGCTTCGACTTCGCCAAGCTCGTGCGGCTCGAGCGAGCCAACCGAGGAGCCGCCCGCAATGCCGCGGTGCGGGCCGGTCGCTCGCCGATCGTGCTGTTTTGTGACGCGGATACGCTCTTGTCCGCGGCGGCGGTCGACGCCGCGCTCGACGTGGCCAGTCGCGGTGCCTTTGGCTGCGCCGCGTGGCGCCGCTACCTGCCGGACGATCTGAGCCCCGAAGAGCTACGCCGCGCCGCCTCCGATCCCGCGTGGCGCGCTCGGATCGCCAACCATCGACCCGTGCGCGGCCGGGGCGTGCGTCCCCCAGTGCCACGCTCGGGACACACGATGACCTTCATCTCCGCCTTCGGCAGCTGCCCGCGCGCGCTGTTCGAGGCGGTGGGGGGCTTTCCCGAGCTCGACGGCTACGGCATGGAGGATGCCGAGCTCATGCGTCGGCTGCTGGACCGTGCGCCCTTCGAGTCGCTGGTGCCCCACGAGGTCTGGCACGTCGATCACCCCATGTCGCCCTACCGGCTGGCCCAGCTGCGGCACAACATCGCCGCCACCGGGCGACAGTCGGGCGGCACGATCTTTCGCTACTGGTCGCTCTTTTCGCGGGACCGGGTCGAGCGCCGCTGCCCCGAGCTGCTGGTGGCTCCGCTTTGGCCCGAGCCCCGACCCGAGCCGTGGCCCCGGCCCGCGGACGCCTGGCTGCCCCCCGCGGTCGCCCACGGCATGCAGGCTATGATCGAGACCGAGTTCAACACCGAGCTTGCCCCCGCGGACACGGCCGGGCTGCTGGTGCACTGCGACGCGGCCAGCCGCCAGATCGAGGTGCACTGGGTGACCCATACGCTCATCCACCACGAGCAGCTGATCTTCATCGAAGACATCCCCGTCGTGGTGCGCCGCCGCGGGCTGGAGTCGCTGGTTCGGACCGGGCGTCCCCCCGCGATCGGGTGGAGCTACCAGGTGGGACGCGTGCTCCGAGCATCCCAGATCCGCGGAGCGTGCGACCTGTCGACCCTCGTCCACCTCGACGCCATGGAGACGCTGGCCCGGTGGCGTACGCACCTGCTGCTGGACCGCCTGGGCAGCCTGGCCCTCGGCGAGCGGTGCGGCCCCCTCGACTCGCCGAGCCCGATCGCCAGCATCGTCGACCTGGTCACCTGGATCACCGGCCGATTCCCGACCCGCTCCCGGTCACCGTTCTTCGACGACCCGACCGCCGCGCGCCTGGTACACGATTGCATGACTGCCCGCTCCCAGGGCCCAACGCCGCTGCTCGAAATCTTGCGAGCGCCCCTGCTCGACGCCGACGCCATGGCCGCCCTGCCGCCCGAGGGAGAGATCTACACGGCCAACGGCGGGCACGGACATCGGGTGCTCGAGCGCTGGGGGATCGACCACCGGGTGCGGTGGAGAGCGGCGTAGGTCGACGACCGCCGCTGCGCTCCGACGAGCGTCGCTCAGCCCTGCGGGCGAACGCCCCCGCGGATCGCCATCGACGACCGCGGTGGAGCTGCCGCCCGAAGAGCTTGTTTCCCGCAATCGCAGCAATCGGTGGTCGTATCGAGCACGCCGTCGGTAGTATCGAAGACCCACGCTCGGCCCGTCCACCCCCCAAGGTGCCATCGTCAGTCCACGGACCACAACAACGAGCCACTCGGTCTATTCGGGCCATCCGGACTACTTGGGCCACTTCGCGAGATCTGACACTTCCCAATGCTCGTCACGCCGACATGCCGTTGTCCACCCGCCCGACTCTCGCGCAGACTCCCACCGCTTGATGCTGGCATCAGCAACTCGCGTGAGTATTCAGCAACATCTCACCCGCCTGCATACGATCGGGCCGAGACTTCACCCCCGGCACGAAGTCCGACATCCGGGTCTCGGGTACCGGTTCGCGGCTAGAGTCGCGGGCGAGCTCAGTCAGTACGCCGCCACGCCGGCCCGAGCTCCAAAACCAGAAATACGACGTTCTGCCGGCGCCAATCGAGGCTCGCCCGCAGCGTGCAGACTATTGCGAAAGTCAGCGATCCATCAGAATGGCGGAGCAACCTTGCACTCACCGGATCATCGAAATGTACTGACCAGTCCATATGTAGTCCACAAAAGAGGACGAAGGATCCATCGTCGAAGATGACAAGGGTCACGGGTCTGCACCGCGGACGGACCCCGTCGAGCCGCGGACCGTTGCCCGACCAATAAAGCGTGGAAAGCGCTCGTGCGCCGTAGCAGGCCGCGCTCGGCCTGACAGGGAGGAGCACGGAACCGATGGGCCACCTATCGGGGCGCAGGTGTCATGTTGAAGCTCATTGTCATACTGGAAATGAACTGTATGCTCACGAGTGACGATGACCAGAGTTTTCATATCGTCCACGTATATCGACAATATGCATCGACGACGGCTCGTTGAGGACGCGATCGCCACGGCGGGGATGGTACCGGTGGGACTCGAGCGTTTCGCCGCAGAAGATCAACCAACGGTAACGGCGGTCGAGAAGTTGGTCGGCGAGTGCGATGTACTCGTCGGAATTCTGGCGCATCGCTATGGCTGGACACCACCGGGCCTCGAACAATCGATTACAGAGATCGAGCACGACATCGCGGAACAATGCGGCATCGATCGACTGATATTCATCATCGACGAGAGCGTCCCAGTAGACATCCGACGAGACCTCGATCCAGGGGAAGACCGATGGGAAAAACAGAAGAATCTACAGGCATTCAAGAACCGACTACAAGGTCGGCTCACGGCGCGATTCCGCGAGGAAACTCTTCACGGAAAAGTACTCTTTGCTCTCAAGAAGTGGCAGTATGAGCGCAAGCGCACCATGCCATATCCCACCCCCACCGAGACCAGCGACGATCTGCAGCTCTACTACGACAAGCTAGCGACACGACATGGACAAGTGAGCTTGGTGGGTTTTCCTGGCGCTCGGATCGGGTTTCCAATTCGGCTCGCGGATCTACATGTGCAGATCGATGCAATGGTCGATCGCGGACTATCGCACCGGGTGTGGAGCAGCGCCGAGCACGCGGTACTCGGCATAGAACCAGGGTGGTGCCGGAAGATCCCCCTGTCCGATACATTCAAACTCTCCGAGAAGCTCGGACAACGAGGCGTCCTGCTCATTGGCGATCCGGGCTCGGGTAAGACTACATATCTCCGGTGGGTATTGCTGCAAGTCATCGACCGTGGCCCAGGCTCGCTCGGACTACCAGATGACATGGTGCCCGTGTTCCTTAGGCTGCGCAACCTCCGTTCTCGACCTGCGGGGCTGGCCGCGTTCATCGAGCAGGAGCTCAAAGATCCCCTTGGAGACCTGCCCGAGGACCTGGGCCATCGGTTGGTGCGAGAACATCGACTGCTGCTCATGTTCGACGGGCTCGATGACGTTGCCAACAACGAAGAACGGGCCGAGGCAGTGCGATGGATTGAAGACATGTACAGCAGCGGACAACATCGCTTCCTCGTGAGTTGCCGGTACGCCGGGTACGGCGATAGTGTTTCGTTCGACCGACAGAATTTCCTCAAGCTGCACGTGCGACCGCTCAATGACGAACAGACCGCGCGATTCGTGCACAATTGGTACTCCAAGGTGGAAGCTGCGCTCGACGACGACCCCCACGAAGCGGCCCGCCTCGCCGAGCATGGGGCTCACGATCTGCTCGAGACCTTGCGAGGGTCTGAGTTTCGGGTGGCCAATGTATATGCGATGACCCGCAACCCGCTGCTCTTGACGGGAATTTGCCTCGTACACCGCGATCGCGGAACATTGCCGACCGGGCGAGCACAACTCTACGAAAACTGCATCAATGTTCTCCTGGAGTTCTGGCGAAAGGAGGCGAAGAGACTGAAGGTCTCCGTGCCCGCCAAGGAAGCCCGAAAGATACTACAACCCGTGGCCCTGTGGCTTCACGAACAAAACGGGCGAACCCGGGCAACAGCAGAGGAGCTTCGCGAGCCCATCGAGACCGTGCTGACGGCGCAGGGCACGAGCGAGAAGACCGCCCACGAGCTGCTGCGCTCCATACGAAACGAGAGCGGCCTTCTCACCGGCTGGGGCGACGATAGCTATGGCTTCATGCACCTGGGATTTCAAGAGTACCTTGCGGCCTGCGAACTACGGGCGCGGGCACTCGTCAATTCGCGCGAATTCGACCACCTCGCCAGCAAGCTCGCGGAGCCATGGTGGCAGGAGGTCATTCTCCTGGCCCTCGCCATGGATGGACCAGCGATATTCGAACCATTCATGCGCGCAGTGATACGACGACAAGATTTCACCGATCGGTGGTGCAGTGAAGTCATGCGCTTCGCCATGGAGGAAGCAACAGGAAAGGCGCCAGGGCCATTTCAAGAGCTGATCGAATTCGGAGATGATCTGCCACACCTAGCAAGACGACAAGCGGCAGCGGCAAACCTCCTCCGAGAGTCGATGCCCGACGCATTCGCGAAGATTCACGGAGTATTATCACAACACGACAACGCCTCGGTGCGTGCGCTAGTCGAGACCCACCGGAGCACCGCGAGAGAAAGAAGAGGCTCAGAGAGTCGGTCGTCGAAGGTAATCTCTGCCCCCAGGGGCGGATACGAGCTAGTCTGGATTCCTGGTGGACGTTTCTTGATGGGCTCACCAGAGCTCGAGATCAAGCGAATGAAGTTCTCGAAGGGGTTACTCGAGCTGTGGAAGTTTCCCCCGGAGATGCACCCCGAAGCACCGCAGCACCCAATTGAGATCGACGGCTTCTATCTCGGAATTTGCCCGGTCACCAACAATGAATACCGGCAATATCTAGACGCCAATCCAGGCGCGAACAAACCCGAGTCATGGGGTGATCGTAGATTCAACCAGCCTGATCAGCCTGTAGTAGGCATCTCATGGAACGAAGCGAAAGCGTACTGCGAGTGGGCAGGCCTCACGCTACCCACCGAAGCTCAGTGGGAATATGCATGTCGAGCCGGATCGACCACGCGATACTGGTTTGGCGACGATGAAAGCCAACTGCGGCATGCGGCCTGGTACGACGAAGACTACGAAAAAGGCCAACCTCATCCAGTCGGACAAAAAGTCGCAAACCCGTTCGGGCTGCACGATCTGTATGGCAACGTCTGGGAATGGTGCGAGGACTATTTTGGGCCCTACGAAGGGCGACCATCTCGTTCAGGCGATGGCCTACGTCAACAATTAGCCAGTGATCGCGATCGGGTCTTCCGAGGAGGTGCTTGGTATTCTCGTGCCAGTGTCCTGAGATCAGCCTGTCGCTACGGCGTGAGACCAGGCTACCGCTTCCGAAATGTAGGGTTTCGAGCAGCCAAGGCGCCACCCTGACGGGAAACCGGGGCTCGGAGCTCACTCGCGCCCAGACGACCGCGTCCGCGGTACGAGGCGGAGGCCGACCAGGGCGCGCCCGCATCGCGCGAAGCGAGCTCGATGGCTTCTGGCAGCCCGTGGTGAAACCACGAGCTTCTAGCCCATCCTGACCAGGAGCATCTCGGTCAATTCGGTGAGTGATGGAAATGGCATGTTCTATTCGACTCAACCATCTCGCCCGCTCGCTCGGGTTAGCGCTTCGGTATGGTGCGGTGCTCTTGGCCTACCTGGCCTACCTGCCACCGATCCTCTCATGCTCGTACGGCGGGCAGACCGGGTGCTCCGGGTGCCTATGCGGGTCTCGTCTTCAACGCGGCCTCGAGCGTCCGCTGTTGCCTCGCCACGTTCGCCCCGCGGTTGACGAGCAGGTAGACGTGCGCGGGCTCGGGATCGCGGGCGTGGTAGCGAAACGACAGGCCCGTATCGACCATCCCCAGGTACTCGACCGCCAGCCGGCCCGTGCCCGGCTGAGCCGCGATGACCACCGACTCCCCCGTTTGCTCCACGATCTTGAGCAAGCTCAGGTGCAGCATAATGGCGCCCTCTCGCCCACGAACCCGAGGATCGATCGCCAGCCGATTGACCTCGGCCAACACGGTCCCCGCGGCCAGCTCGGCCGGGAGCTCGAAGTAGTTCTCGAGCTCCAGCCGGCGGTCGCACTGGCGACGCCCGGCCAGCCGCAAGCAGCCGACGAGCTCGTGCTGGTCAAACAGCCCGACCCACTTGGCGTGACGATCGTAGTCGTCGACCAGCCCATGCACGCCCGACGACAAGACCTGCACCTGCTGCCCGGACGGGTTGCCCGAGGGCGGAAGCCACCCTTGCTCCTGGCAGTAGACGCGATGAAGGAGGTGACAGGCTGCGTCCAGATGCTCTCGAGAGACGATCATCTTCGCGGACAACCGAGGCGACGATCGGGTCATGAACGAGCAGCATAGCCGACACGACCGGCGCTCGGCCTACCACCAACGATCGGGAGCCAGTCGTGCAATCAGCCAGCGGGGACCACTCGCGCCCGCGCGCTGCTCGCGTCCGATCCGCACACGCGGCTGAGTTTTCCGCGGCTCGTTGAGGCCTGGGGCGTTCGCCTGCCCGAGCGCTCGTGACGCTCGGCCTCAACGGATCAGCACCTCGCACGACGAAGAGATCGCCGCGTTCGAACGAATAATCGAGTGCTCGACCGTACCCGATAAACATGGCGTGCGATCGGAAACGGCCGAGCACCCGAGGGAGCATCGCCAAAGCGATACAAGAGATGTTGACCGCTCACGAGTGTAGCCTAATGAAAACTAAAGTCAATATCAATTCAGGCTGTGTTTCTCGCGTCTCGCGCGGCTGCGCGCGGAATTGAGTTCTTGCGCTGCTTTGTCTCCAAAAAGTTGGCCTGCGGTTTCTAATTTTGATTTACATTTTCAATAACTTGGTTATCGTACCGGCGATGGGCAACGTCCCGCGACCGGTGCGTTGGCAGAGCACGTTCGAGCGTGACACCTTGACGATGGTGCTCGCTCAGTTCGTGCAGACGCTGCTCACCTCGATGTCCGCCCGCCCGGAGTTCGACGATGCCCTCCGCCAGTACATCCAGAGGGGTCGACACACATCGGGTGCGACGCTGGCCGAGTTCGACTTTGGCCCGCACGGGATTCTGAGCGTGGGGGCGATCGGTCGGCCGGTCGGGTTCGTGGTGGTCGGAGAGAACGACGAATTCTCGTTCCAGATCCAGGTGGTGGCCGACGAAGACTCCCTCGAGGTGACGGGGCTACGGATCGCCGAGTTCAGCGGTGACTCGACCCTCGCCGTCGGCTGGGTGCAGGGTCTGAGCCAGCTCCTCACCGGCGACACTCACACGACTCTCCACTGAAGGTGCGCGTACGATGACTCACGAGCACCAGCCCGGGGCATGCGTGTCCTCGCTTCAACGATCTCGACCACACGCGCGCATCGAGCTCGGCCGTCGCCGTCGGGGGCTCGTGCTCACGCTTGTCATGAGCCTGATAAGCCCATTAGCCTCCGGGTGCGTGACCGTCTCCCCGTACCAGCGCGGGCGCCTGGCCCAGCCGGACATGACGCTCGAACGCCCCGCGGATCTAGTCGCGGGACAGGATCACGCCGACGAGTACCGTGAAGCCTCCGTCGGAGGCTGGGGCGGAGCCGGAGGCGGATGCGGATGCAACTGACCGCCACGCCCACGGCCTCGACCGCGGCGGCCCTGCTGCTCGTCGCCTGCGAGGCAGGCGGCGTCTCGGTGCAGTCGCCGCTGCCGCCCGATGCCCCCCCGGACGCCCAGGGCTCGACGACGAGCCTCGGCGGCGGGGGTCTGGATGGCGGGGGCCTCGACGACGGCAGTCTGGACGACGGCAGTCTGGACGACGGCGCCACCGGTGACAGCGCCGCCACCGGTGACGCGGGCGCAAGGCCGTCCACGCTCGTCTCGACCGAGTCGATGTGGCGGGTCTCGGCCTCGGCGCCCTCGGGATGGACCCAGCCCCAGTTCGACGACACGCAGTGGGACGAGCTGCGCAGTCCGCTGGGGGCGAACTACGAGGTGACGAGCCCGTGGTCCAGCAACGGCAGCGCGACCTACCTGCGCCACGCCTTCGAGGCGACGATCGAGGCCGACGACGTGCTCGAGCTACGCGTACGCCGTGACGACGGCGCGATCGCCTACCTCGACGGGGTCGAGGTGGGGCGATGGAACGTCGCAGCGGGCACCGCAGGTGCGCAAGCCAGCGTGATCGACGAGGTAGAGGGAGCCGACGGCTACACCTACTTCCTCTCGATGCCCGATCCCCCAACAACCCCCGAGGGTCCTCACGTCCTGGCAGTCGAAGTTCATCAACGCAACGACGCCGATCTCGTGTTCGATGCGCGACTTCGCCGACTCGGCCCGGACCATCGGATCGACGACGTGCTCATCCAGGTCCGTACACGATCGTACGGGGGCAGTTATGCGCCGGACAACGTGGGCGCGATCTGGATCGAAGACGCAGGCGGCGCCTTCGTGCGCTCCCTGGCCGTGTGGGGTAACGTGCGGCGAGAGCACCTGGTCGCATGGTTTGCCAGCTCGCAGGACAACCGAGTGGATGCGATCACCTCGGCCACCATTGGATCCCACCACACCCGCTTCATCGAGTGGGATCGACGCGATGCCAGCGGGTCGCTCGTACCCGACGGCGACTACGTCGCCCGCTTCGAGATCACCGAGTCCAACTCCAACCAGGGGGCCCCGGCCGGCCCGACCCTCTCGATCCCCTTCTCCACCGCGACCCCGTGTCGCGCCCATGAGGGCAGCAGTCCCTCCCTGGACGACATCATCGTCGTGACCCCGTGCCCCTGAGGCCGGTCCCGACCTCGGAGAATTCCCATGCCCATCAAGGAACGCATCGTCGACCTCGCCACCATCGCCTCCCTCATATACGGCTGTGGAGACGGCTCGAACGACGCCGAGACGACGGCGGCCGACGGCGCCACGCCGCCCTGGGAACAGACCAGCGGCTCCTCGTCGACCGGCGGCGACAGCCCAACCTCGGCCGCCGAGGGCGGGGGCACCAGCGGCGGCGGCGGTCCCGGCTCGGTCGACGACACGACCGCGGCCGACGACACCGGTCGCCCCCAAGGCACCTCCACGGGGGGCGGCACCCGGGGCGACGACGGAACGACCGCGGCCGACGACTCGGCCGGGGACGATCTGCCGCCGATCCCCGATCTGGGCGGGATGGACACCTACGGCGAAGACGACGACGACGACGATGCCGCCGCGGGATCGTGAGCCCCCGCCTCCGGCAACGACGGTCCACACCGGTGGCGCGGCGCTACGAGCGAGGCTGGCTCGGCCCGATCGTCCGCTGCGGCTTTTGCAGGCCCACGACGGGCTCTCGGCTCGGGTCGCGGCCACGGCCGTAGGCGGCCCCGAAGGCGCACCCCGTCGCTTCGACGGCCTGTGGATCGGGAGCCTGGCCGACTCGGCCACGCGGGCCCAGCCCGACGAGGAGATGATCGATCTCGGCTCCCGGCTCGACTCGCTCGCGTGGACCCTCGAGGCGACCGATCTGCCGGCCGTGTTCGACGCCGACACCGGCGGCTGGCCGCAGCAAGCCGCGGTGCTCGTGCGACGCCTCGCCCGACTCGGGGTGGCCGGGGTCGTGTTCGAGGACAAGGCGGGCCGCAAGCGCAACTCCCTCGAGACCCATCGCCACGAGCAGACCGGAGCATCGACCGAGTCGTTCTGTGCCAAGCTGCGAGCGGCGGTGGCCGCCCGCCCGGCCACGAACCCGGCCATGAACCCGGCCACGGGCCCGATGATCGTGGCTCGGATCGAGTCGCTGATCCGCGGCGACTCGGCCGACGACGCGCTGACCCGAGCCCACGCCTACGTCGAAGCGGGCGCCGACGCCCTGCTCATCCACGGGGCGGGCCCCGACGCCGAGCCGGTCTTGGGCGTCGTGCGGGCCTGCCGGGCACAGTCGATCACCGTGCCGATCTTCGTGGTCCCCACCGCCTATCCCACCACCCACGAGCAGCAGCTGGCCGACGCCGGGGTCGACGTGGTCGTCTACGCCAACCAGCTGCTGCGCGCGGCCCTGGCCACGATGCAAGCGACGGCCCGCACGCTGCTGCACGAGGGTCGAGCCGCGGCGGTCGATCCCTCGTGCGTGCCGGTGGCCGAGCTGCTGCGCTTCATCGACCCGCGATGACCGACGCGCTGCGCATCGAGACTCTCGCGCAGGCGCTGGCCGAAGGGGGGATCGAGCGGCTCGTGGGCGTGCCGGACTCGACGCTGCCCGGCCTGGGCGAGGCGTGGGCCAGCACGGGCCGAGAGCACCTGGTCGCCGCCAACGAGGGCAGCGCGGTCGCGATCGCGGCGGGCCTGGCCATGGGCGGACGACCGGCGGCGGTCTACCTGCAAAACACCGGGCTCGGCGTCGCCCTCGATGCCTTCGGCTCCCTGTTAGGCCCGGACGTCCTCGGGATCCCGACCCTCTGGGTCGTGGGCTGGCGCGGTCACCCCGACCTTCACGACGTGGCGCATCACCGCTGGCACGGCGAGTGGACCGAGGTGCTGTGCGCCCAGGCGGGCCTGGACCCGATCCGCGTGCCGACCGAGGTCGACGCGCTACGTCGGGTCGTGGTCACCGCCGGCCACCGGCTGGGCGAGCGATCGAGCGCCCTATTGGTGTCGCCCAAGACCTTCGTGAACACGCCGGCCCCCGGTCGCCGTGGGTTCGGTCGAGCCGAGGCGCTCCGCATCCTCGTGGAGGCCCTCGATCCTCCAACCCGCCTCGTGGTGGGCGTGGGCTATGCCGGTCGCGAGCTCGCCCAGCTCCGATCGCAACGCCGCGCTCAGCTCCCGGACTCGCGCGATCCCGCCGTCGATGACGTGCTGGCCTCTGGGGGCATGGGTCACGCGGCCTCGCTGGCGCTGGGGCTGGCCGCGGCCGAGCCGGGGCGCCGCGTGGTGTGCATCGACGGCGACGGGGCCGCGGTGATGCACCTGGGCGCCGCCCTGGTCGTTGCCCATCGAGCGCCTCCGTCCTTCGTGCACGTGATCCTCGACAACGGCTGCCACGAGTCGGTCGGCGGTACGCCCACGCCCCTGGTCGGGACCGACGTGGTCGCGCTGGGGCGAGCGCTGGGCTACCGCCGGGTCGTCTCGGTCGCCGACGGCCCCGCCCTACGCCACGCCCTGGCCGACAACGCCCCAGGGCCCACCCTGCTCCACGTGGCCGTGGTGGCCCACGTCGATCCCGTGCCCCCGCGCCCCCCCGCGCGACCGGATCGCCCGACGACCCCACGCCGCCACGTGGTCGGGCCCCGGCTGTTCACCCCGGGTCCAGGACGATCGAGCCTCCCGCTCCACCCGACCCTCGGCGTCGAGACGGGCTCGCGCTCCCCGGCGATGACCCGCTGCACCGCGGCCGTCCGACGCGCACTGGTGACCATGGTGGCCGACAAGCACTACACGTGCGTCCCCCTGGCCGGGAGCGCGACCACGGCCCTCGACGCGATCCTCGGATCGATCCTCCCCCGTTCGTCTCGGATCCTCGTGGTCGTGGCTGGCCGTTATGGACAACGGATCGCGACCGTCGCCGCGCGCTGGGGCCATGACGTCGTCGTGCTCGACGGATCGCGCGAGCGACCGGTCACCCCGCAGCAGCTCGAGGCCGCGCTGGCCGACGCCCACCCGGTGGACTGGCTGTCGTTCGTGCACGGCGAGACCTCGACCGGCGTGCTCCATCCGGTCGCACCGCTGGCCGCGGTGGCCCAGCGACACTCGATCCCGATCGTGCTCGACGCGGTCGGTACGATCGGGATTTCGGAGCTGCACCTGCCCGCGCTCGGGGTCGACCTCGCGTTCGGCTCGGGCGCCAAGGGCCTCGAAGGACCCGCCGGGCTGGGGCTGGTCTGGGCTCGTACCTCGCGGCTATGCAACGCCCCGGCTGGCCCCAGCACCACGCTCGACGTCGCGGCCCAGTGGCGACGCCTCGAGCAGGACGGCCAGTTTCCCTTTACGCCGCCCACCCTCGCGCTGCGGGGGCTCGAGGCGGCGCTCGAGCAGCTCGCGGCCGAAGGGGGGCCCACCGCTCGCGAGGCTCGCTACCGCCGGATCGGGCAATCGCTCATCGACCGCCTCGCCCCGGCGGGGCTACGGCCCGTGATCGAGCCGGCGGCTCGCATGCCCCTGGTGCTGGTGATGGAGCATCGACACGGCCCGGTCGCGCCCCTGGTGGAGGCGCTGCGCCGCGACGGGATCGAGCTCTATCCAGCCGCCGATGGTCGCGACGATCGGCTACGGATCGGGCTGGTCGGCGTGACCGACGACGACGCCGACGCGCTGGTCCGACGCGTGACCGCCCGCGCCGCCGCGCTCAGCCGGTGACCGACGCCCCCCGGTACACCCAGCGAAAGTGACGTCGCGCCCGCAGGCGGGTCGGATCGTCGCCGGCGGCGAGTCGGTCGCGAACCTCCAGGACGATCGAGATCGCCTCTTGCAACATCGATGGGATCAACGTGGCCTTGACCGGGTTGTCGGTCGACAGCCCCGGGCCCAGCTGGATCTCGGTGAGCCACAGTTTCTCGAGATCGTCCTCGAGGATCGTGTCCATCCCCAGCAGCTGGAACGCCCCACGGCGCGCCCGCAGGCGCGACGCCGCGGCCGAGAACACCAGGTGGAGGATCCCGATGAGCGCGGGCCGTAGCTGGTGGTCGACCCAGCGCGGATCCTCGGTCAGCCCCCGCGCGTGGAGATCCTGGCCGAGCCGCCCGAGCGTCCACTTGAGCGCCTCGCCTCGCTGCGCCCACAGCTCGGACGAGGCCTGCTTTTGTCGGTAGGTGTTGGTCACGTGCCGCAGGGGGTTGGACCAGTCCGTGGGTTGGTAGGGCAGGCTCGTCAGGCGGACCGTCCCGTCGTGATAGAGCACCAGCAGCGGATCGGTGCACGCGACGAGGATGTAGGACCGCACCTCGGACTTGGTCCCTTCGAGCAGCAGCGGGCGCTCGATGTACCGCTGGATGAGCTCGGCCCCGTGGGCTCGCGCCTGCCGAGGCTCGGCCAGGTACGCGTCGAGATCGGTCATCACCGCGACCCCGATCCCGCGTCCACGCGCGACCGGCTTGCGGATCCAGATCGCGTCGGGCTCGGCGCGGGCCCGCGCGATGAAGCGCTCCCGCTCGTCGGGGTCGTCGTCCACCAAGAAGGTCTCGGGCTGCAGCGCGGCGGTCCGCGAGTCCTGGCGCAGCAGCCGAGCGAGGTTCCCCTTGTGGGTCAGGTGCTCGGTGCCCTCGACGCAGTCGACCAGCTGGTCGTCGCGAGGAGCAAACTTCGCCAGGTGCCGGGGCGAGCCCAGCAGCACCAAGTCGGCGTCGCCGAGGACGTCGGTCGGGGTCCAGGCGTAGTGCCGCAGCAGCCGAGCCAGCTTCGTCTCGGCGTGGCGGGTAAAGTAGCGGCCGGCGGGGCGGGCCCAGATCCCCGGAGGGGTCGACTCACTCATCGGCGCCTCCGCCCCCGGCCCACGACCCACGCCCCTGCCACCAGCACGAACCACCACGGCGCGCGTGGACCCGTCCCGGCGACCCGACAGCCCTCCGCGGACGCTCGCGACGCCGCCGAGGGGATCTCACGAGCGATCATCGTCACCCCGTCGCCGTCGGGCGTGTCCGAGTCGTCCCCGTGCACGAACCCCAGGTGCAGCCAGGCCGAGGCCTCTTCGGCGTCGTCCGACGGAGCCGTCCACTGCACGCGGGCGCTGCTGGCCCCGCAGGCGGGAATGGCAAACACGGTGCGCGCTCCTTCGAGCACGTCCGACAGCCGCACGGCGAGGGTTCCGCTGGCGCAGCGCTCCGGCTGTTCGACCAGGTCGGCAGGAGGCGTGGCCAGCGAGCCCACCCCCCACCCTTGCTCGTCGACGAACTCGCCGACGAACGACGCCGCGCCGGAGCCCGCCGACCAATTCAACCAGAGGGTGTAGGTCGCCCCCGCGACCCACGCCTCGGGCAGCCCTTCGACCTCGAGGGCCGGGGCCACCGCGCCCTGGTGGCACACGTCGCAGCCGAACCCGTCCCGCGCCGAGCCGGTGAACAGGCGGCCCCCGCCTCCGCCCGCGACCACGGGCTCGGAGAATAGCGCCGGGGTCGAGAACCCGGTGACCCCCACGAGCGTCAGCCCCACGAGCACCAGCCGGCCAGCGCCGGGCCAGGTCAGCGCTCGCCGTACCACAGCTCTCCTCTCGCCCACCGAAGCAGGACCCCGTAGGACTCGTCGCTTGGGTCCGGGTAGACCGAGCGCCCCTGCGCGTCGACGCCCTGGTGACCTCCGCCGGGCAGCACCTTGGCCAGCAAGGGCGATTGCTCGACCGGCTCGGCGCTCACCAACATCGACCGCGTGCGCTGATACGACAGCCACACCTCCTGGCTGGTCGGTTCGTCGTCGGGCTCGGACTCGGGATCGAAGCGCAGTCGACCCGGGCCGTAGACGCGGAAGGGCCGATCTTCGCGTCCATGACAGACGACGAACCCACAGTCGCGCAGCAGGATCGGATACACGTCGATCTCGAAGGCGTCGTAGTCCGGCGCCGGCACCTCGACCGACTCGGGAGCGTCGCACGACGCAACCGCGATCGAGCCCAGCACGACGAGCCACATGAGCCGGCCCATGGATGCTCAAAGTATCGAAGTTGATAATCTATTTCAATACGGTACAACCGGGCGAGATCGGGCGTCGCGGTCGACCGCGGTCGTTGGGCGATGAAGCTACTCGAGCTGTGCATGATCACCCTGGTCGCGGTGGCGGGCCCGACGGAGCAGTCTGGGGAGCCATCGACGACTCCGACCCCCGCCGGCCCTCCTGCTTCGCCTCCTGCCGATCCCGCGACCTCGCCGCCCGCCGATCCTCCCGATCCTCCCGGTCCTCCCGGTCGGCTCGAGACGGCCGCGAGTCTCTACGTGCGCGCCGACACCGATCGCACCACGGTGATCTCGCCGCGGGCTCGGCTGCGCACTCGTTTGGGCGACGATCGCAGCCACCTCGATCTCGTCTATGCGGTCGACGCCTGGACCAGCGCATCGATCGACGTGCGCACGGCGGCCTCCCCGGTGGTTCGAGAGCAACGCGACGAGGTGGGGGTGGGCGTGGATCGTGAGTGGCCCTGGGGTCGTGTGGCGGTGAGCTACCGGGTCTCACACGAGAACGATTACCTGTCCAATAGCGGATCGGTGTCGGTGCAAGCCGACGCGCTCCAGCGCACGGTGACGATCGACGCACGGGCCCTCGCCGGCGGAGACATCGTAGGCCGAGCCGGGGATGAACGATTTCGCCGCACGATCGGCTACGGGGGTTTGTTCTTCGGCTACACCCACGTGCTGACCCGAACCACGCTCGCCCAGGCCGCCCTGGACTTTCGCGCCCAGCGTGGCTACCTGGCCAGCCCCTACCGCTGGGTCTCGCTGGGCGCCGCGGGCCTATGCGCCGACGCGGCCGGGCTGTGTATCCCCGAGCAGCACCCTGGTCGCCGCCTGCGACTGGCCGCGGTGGGTCGGGTGCGCCAGGCCTTGGCGCGGCGCTGGTCGCTGGGGGCCGGCTACCGCCTCTACCGCGACAGCTGGGGCGTACTGGGCCACACCGGGCTGCTCGACGTACGAGTGCGACCGCTCGATACCATCACGCTGGGGCTGGAAGGTCGCGGGTACACCCAGGGCGCCGCCGACTTCTATCGCGCCGCCTATCCCAACGTGCCGAGCCAGGGCTGGCTGACCCGCGACCGGGAGCTATCGTCGATGTGGAACGTGCGCGGCGGCCTGGTCCTCGATGGTCGATGGGTGGTCGGTCGGGAGGGGGGAGCGGTCCTCAACATAGGAGCGCTCGCCGCCGGGAGCTACTACGGGTACCGAGAGTTCGTGGGCCTGGACGGGGTCGCGGTGCTCGAGCTCACCGGGAGCATAGGAGTCTCGCTTTGATCGCAACGGTGCTCACCGCGTGGCTCGGAGGCATCGCCGTCTTCATGGCCCCGCCCCCCGACTCGACCCCCGACTCGACCCCGGTCGACCCCGCCGACACGCCCGCCCGTCCCTCCTTCACTCTTCACGTGGGCGCAGGCCTCGGCCTCGGCATGCGACGCCCCACGTGGTCCGGTGACGCGGCCCAGTCGAGCATTCGCTCGAGCCTCGCGGCTCAGGTGTGGGCCCGACCCTTCCTCGATCTCCCGGTGGGCCCGGGCCTCGCCATCCAGATCCCCCTCTCCTATGCGAGCACGATCGGCGCCGTGGTCCGGGAGCAAGGCCCGGGGATCGACCGTGAGCGAGAGATCCGCAGTCACCAGCTCGCGGTCGCGGTCGACGGGATGGCCGCGCTGGGCCCGTCGAAGGTGCACCGCGTGTGGCTCGGGGGCGGGATCACCAGCAGCTACACCGCGCTCGACTCCACCGTGTCCGCCACCGAGCCGCACCATGGGTTCGATCTGCTGGGCGTTCGCGTGCCGATGGTCGCCTCTCTCGCTCGCGGGGCCGTAATCCTCGATGCGGCGCCGGCCCTCGGCGTCGTGTTCACGGGGCCACGCGCCCGCGCGGCCGGTCTCGGGCGTGTCGGGCTCGGGCTGGACCTGTCGGCCGGCGCACACGTGCGACTTTTACGATGGCTGGCCGTGACCGTCCGCTATCGGGAGCAGAACGTACGCTGGCCGGGCCAGAGCGACGCACGGGTCGACCGAGGACGAACCTTGACCGCCGGGCTGTCGATCGTCGCCGGCGGAGGAGCCACCGGGAAGACCCCGGCCAAGGACCGGTCGCCCCGCAAGTCCGGATCGATGCGCACCGATCCACCTGCCTCTCCCGCCCCTGCCGAGACCGCCTCCGACCCGGCCTCGGATCGACCGCCGGGCCCGCCCGCCCCTGCGCTGACCGGGACGACCCTCGATGGAGCCGCGATCGATCTGACGTCTTTGCAAGGCCAAGTCGTGGTCGTCGACTTCTGGGCCTCGTGGTGCGACCCGTGCCGCGAGGCGATGCCCCACCTCCAGGCCCTCCAGGATGCGCTGGGATCCCGCGGGCTCGTGGTGATCGGCGTCTCGGTCGACGAGACCGAGGACGAGGCGCGCGCCTTTGCAAAGAGCGCCGGGATCGAGTTCTCGATCGTCCACGACGCCGACCAGGGTATCGCCCAGGCCTGGCAGCCGCCGAAGATGCCCACCACGTTCGTCATCGACCGCGACGGCACGATCGCCGCGACCTTCGCCGGCTACACGCCCGCGGAGGGCGAGCGACTGCGGGCCGAGGTCGAGCGATTGGTCGGCGCGCCCTAGACCTTATGGAGTGACCGGCGGCGACCGGCCTGACCTCGATCCCGCCCCTTACCCTCGACTGACCCGCGGCCTACGAAGCCGCGGCGGCGGACCCTGCCGGCTCCGCGCTCGGCTTCGTGCGCTGGGCGTCGATCCGGCGGACCAGAGCGGTGGCGCCCCATTGGTCGTAGAAGCTGCGGGCGCGCTCGAGGGCAGCCTCGCGGGTGCTCATGTGACCGTGGCGCTCGGCCTGGCGAGCGAGGCGCTCGGCGGCCAGACCCGCCAGCCACACCATGCCGCTATTGTCCGCCGCCTCGAGGGCGCGCTCGTAGTGGGTGACCGCCCGCTCGAAACGACCGCGCAGGCACTCGTGCTCGGCCCGCACCAGATCGAGCGCGGGGGCGTAGTCTTCGGGGACGCGGACGGCCCACCGACGCAGGATCCGTCGGTAGCGACGCAGTCGGCGACGCAAGCGGACACGCTCGAGCACGGGCACCGAGGGCAGGCACTCGGCGGTAGCGATGGAGACGAACGGGGCGAGGAGTGCAACGCGGTAGCGTTGCAATCCCGCCCGCAAGATCCCGCGCTCGACGGTCGCATGGATGGACAGGACACGCGCATGATCACCAAAGTGGGTGAGGACCCTCATCGCACCGATGGCTCCATAGTCACGAACCCAGACAGAGTCCGCACTTTCATAGTCAGGCAGTCCACACTCCGTTGGGCCGTGCATGAGCATCTCGCAGCAGCGCACCATGAAGTCCATGAGCTGAGCAAAGCTAGATCGTTCGCGTATTCTGGACTCTTGCCTCCAGCATTCACTGCGCTTCACTATCTCCGAGAGATGATGTCCCGCATCCATCATCGTGCTGAGCGCAAACGAGGCCGCATGCTCGGCTGTCCATCGACCTCCAAGTCCGACAAGGCGGCGGCACAAGTGCTCGAGCGCGGCCGCGTTCTGGCGCAGCGGTCTGACCCGAGGGAACAGAACGAGGAGGGCGGTGACTCGCACAAAAGCGAGCTCGTTCGGCGAATGCTTGCGCTTCTCCGATGCCGCCATACATGCATCATGCAGCTCGATGGCTCGCACCGTGTCGAACATCGCGACGACGATGCTGCTGAAGCTCACCAGCGTTATGAGCGCGCGGTCGCAGTCGCCGTGCTTCACGATCATGACCACGCTACGGCACAGGAGCCATAAACCGAGGGCGGGATTGGTGTTGAATGCTGAAACCGACATGCTGGCGATGACGCGCATGATCGCCCGTGTACGCTCGTGGGCAACCGCAGGCATATCGAGCAACGCGGTGTGGTCGAGCCGGCACGCCGCCCACCAGCTACGCAGGACCGCCAGGCCCACACGCACAACAGAAGGTGACCTCGGGACCCGGACGCCCAAGTGTTCGAGCCCGGTGATGCCCCGCTCGAGCGTCTCAGCGTAGCGTCCCCGCCCGGTCAATCCCTCGATCTGGAGGTCTAGGGTGCGACTGTAGTCCGCGTCCGACAGCGACCAGCGTAGCAGCTCGTCCGTGCGATCGAGCCACCGCTCATCCTCTTTGTAGTGGCTGGCCCTGGCCTCACCCAACATCACATCCACGCAGAGTCGATGATGCACGCCCCCCATCCGAGCCTGGGGGATCCAAGGCGCGACCAGTCGCCTGGCAATGTCGAAATAACGCGATGCCGGTCCCCAGGCGGCCGCCTCGAGGGCCCGCGTGCCCGCCCATCGGTTGAGCTCGGCCAGCATACGGCGGCGATCGTCGCGAAGCTGCGCGTGCTCGGCGTCGAGCAGCCCGGCGTCGAGCTGATCGACGGCACGGAACAGCCCATCGCCATCGTCGTGGCGCGCGAGTAAGGACTCGCCCAGCGCGGTGTGCAAGGCGGCGCGCGCCATAGGCTCGAGCGACGCGAGCATCACCTCGCGCACACGATCGTGCGCCGTCTCGACCCGGGCATCTCCGCGGCTGTCGAGGGCACCGCCGACCACGAACCCCTGCTGTTGCAGGCGCTCGAGCGTTGCGGGGTCAGCATCGGGCACCAACGCCAGCGCCAGTGTCTCCGAAAGCGGACCGCCCGCCACGGCGATCACCGCCAGCAGCCGGTGAGCGGCCGGGTCGAGTCGGTCGAGCCGTCGCTCGACGAGCCGGTCAATTTCCTCGGCGCTGTCGTCACCCTCCGGCGAGCCGAGGACGAGCTGGGCGATGAACAAGGGGCTGCCCTTGGCCCTCAGCACAATACTCTCGGCCCACAGCGCGGCGCGGCTAGGCGCGGTCGGCCGCTCGGCCTTCCTGGCCAGCCGCTCGACCAGCGCGTGCGCGTCGTCCTGGGGCAGCGGCCCTATCTCGAGCACACGCGACATCGAAGGGCCGAGCACCGGGCTGGCTGCGATGGCCCGCCGGGCGTCCACATCGCCGAGGTCATCGCGCAGCACCAGCACCAACAAAAGAGCTGGAGGCTCCGGCGTGTCGAGCACCGCCTCGAGCAACCGCACGCTGTCCAGGTCGGACTACTGTGCGTCGTCGATCGCCAGTGCCAACGGACTACGCTCGGCAAGTCTGCCGAGCACCTCCCGCAGGGCGAGCCAGGCAACCCCGCGCAGCTCGCCTGGCTCAAGGTGCTCGGGCTTGGCGTCGGACCATAGCTCGTCGAGCACGGGAAACATACGGGCCAGCGCCAAAGCGGAGCGCGGGCGCAGCGAGGCCCGCTTAGCCTCCGGCAAGCGACGCAGGTACAGCGCCAAAGCGTCGACGATGGCGTCGACGCCTTTATAGGGAATGTGCTCTTGCTCGCGGCAGCGGCCGCTGAGCACCAGGAATCCCTCCCCGGTCAGCTCGGCCATGAACCGTCGCAGCAGCACCGACTTGCCCTGCCCGCTAGGTCCCCGCAGGTGCACGACCGTCGGCTCGTCGCCCTCATCGCGTGCCGCCGCCCGCAATTGCTCGAGTTCCGCCTCGCGGCCGACGAAGGGCATCGCGGGGCCACTTTTGCTGGGCACGGAAGCGGGCTCGAGCTCGGCGAGCACCTCGGCCACGCCCGGTCGCGCCTGCGGTCGATGCTGCAGCAGGGACCTGCACAGCACCCGCCAGCGCCGCGGAGCAGCGGCCAGCGCCGCATCGACGTGGAGGCTGTCCAGCTTCTCGGCCAGCACCTCCATCGCTGCCCCCTCCAGGGGTAGGCGCCCCGTCAGGCCCTCGTAGAGCATCACCCCCACCGCATAGAGATCTGCGGGCGGACCGACGGGCAGCCCCATCGCCTGCTCGGGGGCCATATACCAGGGCGTGCCGAGGATCTGCCCGTCGCGCGTCAGCCTGCGTTCACCGTCGGCCGCCGACAGTAGCCCAAAGTCGAGCACCACCACCCGACCCGCCGGCGTCACCAGCACGTTGGAGGGCTTGAGATCGCGGTGTACGTAGCCATGGTGGTGGATCTCGGCCAGGCCCAGGATCAGCTGCCCCAGCGCGGCCTCCAGCCGGTCGAGGTCGGGTCGCTCACCCGCCGCGGCGTCGCGCCGAACCCAGTCGACGAAGGGCACCGCGCCCTCGAGCAGTTCCATGGTGAAGAAGCTGCGCCCTTCGGCCTCACCCAGCGCGTACAGCTCGACCAGGTTGGGGTGCCGAACGTCGGCGAGAGCCCGGAACTCGTTCTTGAAGCGCAGCAGGTTGGTGCTGGAGACGCGCTGGAGGGTCTTGAGGGCGACCCGCCGCTCGCCATGGCGAGCGACGAACACCTCGCCCATGCCCCCCGCCCCGAGCGGGCGCTCGAGCACGTAGTCCCCCAGCCTCGCGGGTCGCTCGCCGGGGTCGGCCCCAAGGCGCGCTCGCGGCCGCCGATGGACGAGCTCGGAGGCAGAGCGCGTCGACCCCGATCGCTCGACCTTCGGGGCCGAGAGGGTCGATCCCTGGGGCCCGACCGGACGGTTGTCCCCAGACACACGACCATGGTTGCACAGGTACCATGGTTGCACAGGTATGGTTGCACAGGTCCAGGCCGCGACATGCGACCCTCGAGATGGCTCAGGAAGTCCATTGACCTGCCCCGATGACTCATGAGGTCGGTGGGACAGGCCCAGAGGCTTGGCGCCCAGGACGGCTTCCACAGCGGGTGGAGCAGCGCCTCGCGCAGGTCGGCGTACACGCCAGCTAAAGCGAGTCCACGAACCGATGCAGCAGCGCACGCTCGGTCGCCGACAGCGCCTCGTAGGCCAACCGCGACGCCCGTGCCTCACCGTCGTGCCACGAGATCGCCTCCGCCAGCGTGGCCGCCCGACCGTCGTGCAGCATCGCGCGGGTGCCATTCACGACCTCGACAAGCCCCAGCCCCCAAAGCGGCGGCGTCCTCCACTCGGGCCCGGCGGCGACGCCCTCGTCGACCGGGTCGGCGAGCCCCTCGCCCATGTCGTGCAGCAGCAGATCGGTGTAGGGCCAGATCCGCTGGGACGACAGCTCCGACTCGAGCGCTTCTCCGGGCGTGCCGGGCACGCCGGTCACCCCCGTCACGAACGAAGGGTGGTGACAGTCCGCGCAGCCGACCTGCAAGAACAGGGACTTGCCCCGCCGAACGTCGAGGTCGTCGCCGTCACGGCGCCGCGGGACCCCGAGCAGGCGGACGTACGCGCCCGTCAATCGCATCCGCGTCGGGCTGATCTCGGGAGAGCCACCGCCGGGGGCCGCAGCGCACTCGACCTGGATCGCCGGACAATCGACAGCGGGGTGCTGCGCGCTGGTGATCCCCAGATCGCCGGCGAACGCCGCGGCCGACTGCCCCTCCACCGTGGACTGCGACGCCTTCCAGCCGAACCGCCCCAGGGTCTGGGGATCGAGCCAGGCGGCGCGACCGGAGATCCCGTCGCGATCGCGATCCTCGGGATCGGCCAGCGCCACGACGTCGTCGGCTTCGATCGCCTCGAGCAGTCCCATCCCGACCAAATGTGGGGTCAGCCGGGCAGAGATCCCGGTCGAGTCGGAGAGCGGACCGAAGGCCGGACCCTGGACGAAGTACGACCGGCGGTGAAGCGCGAGCATGGTGCCGTCGGCGAGCGTGACCTCTCGCGGCTCGTCGTCGACCCAGCCCACCGATCCTTCGGCCGGCACCCCTGCGATCGCCAGGGGCTGCAATTGCGCGCCATAGTTCGGATCGGGCTGGACCCCGGCCGAGCCCAGCCGCAGCAGGATCCCCGGGGCCCACGGGTCGGCCCGCGAGGGCACGGGACCCCGCCCGTTGCTCGCATGACACGCGATGCAGGACACGGCGTTGTAGGTGGGACCGAGCCCGTCGAGCTCCGCCTGGCCGGGGGCCGGCTCCCAGATCAACCGAAAGAACTGCAGCCCCGACTCGAAATCCGGGGAGTGGATCGGCAGCAGATTCCCGGCGCGCTGGAGGAACGCCGTCACCCCGATCTCGTCGACGGTCGTGTCCCCCCCGGGTCGTAGCTCGCCCTCTTCGAGCACAGCAGGCTCGATCCCGCCACCGGTCGACCCCGATCCTGCGCTGCTCGACCCGCCGGTATCGCCGGAGCTGGAGTCCAGACCCGACGCACCCGATGATCCTCCCGCACCGGTGGTCCCTTCCGCGAGCGTGCCCGATGACCCCGAGCTCGCGCCCGCGGGCGCCGGCGCCTCGGGGTCGCCCGAGCAGCCGGCCGCGAGCATCACGGCGAGCATCGAGCACGACCCGCGGGCTCGGCACGTTAAGCCGTGTACGGCCGCGAGCGCTCGCCGGCGCGACTCACTCATCGGCGGGCAAGACGAGGAAGGGAGCGCTGTACGCCCATGCATCGATCGCTCCTTCGAGCCCCAGGGATCCACGGAAGCTCCACCCCCAGCCGAACAGATCCCCGGTGGAGGTCAACGCCAGGCCAGGCCCACCCGCCCCTACCTCGATCTCGATCACATCGAACAGCGCCTCGATCGTCGGGTCGACCCAGACCGGCGAGGCGACCCATCGATCTTCGAGATCCCGCGACCCGTCGTCGAGGTAGCCCTGGCCCAGCTGACCCAGCGAGCCCAGGCCCCACGCGAACACCCCCGCGTCGGGGGACAGCGCCATCCCCACGAAACCATCACCGACGACATTGGTCAGGCCGTTCGCCAGCTCGGTCGACCCCATGCCGTCGGAGGCAACGACCTCGACCGGCACGAGCACATCGTCGCCCGTCTCGTCTTCGATCCCGGCCTGGCCGGTGTGGTTGCGCCCCCACGTCAGGGCGGTGCCGTCATGAAGGCGGGCGAACACCGTCGTGTTGGCCGCCGCGAGCTCGGCGACGTCTTCCACTCCGGCCACGAGGGTCGGCTCGGGGTGGGGCGGATCGTCGGCGAAGCCCAGGCCGAGCTGGCCATAGTCGTTGTGACCCCAGGCGTAGACCTCTCCGTCCGCGGTCAGGGCCAGCGAGCAATCCGAGCCCGCCGCCACCTGGATCACGTCGGACAGGCCGGCGATCGCGGTCGGCGTCATGCTCGAGGCACCCATGGTGTCGCGACCCAGCTGCCCCTCTTCGTTTTCACCGAACGAGAGCACCGTGCCGTCCTCCAGCAGGACCAGCGAGTGCCGGAAACCGGCCGCGACCGCGACCGCTCCGGCGATCCCCGGCACCGGCGTGGGCTCACGACGACATGGGCTGGTCCCGCCGGAGCCACAGTCGTTCTCGGCCGGATACCCCAGCTGACCGTCGCTGTTGCTCCCCCAGGTCAGCACGCTCCCGTCGGCCCGCAGCGCGATCATGAAGGTCTGGCGGGTGACCACCGACAAAAGGTCGACCACCGGGATCTCGTAGTTCACCGGCAACATGGACGTGACCGGATCATCCCCGTAGCCCGAGCCCTCGAGGGTCCCGTTGCCCAGCTGCCCCAGCTCGTTGCGGCCCCAGGTCAACAGCGCGCCATTGCGCAGGAACGCGCTCTGCGAGTTGCCCACGCTGATGCGGTGCCCGAAGTACACGTCGACCCCCTGCTCGGCCTCGTTGCCCGCCTCGTCGCGAGCGATCAACGTCGCCTCGTTCGGGCCAGGACTGAGCTCTACGGAGGCATCGAAGGTCCCGTCATCCGCCACGGGAATCGAGGTCTCGGAGTCGCCGAAGACATAGACCAGCTCGAGCAACGCCGTGTCGTCGGTGGCCGTGCCCGTGAGCCGAACGCGTCGCGCCGGGGTCATCTGGCCGACCCTCGGGGCCAACAGCTCGATCACCGGAGGCTGTTGGTCCATCACCCCTGTGCCCGAGCCCGAGCCCGACGTGGTGGAGTCGACCCCCGTGGAATCGACGCTCCCGGTGGATCCCTCCGAGGTCTCCATCGGTGCATCGGTCGTCGGCGTCGGGTTCGTCGGATCGTCCCCCGTGCTCGATGCGCCCGTCGATCCGTCCTCGGTCGGCGGCGGGGGATCGGAGCAACCCGAGACGAGCACGGCGACGATGGGCAGTAGGCGGTAGCGAGTTCGAGACATGATCTGACGCGTCCAATCGCTCAAAGGAGCGCTAAGTCATCGAAATTGACTTCTATTTTCAGTTAAGTCAACCGGCCTGGCCTCGGTGACACCCCCGGTCAGAACCTCGAAGGGATCGGCTAGGGTTCGAGCGGAGTCATCCCTCGTGCACATCCGCGATCGAACCCTGGGCATCGATATTGATCTGACCAACCCGACCGTTTGGTCCAACCCCTATCCCATGTACACCTGGCTGCAACAGGCCGCCCCCCTGGTGCGGTGCCGGCAGCCTTTCATCGGCCAGGCGTGGATGGCCACTCGCTTCGAAGACGTCAGCACGGTGCTCAAAGACAACAAGCGCTTCAAGAGCCGACCCCGCCGGGCCGACGGCCGCCCCCCCCGCTTCGAGCGACTGCTGCCCCGGGTCGTCCGTACCTTCAATCAGTCGATGGTCACCGCCGACGACCACGACCACCGGCGGCTGCGTAGTCTGGTGGCCAAGGCCTTCACCCCCGCCCGGATCGATCTGCTCGAGGTCCGCATCGAGGCGATCACCGGCGAGCTGCTCGATCGCGCCGCCGCCCGGGGCGGCACCTTCGACCTGATGGACGACTTCGCCCGGCCCCTGCCCCTGCGCATCATCTCGGAGTTGCTCGGCGTGGAGCGGCACGAGCAGACCTACTTCCACGACGCGATCCAAACCCTCATCGCCGACCAGAGCGAGTGGGCGCTGCTGTACCAGCTGCCCACCTACCACGGGCTCTATCGCTTCTTTGAGCGCATGTTCGAACGCAAGCGGGCCTACCCCACCGACGATCTCACCTCGGCCCTCATCGCCGTCGAGCAGGACCACGAGCGCCTCTCGCCCGACGAGCTCATGAGCATGGTGGTGCTGCTGCTGTTCGCCGGCCACGAGACCACCGTCAACCTCATCGGCAACGGCACCCTCGCCCTGCTCGAGCACCCCGAGCAGCTCGAGCGCCTGCGCGACGACCCCTCGCGGATCCCCTCGGCCATCGAGGAGATGCTGCGCTACGACAGCCCCGCCCAATTCCCCGCCACCCGATTCGTGGCGCAGACCTGCACGCTAGGGAGCGCGCGGCTCGAGCCGGGGGACAAGATCCTGCCCCTGCTCGGGGCCGCCAACCGCGACCCTCGGGCCTTCGAAGATCCCGACGCCTTCGACATAGGCCGAGCGCCCAATCGCCACGTGGCCTTCGGGGCCGGCCCGCACTTCTGCATTGGCGCCCACCTGTCCCGCTTCGAGGGGCGCATTGCGTTCAGCCGCCTGCTGGAGCGCTTTGCCAGCCTGGAGCTGGCGGTGGATCGCCCGCGGCTGCAGTGGCGCACGAAGGTGTCGGGGCTCCGGGGGCTGAAGGCGCTGCCGGTACGGGCGACCACGAGCAACCGGTAGCGCCACCGGCCGTGGAGCGCCCCGGATCACGATGGGCTCTGTCGAGCGAGGGCGAGCAGGCGCTGGACCGAAGCGCTCTGCTCGGGGCTCAACCCGCCCGAGGTCTCGAGCCACGACTGCACGCTGCCCACCGCGCCCTCGATTCCCCATCGCTCGTCGGCCACCGCAGCGACCAACACCGCCCCCATGTTCGGCAGCGGGAGATCGTGGGGACACTGGTCGACCAGGGCATCGAACTGCGGCAGCGCGTCGAGGCGTTGGGACCGCAGCTGGTGCCCCAGCCCCTCGAGGCTCCGGTATTTCGCCGCCCGCTCGGGCACGGACGCCACCAAGGCCTCGTGGAGGTAGAGCAGGTGCACCTCGAGCAGCAGGCTCGGCATCCCTCGGGCGGACAAGAGCCGCGCGAGCCAGTCGATGCGCGCCTCCTGGGAGGGCTCGGGCTCGCCCACCAGCGTCACCAACCAAGCGCTGTCCGAGCTGGTGAATCGCCGTCCTCGGGTGCCGTAGCGGACCTGGTAGTACGGGTACTCGTGCCAGGTCCGCTCTGCGGCATCGATCGCTGCCACCAGCTCGCGCGGATCGTCGGTGACGGCGTGCTCACCCGCATCGAGGTTGATCGCCGAGATCATGGGGCGCTCGTCCTGCGGCGAGGGGTAGAGCGCTCCTACGATCTCACCCAGCTCGGCGACGAAGCGGCGGGCCGCGTCGATCACCTGCCCGGTGGCGTGCTCCGATAGATCGAGGCCATCGAGCTTCGGGCCGAGCTTCGGACCGAGCGAAGCGACCGCTCCCATCTCCGCTTCCGCCCGACTCGCGTACGAAGACACGTAGGCCAGACCCGCCCCGGTGAGCCCGTAGCGCTAGGCGAGCCGCTGGTGGACATGCGCACCGTCGAGCGTCGAAACCGTGAGCGCATAGAGCCCATAGAGCGCCCCGAGTACGCACACCGGCTCCTCGCGTGCCCAGCATCGAACGATCCGTACCAGCGCGAGCAAGGGCTCGACGGCCGATGTCGCCCGGACCGAGACCTCGTCGAACACCGGGAGATCCGCGCGAAGGAGCGGCAGCGTCCGCATCGGCGGGCTCCACACCGACGCGAGATCGGCATGGTCGGAGGCATCGAGCGCCTGCTCCACCGTGTCGACCACGACCGCCATGACGCGCAGCCAAGCCACATAGTTCGGGCGCGGAAGCTCGCCGCGGGCCATCGCCTCGAACAACGGTCGAGCGGCCAGCGCCTCGTGCGGATCTGCCATCGTCCGCCGAAGGCGAGCCCACAACCCCATGATGAACGAGGTTACCAAGGGCCAGCCCGTTGGTCCGCCGCCGAGCACCGGCGAGAACACCGGTCGGCTCATAAACCCAACGCCAGCCCTGGCCGCGCCGTCCGGGCTCGGCTCGATGCGCCCCGATCGCCGTACATGCCCACCGAAAAAACCACACAATCCGAGCGCCCAGCGGCCAAGTTTTGGTGGACGCCCTCCATGAAACGACCACGGCGAATACTCATGAGCCTCGGGGCCGCGCTGGCGGCATGCACGGTCGACCCCGGCGACAATCCCTTCGATCTGCCAGCCGCGACCTCGATCGGGGCCCCGGAGGGCAGCACCGGCGGCACGGGTGACCCCGGCACGGGTAACCCCGGTTCAGGTGACCCCACCGCGGGCGCCGACGGCTCCTCGGGCGAGTCCGACGACCCCGGATCGGGGATCAAGCTCGACGTAGCCTCGCCCGACACCGACGGCAACGGACCCGGGGAAGGGAGCGGCGAGGGCTGCTCGTTCATCGATCTGCTCTTCGTGGTCGACATCTCCGCGTCGATGAACGAAGAGAAGGCCAACCTCGACGCCAATTTTCCCAGCTTCGTCCAGGTGATGGACGACTACGTGGCCGACCCCACCAACAATGCGCTCGGCTATCGCCTCGGAGTGACCAACTCGTCGGTGGTCGACAACGGCGCCGATCAATCGACCATGGGACTGGACGGCCGGCTGTTCGCGGGCACGTTCACCGATTGTGGCACCGCGGGGACGCCGTGGCTCGATGGGCCCGACGCGGCCATCACCGCCAACTTCAGCTGCCTGGCCCCCAACCCGATCTCGGACTGCATGAGCTGCTCCGACTTCGGGCGCGAGCGCCCCCTAGACGTGCTCGAGATGTTCATCGACAAGTCGACGCCGGGGGGACCCAACGAGGGGTTTTATCGGGGTGACGATGCGCTCTTGGTGATCGTGCTGCTCACCGACGAGGACGACGACGCCGCGTTCACCACCACCACGCCGGCCGCGACCAAGGCGGCCATCGATGCGTTCGCCGGTGGAGAGGAGCGCTATGTGGTGGTGACCATCGCGGGACCGCCCGCGGGTCAGTGCAACTCGGCGTTCGGCTCCGCCTCGGCGGCGCCCCTTTTGCACGAGTTCACCGGGCTGGTCCCCAATGGGCTGATGGGCGACATCTGCCAGGGGGATCTGGCCGCGTCGCTCGAGCAAGCGCTGGAGCTCATCCAGCTGTCGTGTGATTCTCTGCCGCCTCCGGCGGGCTGAGCGGCTGCCCTGGGTCGGCGATGGAGCATTTCAGGCCATCGGTCAGCTTCGCGACCGCAGGGGCCAAGAACTCGCGCTACCGCCGACGGCGGCGCGCCCCCACCCCCGTGAGCAACAACATCCACCCCCACGGTACCCAAGAGGACCCACGATCCCGAGCGACCCCGCACGCGCACCCCTGCCCCGCGGGCCCGTCGTCCTGCGAGGGTTGTCCCGTCCCCATCGGGAGGCCGGTGTCCTCCGTCGTGCTCGGGGGCTCCGGCGGGGTCGCTCCCGTCCCGCTCCCGGCCGAAGACGTCCCCGCGGTACTGTCGATCGCGCCAGTATCAGGATCGCCATCACTGGTACCGCTGCCGTCGAGAGGCTCACCGGTGGATCCCTCGGGCGGCTCGGGATCCATCACCTCGAAGGACTCGAGCAGCGCGATGAACGAAGGATAGAGCTCGTCACACGTGGGGAGGATCTGCGAGGCGGGCTCGGTGAAGGAGATCCCCCGCACCTCGATCCCCAGCCCGAGGCCTCCGTCGACGTTATCGTGCACCCAGTCCACGCTGCTGCCAGACGCGGCGCCTCCGACGAAATCGGAGATCTTGACCGGTAGATACGCGTCATTGGTGGCGGCCGCCATCGCGGCGGCGACAGCGGTGTACTCGGCCTCGTTGTCGACCGCCTGTGTCGTATACCCGTACGGATACAAGATGATCGATCCGAAGGCATGGACGTCGACGAAGCCCTGGATCCGATCGGCGTGGGCGGCGATGAGCTCGCTGAACGCCAGCGTCTCCGGCTCGGAGAACGGGCCCGTGCCGTGATACACCTGCGACGAGGGGATCCCGCTCGACGCCGTCCCCCACGCCGCATCCCAATTGCGGTTGAGATCGACCCCCTGCCCCCCCGCTCCGCGATTCTTCCGCCACAGGCGGTCGACCGTCCATGTGTAGTCGTAGCCGTCGGGGTTTCCCATGGGGATGTAGACGAACTCGACGCGATCGAGCCAATAGGTCGCTTCGTCGTCGCTGCCGTACCCGTCGAGCAATCGCCCCATGGCGCACAGCGTCGCGTGGTGGGCGAGCCACTCTCGTGCATGATGCCCGCTGAGGAGCATCAGCACGGGCTTGTCGTCGCCTCCCTCCCCGCTGACGTGGAGGGCCCGAATAGGCCGCCCCTCGACAGACTCTCCGAATGTCTCGATCTCGGTGATCTCGGGGTACGCGGCGACCCAGCCGTCGACCACCGCGCGATACTCCCCCAGATCGAGGTAGTCGGTGATCTGTGGCCCCCCGTAGTCGGCCTGTTGCCGTTGTTGCTTGGCGAGGGCGACCCGCTGCGACTCGGCGTCTAGAGCCACCTGGAGATCATCGTAGAGCACCCGATAGACGAGGTTGCTGTGGCGAAGCGCCGGCAGGTGCTCCGGAGCGATCCGCAGCACGATCGAAGACGACAAGTGCTCGGACCAGACGTCATCGGTCAACTCCAGCCACGCGTCGAGCTCGTCCGAAGAACGCGGGTACGCCTCGACCACCTGATGACCGTCATACCGAACGACTTCAGCGGTCGCCGGCTGCGGCCCCCATGCAGCCAACATCATGAGTCCGGAGAGGGGAAGCAGCGGAATCATCGGACAACGACGATAACATAGCTCCCGAATGCGGACATTGCGGCGATTCACATGCGCTTATTCACACAATGCGTAATACAACAATTCCATAGTCCGCGATGCCGGGCACCTCGGTCTCGGCTCCTCGCCATGGTGTTCTCGTCGACATCGCGAGTCGTCGCCGATCTCGTCGAGCACCGCACGAGCGCGATCGAGCGACCGCCCCCTCAGCCCGCCGGAGGGATCTGCTCGCAGGTCTGCGCGATCACCTGTGCCAGCGTATCGCCGAGCACGGGCACGAAGATCTCCGGGTCACTGCCGAACAGCGGGAGCGACTCGACCACCGGCGGCGCGCCGAAGCTATCGAACAACACCCCCAGCGGAACCTCGGGCAGGCACCCCTGGTTGACGAACCCACCCCCGACCACGCAATCCATGCCGCCACAGCCCGCCTTGGCCGCCTCGATCTTGGCCACGAGATCGTCCGCCGCCGACATCGGGGTCTGATCGGGCTCGTCCTGGATGAAGAACACCACGAGCACGGCCCCCTCGTCGCGCAAGAACCCCGCGTTGGTTGCGTCGTTGGCCGGGTCGGCCACCCAGCCCGCGCCCGCTGCCGACATCTCCACCTGGGAGCCGCTCTCCCCGATGTTGGCCGCCTCGGAGAACCAGACCGCGAGGGCTTGGCGTTCCATCGGCCCGGCGCTCGTGTTGATCTCGAAGTAGGGCTGACCGGCGGCCTCGTAGAGCCGCCCCTGGGCGCCGTTGACCCCGTTGTTGGACACATCGGGCGTCGTATAAAAGGCTTCGGCCGGCTGTCCGTTGTCGCCGGTGGCGATGCAGTTTCTGGTGCTGCCCCCATTGGAGTGACCCATGGTCGTGCTGGTCACCCCCACGTGCAGGCTGGTGTTGGGCGGCAGGGCATCGACGATCGCGCCGGCGAACGTAGGAAACGCCTGGGACAGCGCGATCTGGTGCTCACCCATGGACACAGAGTTGTCGATCACGAACAGCAGATCGACGGCATTACAGCCGCTGCACTCGCCGTCGACACAGCCCGCACCCCCGTCGGGGACCCACACGTCCAGCTTGATCCCACCGTCATCGTCAGCCGGGCCGTCGCCGGCCTCGGTCCCCGCCGGATCTCCCTGAGTCCCGCCGCCCCCCGAACCATCGGCGCCGTCGGCCGGACCCGCCGCGCCACTGCCCTCGCCGATCGGCACGCCCCCATCGCCGGAACCGAACAACCCCACGTTGGAATCGATGGTCGGGCACCCGATGAGCAAGGAGCCTCCGACCGCGAGCATCACCTCCCGGATTCGTCGCATCGTTCACGCCTCTCGCCTTGTCATTGGCCACCGCTCCCCGCGATCGTGACGCGAAATGAGCCGCGATCGCTCGCGAGCCGAGCCTTCACCGAGGCGTTCATCCGCCTGCCCCCTCGAGCCCGAGCCCGATCTCCAGGCCCAGGCCCAGGCTCACCCCACCGGCGCGGGTCCGATACAGCGGACCTCGATCTTCGATGAAAAACCGGTGAGGGGTGAGGGCCCATGAACCATCGACGTGGCCCCGCAGGCGCAGTCGAGGACGCACCGCATAGACCACGGCCACGCTGCCGGTCAGCTCGACGAGCAGGCGATGCACGGTCAGCGGCTGGGCCAGGCCCACCCCGCGGGCGCGGAGCCAGCCCAGCGCCGGGCCCACGCACAGCGGCAGGCGGAGCCGGTCGCGAGTGGGCGTAAAGCAACCCAGCCCGGCGGTGCTCCACAGCGAGAGGCGAGCACCCCCCTCGCTGGACGGCAAGAGCACGCGCTGGGGAACGTCGAAGCGACTGCGCAGCTCGACCCGCAGCCGCCCGAGCTCCACCCCGCCGGCGAGGCTCGGACCTCCGCCCCAGCGGGGCAAGATCCCGTAGCTGGCCTGGCCACCGACCGCCAGCAGGCCCGTCACGCGAGCCGAGCGGGGCTCATCGGCCGAGACCACCGGAGGCGTCGAGGTCACCGGCTTCGCCGGCGACTCGGACGACAAGAGCGCCGACGACTCGGACGACGAGGTCTCGGAGCCCGCCGCGTCGGACAGCGGCTCTTCGAGCTCGGCGAGCACCGCCTGAGGGTCGAGCAACACCGAGACGATAAGCGCGGCCGCCTCCGAGACCACCGCGCAGCTCTGTGCCTCGATCCGGCGCCGGAGCTCCCCCTCGGGAAACCGCATGTAGAGGTTCGCGACCCAGCCGGTCTCGGTGGCTCGAACCTCGGCCTGCGCCACCACCCTCCAGCCTTCGGGATGCACGGTGGGCGCGACGAAGCGGCCGATCGCCGCCAGGATCTCCGCGCGATCGGGGCAGCCCGGCGCCGCATCCCATCGCAGCTCGACCGGGAGGGTCGACGGGATGGTCGAGGACCCCGGTGCGACCGAGTCAACCGGCGTGGTCGGTCGGGACCGAGCCAACGGAAGGGACGGGGCAAACCCAGCGGACGAGGCAAACCCGAGCCCGAAGCTCCCCACCACGCCCAGCCACCACGCACCGAGCCACCACGCGAGCCTCACGACCCGAGCATACGACGCCGTCTACCTCGCACCGCGCGCAAACGCGAACGGCGAGACCCGAGGCTACCGCGGCAGCTCGCCCACGCAGCGACGGGCCAGCTGCCGCCGCAGCGCCTCCGAGGGGTGCTGCGCGAGGAACTTCGTCGCCGCGGCCCGAGCGTCAGCCTCCCGGCCCAGCTCACACAGCGCGGTCACCCGCGATAGTTCACGCTCCCGCGCCAGGGTTCCCCGCGGAAACTGAGTGCGGTGCTGCTCGAGGAGCTTCAGCGCCCGGGCGGGCTGCCCCCGCCCCAGGGCTCGCCGCGCTCGGCTCATCAGCGCGACCTCGATGCCCAATCCTCCACCGACCGCAGGCTCGTCCGACCCGGCGGCGTCTGGCTGGGTGCGCACGCCCGACGCCGGCTCGGCGCGGGACTTGGGCGAGGGCTTGGCGGTCTCGGGCCCTGCATCCGGGCTCCCCGAGCGGACACCATCCCGACCACGCGCCGCGCGAGCCTCACTAAACGCCCGCGGACGCCGCGTCGATCGGCGAGTACCCGGCACCGACGGACGCTCGGCGCTCGAGGCCTCGACCGTGCGCGGCACCGTCGGCACGGGACGCACGACCGAAGACTCGGGCGGGGTCTCGTCGACCTCGGCAACCGGCTCGGCGACCACGATCCTCGTCGGCGCGGGCGCGGGCACGGGCTCACGCCTCCCTCCCCAAAGCGCCGCTCCCAGGCCCACCGCGGCAACGGTGACGACCCCCAGGACCACCAGCCAACCCTTGGTCATGCCGACCCCCGCGGATCCGGGCGATGGGATCGGGTCACTGCCCACCGCAGGCCCTTGGTCCCCAGCCGCCCAGCGGCTCTGCATCGCGGCCCAGGTGCGGGCCTTGACCGCGGCCGACGGGCTGTCGAAGCGCTGGGCCGCGTCGATCAAAGCCTGGGCGGGATCTTCGGCTCGGCTCATCGCTCAGGTCCTCCGTCCTCGACGTAGAGCACGACGCGCGTACCGCTCGAACCGGGTCCGAAGCGTGCGGCGACGCGAGTATAAGGTGTTGCGGTTGATCCCCAGCGCGCTTGAGGCCTCGGTCCCCGACAGATCCTCGAGCTCGCACAGGATGAACAGCGCCCGATCGTCCTCGGACAAACCGCCGAGGAACTCGCGGACGAGGTCGGCCGCCTCCCGGGCCGAGACCCGGTCGTCCGGGTCAGGCCCCGCCTCGACCGGCGGCAGTAGCTCTAGCCGCCGCTGGGCCCGCTGGGTCGAGCGACGACGATCCTTGGCCACGCGGCGCAAGATCCCGAACAGCCACGCCCGCATGGGGAACGCCGGGTCGTAGTCGGGCAAGCGACGGCGCACCACCAAGAACACGTCTTGAGCTGCGTCTTCTGCGCTCGATGGGGTCAGCCCCAGGCGCAACAACGAGCGCCACACGTATCCGAAGTGCTCCTCGTATAGCGAGGCCAGGTCGGGTGGGGACCCCTGGGCGCGCACCTGCTCCATCTCTACCTTCGACTTGGCCACCGCGCGCAACGATTGTGCCGCAAATCGCAGGGGCGACGAACCGCGCGATCGCCGAGCGGATCGCGACGTCCCGGACCCGAGCGACACCCCGAGAGAATCCAGAGCAACCGTCCTCGAGGTGCGACCACACGCGCAGCCACGACCGTCGACCGATCCGCTCAGCCGCAGACCAGGTCGTAGTCGCCGCAGCAATCGCCAAAGTTGACGCAGAGCTCGTCGCAGTAGCACTCGCCGTCGGCGACGGGCTCGCTCGATCCGCACGCCCCAGAGCAGGACCCCGCGTTCGGCTCGCCCGGTGGCTCGGGCTCGCCTGGCGCGTCGGGCTCGCTCGGTGGCTCGGGCTCGCCTGGCGCGTCGGGCTCGCCCGGCGCATCGGGCTCACCTCGCTCGGGCCAGCACACACGCGCGGTGCTCGAGCCGACTCCGCTGTTGCCCACGTAGCGCGACACCTCCTTGGCCACCGTGCCCGGGATGGACCCGCAGTCATGGTTGGTGTCGGTGGCCTTGGCCAGGCAAAACCCAGCGCCGGGCTCCACCTCGGCGCAGAAGGTCGTCACGTTGCCCTGGTCTGGACACAGCCCCTCGCAGGTCAGGGTGCACACCCCCCGCGACTCACCAGCCGGGGTGGTGAAGGGGAAGCAATAGCCCCCCTCCCCGCCGGCCGTGAACTCGCAGGTGGCGTAGCTGGCCTGGTCCTCCTCGGGCACAGACCCCAGGTCCTCGGTACAGGGGCTGCCCACGAAGCCCGCCGATGGTTCGGTGGGGATCTTGTCGCCGAACGCCTTGGCGTACTTGCGGGTGATGTTCCAGACGAGCCAGTTGCCGCCGGCCCCCTCGAGCACCCAGGGGGTGTAGGCGTAGAGCGAGGCGGTCGCGTGGCTCTGCGGGGTGATCGAGATCGGATCGAGGGTGTTGCGGGCGCTGCCCTTACGCCACTGCCCGGTCCCGTTCATCGAGCCGTCGTAGTGCTTGCGCAGCGTGTCCGCCGCGCAATCGAGCTGTCGATCGATCCCGCGGTAGGCCTCGTTGCAGGGCTGGTTGTCGGGGCAGCCACACCCCATCGCGAAGTCGACCGAATTCCCGCTGGGACGCGTGCTCTTGCCGACCAAGCTCTTCTCCACCTGCAGTCGCGACAGCAGCATGATCGGGTTGATCCCCCGCGCCACGCTGACCTCGACGAGCACCTCGGAGAACGGGCGGCCCCCGACCGTCTCGTCGGCCAGGAAGCTGCGACGTTCGTAGGGGGTGTACTCCAAGAACGCTTGGATGTCCGACGCGCTCAGTGCCGACGCAGCGGTGAAGAAGTCGTCGGTGACCACGAGCTCCCGCGTAAAGGACTCTGGGACCCCGTCCGGGCCCATCACCGGCTCGAGATCGCGATCTTCCTCGTGGTGCACGTACGGGGCGCCCGAGCGCCCCGCCGGATCATCGTCACAGCCGGTTACCGATAGGGCCAGCGCTAAAGCCGCTCTGCTCCAAAGCCGAGTGAGGTTCATGTAGGTCCTTCTGTGCGCTGTAGGACACCAGGGGAGCGCACGAAAACGGATCCATCCGATATCAATCTTCGTAATTTGACCTACGTTCGCAGCATCGCTCGATCATGGGGCCACACCACCGTGCTCCGGGCGGCTGGACCGCGGCTGCGACCCCCGACCTATGCACCCCGTTGGTCGGTCGTAGTCGTCGCCAAACCAGATGGGACGTAATCGGTCGAGCAGAGCGCGGGTCCACCGGAGTCGCCGGTCCATCGACCGGCATCCACCGCCGACGATGCCACCGCAGGATCGACATCGAGACCATCGAACACCCGCCATGGGATACCAGGCGCATCGATGACCTGACGGGAACGCGAGGGCTCGCGGGCGCTGAGCTCGAGCGAGCGCCCAGCGCATACGCGGTCCTCTGCGGTTGCTATGCTGAGGCCATGGAGACCGCACGGATCGAACGCATGACGTACGCCGAGTACTGCGCGTTCGAGCGGCACGCCGAGCTCAAGCACGAGTACCTGGGCGGTGAGGTCTACGCCATGACCGGCGGGACCCTCGAGCATGCGCGCCTCGGCGGTCGGATCATCCACCTGCTCACTCGCGAGCTCGAAGGAGGGCCGTGTCGGGTCCTCACTTCTGATGCGCGCGTGCGAGTCGAAGCCACCGACCTCGATACCTATCCCGATGTCTCCGTGGTGTGTGGCGACGTTCGGACGGCGGCCGAGGACGAGCGTGCGCTCGTCAATCCCACCCTCGTCGTCGAGGTGCTCTCCGACTCGACCGAGGCCTACGATCGCGGCCAAAAAGCCGCGCACTACCGTCGCATTCCCTCGCTGCGTGCGTACCTGCTGGTCTCGCAGCACCAGCCTCATCTCGAGCTCCAGCTTCGGCCGGCGGCCGGGCCGTGGGTGCTGCTCGAGGCGGGGCCCGGTGAGCACCTGCCCATCGAGCCTCTCGAGCTGTCACTATCGGTCGACGAGGTCTACCGGGTCCCGACCCGGTAGCCACAGCTGTGGGCGTCGGGGCTACCGAATGTCATCGGAGCCCGACGCCAAAACTGAGCCGAAACCCGCCCCCTCGGGCCGGTCCCTACCCTCGCCAAAGCGGCATGATCCAGCGGGTCAGCAACCCCGCCAGCGGCGGCAGCAGCAGGCACACGACGAAGCGGATCGCGGCCAGGCGCCCGCCGATGAGCCCCACCTCCAGCGGGATGCGGATCACCGACAGCGTGGCCAGCGACACCAGGTAGGTGACCAACACGGGCACCCCCACCCCCACCCGCTGCAGCCCGGCCACGATGGGCAGGCCCACCAGGCTGCCGCCCGGGGTGAGGATGCCGGCACCCCAGCCGATCGCGATGCCCCGCCAGCCCGCGGCATCGGAGAGCCACCGCTCCACCAGCTCGCGCGACAGCAGCACCTCGGTACAGCCGACCACCAACATCGCGAGCACGAGCACGGGCAAGAACTGGCCCGCCTGCGACCAGCTGGCCCGGGCCGCCTCGCCCAGCTGACCCCGCCACGCCACGATCCCGACCAACACGGCCAAGAACCCCAGCATTACGATGATCGCCCACTTCATGCGCCCACCTCCTGCTCGTCCAGCAGGGTCACCCGGCCTCGGTCCCCGTCCACCCGGATCCGCTGGCCGGTGCGAATGCGCGTGGTGGCCCCGTCCACCCCCACCACCGCGGGCAGGCCATACTCGCGGGCCACCACCGAGCCGTGGGTCATCAGGCCGCCCACCTCCATCACCAGGCCGGACGCGTGGATGAACAGCGGGGTCCAGCCGGGATCGGTGAAGGGCGCGACCAAGATCTCGCCCGCGTGCAGCACCTGCTCGCGGGGGTCGAGTACCACCCGGGCCACCCCCTCCACCGTGCCCGCGGACGCGGCCAGGCCTCCCAGCTCTTTGGGCGCCAGCTCCACGACCTCGCGGGGCACGGGCTGCTCGCCGTCGCTGGTCATCACCCGCGGCGGCACCAGCCGGGCGTAGCGGGCGTAGTCGTCGCGACGCTGCTCGATCTGCCCCCGCATGGCCGCCGGATCTCCGCCTTCGAACAGGGCCACCAGCTCGCCCAGAGTGAGCATCCAGGCGTCGTCCTCGTGCCCGAGCCAGCCTCGCTGCACGGCCAGGCCCGCCGCCTCGACCACGGCCACTCGTACCCGCATCAGCGTCTGCATCACCAAGAACTTGCCATGCTCGCGCAGGGCCAGGTAGGCGCGGACCGCCGCCACCAGCCGCCGGACCAGCCGATAGCGCAGACCCAGCCCGCCTCGGGACGCGGCCAGGATCTCCTCGACCGCGGCCTCGCCCTCGGCCACCGCCGCCGCGTGCCGTCGCCGGTGGTCGCCGGGCTCGCTGCCCAGCATCCCCACCAGGCTGGTGACCAGGCTCGCCGGGTCGTCGGCCCAGCGCGGGATCGAGATGTCGATCTCCCCCGGACCCCGATGGCCATAGCGATCGATGAACCGATCCCACCGCTCGAGGAACGGCGCTGCCTCGGGCAGGGCCCGGGCCGACTCGATCGCCGACTCCGCAGACGCCTCCCTCAGGTGCTCGGCCAGGGTCGGGATCTCGCGGGCCCGATCCGCCAGATCGCCCAGCTCGAGGTCCATATCGGTGGTGATGTTGCCCGGCAGCCCCCGCGAGAGCGCCCGCACCGTGGCTTCGGACACCCGCCCTCGCATCACCTTCCGCAACAGACCCCACGCCATCATCCCGGCCATGAGGATCGAGAAGTGGGTCTCGAGCAGCGGCCCCAAAAACAGCTCCGAGATCAGCCGGATCGACTCGCGCAGGCGGGGCCCGCCGGGCTAGGCCGCCGCCAGCCGCCGCTCACACTGCCCCGCGTTGGACTCGATGATCTGGCGATAGTCCTCGTGCGCTCGCATCGGCCGCGCCCACCACAGCCGATAGAGCGGCCGAGGCAGCGCCCGTCGCACCACCGCGAGCACCCCGCGGCGCGGCAGCACGCGGCCCTCGTCTCCCTTGTGAAACTCGGGGCGATCGATCGCTGCTGTCAGGCGTTCGGCGACCGGCGAGTCGAGCGTCATCAACACCCGGGGTATGATCTTCGACATCGGCCAGCGCAGCAGCGGCGCGGTCAGATCCACATAGATACGCCCGCCCGCCGACGCGAGCATGCGCGAGACCTGCCCCGGCCCCGGCTTGAAGAACGGGAAGACGTGGCCGAACACCGAGTGGGCCATGGGGACGATGGGCGCCGTGTTGACCTGCAGGTGGCCGAAGCTGATGTAGACCCGCGGGCGACCCGGAGCCACCGGCTCGGGGAGGGGAAACAGCGAGGTGATCGCCCGCGCCTGCAAGAGCGTCACCTCACCGTCCTCGATGCCCCACTCGATGTCCTGCGGGCAGCCCTTTAGCGCCTCCACGCGCAGGCCCAGCGCGGTCAGCGATGCCACCGCCTCGTCGTCCAGGCAGCGCCGCTCCCGATCCGACTCGGGCACATCCACCATGTGCGTGCCGCCCTCGTCCCGCGGCCGGATCGCCCGCGCCTTGGCCCCCACCCGGACCTCCACCAGGGCCCCCGTGGCCTTGTTCACCCGGTATAGATCGGCATCGACCAGGCCCGAGACCAGCGCCTCGCCCAGGCCGTAGCTGGCGTCGATCGAGCAGATCCCCCGGTGGCCGGAGACCGGATCGGCGGTGAACAAGATCCCCGAGACCTCGGGCCGAGCCATGCGCTGCACCACCACCGCCAGCCGAGCCGCCGACGAGGGGTAGCCGTGCTGACGCCGGTAGAGCACGGCCCGATCGGTGAACAGCGACGCCCAGCAATCGCGCACCCGCTGCTCGATGTCCGCTGCCCCGCGGATCTCCAGGTAGGTGTCCTGCTGGCCGGCGAACGAGGCATCGGGGAGATCCTCGAGGGTCGCGCTGGAGCGCACCGCGTAGGCGTGCTCTTGCCCCGCCTCGACCACCGCCGCACGCACCGCCTTCGCCACCGCCTCGGGCACCTCCAACGTCCGCAGGTGCTCGCGCAGGCGACCCGCCCGCTGACGAACCCCCTCGACGTCCTCGGCCGACAGCTCGTCGAGCGCCCCGAGCATGGCCTCGATCTCGGCGTCTTGGCCCATGAAGCGATCGAACGCCGCCGTGGTCACGCAAAACCCCGAGGGCACGGGCAGCCCGGCGGCGGCCAGCACCCCCAGGCCGGCGCCCTTGCCCCCCACGGTGGGCAGGTCGTCCGCACCGACCGCGGTCAACGAGATCACCCAGTCTTGTGATGGATCGCTCACGATGAAGCTCCTTTGAGCCACAGCGCCACCCGCTGCTTCGCCCGTCGCTCGATGCCCTCGGGATCGTCGGTCGACAGCGCAGGGGGCACACTCCCGCGCTTGCCCGCTCGGCCAGCCAGCCGCGAACAGAGCAGCCCGGCCCCCAGCACGAACGGCTCGCCCACGAGCTGCCCCGCGTCGAGCGCGGCGTCCAACCGCTCCAACGCCACCAGCTCCAGCGTCGAGCTTCGCATCACGGGGAGGGGTGACCACCCACCGTGATTTTATTCAGGCCGAGCAGGAGTCGGTGCAGGGGTACTGTCGACGTCTCGGCCGCCGAGCACCTCCCCCAGCGCCCCTCGACCGGTCGGCGTTCGTGACCGAGGGTAAGGGCCCCAAGCCGCTCCGCGTCATCGAGGGCAGCGAGCCCGCGCCTCGCTCGAGGTCAGAGCTCCCGTCGACCTTGGCGCCGCAGGCGAACCGGCAGCGACTCGTAGCGGCGCATGAGCACCGTCGGCTGCAGCCGGAGTGCGTCCGGTGAGACGGCGAGCTCGAGCTGCGGTGCACGCTCGAACAGCCGCTGCAGCGCGATGCGGGTCTCCATCCGAGCCAGCGGCGCCCCCACGCAGTAGTGAATGCCGTGCCCGAAGCCGAGGTGCTTGTTCGGCGAGCGGGTGATGTCGAACACCCCGGGTCGCTCGAACGCCCGCGGGTCGCGGTTGCCTGCGCCGATCAAGGCGAAGATGGCGCTGCCCTTGGGGATCACGACCCCGCTCAGCTCGATGTCCTCACTGGCATACTGGATCTCCGTCCCCTGCACCGAGCCATGGAAGCGCTGGGTCTCCTCGATCGCGCCCTCGAGGTGCGCACGGCTGGACATCGCCAGCTCGCGCTGCTTGGGGTGGAGCAGGAGCATGAGCACCGCGTTGGCGATCAGGTACACGGTGGTCTCGTAGCCCGCGAGGGTGAGCAGGAAGGCCATCGCGACCAGTTCGTCCTCGCTCAGACGGTCGCCGTCGATCTCGGCGGTGATCAGGTTGCTGAGGATGTCCTCGCCGGGGGTCTCTCGCTTGGTCGCGATCAGTCGGCGAACGAAGCGATCGAGGCGCGGCAGGTCCCACAGCAGCAACTTGAGGATGCTGGGGATGTTGAAGCCTCGAGAGAAGAAGGACGCCCCCTTGACGAACAACGGCATGTCCTGCATGGACACGCCCATCATCTCGCTGATGACCGTGACCGGAATCGGCAGGCAGTAGGCCTGGATGAGGTCGACGGTGCCCCCCTGCGCCAGCGCGGCGTCGAGCAGCTCGTCGGTCAGCGCCTCGATGCGCGTCTCGAGGCGCCGCAAGGCCCGCGGGGTGAAGGCGCGGTGGACGAGGTTGCGCAGCCGACGATGCTCGGGGTCGTCGGTGTTGACCATCGAGGATACGAGGTGCTCGAGCGGGCCGGGTACCGGGTAGCCGCCATTGCCGCCCTTGCCCCTGGCCTTGCGACGACTGCGGGTGATCCTCTCCTTGTCCTTGAGCACGGTCAGGCAATCGTCGTAGCGACTGACCAGGTAGCCGCGCATCAGGCTCATGCGACCGGGGGTCACGGGCTCGTGCTCGAGCAACCAATCGAAGTAGGCGTTGGCGTTGTCGATGAACTCGCGGCGCGATAGATCGATCGGCAGCTTCGGCCTGAACGCGGCGCCAGCGGGAGTGAAGAAGTCAGGGGTGGAGATTGCGCTCGTCGGGCTCATGAGGCCTCCCGTCGGGTGGAGTCACTGGATGCAAGGAGCAGGGCCTGCTCGACCGAGTCGAGATAGGCCTGGAGATCGAAGTCGGGGATCACGGCGCGCTGCAGCATTCCCCCGAGCAGGTTGCCCTGCGTGCGCTCGGCCAGGACTCGGGCCGGCGTCGCGCGGCCGATGCGACCGCTGTGCTGCAGGACCGCGATGGTCTCGCTCAGCAACGCGGTGAGCGGCTCGAGGTTGGTGACCAGCAGATCGGCGATGCGCGGGTTGGTCAGCGCCTCGGCCCACAGGCTGATCTCGATCCGCAGATCTCGCTCGAGGTCTGGCCGGTCGAAGCTGCCGTGGATGACGGCCTTGATGCACGGCTCGGGCTCGAGCTCGCGAAGCGATGCCATCAGGGGCTCGAGCTCGGCGGCCACCATGCCGGCGATCAGGTCCTCCTTGCTCGGGAAGTACCGGTAGACCGCGCCCGCGCTCAGCTCGGCCTGCGTGCAGATGTCCCGCATGGAGGTCGCGTGAAAGCCTCGCTCGGCGAAGCAAGCCTTGGCTGCACGGAGAATCTGTCGTCGCCGTGCCTCGAGGTGCGCCTCGCTGACTCTCGGCATATAAAACGAATGACCGTTCTTTTTAGCTGTGCAATGAGAACCGGCGGCGATCGGCCCTGAACGTCGTTTCAATGGCCTCCAGGGAATGTCGCCCGATGAACGCTCTGCAGCCCCGCTCAGCATGCGGAAGCTGCGCCACTGCACTCGCGCCTGCGTCGACTCGCCGTGAGCGCTCGATGCCTCCCGCGCGAAGTTCGACCCCACACGCTATGGCGCTGCGGGATCAGTCCCCACGCGCGGCGGCATCGCTCGATGCCTCCCGCGCGGGGCTTCACCTCACGCGCTACGGTGCTGCGCCGGCGACCCCGTCGGCGGCCGGCTCGGTCGGGGCCGAACCTTTTTGGGGCTGAGGCATCGCCTTGGCCAGCGAGGGGTAGTCGGGCAGCATGCTCTTACCCAGCAGGGGTTTGTACGACCCCTGGTGGCACGTCGAGCAGTTCAGCTTGGGTCCATCGCCCAGCGGTCCGAGCCGATTGGGCGGGAAGGTTTCGGTGAGCGGCACGAGCCAGTCGTTGTTGAGGTGGCGCACCATTCGAATGCCGTGCCACGCGGTCGCCCGCGGGGCGGGGCTCTGGCTCCAGTCGGCCCACGAGCGTGAGTTGTGGCAGTAGGTGCAGTTGACCCCGAGCGCCCGCGAGAAGTGCATCATCAGCGCGTAGGTCCACTCGGCCTGCTTGATCGACGAACGGTTGTCCCCCGGGAGCGGGTGACCGGACTGGATCCGGATGTTCTGGTCGTCGAGCAAGAAGGTCTGAAAGGACGTGGTCGGCAGTGAGGCGCGGCTGCGGGCCCCCAGCGGGTTGTTTTGCTGGGCCGCGTAGCCCAGCATACGATCGAGGAGCTTGTTCTGTGGCTGCTGAAACCAGATATAGCGGGGGACCGGCTGGCCCCGGTGACAGGTGTAGCAGGTGACCCCGGTGTTTTGGACGTGACGTTGCCAGTTCTCGTTGATGTGCATCGTCATCTGGAGCATCCGACGGGACACGACCTTGGTGTACTTGTCGTCGGCGGCCAGATCGTTGTTATTGTGGCAGTACCCACACCCCTGCGCCGGAGAGACCCACGCGGTGATCGAGTTCATGACCCGAACGAACTCCCCAGTCGTGAGGTGTCCGAGCACCTGGACGTTCTTATAGGAGTCCACCGCCAGCGGCCCCGACGGGACTCGAGGAGGGGCGAGCGGGACCTCGTTGACGGCCAATCGGTCAGCCATCCGCTCTTCCGAGTCGGTGACCTGCATGGCCACCCCGTTAAAGCCGATCTGTGAGGACTGCGTGGGCTCGAACCAGGCGAACACCAGCGCAACGATGAAAAAGGCGATCAGTGCACCAGCGGTCTTCAAGAACCCACTCATGGCTGCTCCTCCTTCGGGGTGGCTCCCGAGTCCTCGGGTTTTGGCGACGCGGGTGAATCCTTGGCCGCCTTGGTCTCGGGCTTGGTCACCGTAGGCTCGGGCTTGGGCTCGGGCTTGGGCTCGGGTTTGGGCTCCGGCTTGGGCTTGGGCTTGGTCGCCTCGGGCTTGGGCTTGGTCGCCTCGGGCTTGGGCTTGGTCGCCTTGGGCTTGGGCTTGGTCGCTGTAGGCACCGCGCCGTCGGCGGGGGCCGTCGGGTCAGCGCTCGCCGCATCACCAGAACCGCCCGTGTCCACGCCGCCCGTCCCCGAGCCGCCCGACTCCGAGCCGCCTGACTCCGAGCCGCCCGACTCCGAGCCGCCCGACTCCGAGCCGCCCGACTCCGAGCCGCCCGACTCCGAGCCGCC
>JBCCWC010000079.1:0-55000 GCA_039194325.1 Myxococcota bacterium
CGAGTTACGAAGACGAGTTAAGGAGACGAGTTACGGAGACGAACACGAGGACAGACCCGGACGAAGACCGCCAGACGGTGACGACGAACGAAGACCACGCACGAAGACCACGCACGAAGACCACGCACATCCGAGCCCGGCTACTCGGAGCCCGGACCCGCCTCGGAGAGCATCGCCTCATAGATCTGGTGCGAGGAGTTCTCGAGCGCGGCCAGGGCCTCGGCCAGCACCGGAGGCTCGGGGGTCCCCTCCAGCAGGGCCTCGACCCGAGCCGTGTCGCGCTCGATGTCTTGGCGATCGGTGGGCGACAGCGACGCCCCGTAGACCTCGAGGGAACGGCGGCAGGTGTACACCAGGGTCTCGGCCCGGTTTCGCAGCTCGGCCACCTCGCGGCGGGCCCGGTCCTCGGCCTTCTTGGCCTCGGCCTCGGCGGCCAGGGTGTCGATCTGCTCGGCGGCCAGCCCGGAGCTGGGCTGCACGGTGATGCTCGTCTCGCGCCCCGAGCCCAGATCCTTGGCCGAGACCCCCAAGATCCCGTCGGCGTCGATCTCGAAGGTGACCTGGATCTGGGGCACCCCGCGCGGGGCGGGGGGGATGTCGGTCAGCTGGAAGCGAGCGAGGCTCTTGTTGTCCTCGGCCATGTCTCGCAGGCCCTGGAGCACGTGGATGTTGACCACCGGCTGGTTGTCGACGGTGGTGGAGAACACCTCGGACTTGCGGGTGGGGATCGTAGTGTTCTTGGGGATCAGGCTGGAGAACACCCCGCCCTGGGTCTCCACACCGATGGGCAGCGGGACCACGTCGAGCAGCAGCACCCCGTCGACCTCCCCCTCGAGCACCGCCCCCTGAATGGCCGCCCCGGCCGCGACCACCTCGTCGGGGTTGACCGACTTGCTGGGGTCGCGACCAAACAGCTGCTTGACCCGCTCGGCCACGATCGGCATGCGGGTCTGGCCGCCGACCAAGAGCACCTCGTCGATCTCGCTGGGCTCGAGCTCGGCGTCGGCCAGCACCTGCTTGCAGGGCACCACGGTGCGCTCGACCAGCTCCTTGGTGAGCGACTCGAGCTGCCGGCGCGAGAGCACCGCCGAAAGGTGCAGCGGCTGGCCTTGCGGCGCGGCGATGAACGGCAGGTTGATCTCGGTCTCCAGCGCGAACGAGAGCTCCTGCTTGGCCTTCTCGGCCGCCTCCTTGAGGCGCTGCATGGCCAGCTTCTCGGTGCGTAGATCGAAGCCGTTGTCGGCCTGGAACTGGTCGGCGCACCAGTTGACGATCGCGTGGTCGAAGTCTTCTCCGCCCAAGAAGGTGTCGCCCGCGGTGGCCAGCACCTCGAACACGCCCTCGCGCATCTCGAGCAGCGAGATGTCGAAGGTGCCGCCGCCTAGATCGTAGACGGCCACGATCCGGCTGTCCTGGCGCTCGTGAAGCCCGTAGGCCAGGGTGGCCGCGGTGGGCTCGTTGATGATCCGCTCGACGGTCAGCCCCGCGATTTGCCCGGCGTCCTTGGTGGCCTGCCGCTGGGCGTCGTTGAAGTAGGCGGGCACGGTGACGATCGCGCGAGTGATCTGTTCGCCCAGCACCGCCTCGGCCGATTCCTTCATCTTGGCCAGCACCGCGGCCCCTATTTCGCTGGGCGAGTGGGTCTGCTCCCAGACCTTGATCCAGGCATCCCCGTTGTCGGCCTCGCAAAGCTCATACGGAAGGAGCTCGCGCAGCGACTGCATCTCCGGATCCCGGAACTTGCGCCCGATCAGGCGCTTGGCCGCATACACGGTGTTGGTGGGGTTGGTCATCGCCTGGCGCTTGGCGATCTGCCCCACCAGGCGCTCGCCCTCCTCGGTGTAGGCGACCACGCTGGGGGTGGTGCGGCTGCCCTCGGCGTTCGAAATGACGCGCAGCTCCCCGTCGACCATCGCGGCGACGCAGGAGTTGGTCGTGCCCAGATCGATGCCGATGATGCGGCCCGCGCCCATGGCCTAGGACTCCGCCGCGCCTCCCGAACCATCGGAGCCGTCGCCCGCCCCGGCCCCAGCACTGCCGCCCGATCCCGCGCCGGCCACGATGACGCGCGCCGGCCGAAGTAGGCGCTCGCCCTGCTTGTAGCCCTTTTCGAATTCGCGGATCACCACGCCCGGTGCATGGTCGGGCGAGTCGATCTGCTGCAGCGCATCGTGGACCGCCGGATCGAAGGGCACCCCCACCGCGGGCACCGGCTCGATCCCCTGCTTCTTGAGCCCGCCGAGGAACTCGTCGCGCACCATCTGCAGGCCCTTGACCACCTGCTCCACGTTGGCCGCGTTCTCGTCGCTGGCCTGGGCCGCGGCCGGCCCCGCGATCTCCAGCGCTCGCTCGAGGTTGTCGACCGTGGGCAAGAAGCTGGTCAGCAGCGACTGGGTCTTGCGCGACACCGCATCGTCGATATCGCGCTTGACACGCTTCTTGTAGTTCTCGTGATCGGCCACCGCCCGCAGCCACTTGTCCTTGAGGCTGGCGATCTCTTCGTCTTTTTGGGCGATGAGGGCGTCGAAGTCGAAGGTGTCCTCATCGTCTCCCTCGTCGGGAGCCGCCGCCTCGGAGGCCGCGTTCGGGTCTTGCTCATCGTCGCCTAGGGCGGTCACCGCCGCCGCCGCCTCGGCCATCGTACGCTCGATTTCCGCGCTCATCGGGTCGCCTTCCGCCGGGGGATCTTGGTCCTTGTTGGCACTCATGCGTAGGTCCGTGTTTCGCCGCGAACCACCGCCGGGGCGGTGTTCAAGAGCCCAGCCGGAAGGAAAAGCTCCGCCGTTCAGGCGCACATTCGCGCGGCCAGTGCTCGGGCGGCGTACTCTACCAGAGGAATGATGGCGGCGTAATCCATCCGAGCCGAGCCCAGCAGCGCCACCGCTCCCCGGTCGGGGCCATGAACCGAGGCCCCGGTGCCCACCGGAACCCGGCACCCGACCAGGCTCAGGCCGGGCTCGATCTGCTCGCCGTGGGGCGGGGCCGAATCCTTGGGGTCACCGGGCAGTCGGGCCGTCTCGATGAGACCTCGCACACCCACGTGCACCCGGGCCCGGGGCGGGCCGGCGTCTTCGGTGGCCGGCAGCAGTTGATCGAGCACCTCGGCCAACCGCTGATCGTCTTCGAGCAGGCGCAGCACGTCACCCAAACGATCGGCATCGGGCATCCCCCGCGCCAGCGTGGGCTGGCCGGCGATCTGCATCCACAGGGGGTCGAGCGGGGCCACGGCACACAGCGAAAGGGCCATGCGCAACGCCTGCGCCAGCATCCGGTCGACCTGCGCCTCGTGTTCGCCGAGCCGCGAAAGGAGGATCTCTCGGGCATCGGCCAGGGTCCGTCCCACGCACAGCCACCGCAGGCGCTCTTGCAAGCGCCCCAAGGCCACGGCCGGCTCGGTATCCTCGGGAATGCCCTCGAGCTCGACGGGCTGGACGTGGGTGGCGCCCCCTTCCATGGTCAGCACGACCAGGGCCCGACCGCCCGTCAGCGGGACCACGTCGACCTGGTCCATGCGACCCTCTTGCGCCGTGCCCACGAACGACACGGCCAGGCAGCCCGAGACCTCGCTGAGCACACACACCGCCGCCCGCATGCCCCGATGGGGATCGCCCGGGAGCGTCTCCAGGCTGCGATCGACGGCGCTGATGAGGGAGGCCTGGGGCGTAGCTCCGCGGGGTAGCGAGCGCACAAAGAGCCGCAGCCCCTGCTGGGTGGGCGAACAACCGGCCGAGCGATGGGGCCGGCGCAACACGCCCATCCGCTCGAGGGCGGAGAGCTCCTGGCGCAGGGTGGCCGACGACCAACGAAACCCATGGCGGCGAACGAGCGCCGACGAGGCCACCTCGCCGCCGGTCACGATGAAGTCACGGCAGACGGCGCGAAGGATCTGCTGTTGCCGATCGGTGAGCATCAGCGCCTCGACGTCGCCTCCGGCGTGGGTCATCCTTACCCGACTCTAACCCCGTCCGCGACGGCCGGATACCCGCCTACGGGCAAAAACCGGACATTTTCGCGGTCGGCGCCGCCGCGTCGACCGGGTCGGCGCCCCCAGCGTCGAGCAGATCCGCCCCGATGTCGTCGTGCCACAACCAGTGCCCGGGCACCACCCGCACCCGGCCCTGCGGATCGACCTCCACCTGACCCCGCGCACGCGGTCCGGCCAGCCGTTCCCACAGCCACGCCGCATCGACCGCGGCCCCAAAGCGACGCAAGAAGTCCGCCGGACTGAACCCGGTCAGCACCCGCAGGCCCAGCCACAGCCCCTCGGCCGCGGCCACCTGGGGGGCCAGTCGCTCCACCGACGCCCCATCGGGCTCGCCCGCAAGACCCGTGGACCAGGGCAGCCAACCCCGACGGTTGGTCCGACGGGACACCGAACCATCGGGGTGATAGCGGGCCGAGGCCGCCGAGGGACCCAGCCCCACATAATCCCGCCAGGTCCAGTACCCCAGGTTGTGTCGCGCCCGGGCCCCGTCCCGCCCGTAGCTGGCGACCTCGTAGTGCGCAAGTCCGGCGGCCTCCAGGATCTGCTCCGCCTCGAGCAGCCGCTGCGTCTGCACATCGGGATCCGGCCGCCTCCTGCGCCCCCGCTTGATCTGCGCCTCCCAGGGCGTCCCGGGCTCGACGGTCAGCGCATAGATCGACACGTGCTCCACCCCCTCGCCCAGCAACCCCGCCACGTCCGCGCGCAGCTGTGCCGCCCCCTGCCCCGGCCAGCCCACGATCAGATCGGCGCTGACCCGCAGGCCCCGATCCACCGCCGCCCGCAGCCCCGCTTTGGCCTGGGCGGCTCGATGTACGCGCCCCAGCTGCACCAACGCGCCGGCGGCCAGTGATTGCACCCCCATCGACACCCGATCCACCCCGGCGGCGTGCAGCGCACCGAGCAGCGCATCGTCCACGTGCTCGGGGTTGAGCTCCACCGTGCGCTCGACCGCCGACCCGGTGTCGAAGCGCGCGTCTACCCACGCCAACAACCGCCGCAGCCCCACCGCGCCCAGCATGCTCGGCGTGCCGCCCCCCACATAGACGGTGTGCACCGGCAGGCCCTCGGGCAAGGCCCGGGCTTGCCGCTCCCGCTCGAGCCCGTCGAGGAACGCGTCGATCGGTGGCGAACGGCCCACCTCGAAATCGAAGTCGCAGTAGGGACAGGCCCGCGCGCAGAACGGCACATGGACGTACAGTCCCGGGCCCATGCTGGCGTCCTCGCGCTCAGGCGATCAGGTTGCCCAGATCGTCCCCGCTGGGCAGGTCGTCGTAGACCGCGAGCCCCTCGTCGCCGGCGATCGCCGCCATGCCCCGCCACCACCACGCGGGCAGGGCGTCCATGTCGATCCCGTTGCTCTGCAAGAGCGCGCTCTGCTCCTCGAGGGTCTCCACCATCGAGGGATGGAAGGGCTGACCGCGTCCGCGCAGCTGCGCCCCCAGCCACAGCGCGCTGCGCCGGGGGGTGGCCTCCTCGACGTCCTCGGCCAGCGCCACCAGGCCCCGCCGCACCACCCCCACGTCGGGCAGCTCGTAGATGCTCGCGGCCGCGTTGATCGGCTGACCCACCAGCAGCGACAGCGAGGCGGTGTACTCGGAGACCAGCCGGTTGTGCACCAGGATCGGGGCCCCCGCCGCCGTCATCGCCTGCGGGTGGAGCATGACGATCACCTCCTCGACGGTGGCATAGGCAAAGCGCACCACCCCGGTCCGCAAGAGACCAAGCCCCGCCCGTAGGTTGGCTTGGGCCAGCGCCGGGTCGAGCAGCTCCTGCCCCGGGGCGCGACGCTCGAGCAGCGACACCAGCTGCTCGGGATCGGCCCCGACCCGCATCAACACGCAAAAGCCCTGCATCGGGGCGTAGTCACCGAACACCTGGAACGCATCGAACTTCTTCCAGGTGGGTAGACCGTTGCCGTTGCTCACCATGGGCCTCCGTGTGCCGCGCCGCTCACTTGCTGGTCAGCAGGGTATAGGCGAAGTAGGCCAGGCCGGCTACGGCCACCACGGCCAACAGCCACACCCAGGCCGCACCGCCCTTTTTTTGTTGAGTGACCACCGACTGCCCGAAGGCTCGACCGCTGGCCGCATTCGGGGCCACCGACGCCAGGGGCCCGGTGGCATTGAGCACCCCGTGCCGACCCGTGCCCGGCACCTTCTGGCGGCCCGTGATCGCAGTACGCTGCCGGGACGTGTGTCGCCCGGTGCGGCGCCCGGCCGCCACCACCGCATCGTTGGACGACGACGGAGCCCGCCCCCGACGCCCCCCCCGCGAACGATCCGCCACCGCCGCCTCGGCCACCGGCACGATCTTGTGATGGCCCGAGGTCGTGGGGGTCTTGGGGCGCCGATGCGGGCTGGCCGAGGCCAGACCCGGATCCATTCCCGAACCCATTCCCGAGCCGGGGAGCCCCTGGTCGGCCTCGGGCTCGCCCATCCCGTCGCCCACTCCATCGATGGTGGCGGTTGGGCCGGACTCGTCGAGCGCACCATCGGCCACCAACGCCTCGATGTGGCCCAAGGTCATCGCCCGGCGCTTGCCGGTGGCCGCGGTCGAGGATCCCCCCAGGCCCACCGCCCACTCGGGCGGCTCGTCGTCGTCTTGAGATCCACCGTCGTCGATCCGCTCGAAGTCGTCGAAATCCAGCGCCGCGTCCTCGAGATCATCGTATTGATCCTCGTAGTTGACCTTGGCTGGCGCCCCTTCGCCAAACAGCTCGGCCATCATGGCCGAAATCTTGCGCCGGGTGCACGAAAGGCCCTCCTCTTGGAGGTAGCCGTCGAGATCGCGATAGAGGTGGTCGCAATTGAGGTAGCGGTCGGCCGGGTCGACCTCGAGCGCCTTCATGATGATGGCCTCGAGCGCCGGGGGAAACTGGGGATCGACGAAGGTGGGCGGCGGAATGTCGCCCTCGAGCACCCGTCGGGCCACCTCGTCACGACGGCCCCGGAACAGGCGCCGCCCCAGCGTCATCTCGTAGAGCACCACCCCAAGCGCGAAGATGTCGGCCCGATGATCGATAGCAGCCCCCGACAGCTGCTCGGGGGCCATATAGGCCAGCTTGCCCGCGACCTGGCCCTTCTTGGCCACCGCCGAGGCCCGGGTGGCCGCGATTCCAAAGTCGAGGATCTTGCAGGTGCCGTCGTAGCCGATGTGGATGTTGGTGGGGTTGATGTCCCGATGGACCAGCCCCAGGGGCCGACCCGTATCGTCGGTGCGCGTGTGCACGTAGTGCAGCCCCTCGCACGACTGCATGATGATGCCCACGCCCAGCTCGAGGCTCAGGGGCCGACCCACCTGCAGCGAGGTGCGCAGCACTTGCACCAGCTCCTCGCCCTTGAGCAGCTCCATCGCGATGAAGTACTCGGAGGCCAGCTCGCCCAGATCGTACGTATGGACGACGTTGTTGTGGGTGAGCGTCGCCGCCATCCGCGCCTCGTCGAGGAACATCTCCACGACCTCCTGACGCGCCGCGAATTCCTCGCGCAGGGTCTTGACCACCAGTTCCTTGGCGAACCCCTCGATGCCCGCGTACTGGGCCCGATAGATCTCCGCCATGCCACCGGTCGCGATGTGCTCGACCAGCACATACTTGTCCCCGAAGGGCGTTGGCTCGATATTGCTCAAGGTCGGGCGTAGCCTAGCGTAGGAGCAAATTGAAAGCCAAGGGCCCACATCGGCCCAGATCTCACCCGGATCTCACCACTCGCGCTCGGCCTTGAGAGCCCGACCCATTAGGGCCTGGACCGCGCCGCCCACCGCCATGTTCTCGTAGAGGATCGCGTGCATCACCGCCACCAGGGGCATCTCCACCCCCTGCTGCTGGGCCAAGCGATGCGCCGACTTGGTGTTCTTGACCCCCTCGGCAACCATGCCCATCTCGTCGAGGATCTGTGGCAGCGACTTGCCCTCGCCCAACGCGATCCCCACGCGGCGGTTGCGTGACAACCCACCGGTACAAGTGAGCACCAGGTCTCCGATCCCGGCCAGCCCCGACAGGGTCGCCGGATGGGCCCCCAGCGAGATCGCCAGCCGGCTCATCTCCGCCAGCCCCCGGGTGATGAGCCCAGCCCGAGCGTTCTGCCCCAGCCCCGCGCCATCGCCGACCCCGGCGGCCAGGGCGATGACGTTCTTGAACGCCCCCCCCAGCTCCACCCCGAGGATGTCGTCGGTGTCGTAGGCCCGGATCCCGTCGCCCGAGAGCAACTGCCGAATGGCCAGGCGCACCAGCTCGTACTCGCTGCCCACCACCACCGTGGTGGGCAGACCGCGCGCCACCTCGGCGGCAAAGCTCGGGCCGCCCAGGGCCGCGATCCGCTCGCGATGACCCGGGGGCAGCTCCTCGGCCAACACCTGGTGCATGGTGGCCAGCGAGTCCACCTCGATCCCCTTGGCCGCGATGAGATACATGGGCGCGACTGTGTCGCGACCTTCGAAACACCCGGCCACCCGCTTCATCATGGCCCGCATGCCATGGCTGGGGATCCCACAGATGACCAGCGCTGCGTCCCGAAGGGCCGCATCGAGATCATGGGTCGCGGTGAGCCCCTCGGGGAACGGGAAGTCGGGCAGGTAGCGGGCGTTGCGACCCTCGGCGGCCATCGCCGCCTGATGCTCTGCGGTGCGGGTCCACAGGATCGTCGGCCGCCCGCGGCGGGCCGCGTGGATCGCCAACGCGGTGCCCCAGCTGCCCGCGCCCAGCACGGTCACGGTGCGGAGCGGTTCGAGATTCGATGCGGAGGGGGACGGGGTCGAGGCCATGACGACGACCGTTGTACACAGCCCCCGTCGTCGCGCCCAGCCCGCGGGGCCCCTCCCGAAGGAGTAAGGGGTTGCACTAGAACGGTCGCTCCAATCCATAGTATCCCCTGTGCGTGGATCCCGAGGGCACACGGGAGGCTCGCGGCTGGGCCACGGGGGCGGTCATCGGGTCGGTGACCAGGTTCGCGGTAGGGGCCGTGCGCAGGACTGCGATCGGCCGGAGCGCTCGGGGCCTGGTCGCCGTGCTCATCGCGGGCATCGGGCTCGGCTGTTCGGGCGGCGACGACACCGGGGCCCATGGCCCCACCACCGACTCCCGGGGTGACGCCATGACGACCGGGGACGCCGACGACACGGCGTCCATCTTCGTCCAGGCCCCCGACGGTGGGGTGCAGGGGGAGTGCGATCCCTTCGCGCAAGACTGTGCCGCGGGACAAAAGTGCACCTCCTACGTGGCCACCGAGGGCCAGTCGACGGTGGACGCCACCCGATGCGTCCCCGCCACGGGGGATGACGGCTGGGACGAGCCCTGCGAGCGCACCGACGACAACGACACCTGTGCGCCGGGCTTGTTTTGCATGACCGAGGTCAGCGGGGGGACCGGTCCGGGAACCTGCCTGGAGTACTGCTCGCTGGACACCCCCTGTCAGTTTGGGGGTGAGTGCTTTGCGTTCAACGACGGGGTCTTGCCGATCTGCCAGCCCACCTGCGATCCCCTCGCCCAAGACTGCCCGGACGAGCAGGGCTGCTACGTCGCATTCGGCGGCTTCTTGTGTTCGACCCCGGGGCCCGCCGACGGCGAGGGCGACGACGGCTCCGCGTGCGCCACCGTGCAATCGTGCCTCCCCGGGCTCGTCTGTCGCCCGGACACCGCCGGCTGTGCCGAAGCCGGCGCATGCTGTACCCCATGGTGTGCGCTGGACGGTGACGGCCCCCCATGCCCCAGCCCCTCCGAGGAATGCCTGCCCGCCCTCGACGATCCGCCCCCCGACCGGATCAACGTGGGCTACTGTGGTCTGCCGCCCTGACTGCGGCGGCCGCCCTTGACGGATACGATGGCCCCACGTAGCCCATGCCCCATGGCCGAGCCAAGGCGGGGGTCGCGGGGGCTGACCGCGCTCGGGCTCGGGCTGATGGCCTGCCACGACCCGGTCCCGCCTCCGCCCCACGAAGATCTCCCGGTCGTCGTCGACCTCGGCGCAGATCCAACGGCGCCCTCGCGGTCGCCGGGGAGCGACCCGTTCGCGTCGCCAGGACTGCTGCACCTGCGCCCCCGCCCGCGGCTGGGCTGGCCGGTGCACAGCGTACACATCACCTCCAGCTTCGGGTGGCGGGTCGATCCGGTCTCCGGCCGCGGCACGCGGCTCCATCGCGGGCTCGACCTGCGCGGGGCGATCGGCGATCTGGTGCTCAGCATCGGCGACGGGCGCGTCGAGTTCGCCGGGCACGATCCCCTGCTGGGCACCATGGTCATCATCGATCACGGCGACGGTCTGACCAGCGTGTATGGTCACCTCTCCGACGTGCTGGTGGTGAGCGACGCCCCGGTGCAACGCGGGGCCGCGATAGGGCTGGTGGGCAATACCGGACGCAGCGCGGCCCCGCATTTGCATCTGACGGTCAAGCTCGACGGTCGGGCTATCGATCCACTCGAGGTGATAGGCGAGCCCCAACATCGGCCTGCGGCGCTGGCGACCCCTGAGGATGCGCCGGTCGGCGATCCATCGGCCGGGGCGACGAACGTCATCGACGCCACGAGCCCTACGGAGGCAGTGACGGCGACGGACGATCCCGCACCGATCCCGGTGCCGAGTGCGCCCCCGGGCACGTCGGCGACCGTGGATGGGGCCACCAGACCCCCACCCCTTCGCCATCCCCTGCCCCATCGCAGCGACGATGGCGGCGAGCCCTAGATCGCGGCCAGATCGTGCCCGGACCGTTCGCGCCGGGATCCGCTCGCGCCGCCGCGACCTCGCCGTGGCCGTTGATGCGCTTTGTGGCCTCGATCGCGGTACACGCCGGCAAAAATGGTCCATCATAGAGGCGTCATGCTGGTTCAGATCGCGCTCGTCTCCATGCTGGCCGTACCCGGGTCGAGTGCCCCACCACCAGCCCCGCCAACGTCGGTGGCCCCGACGACGCCCGCGCCCGCCCCGGCACCCGCGACCGGGTCGGTGGTCGTCGCTCCGGCTCCGGCTCCGGCTCCGGCGTCCACCACCACGTCCACCGTGGTGACGCCCGAGACGACCACCGTCACCACATCCACCTCGAGCAAGACCACCGCGAGCACCTCAGTGGTCGTGGTGACTCGTCCTCCGCCCGAGCTGCCCCCGCATCCGGTGGTCGCCCAGACTCGGCCCGCCCCACCGATCCCTCACGACCCCTGGCGCACGCAGCAAACGATCCGCACCTACCGGCGCCGCGCGGTGGGCATGCTGGCCCTGGGTGGGCTGGGCATGACCGCCACCCTCGGTTCCCAGTGGTTTCGCGCCCGCGATCTCAGCCAGTGCCTCGACGGCCCGCCGGGCAGCGCCCAGTGCATCGACGCCGACGAGATGGATCGAACCTACGCCGGGCACGGCTTCATGGGATCGGCCACGTTCATCATGGGGGCCACCTGGGCCGGCGCGCTGCTGGGCCGAGCCGCCGCCACTCGCGACGTGCTCCAGCGCGGTCGAGATCCGCGGTCGCGCCCCGGGCTCAAGCTGCTCGGGCTGGCCGCAGTCGCCGGCTCGGCCGCGTGGATGATCGGGGCCAACACTCGGCTCTTGCGGCTCGAGGCGGGCTGCGAAGGGCACCACGGCTGCATCGCCCAATATCGGCCGCTGCGCTGGGCCGCCAACAACGGAGCCGCGGTGGGCTTCGCCGCCGGCGGTAGCCTGCTGGGGTATGGCGTCGCCTATGAGCGACATGGGCGAGCGATCGCCCGCGTACGGGCAGCCCCGGCGGTGGCCGCCACCCAGGCGGGGATGTCTGTCTCGGTCGAGTTCTAGCCCTCACGGTCGCTCGAACGAGGGCAGCGGGCTATCATAGTCCAATGACCGCCGCCGCCGCCTCCGCCCCGTCGCACATGACCGAGGCCGACTACCTCGTCATGGAGCGGGCGGCGTCCACCAAGCACGAGCTATGGGACGGAGAGGTCTTCGCGATGACCGGGGGCACCCTGGCGCACGCCAAGCTGATCGCCCGCATGATCACCCAGCTGTCCAATGCCCTGGGCGACCGTGACTGCGAGGTCTATAGCTCCGAGGCCAAGGTGCGGATCCCGAGCTCTCGTGGCTTCGTCTACCCCGACGTCAGCGTCGTCTGCGGCCCCGTGCAGACCTACCAGGACAGCGACGACATCTTGCTCAACCCGATCCTCGTGATCGAGGTGCTCAGCCCGAGCACCGAGCGCTTCGATCGCAGCGACAAGTTTGGTGGATACCGGTCCCTCCCATCGCTGGTCGACTATGGGCTCGTCGCCCAGGACTTCGCCCAGGTCGAGCTCTACACCCGCCAGCCCGACGGATCCTGGACCCTGCGGATCTACGACGATGCCCACCCCCGCGTCGTGCTGCCCTCGGTCGAGGTACAGGTGTCCCTGACCGAGCTCTATCGCGGGATGTAGGGCGCGCCGGGCTGACCCTTCCACCCTCATCCACGGTAGCCCGAGGCATCAAGCTCGGGCCCTACGAGCTCCAGTGTCGACTCGGTGCAGGGGGCATGGGGCAGGTGTTCTCGGCGCGTCACACGAAAACGGGTGTGGAGGTTGCGCTCAAGACCCTGTCGTCCGCCACCGCCACACGACTGTATCGCTTCAAACGAGAGTTTCGCTCTCTGGCTGATATTGCCCACCGCAACCTCATTCGCTTGCACGAGTTGGTGGTTCCCGACGATGGCCCGGCGTTCTTCACCATGGAGCGGATCCATGGCCAGCCTTTGGTGGATTGGGTTCGAGGCTCGAGCCCGCCGGGACAGCGGCCCGACCTTCTACGACTCGAGCAGAGCCTGCGACAGCTCGTCGAGGGACTTGCGCATCTGCATGCACACGACTGCATCCATCGGGATCTCAAGCCCTCGAACGTGCTGGTGACCCACGATGGGCGAGTGGTCATCCTCGACTTTGGTCTGATCTCGGAGCTCGCGGAGCCTGACTTGGGGATCACACGCGACCGACAGGTCGTGGGCACGCCGAGCTACATGGCGCCCGAGCAGGCGATGGGCAAGCGGGCTGGGCCGGCGACCGATTGCTACGCGGTCGGCGTGATGCTCTTCCAGTGCTTGACTGGCCGGTTGCCCTACGGTGGCTCGGCCCTCGGTCGGCTCCTCGACGAGGGTGACACGAACATCGACCCGGGGCAGCACGCCGCCGCGCTACCCCAGTGGCTATGTTCGCTTTGCGTGCGGCTGCTCGCCATTGCGCCCGAGACACGACCGACAACACGCGATCTGCAGCGCCTGCTCGGTGCCCACGGCGGGCCTCGATCCAGCCCCCGGAACATCTTCGTTGGACGAGCCGAACAACTCGGCGCGCTCTATGCCGCGCTACGAGAAGTCAACGAGCAAAGGACCGTCGTGACCGTGCATCTGCGGGGCCGAAGCGGAGACGGCAAGTCTGCGCTCGCCCGTCGATTTCGCTCCGAACTGGGATCCACCGAAGCAACCGTTCTTCACGGGCGCTGTCTAGAGCAGGAGACCGTGCCGTTCATGGGCGTCGACGCGGTCGTCGACGCCCTGTCGGTGTGGCTCCGTCGCCAGACCGAGGACGATCGCAAGGCGCTGTGTCCGCCGAATTTCGATGCGCTCATCCGAACCTTCCCGGTACTCGACGAGATATGGGCGCCGCCCGAGCCGTCCGAGTTCGACAGCTTCGCCGTCGACGAGGTCCGTCGGCTGGCCGTGTCGTCCCTACGTACGCTACTGGGGAGCATCGCTCTGCACGCTCCTCTGGTCGTGCATATCGACGACGTTCAGTGGGCGAATCGGGACAGCATCGCCTTGCTCGACAGCCTCGCGAGCTCTTCGAATGCACCCGCGATGCTCTTGCTGCTGTCGTATCGCACCGGATCGGAGGATTCGACCGCAATAGGAGATCTGCTCGATCGTGAGGCGTTGGCGGGGCCCTATGCTCGGTTCATCGAACTGCCCCCCTTGCCGACGGCCGAGGCGATCATGCTGGCGGAATCACTGCTCGAGGCGGTTGAACCGGGTCGCCGACCCCTCCAGGCCCATGAAGTCGCGCGACGCTCCAAGGGAAGCCCGTTGTTCATCCAGCAGATGGCCCTGAGCGCTCGATCGCCGCTCGGATCCGCCGCACCGGACGCGAGCCTGGATCAGCTCATCGAACGTCGTCTATCGGCACTGGACCACGGAGCACGACGCCTACTCGAGATCGTCACGACGTTCGGAGAGCCGATCTCCGTCGAACTGGCGGGCAAGCTCTGCACGATCGACGACCCAACGGTGGACTCCTTGTGCGAGTGGGGCTTACTCGAACGAAGCGAGCCTGCGCTCGAAGAAGCCCAAACACGCATCGAGATCGCCCACGATCGGGTCCGCGAGATCGTACTGAGGGAGCTCGACTCCAGCGATCGCCTTCGCGTGCACCAACAGATCGGCGCTCATTTGCTCGCTCGGTGCAACGGAGAACCCGAGGGTGACGAACTATTCATCGTCATCCGTCACCTCGCAGCCGGGATCCGACAGATCGATGCCCTGCCTGCCGAACAACGCCTGGCATTTGCTCGGTTTCATGTCCGCGCCGGCGGGCGCGCGCTCGGATCAGGGGCATGGATCGCCGCACTCGACTACTTCCGAGCCGCCCATGAGTGGCTTGAGCCCTGGTTGGCCGAGGCCCGGGAGGGCGGCGGTCAACACGAGCTCTGTGTCGATCTCGTGTTTGGTCGCGCGCAAGCCGAGATCGCGCTAGGCCACGCCAGCGGCGACACCGTGCTCGAAGACCTGTTGCAATGGCCGCTGTCGACGAAGCGCTATGGCCAGATCGCGCAGTGGTACTGCTGGAACCTGGCGATGCGGACGCACTTCACGGAGTGTATCGAGCTAGGAATGAACGCTCTATCGCGGCTAGGATCCCCCATCCCGAGACGACCATCGTGGCCTCGAGCCCTGCTCTGCTACCTACGGGGCTGGCGCTCGGTGCACAGGGTCGGCCTCGACCAGATCGAAGCCTTGCCCCCGGCCGTTGACAGCCGGCTCTACGCTTGTCTCGAGATCATCGCCGCGATGGAAGCATGCACGGCATTTTCCTCGGATTTCAAGCTTCACGTCATGCTGATGGGCGTATACGGTCGATTGCTCGCATCCCACGGGCTGCACCCGAGCGCAGCCGGTGCACTGGTCCTGCTCGCGCTCTCCGCGAAGATCCGTGGCAAACATGAGCAAGCCGAGGCGCTCTTCGAGCTCGTCCATCGGCTCGCAGAGCAGCACCGTATCCCAATTCTCTCCTACTACGAATCGCAGCTCTTCATGCAGGTTTCGTCGACGGAACGTAGCCCCATCGGTCCCGCCGCCGAGCAATGTGAGCATTTCTATCATCGTTCGCGTGAAGTCGCCCCTCAGCTGTTGACCGAGCTCTTGGGGTTCAACTGCATCTGTGTTCATGTCTTTTCCAGCAAGCCCCTGTCTCGCGTCATGGCGTTCATCGATGCCTTCGAGGCTTCGTGCGGTGACTTCTTGTTGCCATGGGTCAGAGAGTTCATCGCCGAGATCCGGCACCAGATCCGAGCATTGCGCCAAGGCGGAGCGGACTGCATCCCATCCAACGATTGGCATGAGCTCACGAGATCCAGCCGGATCGCTCTTTTAGCATGGCGGGCTCACGCCGCCTTTGCCCTCGGCGACCATGATCGCGCCTGGGAGCTGACACAAGACCTCTCCCGCGAGCATCGGGATGAACGTGCCCTTGCGTTGAGTTGGTCGGTCTCCAACTATGCGACGCTCAGCGTCGTCATGATGGTCGATCGATGGCCAACCGCTCGGAGGCGGGAGCGCCGCATGATGCGAAAGATGATGCGCCGGTACAAAGTCACTGCCCTCAAGCACAATGATCTATGCCCCGAGAATTTCCAGCCCGCACTCGACATCATCGACGGCGAGCTCGCCGTGCTCGACGGTCGCGACCTCGACGCGCAAAGAGCCTACGAGCGGGCCTGCGGGGTGGCGTCAACGCACGGGCTGCACAAGCTCACGGGCCTAGCGTCTGAGCGCCTCGCCAAGCTCGCTCGACGCAACGGCCACGCACTGCTCGCCCAACAAGCCCTCGCCCGCGCCCGCACAGCCTACGAAACCTGGGGAGGACTCGCGGTCGCCCGTCGCCTCGACCGAGAGCAGGCGGGCATCTAGACGGGCGGGCATCTAGACGGGCATCGGGGTGGGGCTACGTCTCGACCAACCGGAACATCACCGCCGCGTCGGCTCGCTCCGCCCGTCGCCACCGCAGCCGGGCACGCCGCAAAAGCGGCAGCGAGAGGCACTGCCCCCCGGGCGTGAACCGACGCAGCTGCCGCCTGCGCACCACCGGCAGGATCTCCAACGGATACGCCAGCGGCGCCCGGCAAAGATGCGCCCGGCCCGCCTCGATCACGATCCGCACCTCCCATAGCGCCGCCGGGCCCCCATCGCCGGTGGGCTCCAGCCACACCGGATCCGCCAGCGCCACGCAAAGCCCGCCGACGCAATCACGCAACCACGGCGTCCGGCTGGGCCATACCTCGTAAAGCCCCGCCACCGAGGAGGCCAGCGCCCGATCCTCGGGCCGCGGGGTCCACCCGGGCAGCTGCCCGCGCACAGCCCGACGCGCCCAGGTATCCCCGGGACCCCGGGCATCGTGGGCCAGGGCTTCACAAAGCGCCCAGTCGGTGCGGATCACCTGCCAGCGCGCATAGTCGGGATCCTCGTCCCGCAGGGGCGCAGCCTCGTCGTCCCACCGGGCCCAAAGCGGCGCCAGCCGATGGCGACCGCGCTCGCCGTCGAAGACAGCCGCGGCCAGCTCGTCGAGCGCATCGCCCCAGCGATCGCTCATGAGTCGGCGGCACGCCGCGGCCGGTCTCGTAGGGCGGCCGCGAACTCGGCGAACAAGTGCGTGGAGTCGTGAGGCCCCGGTGATGCCTCGGGGTGATACTGCACGCCCCAGTGCGGCCGCTCGCTGCGTCGCAATCCGGCCACCGTGCGATCGAACAGGTTGAGGTGGCTGACCGCGACGCCGGTTTCGAACGACTCGGCATCGACGGCGAACCCGTGGTTTTGCGAGGTGATCTCGACCGCGGCCGATCCTTCGTCGCGCACGGGATGGTTGCCGCCGTGGTGCCCGAACTTGAGCTTGAAGGTCTTGCCGCCCAGCGCCAGGCACATCAGCTGATGACCCAGGCAGATCCCGAACACGGGCATATCCTGGTCACGCCCCAACAGATCGGCGGTTCGCTCGATCACGTCGACCAACGCCGCGGGATCGCCGGGGCCATTGCTCAAGAACACCCCGTCGGGCCGCAGCGCCATCACCTCGTCGACCGCGGTCGTGCTGGGCACCACCGTCACCCGGACCCCCTGCTGCACCAGGTTGCGCAGGATGTTGCGCTTGATCCCGAAGTCGTAGGCGACCACGTGGACATCGGCCTCGGGGGCCGGCTCGGCCTCCCAGGTGCCCTCGGTCCACGGGTAGGGTCGCGCCGTGCTCACCTCGTGGGCCAAGCCTCGGCCCTCCATCGAGGGAGCGCGCCGGGCTCGCTCGATCAGGCGATCGACGTCGGTCTCCACCGTCGACAGCGCCCCCATCACCGCGCCCTGCTCCCGCAGGTGGCGGGTGAGCGCACGGGTGTCGACCTCGCCCAGTCCCGGAAGGCCCCGCGACTCGAGATAACTGGGCAGGCTCTGCTCGGCGCGCCACGAGGAGACCACGGGCGACAGCGACCGCACGATGAGACCCTCGGCCCCGGCGCCGTCCGACTCGGCATCGAGCGCGTTGGTGCCCACGTTGCCCACCTCGGACACGGTCAGGCACACCAGCTGTCCGGCGTACGAGGGATCGGTGATGATCTCCTGGTAGCCGGTCATGGCGGTGTTGAACACCACCTCGCCCACCACGGTCGTACGGGCCCCGAACGCAAGCCCCGCGAAGACCCGACCATCCGCCAACGCGAGCACGCCCTCGCCAAAGTAGGGAGAACGAGAAGGATCGGGGTTCACGAGCATCGTGCTACGTCGCCGCTGGGCCCACCGTCAAGCCCCGGACCGACGCTCCGTGCTATCGTCTCGATCCGCCGCCGCGATCTACCGTTCCATGACCGCGTCCACCCCTCCCGCCGATGCCGACGCACGGCCCGCGACGCCTCCGGCTTCCGCTCCGGCCTCCGCTCCGGCCTCCGCTCCGGCCTCCGCTCCGGCCCCCGACGGAGCGCCCGACACGGGGGCCAGTACACCCCGGGGCGCCGTGTTGCTGATCGGTGACGAGCTACTCAGCGGAAAGATCCGCGACGAGAACGGATGGTTTCTGGCCAAGATGATGCGCCGCCGGGGGATCGAGCTGGTCGAGATCCGCACCGTGGGCGACAGGCCCGAAGACATCGGCCACGCCCTGCTCGAGCTGCTCCGCCGCGCCTCCGTGCTATTCACCTCGGGCGGGGTCGGCCCCACCCACGACGACCGCACCCTCGAAGCGATCGCCGCCGCCACCGGTCGCCCCCTGCAGCGCCATCCTCAGATCGAGGCCGAGCTGCGCGCCCACTATGGCGAGCGCCTGACCCCCGAGGCGTTGACCATGGCCGATCTGCCCCAGGGCACGGTGCTACGCGCCGGCCCGGGCTGGCCGGCGCTGCGGCTCGACCTCGACCAGCCCCGACCCTCGCGGGTCTACATCATGCCGGGGGTGCCCGGACTCATGCGGGCCAAGGTCGAGCGGCTCGAAGCACTACCCGACGAGTTGCCCCAGGGGCCCGGCTGGTACCTGAACATCCTGCACAGCACCCTCGAGGAGAGCCGGATCGCCGCCCTGCTCCAGTAGGTGCTGGGGCGCTTCCCCGGGGTCGAAATCGGGTCCTACCCGCGCTGGTCCCGGGGCGAGGACGGTCGCGTGAGCTACCACGTGCGGATCACCTTCGAGGGCCCTGCGGCGCAGGCGGAGCGGGTCGACGCGGCCCGGGATGCCCTCGTGAAAGCCCTGCCTCCCGATACGATCGTGACCGATCCGAGTCCGGCGTAGCGGGGCGGGGCCCCTGCCATGCGGTGTTTGGGGCGACCACGCCGCCCGAGCGCACACGGGGCCGCCCAGCTCGCGGTGGAATTCTGCTGGTGGCGTGTTAGCTTTCCCGCCATGCGCGGAGCCCACAGGCGGGTCACCGGGGTGTGCGCGGCGGTCCTGCTCACCGCCTGCAATCCCAGTGGCGAGGAGAAAACGCCCGACTGGCAAAAACCGCCCGAGTCCTACGACGTCAAGGGCGCCGACCTCACGTTCAACGAGAAACGGCTCGACGCGTTCAACTCGATGTCGAGCAAGGAGCGCGAGGCGCACCTCGACCAGCTCAAGACCACCGAGGGCAGCTTCAAGGGCCAGGCGGTCTTCGGGCGCGGCACCGAGCTGGGCGAGAAGATGGACGACGCGCTGTACGGCAAGTACGAGATCTTCGCCACCGTCGAGCAGCCGGTGCTCTACGAGATCACGATGGAGTACCACTTGTTCTCCGATCAGGATTTCTTCACCGGGGTCCCCCCGGGCACCCACATCGAATTCGTGGGCACGCTGGCCGACATGCTCTATCAAGACAGCAGCAAGCCCCGAACGATCACCTTCAAGGTCAAGGCGTCATCGGTCGAGCGACTCAAGTGAGGATCCGGCGCCTCCCTTCCCTCTCCCTCTAGACGCCCACGTCCGGGAAAGCTCCGCGCTTGTTCGAATCCGTAGGCTCTCCCACGCTATGGGTGGCGTTCCTGCTTGGGATCGGCGTCCTGCTCGCGTTCGATCTCGGGCTCTTCCACCGCAAGGCGCGCACGGTCACCACCCGCGAGGCCCTCTTTTGGTCGATCGTGTGGGTGGTCCTGAGCCTTTCGTTCAACGGCCTGGTCTACCTGTGGTTCGGCCAGCAGCGGGCGCTGGAGTTCCTCAGCGCCTACGTCATCGAAAAGTCGCTGTCGGTCGACAACCTGTTCGTCTTCATCGTCATCTTCCGCTACATGGACGTGCGATCGGCGGTGATGCACCGCGTGCTCTTCGCCGGCATCGTGGGCGCCCTGGTGCTGCGCGGGCTGTTCATCGTGGTGGGGATCGGGCTCATCGAGACCTTCTCGTGGACGCTCTACATTTTCGGTGGCTTCTTGCTGTTCACCGGGATCCGGCTGCTATTTACCGATGAGGACGACGTCGATCCGTCGGGCAACTTCGCCTATCGCCTGGCGCGCCGCGTGCTCCCGCTGACCCGCCGCTACCACGGCAGCAAGTTCTTCGTGCACGAGGCGGGGCGCTGGCGGGCCACGCCCCTGCTCATCGTGCTGTTGATGATCGAGACCTCCGACGTGGTCTTCGCGCTCGACTCGATCCCCGCCGTCTTCGGGATCAGCCGCGATCCCTTCATTATCTTCACCAGCAACGTCTGCGCGGTCCTCGGCCTGCGGGCCATGTTCTTCCTGCTGCAGAACGTGCTCGACAAGTTCGCCTACCTCAAGTACGGCCTCGGTCTGGTGCTGGCCTACATCGGCGCCAAGATGCTGCTGGCCGAGGGCCTGCTGGGCCTGGTGCCGCCGATCCACATCCCGATCGGAATCTCGCTGGGGATCGTCGCCGGGCTCATCAGCGCCTCGATGGTGGTCAGCCTGCTCGCCCCGCCCGATCCCACCCACCAAGAGGTGCTCGACAACACCGACGCCGCCTCGCTCATCGCCGAGATCCCGGCCGATGCGTCGATCAGCACCACCTATTCCGACGCGTCGGCGGTGGTCCGCAAGACCAAGGTCTCCCGCGGCGACAGCAGCGCCCCGCTCGAGCGTGCGGCCTCGACGGCCTCGGTCGAAGAGGTGTCCTGACGCCGAGGGAACGCGACGACGAACTTGAGCGGGTCCCCAGCGGGGGCTACGCTGTGGGAGCCCTCGCGAAGGATACGCAATGCCCGCACGAACGCCGCTTCAAACCTCGCTGACGCCAGATCCCGAGCTCCGACGCTTGCTCGCCGAGGCTCGAACTCGCGAGGTCTCCGAGGAGGAGTTGCGAGAGCAACGGATAAGCTTCGCCTATGGCAATGCCCCTCCGTCAGACCTCATCACCAAAGAGTCCGTTCGGCATGCAGCCGAGCACATTCGACTGAAGTAGGAACCCGGGAGACCAACACGCTTCCTCGTGCGGACCGAGGCCGGTGCAATGTCGGTACGCGAACACGACGACCCGAAGCTCTTCGCAAAGATCCAAGAGCAAAACCTCCTTCGACAGTACGATCTGCTCACCAACTGCATCGAGATTGGGCTTACAAAAGGGATCGAGGCTTTCGACAAATACATGCTCTGGTCCCTCAACGCCGCCGCCATCGCCAATATCGCGCAGTTCGGTGGGCGATTCCGCGAGGGGCCTATCTATGTGGGCGATCACATGCCGCCACACTTCGAGGATGTGCCGGAGCTCATCGATCGGTTCCTCTCAGACATTCATGAGAACTGGGAAATCGACGACCACCCGACGATGCTTCCAGCCTATGCGCTATGGCGTCTGAACTGGATCCACCCCTTCGTCGAGGGCAACGGACGAACCGCGCGAGCGGCCTGCTATTACCTTATCTGCATGCGTCACGGAGCACTGCTTCCCGGCAAGCGGATCGTGCCTGAGCGCATTCGCGACCAACGCGAGCCCTACTACCAGGCGCTCCGGAGCGCCGACCGGCATTGGCACGAGGGCCACTTCAACGTGGATGTACTCGCGACCTACCTCAAAGGCCTGCTCAAGGAGCAGCTGACCGAGGCCTGACCCCTCAGCGCCGTCCGTAGTGAAACCCGTCGCGGTAGCGCTCGACCCACTGCCAGAGCCGCGAGTAGTGCCGCGCCAGGTGCCCGTGGTCGCCCCGCTGGCGTACCTCTCGAACCAGGGCGATCGCGCGGTCACGAGACCCTCGCCCCGCGTTGGCCCAGGCCAGCAGCGACAGGCTCACTCCCACCCCGTCACGCTCGCGCACCATCCCCTCCCAGCCGTCGATCCGATCGCGCACCCCATCGGGGTCGTCGCGAACGAACGCCACCAACAGCGCGGTCTGGACCGCGACCAGCTCGGCGTGCTCGTCGGGCGGCGGCGGGCGCAATTGCTCGAGCGCGGCCACGGCCTCGGGGCCATGCCCCGCCTGAGCCAACAGCTGCACCTCGGTCGCCTGGGCCAGCCAGCGATCCCCGGGATCTTCGCGACCGCGCCGCGGCACGGCGAGCCGGGCCTGGATCCAGTGCAGCGCCTGCTCCACGTCGCCGCGGCGCCAGGCCAGCGACGCCAGGTAGGTGCGGGCCCGCTGACGCTGCCATGGCGAGCGGCGCGACGACTCAGCGATCCGAGCCAGCGCCGCCTCGGCCGCCACCACCCGCCGGCGACGCAACAGCTCCAGCGCCGTGGCCAGCCGGGTGTCTTCCCACAGCGCGTAGAGGATCAGGGTCGACAACACCGTCGCCCCGATCGCCAGCACGGGCAGGCCCAGCGTCGCGCCAGCCAGAGCAGCCAAGGCCCCCAAAGTCCCCAGCATGCCCCCCAAAAGGCGCACGATCCGAACGAAGCCGACCATCCGATCCAGCTCGCCCTCCTGCAACACGGGCAGGTCGCGATGCCGAATACGCACCAGAGGCTCGGCCGCCGGCTCTTTGGTCGGCACCAGCGAGGCCCCCGGGGGGGGCGCAGCCAGGGGTGGAGCGCTAGGCGTCGTCACCCCTCCCGCCGTCCCTCCCACTGGCTTGGCCAACGCCTCGGCGCGGCCCTCCCAGATCCAGGCGCAAGCCTCCCTGACCGGGATCCTGAGCCGGGGACGAGGGCTCGGACTCGGACTTCGGCGACCCTTGGGCGTCGGTCGTCCGCTCGGACGGACGACCAGACCCACCATCGGGCGCACCTCCGGGCGCACCTCCGGGCGCACCCCCGGACACGGGATCGGACGTACTCCCGCCCGACGCCAGCTCCTGGCCCGCGGTCAGCCCTGCCCCGGACGTGACCGCCCCGGCAGGACGACGCGGCGGCAGCTCGTCGATGGCCTCGAGCGCATCGGGCTGCTCGGCCATCAGCGCCGCCCGCTCGGCCGCCCGACGGGACCGCTCCTCCAGCTCCACCAGCTCCAGCCACCGCTCCCCCTCCACAGAGACCGTACCATCCCGGGTGATTCGAAAGACCACCTGCGGCGAGACCGGACGCACGAAGGCGTCGGGATCGCGAGGCAACCGGATCTCCCGGAACGCGGTGGCCAGGCAGGCCCGGATGGGCTCGGGCAGATCGATGGTGTCGATCCGATTGACCATGGTCCCGCCCTCGCGGTCGACGAGGTTGAGGCCCGTGATCTCGTAGCGCCCCGCGTCCACCCGCCCCTGCAAGCAGGCCTTGGCCCGCCGCCCTGCGCTCACCTGCTCGCGCCGCAGGAGGGTGGCCATAGCCTCGGTCCCCGCCTGCCGCTGCATGCCCAAGCTCACCCAGTAGATCACGTCGATGAAGTGGGTGTTGCCCGACTGGTTGGGGGGCCAGCGCTGCGCCTCGAGCACGTCGCGGACGCAGGGCTCCATCGTCTCGTCGACGAAGCCCGACTCGAGCACCTCGGTGCGTACCACCTCGCCCGAGGGCGCGATCCGGGTGCGGATCTTCATCTGCCCCTCGGGGACGTGGTCGTAGCCCCGCTCCCCGCTCTGCGATCGCTCCATGGACTCGATCGCCCGCCGCAAGAAGCACCGCGCAGACTCGGCCTTGAGCTCGTGGGAGATCTCGTTGAGGCGCGGCAGCTCGAACACCCGCTCGGCCCGCTTCGAAGGCATGAGGATCACCCCGGTGCTCGACGAGCGAATGGCTCGCCGCACATAGGCGTTGGCCTCGAGCTCCGAGGTCGGACCCTCGGGAGCTCGCGCCCCTCGCTCCCGCAGGTTGCACGCGCCCAGCCCGATCGCCAGCCCCACCACCACGGTGAGCACACCGAACCAACGGGAGGAGCCAGGAGGGCGAGCTGAACAGCGCATGGGATCCAACCAATCGAGGCGGACCCAGTCAGCTTACAACGACCCCGCCGGGCCGCGCGGAGCGGGCGACGGTTCGGGATCGCCGCGCATTCGCCGGCGGTTGCGCGCGCGGTCGGGGTCGTCGATAGTCCTGCCGCGCGCATGACCGGTGCCCTCTCCAAGACCCCGCTCCACGACCTGCACCTCGAGCGCGGCGCCACCATGGTGCCCTTCGCGGGCTGGCACATGCCGCTCCGGTTCGGCAAGAGCATCGTGCAAGAGCACCGGGCCGTACGCACCACCGCCGGCCTGTTCGACGTGTCGCACATGGGCGAAGTGGACCTTGTGGGACCCGGAGCGCTGGCCGCGGCCCAGACCTTGGTCACCAATGACGTCGCCGCCCTGTCGGACGGCCGGGCCCTCTACACCGTCACCTGCCGACCCGACGGCGGGATCGTCGACGACTGCATCGTCTATCGCCTGGGGCCCGAGCAGATCCGCGTGGTCGTCAACGCCGCCAATATCGCCAAGGATCTCGACCATTTCCGCGAGCACGCGGGCTCCCGTTGCGAGATCGTCGACCGCAGCGAGTCGCTGGCCCTGATCGCGGTCCAGGGCCCCCAGGCCACCGCGCACCTGACCACGCTGACCGGCGACGACACGCTCGGATCCGTCCCGAGCTTCGGCCTGCATCAGACCTCGCTGGCCGGCGCAGCCATCACCGCCGCCCGCACCGGCTATACCGGTGAAGACGGCTTCGAGCTGTTCGTAGCCGCCACCGACGCCCCCGCGGTGTGGCGCGCCTTGCTCGACGCCGGGCTCACCCCCATAGGGCTGGGGGCGCGCGACACCCTGCGCCTCGAAGCCCGACTGTCGCTCTATGGCCAGGACATCGACGAGACCACCAACCCCTACGAGGCCGGGCTGGGCTGGGTGGTCAAGCTCGACCGAGGCCCCGACGCCCCCCGGTGCGTCGGCCATCCCGCCCTCCTGCGGATCCGGACCGACGGCGTCACCCGACGGTTGGTCGGCTTTCGGGTCGAGGGGCGCGGGATCGTGCGCCCCGACGCCGAGGTGCTCGACGACGACGATGCGGTGGTCGGCCGGGTCACCTCGGGCGGCCCCGCCCCGACCGTGGGCGGCGCGATCGGCCTGGCCTACGTACCCCGCGCTCTGGCCGGCCCCGACCGCCCCCTGCGGATCCGCCAGCGGGGCAAGATCCTCGGGGCCCGCCAGCACAAGGGCCCATTCTACCGACGACCGCACTGAAACCCTGAACAGCACGCCCGATCCCCCACGCCCGGTCCCCCACCCCGACCGCCTTCGAGCGAAAACGGACGAACACCATGAGCGACTCGATCCCCGCCGACCTTCGATACACCAAGGAACACGAGTGGGCTCGCCGTGACGGCGACCTCATCGTCGTGGGCATCACCGCCCACGCGGTGGAACAGCTGGGCGACATCACCATGGTCACGATCTCCGACCCCGGCACCGCGATCACCCAAGGGCAGAGCTTTGGCGACATCGACTCGGTCAAGGCCGTCTCGGAGCTCTACGCCCCGGTCGACGGCGAGTTGGTCGAGGTCAACGCCGCCCTCGAGGACGCACCCGAGACGGTCAACGAGGCCCCCTACGGCGACGGCTGGCTGGTGAAGCTCCGGCCGCGGGACATGGCCCAGCTCGACGCGCTGCTCGACGCCGCCGCGTACGGCAAGCTCGTCGCCGAGGATTGAACCCCCGCGCGTCCCGGCTCACCACGCCTGGCTCACCACGCCCGGACCGGACCGATCCAATGACCACGCCCACCGCCTCCTCGCTGGCCCGCTATCGCGACGACTACCCGATCCTCGCCGACAGCGTATACATGAACAGCAACAGTATGGGTGCCATGCCCCGGGCCGCCCGCGACGCCGCCACCGACTACTTCGACACCTGGCAGCGCGAGGGGGTGGAGGCGTGGGACCGCTGGTTTTCGGTCATCGACGAGACCGCCGACACAGTGGCCCGCTTCTTCGGTGGCCAGCCCGGCCACACCACGCTCAACCAAAACGTCGCCTTCTTCCAGGCCGCGGTGGCCAGCACGATCGACTGGACCACGCCTCGCACCAAGGTGGTGATGACCGCCTTGCAGTTCCCCAACGTGGTCTACGTGTGGGAGCGCTACCAAGCCCTGGGCGCCCGCGTACACCTCGTCCCCTCGGACGACGGGATGGACGTACCCACCGAGCGGATCCTCGAGGCGATCGACGAGCACACTGCCATCGTGCCGATCTCCCACGCGGTCTACGTCTCGGGGGCGCTGCTCGACGTCCCGGCGATCTGCGCCCGCGCCCGCGAGGTGGGGGCCATGGTCATGGTCGACGTGTACCAGACCGCCGGCGTCGTGCCCTTCGACGTGCAGCAGTGGGGTGCCGACTTCGTGGTCGGCGGCAGCCACAAGTGGCTGTGCGGCGGGCCCGGCACGGCCTTCTTGTACACCCGCCCCGACCGACTGCCCGTGCTCAAGCCCCGCACCACCGGCTGGATGGCCCACGCCGCGCCCTTTGCCTTCGAGCCCGCCCCCATTCGCTACGCCGATCGAGCGTGGCGACTGATGGGGGGCACCCCCTCGGTGCCCGCCTACTACGTGGCCCGGGCCGGCTACGCAAACCTCCACGAGGTGGGGATCGACCGGATCCGCGCCCACAACCGGGCCCTGTGCCGGATCGTGATCGAGCGGGCCCAGGCCGCCGGCCTGCAGATCCACTCCCCGCTCGACGACGAGCGCCGCACCGGCTTCGTGGCGGTCGACTTTCCCGACAGCCAGCGCGTCAGCCGGCAGCTCGTGCACGAGCGGTTCAAGCACGACTGGCGACCCGGCTGCGGCCTGCGGATCGGGCCGCACTTCTACAACACCGAGGACGAGGTCCACCGCTTCATGGATCGCGTCATCGAGCTGGCCGCTCGCTGAGCTCCCGCCGACGGCAACGCCCCACGCGTGCGACATTCACCGGCCGCGCGTTTGGCCGGCAGGATCCGCCGACAGCGAGACTGCAAGATCCGCAGCCTGGAGGCCGCAATCGAGACCTGCCACGCCAACCGAACCCGGCAAGGCTCGCGTTGGACGTGATGACGCGCTTGGCACGGCGATTGCTCACTTTACGGGTGCGGAGTGGGAACAACCCTACGAGTCATCGACCATGCCAACGAGAAACTGGATGCTTGTGGCCCTGAGCGCCGCCCTGCTGACCGCATGTGACACCCCGGGGTCCGAAGACCCGGGCGACGGCGAAGGCACGACCGGTGACCCCGATGGTCCGACCACCACCGCCAACGACGACGCCAACGACGACGCCAACAGCGAGAGCGACGGCGATAGTGACAGCGATGGCGACGGCGGCACCGGCACCGACACCAACACCGGCACCGACACCGGAGACATGAGCGGATACCCAGACGACGTGCTCGATCATCTCGATCTGCCCTGGCCGCCCTACGACTACGATCCCGAGCTCCCGGCGCACTTTGAGACCGCAGCCGTCCAGGCCCTCGACAACACCCCCGCCGACAACCCGATACGCGATCCCGGCGCGACCTTGGGGCGGGTGCTCTTCTACGACGTGGCGCTCTCGGCCAACGAGACGATCTCGTGCGCCTCGTGCCACCCGCAGTCCACCGGGTTCTCCGACACCCTCACGCTGTCGGAGGGCTTCGACGGCGGCCTGACCGGGCGCAACTCCATGGGGCTGGCCAACGCTCGCTTCTATGCGGCCGGTCACTTCTTCTGGGACGAGCGGGCCGACACCCTCGAAGATCAGGTGCTCATGCCGATCCAGGATCCGGTGGAGATGGGGCTGACCCTCGAGCAACTGGTGCAGCGGGTGCAGCAGCAGCCGTACTACCCCGCGCTGTTCGCCCAGGCGTTCGGGGACGAGACCGTCGACGCCGACCGGATCTCACGCGCGCTGGCCCAGTTCGTGCGCGCCATGGTCTCGTATCGGGCGCCATGGGACGAGGGGATCGCCCAAGTCAACGACCCGACCGACGACTTCCCCAACTACACCGCACAGCAGAACCTGGGCAAGGCGGTCTTCTTCGGCCCGGGCCGGTGCGCTGTGTGCCACCTAGAGCAGGACGGCCCGCCGCCTCCTCCCGGGCAGCCGCTGCCCAACCGTGCGATCTTCATGCTCACCGAGGCGGCCAACAACGGCCTGGACGCCGCGCTCGACAACGCCGACAACGGGGTCGGCGACGTGGTGGGCGACCCCGGGCTCAACGGTGTGTTCAAGTCGCCCTCGCTGCGCAACGTGGCGTTGACCGCCCCCTACATGCACGACGGCCGCTTCGACACCCTGGCGCAGGTCGTCGAGCACTACGACAGCGGGGTCCAGCCCCACCCCAACCTCGATCCCCGATTGCGCATGCCCGGGCCCGGGGGGCAACCTCAGCGGCTGAACCTCAGCGATCCCGAGAAGGCCGCCCTGGTGGAGTTCATGCACACGCTGACCGACGACGCGCTGGCGCAGGACGAGCGCTTCGCCGATCCATTCCGGTAGTCGTCGCAACTCGCAGCGATACCGGATCGGCCAGGACCAGGGGGCAAGCCCCAACCGGCCCGGCCGAGTCTGAGGACCGCTGAAAACGCACTGGGATGGGCGAGCGGGGCCGGGCCGGCCTCGGCCCGGCCTCCAAGCGGGGGTCGGCGCGCCGCGACCGGCGCGGCGGTCCTACGGTACGAATACGATCGCGGCGATCCTACTGCGACTGCCCGGTGACCGGGCGGTCGTCGAGCCCATTGAGCAGGCCGTTGTTGCGACAATCACCCACGTCGCCCTCGACGCGGAAGATCGCCACCCGGTCGATCGCGTGGTTGTTCGAGCGCCCCGACAGGCGCATCGTGTGGACCCCCGGCTCGAACTCTACACACACCCGCGCCTTGCCCACGTCGTGGATGTCGTACGAGTTGGTCCAGTTGTACGCGCCATGCCCCCCGCCGAAGACCTTGAACGGCTCCCGGAAGTGAGGATCGCTCAGCGTCGAGGGGAACGCCACGAAGGAGTCGTTGTTGCGGTCGTTCTCACAATCGCCGGTGTGATCCCGCAGGTTCCGCCCGGCAAAGCGGTACATACCCGCCGTCTTCACCTCGAACTCGATCTCCATCACGCCCGCGTCGTGATCCTGCGTCTGACCGCACTGGTTGGCGCCCTTGAACTGGTAGTAGCCATCGCCTAGCGGCTCGCAGTCGGCCGGGTCTTCGCACGGGCCGCTCTGCGCAAAGATCCACGGGTCGGGCGGGCTGTCTCCAGCCACGCTCTCGATGTCGAATACGATGTAGTCCTCGTCGTCGGCCAAGAACACCCCGGGCGGAAGCTCGGATCCGCCAGCCGCGGTCGTGTCATCGCCCGCCGTATCGTCCGGGCCCGTGGTGGTCACCGCTCCGTCATCGTCACCGCTATCGTCGCCATTGGCCGAGCCTCCGCCCGAGCCGTCGTCGGCCGGCATGCCGGTGTCGTCTCCGTCCCCCGACCCCGGGGCCCCCGACCCTTCAGCGGCGGTGGTCGTGCCCGCAACGCCGTCGTCGCCCGACTCGTCCTCGTCGCAGGCTCCAGTCACCAGCAGCGCACCGAGCAGCACCGGCGCCCACCGCCGCGCCACGCCGGAACGCCCGACCCCGACGATCGTGCCCGTTCGATCCGGCGACTGCGGGGATTGCGGGGCGAGAACGACGAACGGGTGAGGGTTTGCGGACGTGGGCATCGTGCTTCTCGCTGTGGGTGAGAACAAACCGAGGACGACGGTCGAACCGAGGCTTTGGACCGCGAGTTGCCCGGGGCCGCACGAAGTCTCCAAGAAAATTCCGTGGGATCGACGGCTTGTGGAGCCCCCTATTGCCGGGGCTCGCGGACCCCAATCGCCATCACCCGTCTCGATACCTCTTCCCGAAGCCCGTCTCGAGATCTCGTTTGGGCCATACCTATGTCCCCACCGTCCCAACCTACCAGGTCAGCTCACGACATCGATCTGCGGTATTGCTGAGACGGATCGCTCGAACCACGGCAACGCCACCCTCAACTCATGAGAGGTCTGACGAGGAACCATTATATTCACGATCTACGTGAAGTTTTCCTTGTCAGAGTAGTTAAGGATCTAGACTAACAGAACGACCGGCCAATACCGTGAAGATCCGGAATCACCCCTAGAGCACGAGCGTCACGGGGCACGGAGCACAGACTTCAATTGGACGACTATACCGAGGATCCACTCATCGAAGGCATCGCCGCACTACTCACCAAGAACAGCCAGGGAGAACTCTATCGCACCCATCGGCCCTCTTCGTGCCATGCCTATGACACACACTACACCGACCCCTCGTTCCCTCCCATGGAGGACCCGATCGCAGGGCCCCGCCCGGGGTTGGTGCTGGACGGAAAGCGAAGGCTCATTCGGCGCATTGGCGCGGGGACCTTTGGCACGGTGTACGAAGCACGAAACCTCGATCTCTACCGCGTCGAAGCCATCAAATTCCTCAACCCCCCCTGGCTCGACGCCGCCCATGCCGACATCCAGCGCCGATTCATCCACGAGGCACGCGCCATCGCTCGAATGCCCGGACCTCATCTCGTCGAGATCTACGATCAGGGAACACTGTTCGGCACCATCCCGTACTTCGTCATGGAGCGACTCTCGGGCCAGACGTTGCGACAAAGACTCCACGAATGCCCCCAGCTGCCCTATCCGGAGTTCTTCCGGGTTGCGTCCCGGCTTCTGTGCGCCCTCGGTCACATCCATGACCATGGGGTGATCCACCGAGACGTCAAGCCCGCCAACATCTTCCTCACGAAGGATGGGCTCAAGTTGCTCGACTTCGGGCTCGCCAAGACCCACGGGGAGCACACCTCTCCCACGACGGTCCTGGGCACACTGCGATACATGGCACCCGAGCGGATGATCGAGGGTACCGCGGCCGACCCCAAGGCCGACCTCTACTCGGCGGCCGTCATCCTGTACGAATTGCTGGCGGGCCGCCCGCCCTACGGCGGCCAGCCGACCTCGCTGGGCCGACTGTTGCATTGCATCCTCCACCAGCCCCCGACGCCACTGGGCACGCTCCGTAGCCACTTGCCCCCCGGCCTCGAACAGCTCGTCCACCAGGGCATGTCCACACACCGCGCGCTACGACCAGACAGCGCCCAACAAATGCTCGCGCAGCTCCGCTGCATCTTCGAGCCGACCGCACCGACGCTGAGAGTCCGCCCAAGGCGGCCGGCCACCACGAGGGCCTCGACCTCGCCGGCCTCCCCCCGCGGTCGCCGAGGAACCACGACCGCAACGGCTCCCACCCGTCGTCTACCCAAGGCGACCCGCGCCCCGTCCTCCGCCCCGTCCTCCGCCCCGTCCCCCGCTCGGCCCGGCCGTCGCCCACGGCTCACGTTTAGCCTCATGGCGCTCCGACTCGCCCTGGCCGGAGCGGCGATGTCGGAATCGTACGACGCGCTCGATCGGAACGAACCGGCACAATCGCTGCTGGCCAAGCCGATCCCCAGCCACATGCTCCGCATCGCGGGCGTCGCGCGCGACTGATCGGACGACGTCATCGAAAGGTCCATCCGCAGACGTAGGATCAGAGACTCGGAGCACTCCGCCCGGGTCTACGAGTCGCCGCCACCGTTCGCCTCCCATGAGACCCTCGCCCCCATGGACTCGATGTCGTCCCAGACCCTCACCACCGAGCGCCTCACGACCCACGTGTACCTCGCCGGCGAGCCCGGGGCTCCGCCGGTCGTGCTGCTGCACGGCAACGTCTCAAGCGCGGACTTCTTCGACCGCCTCGGCCCGGCCCTCGCCGGTCACTACCGGGTGATCGCCCCCGACCTGCGGGGATTCGGGCGCTCCGAGGCCCGACCGGTCGATGCGACACGGGGGCTGCGGGATCTCTCCGACGATATCGCCGCGCTCTTGCGCAGCGACGCGCTCGGGCTGGGCGACCGCCCCGCCCACGTGGTCGGCTGGTCGGTAGGGGGCAACGTCGCGATCCAGCTGGCCATCGATCACGGTCCACGCGTGGCCTCGCTCGTGCTGCTCAACCCCGGCTCGCCCTACGGCTTCGGCGGCACTCGGGGATCGAACGGCGAGCCCTGCCACCCCGACTGCGCGGGCTCGGGCGGCGGCACGGCCAACCCGGACTTCGTGCGCATGCTGGCTCGAGGGGACACGGGGACCGAGCACCCCGCCGCGCCCGCCAACGTGATGACCCAGTTTTACTGGAAGCCACCGTTTCGCCCCGAGCCCGCGCACGAACAGCGCTACCTGGCCGCCATGCTCCGCACCCACATCGACCCTGGCAACTACCCCGGAGACACGACGCCCTCGGCGAACTGGCCGGGCATCAGCCCGGGGACCCGCGGCATCAACAACGCGCTGTCGCCCCGCTACCTCGATCAATCCAGCGTCGCCCGCATCGACCCCAAGCCACCGGTGCTGTGGATCCGCGGCGCCGACGACCAGATCGTCTCCGATCGATCGATGTTCGACTTGGGCGTGCTCGGCGAGCTGGGGCTGGTCCCCGGCTGGCCAGGACCCCAGGTCTTCCCCGCCCAGCCCATGGTCACCCAGACCCGTGCGGTGCTCGACGCCTACCAGCAGGCCGGAGGCGACTATCGCGAGGAAGTCTTCGACGGCTGCGGTCACAGCCCCCACATCGAGCACCACGACCGCACCCTCGCCCTTTTGGAGGATTTCTTCCGGCTCCATCGGGATCGCCCCCGATGAGCCGCAGGGCTGGAGCGGCTTTGGACACGCGTGTGCGCGCATCGTCGCCGGCGGTTTGGCGCTATCTTCGCCTGACGCTGGGCGGCGGCGGGTTCTTGCTCGGACCCCAGTGACCTCACCGACGACGGCACCGAAGGTCGGCGATCGCGTATTCGAGCATCCACCCACCGTCTCGTCCCTTAACATTAAGGCGACGTTAAGTCGTCCGAGGGACCCCCGCCGGCTATTCCATCCGTGGGGACCCAAGACGCGTGGCGCCACGATCCATTGGCCCGCGCTCCCCACCACATGGAGGGTAGCGTCATGCATTCGGCGTTCAACTGGAAGCGACCCACAGGACATGCAGCGCACGGAGTGCATGCCGCGAAGACCGCCAAGCACCCGGCAAAGCTCCACCCGCTCCCGTCGCCGATCGCAATGCCCACGGCCCCGCCCCCGCTCCCGGCTACCATGCTTGGTGCCCCGTCGCCCGTCCGTGCGAACGCCATGGACCCCCTGGACTTCGAAGACGACGAGACCCTCCTCTATCCGGCAACGCCGGCGATGAAGGCCGCGAGCGCTCCACCTCGGTTGACGCTGCCGGCTCTGTTCGACGGCAACCGGGCCCACCCTCCGCCGCCGGTGACCTGCATGCTCATCGTCGCGATCATCATGCTGATGATCGCCGGGGGCATGGCGCTCCACGCTGTGCTCGCGCTGATCTGACCCTAACCCGATGTCTGGGTCGAGCAGAACGCATTCGATGGACACCTCGCTCGAAATCACCGGCCCCCATGAGTTGCTGCATCCCCCCCACGTCCCGTCACCTTCGGATCTCGCCGATCCAGATGATCGCAATGCGTCGGCTCTGGGTAGCCCCGCGGGTCGACGATCTCCTCGGCGCCCTCGAGCGACACCACACGGCTCGCCTCGTCGCGCTCGGCCCCGCGCGCAGTCGGGTCCTGCTGACAGCGGCCGTGCAGACCGCCCGGCGCTACGATCTCGCGGCCCCGGCCGCCCTGAAGGCCTACGCCACGCTGGTCATCGCCATCGACGACGATCTAGGGCACCCCGACTTGCTGCGCTGGTCGGGCCCTGTGCTCGACGATCCATGGCTGAACCCCGAAGAAAAGCTCGCACAGCTCGAGCAGCTCGCGGTCGAGCACGGTCGATTGACCCCGTAGCCCCCGTAGCCCCGCAAGAGGTGAGGTCATGCCGCTATCCATCACTCCGATCGACGACCGCCGGATCGAGCACGGAGAGATCTTCGAAGAGCAATTGGTGGTCCAAGACGCCCGCGGACCCGTGACGTGGTCGCTGCGCAACGCGCCCGACAGCATGACCATCGATCCCGCGTCGGGGGCGATCCGGTGGCCGGCAGTCTACACCGGCGAGACGGTCGAGATAAAGGCCAGAGCCAAGGACGGGAAGCGTAGCGCCTCGATGACCTTCAACATCGACGTGGACCCGGTCAAGCCGAACATCTGGGAACTCGGGGAATTGACCGTCAACGACGGCGCGCCCCTCGAGGTCACACCCCGCCTCTTGGAAGGCACGGGCGACATGTTCTGGGCGGCCACCGGCCCCGACGGCCTGACGATCAACCACACAACGGGGGAGATGACATGGACGGCGGTTTGGGCCGCGACCCCCTACCAATCAATCGTGCAGGTCCACGGGCCGCCACGACCACGCCCCCCACAAGGAAAACCCGATCACTGGATAGACACCAATATATTCTGGATCCGGGTCATCCCGCTACGGCCCATGATCGTGCCGATCCGGCCCGCGCTTGTGGACGCGGGCACGCGCTTCGAGGTCACGCCCCAGCTGGCGCGGGGCACAGGGCCGATCGTGTGGACGCTAGAGGCCGGACCCAACGGGATGCAGATCGACCGAGGCACGGGCGCGCTGTCCTGGATGGCGGTCGCGTCGGCCCAGCCGGTGACGGTCACGATCAAGGCCAGCGGGCCTGGCGGAGAGTCCCTCACCGAGTTCTTGCTCACGGTCGCCAGCCCACCGGCCCTGGCGGCGATCGACGACATCCGGATCACCGAGGGCCAGGACCTACGGACGGTCATCGAGCTGACCCAGGGGACCGGACCCATCGACTTCGAGGTCCGCGGGCTCCCCCGCGGGGCCCACATCACCTTTCCCAAGCGCACGATTGCCTGGAGGGCGAACCTCGCCGCTTCGCCGGCCACGCTGCGCGTCAAGGCCACCGGACCAACCGGAGCGAAGGCCGAGCGCTCGTTCACCATCACGGTGCTGCCCCAGGACGAGGGGGTGGTGGCCCGCTGCCCCGAGCGGCCCCAGAACCAGCCGCAGGCCCCCCCGCCGTGCTGCGACTTCCAGCTCGAGATGCACTGCAAGCACGTGGTGGGGACCAGCGCCAACGGCGACAACCACGATCTCCGCGCGGGGACCCACGGGTGGACGGGGTTCCACGGCACTCCCTTCGCGCACGTCAACCCGCGCCACTACACGATGAAGTTCCCCCCAACCGGGGAGCCCATGGCCAACGAAAAGCCCTTGGCAAGGCGCACGCAGAACGACCATAAGAAGTTCATCGTAGGCGGCGACACCCAGTGGCCGGTGTACCAGGTGCTGGCGGGGCGGTGGCAGCTGGCCGATCTGGTCACCAGCACGATCGAGCACGAGGCAAGGTGCCGCGGCGAGCGAATGTACACGGTCTGCTTTTTGCCCAAGGGATCGTCGTCGGCCAGCAAGGCGGCGACGTGGACGGAGCTCCGATCCAACGCGACCGAAGCCGCGGAGTACGGGCTGCTGGCCCGCGCCAAGGCCGAGTTCACCAACGTCCCGCTCGTGGGAGAGTGGGACGCGCTGGTCACCTACAACCCATTCCGCTGGCGCTCGCTGCCGCGGGCCCAGTGGGACGTGGTGGTGGCGGACGAAGCGGGCGCCATTGTTCGCCGCGACGATGTACCCCTGCGTGTGGTCGTCGAGGCATACTCGGACATTCGGTGGGAGATCAACGCCACCTTGTCGCGATCATCGGCCACCGTACAGGGGGCCGAGGTCACGGCGTTGCCCGGGATCGACAAAGAAGGCTACCAGGCCGAGTACCGCCAGGACCCAGAAGACCCCGACCTGCCCGAGACGGTAGAGGCCGACAACGGCTGGGTGCTGACGGGAACGGCCAAGGTAGCGTACGACCAGTATGTCCAGAGCTTCGCGGTCCAGCTGCTGGACAACCTGCAGAACTCGATGGGCTTTCTCAAAGTCGTCGATTCGGCCGCCGACTTCCTCCAAAAAGCGATGTCTTTCGCGCCGGAGGTCGACGGCAGTATGCGCATGCCGTCGCTATGCGTTGCGCTCGCCGCCGAGCCCTACGAGCAAGAGGACATGGCCCTGGTGGGCTATCAGTGGAAGCTGAACCTATCGGCCAAGCCGCTGTTCGGGGTGCAGCTCGAGGTGAACCTACTGAACATGCTGCTGATGGCGTTCCCGGCCACCGCGGGCGCCGTCCCCGTCCTCAAAGCGCTCAAGTACGGGGTGGGAATCAAGGGGATCGCCCGGGTCCAGGCGGACTTCGGAGTCTACCTCGTCGCCGGCGGCGAGATCACCATGGACTTCGAGTACGAATATCAGCAGCCCAACGGCCACGCCGGCTACGGCCTGGCCGACGCTCGCATCGACTTCAAGATCGAGGGTCGGATCGAGGGAGAGATCGAGGTGCTGGTCGTCAGCGCAGGAGCCGGGGTGCGGCTCGGCGCCAAGACGGCGCTGGGGATGTGCCTCAAGGCGACGGTGTCGGAGGACAGCCGCCCGGCCCTGCAGGGGCAGACGCGCTGGGAGGGGATCGTGCTCTACATGCTGACCTACTATAAAGCGGGGCTGAAGATCGGCCCCTTTACCAAGGAGAAGAGTCGGACCAAGAGCAAGGTGCTAGTGGTGGCCAAGCCCCGCTACTGGCCCAAGGCGCCGGCTCAACAGTGAATGGAGGACACGAGGCCATGCCGATCGACACCCAAGGCCCCGAGGCACCCGGCAAACCCGAGCAATACGCACAGAGCTTTCCTCTACAGACGATGGACTTGTTCACCGGCGAAGGCTGCCGCGGCGAGGAGATCGAACTGGACGAGGACGCCCTGGCCGCGAAGGCCGATATGGACGCCAAAGCAGCCAAAAAAGACAAGGCCAGCACCAAGGCAACCGCCACCAAGACCAGCACCAAGAAGTCCTTCCGAACGAAGTCCTTCCGAACGAAGTCCTTCCGATTCAGGTGATCAGCACCATGGCAATTGCCCCCCGAGATCAACCCGTGTTCAAGCTCGGCATCGACGCTGGTGCGTGTCGATTCGAGGTTCGAATCAACGACGTGTCCATCCTGGCCAGCGACGTCGCGCGCCCCTTTGACGTGGAGTTCCCGGTCAGCGAGTGGATCGTCGAGGGAACGAACCAGATCGCCGCGCTGGTCCAGCCGCCGCGCGTCTTCACCGAGGACGGGGAGGAGCGGGTGGACCAGGAGCACTTCGATCCGGCCGAGAGCGCGCTCCGGCTGACCCTGTGGGTCAAGCGCAACGGCGCGCCTCGGGACGAGCGGATTGCGATCACCACCCTGAACTTCGTGGCACGAGACACCGCGCCACCGGGACGCGGGATCGAGAGCAGCGCGGCGGCCGGGCGGCTGGACTCGCGACGACGGATGGCGCGTGACGACGAAGCGGGCGACGTGCTGGTCTCCACGGTGACACTGGAGCGTGATGACGAGCCCCCGTTCGACGCGTTCATGGTTCGAGACGTAACGATGCCGTCGCCCTTCCCTCGGTGGGCGTGGCAGGATGGCTTGCGGATCGAGGACGACGAGCCGACCCGGGACGCCCTGGTGGCGGAGCTTCAGCGCGTGTGGGCTCAGGTGGCCGCGCGCGATGTGGCCGCAGTGGAGCAGCTGCAGGCGATCAAGGCGACGGAGTACCAGGCGGCCTATTACCTGGACGACGCGGGCAAGCGCGATGCGCTGCCGCTGGTCGATCTGATGCAGACCGACGCACTGACCTTGCAGCCGCTACCGACCGATCTCACGCTACAGGTCTTCGCCGACGGCCGCCTCGCCCGACTGGTCGACGACGATGGTGATCCCCCGCTCGTGCTCGTCAGCGCCGAGGACGTGGGGTACTTCGTAGGCCTGACGTACTGCCGGACAGACGCGGGCTGGGTGCTGGTGCGCTGATCGTCCGCCCGTTGCACCTCGTTTCCAGCCCCGCCCCTGGTCGTCAATGGGTAGTCATAACCGTCCGCCATACCACGTAATGTGCTGATATGATGTAGCGACTTCAGGGATTCAGGGATTCAGGGATTCAGGGAAAGGTCAGCGAGATCGAAGCGCACCGTAGGCGCAGCTGGTCGATGAAGTCCCCGGTGAACATGTCGACCGCCGCCGCCACCTGCCCGGCTCCACAGTCCTGAGCGCCGAACGCCGAGCCGCCGCCGCCACCGATCGGCGGCTGCGGATCGGGAGCGCCAACCTCGAGAGCGAAGCTGCTGTCGTCGTCGACTACCGTCAGCGCGGCGCACCGAACCACGATCTGATCGACGAACGCGCCCGCGCGCCCCGCAAACCCGACAACCGCCTCCGACTCCGGGCACAGCAGCTCGAACGGCGTCGTCTCCATGTTGCCCCACAACGGGAGCTCGGTCGTCTCTGGCAACTGCACGATGAACCCGCCGGAGAACGACAGGCTCGGGGTGCCGCACACCCCTTGGAGTTGCTGGACGATGACGTCGGCGCTGCCGCGAAAGCCGATCAGAACCTCGCCCGCCGGACAGTCGTCGTTGACCTCCATGCCCAGCGTTCCGCCTCGAAAGTCGAGCGTGTCCCCCGGCACCAGCGCGAAGCCGACGGGGCCGATGCGGCAGTCCTGCAGACAGCCATCCAGCTCATCGTCGTTCATGTCGTCGCACGCCTCGCCTTCCCCGACGCGCCCGTCCCCACACCCGGACGGACCGACCGTGTCGGTCTCGGCCGTCGACGTGCTCGCAGTGTCGTCGGAGCTGGAAGGCGGCAGCACCGACGTATTGCTCGCCTCGGGCTCGGTCTCGCCTGCCGTCGTGCTCGGCGACATCGACGAGGTGGCGGTGTCTGCGGTCGATGACGCACTTCCATCGTTGTCGGACGAGTCGTGGCTCGGGCCATCCGGAGGCCCCAAGTAATTCGGATCGGCCACCGCGCAGCCCGATGCCGCGACGAGCAGCATGCCAAACCGTACGACCATCAACGCACTCTAGCACGCGGCGCCCGCTCCAACGGCCCACAGCGAGGCGGGTAGCCGTGATGTCGAAGGACCTGCGTCGCTCGCCGCCGTGGGTCGGCCGCCTACAGACCACCGCGAAGTATGCCCACGCGAGCGACGAGATCAGCCGCGACATCGCACGGCGCATAGGCGAGGCAGTCGAAGACCTGGGCGCTCTCATGACGCGGTGTGCGGAGCCACGAGCCACGAGCCACGAGCCGCGAGCCACGGCCGCCGCCAGGCCCTGGGCCGGCATGACGCACCCGCACCATCGCCGGCGGCCAAGGTCACCCCGCGGCCGTTCCTCCGCTCCGTCGCGAACGACGACCCCAACCCGTCGCAGATAACCCCCCACCCCCCTCTCCGCCATCGTTTCCAACCCCGCGCCCGGTAGTCAATGGGTAGTAATAACCGGTCAAAACATGCTTCCCACGACAATCAGGCCACCCCCCCGAATTGAAAAACCCCTCCAGATCGAGGGGTTTTCAGTGAGCCCGGTAGGATTCGAACCTACGGCCCGCGGATTAAAAGTCCGCTGCTCTACCAACTGAGCTACGAGCCCTTGCCGTCGTCGCCTTCGTCGCCTTCGCCTTCGGTCGACAGGTGCTTGCCCGGTCGGTGGCGACCCCAACGGGATTCGAACCCGTGTTACCGGCTTGAAAGGCCAGCGTCCTAGGCCTCTGGACGATGGGGTCGTGGGGACCGGGCAAGCCGGCGTTATTTAGCCGAACGCCGTGGGGGCCGCAAGGCGTGAGCGGCAATAGCGCGGCCGGGCGTGACACCCCACCGTGAGACGGGGTACACGGCGGTCGCTCATGCACGCCGTCTTCATCAGCAAGCACGGGGGCCCCGACGTCCTCGAGGTCCGCCAGGCCCCCACGCCGCCCCCCCAGCGGGGCGAGATCCGCGTGGAGGTCAAGCTGGCCGGGCTCAACTTCGCCGAGGTCAGCGCCCGTCAGGGGCTCTATCCCGACGCGCCCAAGCCTCCGTGCGTCGTGGGGTACGAGGGCAGCGGCGTGGTCGAGTCGCTGGGTGAGGGCGTCACCACATTGGATCCAGGCGACCGGGTGCTCTTCATGAGCCGCTTCGGCGGCCACGCCAGCCACGTGGTGGTTCCTGCGGAGCAAGCCTTCCCCATGCCCGAGTCGATGAGCTTCGAGGACGCCGCGGCCCTGCCGGTCAACTACCTCACCGCGCACCACATGCTGTTCGAGATCGCCCGGATCCGCCCGGGCGCCCACGTCCTGGTCCACATGGCCGCGGGCGGGGTGGGCACCGCCGCCCTGCAGCTATGCCGCACCGTCGACGACGTGACCACCTACGGCACCGCCTCGGCGCGCAAGCACGACTACGTGCGCACCCACGGCTGCACCCACCCGATCGACTACCGGACCCGCGACTACGCCCAGGAGATCCAGCGGCTCACCGACGGCCGCGGCGTCGACGTGATCCTCGACGCCCTCGGCGGCGGCGACTGGGCCAAGGGCTATGCCTTGCTGCGACCGGTGGGGATCCTCGTCGCCTTCGGGATGGCCAACACCAACACGGGCCGAGGCACCCGCAGCCTCGTCAACCTCGTCAAGCAGCTGGTCCGGCTCCCTCGCTATACCCCGCTTCGGCTCATGGACGACAACCGCGCCATCGCCGGCTGCAACATGGGCCACCTGTGGGACGAGCGCGCGCTGCTGCGACGCCAGGTGAAGGCCCTCCTGCACCTCTACGAACAAGGCGCGATCCGACCCCACATCCACGGGATCTTCGGCTTCGACCAGGCCGCCGAGGCCTTCGGCGAGCTCGAGCAAGGGCGCAACCAGGGCAAGGTGCTGCTGCGCCCCTGACCTGCGCCGGCCTCAGTCGCCGCCCGGCCCTCCGCCGGCCTTGGCCAGCTGCCCCACGTTGACCTTGTCCGCGTCGAACCCTCGCGCCTTGTCGGTCATCGTGTCGATCACCTCGTCCCAGGGCGGCGCGTCCCCCTTGGCAAACCGCAGCGGGTTGCAACGCGCGATCACGAAGGTCTTGAGGTAAGGGCTGTCGAGCCCCTTGTCCTTGAGGGCCTTGACCGCGGCCACCACCGCCTCGTCGAGCGCCAGCAGCTTGCGGGCCCGCGCTTCCCGAACGGGGATCGTCTCCAAGAGCGGCTGCTCCAAAAAACGCTCCACCCGCTTGAGCACCGGCGCGTAGGCGCTCCCCGAGAACCGCCCGTTGTGCTCATAGCACGCCCCCAGGGTCAAAAGCGGCGGCTCCTCGAACTCCAGCGCATAGTCCGACTCGTTGCGGGGCGAAAGCTCAGCAAGCGACCGCGCCATGCGAATGACCTCGAGCGCCTTTTCACGGACGTTGTGGGCCTTCTCGGTGTTGAGCGCGAGGATCTTGTAGGCGACCTCCGCCTCGGGCACCACCAACGCGATGATCGACGCCCCGCCGAGGGTCTTGACCGCCGTCAGCCGGTGGTTGCCGTTGGGCGTCCAGTACCCTCCCTCGGGGCTGCGCACGGTGATGATCGGATCGAGGAAGCGATCGAGCTTGTCGATCACCCCGGTGAGCCGCTTGGCGTGCGTCGCCGACAGATCCCGCTGAAAGGGCGTGGGCTCGACCTTGTCCACCGGCAGCGCCGCCAAGATCGTAAAGTTGCCCCCGATGGGCTCGCGGTAGGTCGCCAGTACCTGCCCCCCGTCCTCCGCGATCGCGGCCTGCACGACAGCCACCGACTCGGGCGGCTGCTCGGCCACGACATCGGCCGCCATAAGCCCGCGCGAGCCGGGCTCGGCGACCTTCTTGCGGCTGGTCTTCTTCTTTGAAGTCTTCTTCTTTGCGGTCTTCTTCTTGGTCTGCGCCACGGCGGCTCCGGGCCGCTAGTGTGACCGAAGCCGGGACCGCTGCGCCAGCAAGGCCTTGATCTGGGCGACCGCCTCGCGGGGCTCGGCCCCCGGATCCAGCCGTAGATCGGCGCCCTCGGGCATCCCCTCGGCGTCTGGACCCAGATGCACCACCAACATCTTGAAGGGCGCCACCAGGGTCTGGAGCGTCCGGTGGTCGCTCAGGCCGATCACGTTGGTGGTCGAGACCACCACCGTGCCCGCATCGAGGAACAGGTAGACAACCTCGCCAAACCGCCGGACCAGCGCGTCTCGGTCGTCCAGGTCGATGTCCGAGGTCACGCCCAAGAACACGTTCTTGCCGTCGAGCAGGTACGCATGCACCCCGTCCTCGACCAGCGTGCGCTCCAGCACCCGGGCGACCGCGTGCTTGCCCACCCCCGCGTCCCCGGTGAACATCACCATGCTCGCGGGGTGACCCATCAGCTCCGACCGCTGGGCCACGGTGATGTCGCCCCGGACCCACTCGATGTTGCGGATCCGGCTCTCCAGGCGCAGCTGCTGGTTTTCGTCGGGCACCAGCTCGCGCACGATCCCGCCGCCGGCGATGTCGTAGCCATCGACGATCACAAAGCGCCCGGTGCCCTCGATCTGCTCGGAGCGATCGAACGCGATCGGGTTGCGCGACCGCAGCACCAGATCGGCCACGTCGTGGCGATCCACCCGCTTCTTGTCCACCGAGCTGCCCAGCGCCGACGCATCGAGCACGCGGTGGATCGCGTCCACCTGCACCTCGGTCTGGCTGGTGCCCAGCTTGAGCTTGTAGCTGCGGCCGGGCTCGAGCGGCAGCTTGCCCAGCCAAAACAGATTGACCCGCAGCCGCGTGCCCACCTGCGGGCCATCGCGCAGGTGGCTCATGATCTCACCACGCTCGAGGAACAGCTGCTCGGTCAGCGTGACCCCAGCCGAGAACCCGGCCTGCACCTGCGTGGGCGGCTCGGCCGAGAACACCTCGATACTCGCGACCGTCGAGGTCTTGTTCGAGGGCGAGAACACCACCCGGTCGCCCACGGCCACCCGCCCCGACTCCACCCGCCCCGCCACGATCCGCCGGTCGTCCCCGCGGGCGTTCCACTTATAGACATCCTGCACCGGCATGCGCAGCGGCTGGTCGACCCGGCCCGGCTGCTTGCCAAAGCCGTCCACCGCCGCGAGCACGTCGGGGCCGTCGTACCAGGCCATCGCCTTCGAGGGGCCCGCCACCAGATCGCCCTCGCGGGCGCTTATCGGGATGAAGCAGCGGGGCTTGATGCCCACCTCGTCGAGGAAGGCACGATACTCGGCCACTATGCTGTCGAAGATCTGCCGGTCGTAGCCCACCAGATCCATCTTGTTGACCACCACCACCACCTGGCGGATCCCCAGCATCGACAGCAGGTAGCCGTGGCGCCGGCTGTTCTCGCGCACCCCCTCCTTGGCGTCGATGATGAGCACCGCCGCCTCGGCCCGAGCCGCCCCGGTCACCATGTTCTTGAGGAACTCGATGTGCCCCGGTGCGTCGATGATGATGTAGTCGCGCTTGTCGGTGCGAAAGAACACCCGCGCCGCGTCGATGGTGATCCCCTGATCTTGCTCGGCCTCCAAGGCGTCGAGCAAGAACGCGTACTCGAACTGCTTGCCCTGCCGGCGACAGGTGGCCTGGACCTTCTCGAGCTTGCCCTCGCCGAGCACCCCGGTGTCGGCCAGCAAGCGACCGACCAGCGTCGACTTGCCGTGGTCGACGTGACCGACGATGACGATCTGCATCGTCTCCCGCAGCGGCGCGACCTCGGCCTCGCTCGGCCCCGCGGCGCCCGGCCCCGTCGCGCTCGACCCCGTCGTGCTCGACCCCGTTGTGCTCGGCGCTATCGTGCTCGGCCCCGTCGCGCCCGACGGAGTCGCGCTCGACTCCGCCTTGTCCGCTCGGGCGCTGTGCCCCGTCGTGTTCTGCCCCGTCATGGTCTGCTCCCTCTACGAATGCGGTCGGTACGGTCGATACGGTCGATACGGTCGATACGGTCGATACGGTCGATACGGTCGCCCCCGGGGCCCCGCGGCCCAGCGCTACATGTAGCCCTCGCGCCGGAGCTTCTCCATGGCGTAGGTGTCCTCCTGATCCTGCGCCCGCCCGGCCCGCTCGGGGACCTTGGTGGCCCGCAGCTCCACGAGGATCTCTTGGGTCGTCTTCGCCGTCGACGGGATCGTCCCCGTGCAGGTCTCACACCCCAGCGAGCGGTAGCGGGTGCCCTGCCCCCGATCGAAGTACAGATCGATGATGGGAACGTTCTCCTTTTGGATGTACTCCCAGATGTTGATCTCGGTCCAGTCGAGCAGAGGATGGATCCGCACGTGGGTGCCCGGCGCAAAGTCGGTCTTGAACTGGTTCCACAGCTCGGGCGGCTGATCGGCGATGTCCCAGTCGCTATTGTGATCGCGGGGCGAGAAGTAGCGCTCCTTGGAGCGGCTGCCCTCCTCATCGGCCCGCGCCCCCACGATCACCCCGGTGAACGGCTCGCGATCCTGCTCTTCGTAATAGACCCCGTCCGGCCCCATGCGCTTGCGCGGCCAGCTGCCGTCCAGCGTGTGCCGCAGCGCGTCGGTCTTGAGCGCCCGACAGCACGTCAGGCGCCCCCGGGTGTGGTTCATCCCCTCGGCCAGTGCCTGTCGGTTTTGCCCCACCACCATCTGCAAACCCCAACGGCGCGCCAGCTCGTCGCGGTAGGTGATCATCGACGGGACCTTGTAGCTGGTGTCGATGTGGACGAGCGGAAACGGAACGTGGCCAAAGAACGCCTTGCGCGCCAGCCACAGCAAGACCGTGGAATCCTTGCCGATCGACCACAGCATGCACAGCTGCTTGAAGTGCTTGTAAGCCTCTCGAAAGATGTAGACGCCCTGCTCTTCGAGCTCGTCGAGGTGTGCCATGCCTTTTTATCTCTTGTTCGACCGTATTTTTAGCGACAATAGCGCGCTGTTCGAATTCGGCGTTGATCCGGGGTTATCCAGGCAATAGCACAGCATCGGTCCTATCGCCCAGCCAGCAATCCAAGACCGATCCAACTAAAATACGGTTATAAACCGAATTTAAACGACCAAGTGCCCGCCGTGCGGGGGTTTTTTGCCGACCCGACCGCGCCGGGCGATCCTGCGGTCGGCGTCGCGCCCGGCCTCGGCGGTCGGGCCGTACATCGAACTGCGCACAACGCTGGGTGCGATGCAATGAATAATCCCACCTCGGGATCCATCCCACCCGGGCCGCCGAGCCCCTCGCCCTCTTCTTTTCAGGATCGCATCACCATGAAGCTTCGTCGCGCCTCCACCGCCACCCGCGCCGCCAGCCTCGGCCTCGCCGCCGCCGCCGTGCTCGTCACCGCGGGCATCAGCACCGACGCCGAAGCCCGGCCCAACATCCGGCGCAAGGGCGGACAGTTCGGGGTGATGCTGGGCGGCTCGGCCTGCATCCCCGGCAAGGCCGAGTGCTCCCGCGAGTCGGTGACCGTCGACGGCGCCACCCGCCCCTCCTTCGGCCTGGGCGCCGAGCTGGGCTACCGCTTCAACCGCTACGTGTTCGCGGGCGCGGCCTACAACCTCGGCTTCTTCGTCACCGACTACACCACGACCGCGACCACCACCGCCTACCGGCGCGGCTACCAAAACAGCGTGTTCGGGGTGGTCCGGCCCACCCTGCCCGTGTGGCGCTTCGACTTCGGCCTGGGCGTGGGCGCCGGCTTTTCTCGCCAGACCTTCAAGTTCGACCAAAGCGACGACAAGGACTACTCCCAGGGCTTCGCCTTCCTGCTGTCCCCCACAATCGACGTCTACGTCAGCCGCCGGATCTTCGTGGGCGCCAAGATGGATCTGATCCTCAACGGCCACGGCCGTACCTGCCGCCAGCGCGGCCCCAACACCATGTGCACCGACACCGGCAGCGACGATCTGGCCCCGGTGCACCAGATGCTCTTCGGCCTGCACGTGGGCGGCACGTTCCTGTAGATCGAACCCCGGGGTCCACAACGACCGGACACGACGGCCCATCAATGATCGACGGCGCAACCTCGACCCGAGGCGCGCCGTCGATTCGTTTCGAATGACCGGGCGAGTCTACGGTCTACTACTTGGCGGGCTCGGCCGGCGCGGCGGCCTTGCCCTCGGCCGGCGCGGCGGCCTTGCCCTCGGCCGGCGCTGCGGCCTTGCCCTCGGCCGGCGCGGCGGCCTTGCCCTCGGCCGGCGCCTTGCCCTCGGGGGTGACCGGCTTGCTTTGGCCCTGCTCCATGGGCTGCGTCGGCTTGCCCTCACCGTGCCCGGACGCCTTACGGGTCATCCCGCCGGGCGCCTTGCCCTCGCGCCGGGGGCCACGCGCCCGCGGGCCCTTGCCCCGCTTGCCCGCGCCGCGTGCCCGGCCTCGCTTCGGCTCAGGACCCAAGGTGGGCTTGATGTTGTCGACCACCTCGTACTTGTCGAGCAATTGCTCCTTGAGCTCCCGTCGCCCCTGGTGGAGCTTGCGCTGGCGCAGACGATCGCGAATCTGATCGTCGAGCGCCTCCTTGGGCAGCTCGCCGGGCGGCCACGCCCCGGTGACCTTGATGATGTGGTAGCCGAACTTGGTCTTGACCGGCTCGCTTATCTGACCCGGCTGGAGCTTGAACGCCACCTCCGAGAACTCCTCGGCCATGCGATCGGCGGTGAAGATCCCGATATCGCCGCCCTTGGACGCGCTGGGCCCGGTCGAGGTCTCCGAGGCGATCGCGGCGAAGTCGGCCCCCTCGGCCACCACCCGCGCATGGATCTCCTTGGCCTTGGCCAGCGCTTCGTCCTCCCACTTCTTGCGCTCGTCGTCGGAGGGCTCGGGCGACGCCTCGCCGGCCTTGGCCCGCGGCGGAGGCTGGGGACCGATCGGAACGAGGATGTGAGACGCCCGCACGCGCGGCTTGTCGGACTTCCAGTTGCCCTTGATCTTCTCGTAGTCCTCGTCGACCTCGGCCTCGGTCACCTCGAGCGTGCCGAGCTTGCCGAGGATCGCCTTTTCGCGCAGCTCGGCCACCGCCATGTCGGTGAGGCTCTTTTCGGTCTCACCGCGGCGCTCGAGATGCTTGTCCCAGTCGCGGATGCCCCGCTTTTGCTGCTCTTGGCGCTGCTCGAGCGCCTCCGCGTCGTACTCGACCCCGAGCGCCTTGACCTCCTGCGCCAACACCTCGTGGTAGATCAGTCGCTCGGCTATAGACTTGCGATACCGCCGGTCCGCCGAGGGCGGGATCTCGCGACCGCGGTCGGCGTACTTCTTGACCTTGAGATCGTAGATCTCGCGGAACGCCTGGTTGGGGATCTCGACCGAGCCGACCTTGGCGATCGCCCCCTCGGGGATCGGGCCCAGCTCGATCTGGCCCGACCGCCCGTCGGCCTGTTCGATCTTTTCGAGATCCTTGGCCTTCTCGGGCTTGGGGGGCTCGGTACAACCGAGCGGGACCAGCAAGGACAAGCCGATGACAACGAGGAGCGAGCGATGCATGGAGACCTCACGGAGCGCGATGCAAGACCCCGAGTCTTTCATGGGGGCGACCTGCACCGACAATGGCGCCGAGTGTAAAGCACATCACGGGCCCGTGGACAACGTCAGCCCGACCCGCGCACCAGCCCAGCGTGCCAGCCCAGCGCACTGGCCGCCCTGACAGCCCCGGCCCGATCGCGTAGGATTTTGCGCCCTTGCCGACCCTGGTGCAGATCCGCCGGCCCAACGCCGAGCCCACCCGCTCCGGCGTGACCGCCGAAGACCCCCAGCCCACCCAGGCCCCGCCCGCGGACGCCCCGCGGGTCTACCTGGAGACCTTCGGCTGTCAGATGAACGAGGCCGACTCGGCCCTCATCGCCCACCAGCTGCACCAGGGCGGCTACGTGCGCGTCCCCGATCCCGCCCAGGCCGACGTGGTGCTGATCAACACCTGCGCGATCCGAGAAAAGGCCGAAGATCGCGTGGTCGGCCGCACCAGCCAGCTGCTGGTGCATCGCCGGCGCAACCCGGGACTGGTCATCGGGATCACCGGGTGCATGGCCGAACACCTCCGCGCCCGCGTGGCCGAGCGAGCCCCCCACGTGACCCTGGTGGCCGGCCCCGACAGCTATCGCGGGATCGCCTCGCTGTGTGATCGCGCTCGCGCCGGCGAATCGGTCATCGACGTGGAGCTCGACCGCACCGAGGTCTACGAGGGCCTGGACCCCCAGCCCGACGACGACGGCGTCAGCGGCTTCGTGACGATCCAGCGGGGCTGCGACAAGTTCTGCACCTTCTGCGTGGTGCCCTATACCCGGGGCCGCGAGCGGGGCGTGCCTCCCCGCGAGGTACTGCGGGCGGTCCGGGCCCGCGCCAAGGCCGGCTACCGCGAGGTGGTCTTGCTGGGCCAGACGGTCAACTCCTACCGCTGGCAGGACGTATCCTTCGCCCAGCTGTTGACCGCCGTGCACGAGATCGAGGGGATCGAACGGATCCGTTTCACCAGCCCCTACCCGGTCGACTTCTCCGACGAACTGCTGGACGCGATGGGCACGCTGCCCAAGGTCTGCCCCCAGGTGCACCTGCCCGCCCAGTCGGGCTCCGACGCGGTGCTGGAGCGCATGCGCCGGGGCTACACCCGCGGGCAGTTCGTCGATCTGGTGGGGCGCCTGCGGCAGGCGGTGCCCGGGATCGCGCTGTCGACCGATCTGATGGTCGGCTTTTGTGGCGAGACCGAGGCCGACCATGCCCAGACCCTCTCGCTGATGGACGAGCTTCGCTTCGACAGCGCGTTCATGTTCGCGTATAGCGACCGCGGGATCACCCACGCCGCCCGTAAGCTCGACGACGACGTCCCCCCGGCGGTCAAGAAGCGCCGCCTGCAGGAGGTCATCGACCTTCAGGAGCAGCACACCCGGGCGTCCCACGCCGCGCGGGTGGGTACCCGCCAGCCGGTGCTGCTGACCGCCGTGTCGCGACGCGGTGATCGGATGGTGGGACGCACCCCGCACTTTCACAAGGTGCTGCTGCCGCTTTTGGCCGGCGCCCCCGGGCACCTCGTGCACGCGACGATCACCGGTAGCACCGGGCACTCCCTGTTGGCCGACGCACCGAACGACCCCGGCCCGACATCGCCGACGCCCTGACCGACCCCGGCTCGAACCTGCCGGCTCGACAACGAACGGACACGACTATGGCCCGAAGCTCGCCACCCCAGCCCGGCGACGACGACGACCGATCCCCGCCCACCCGGGTGAGCCGCCACATCCAGCCGCTCGGGCCGCGCGTGCTCGTCCGCGTGATCAAGTCCCCCGATCGCTCCGACACGGGCCTGTTCTTGCCTCAGGGGGTCAAGGACGACAACGCCATGGCGCTGATGGGCGAGGTGGTCGAGGTCGCCCGCACCATGCCCAAGGCCGATCCCCTCGTCGAGTCCCGCGACGACGACGACGACGATGACGACGACGACGACGACGGGCGCGCCGACTTCGGCAAGAACGTCAGCGGCGTGCCCTTGGGATCCAACGTGCTGTTCGAAAAGGACCGCGGGGTCAAGGTCCCCTGGGACGAGACCCTGCGCCTCATCGAGGTCCGCCACATCCTGGCGATCGTCGACATCATCACCGAGGACGAGATCCAGTGAGCCACGCCCTGCTGCGCCGCCTGAGCGCTCCGCTGCTCGCGACCGGGTTGAGCCTCGGGATGAGCCTCGGGGTGGGCCTCGGGGTGGGCCTTTGGCCCGCGCTCGCCGACGCCCAGCAGCCCCGCGCCCAGGATCGCCACCCCACCGACGGGGTCGACCGCGTGATCCACGACGTCTCGGGCGAGGGCGACGCCACCAGCATCGAGCTCAACCCCGCGCTGCTCGGCGACGTGGAGGGCCTGGATCTGGCGGTGATGGGCTACCGCGCCACCTCCGACTTCACCCGCGGCGGGGGGTTCGGCGGGTTCTTGGCCGCCAACCTCGGCTTCGGCCTCGCCGCCGGGTTTGGCGTGCAAGTGGTTCGCCCCCGACTGCGCCTGTCCGGCTCCGAGTCCGACGCCGACTTCGACGCCGACGACAACCCCGATCTGACCAAGCTCAGTTTTGCGCTGGCCGGCGACCTGGACGCGGTCGCCTTCGGTCTGGGCCTTGCGGGGGTCCGCCGGCAGGGGCATCGGCTGCAGCGACCCGACCTCGACATCGGTGCGCTGGTGCGGATGTTCAACTACGGGTCGCTGGGGGTCAACGCTCGGCTGTCGCCGGTGGACATCGACAGCCAGGTGCTGCCCGGACACCTCTCGCTCACCGGCGAGCTGGCCATTCGCCCCCTGGGCACCCATCACCTCGAGCTGGCCGGCGCGGTCACCCAGCAAGTCCTCGTCAGCGAGGGGGGCGAGCCCGCCCAGCGCGTCGACTTCAGCGGTTTCTTGCCGCGTGGCCGCGTGGCCGTGCGTTTTGAAGGCTGGGCCCTCAAAGGAGAGATCGAGCAGGTGCGGGCCTCGGTGCTCGATCCCACCACCTTCGAGCGCGTGCGCGGCGAGAAGGCCCTGCGCGGCGGCGTGGCCCTCGAGGCCTCGTGGGACGTGGTGACCGCCTCCGGGGGGATCCACGCCGGGGTCTCCGAAGGGCTCGACGGGGTGGGCTTTGCCGCGCGACTGCACAGCCGGGCGGGCGGGCGCGTGTACTGGCCGCGGCAGATCGACGCCGAGCGCTTCGATCTGTCCACTATCACCGACGAGCGCAGCCTCATCGCCATGCTGCAGCGGGTCGAGCGAGCCCGGCAGGCGGGCAAGCGCAGCATCGTGGTCGTCGACGCCCGAGGCACCCGCGCCGGATGGGCCAGCCTCCACGAGCTGCGCGAGGCGCTGGTGCGGGTGCGCAACGCCGGCGGGCACGTCTACGCCTACCTCGAAGACGCCAGCCTGGCCGACTACTACGTCGCCTCGGTCGCCGAGCGGATCTTCGTGCATCCGGCCGGGGCGCTCGAGACCGACGGGCTCTTTGCCAATGCGCTCTATTTCAAGGGCGCGCTGGACAAGATCGGCGTGCGGGCCGAAGTCATCAAGATCGACGAGTACAAGAGCGCCGGCGAGCGCTTCGATCGCACGGGGCCCTCCGACCCGGATCGCGCGCAGCGCAAGGAGATCCAGCGGGATACCTACGACCAGATCGTCCGCGATATCGCTCAGGCCCGGGGCCTGACGCTCGCCGACGTGCGGCAGCGCTTCGACGACGCGCCCTGGGGACCCAACGCCGCCGTCGACGAGGGTCTGGTCGACGAGGTGGTGTTCCGCGACGAGCTGCTGCCCAAGATCTCGGAGCGGATCGGCGCGCAGGTGGAGTTTGCGACCATCACCGACGGCCGCCCCGATGAGCACTGGGCCGCCGATCCCTACGTGGCCGTCGTGCTGGTCGAGGACACCATCGTCGATGGCCGAAACCGCACGATCCCGTTCTTGAACCTCGGCTTCGCCGGCGGCGACACAATAGCCCAGACCCTCCGCCGGCTCCGCGAGGATCGCAACTGCCGGGGCGTGGTGCTGCGGGTCAACAGCCCCGGGGGCTCGGCCCTGGCCTCGGACGTGATCTGGCGTGAGGTCCAGCGCACCGCGGAGCGGCACGCCGAGGATCCCCGCTTCTCGGCACCGATCGTGGTGTCGATGGGCGATGTCGCCGCCAGCGGGGGGTACTACGTCTCGATGGGGGCGCCCACCGTGCTCGCCGATCCGATGACCGTTACCGGATCGATCGGCGTGATCTCCATGCACTTCGACGTCTCGGGGCTGCTGAGCAAGCTGGGGATCAACGCGGTCAGCTTTACCGAGGGCAAGAACGCGGGCGGGGGCGCGATCTTCCGGCCATATACCGAGGATCAGCGGGCCAACGTCGAGGAGTCGATCCGGCGCACCTACGATCTCTTCGTCGAGCGAGTGGCGCAGGCCCGCGGGATGACGCCCGAGAAGGTCGACGAGCTGGGGCGCGGACACGTGTACTCGGGGACCGACGCCAAGGCGCTGGGGCTGGTCGACCGGCTCGGAGGGCTCCACGACGCGATCGCCCTGGTGCGCAAGGACGCGGGGATCCCCAAGTGGCGCACGCTGAAGGTGCGGGTGCTGCCCAAGGAGCCCCGGCTGCTCGATCTGATCCTGCAATCCACGCGTGGACCCTCGGGCAAGGTGCGGGCGGTCGGGCGCGCGGTGCAGCGCCGACGCGCGCGGGCCGAGGCCGCCGTGGTCCGGCAGGCGCTGCCCTTAGCGCTGGACGAGGCGCTGTCGCGGCTGCCGCTGTCGCTGCTGTTCCTGCCGCAGGGTAAAGCGCAAGCGCTCATGCCGGCGCTGCTCGAGCTCGAGTAAGGACCGCGGCGAGCCCACCGGGGGCACCCGGCCCGTGACCACGGCCCCCACCGTACGCCCGGCAACCACTCGCACACGGAGTATTCCTGTCCGGATCGCCCAAGGGCGGGACTAAAGAGATTCCTCGCAGCCCGGTACGAACTCGACCATCTGCTCGGCCAATCCCGCACCGATCTGCAGGTGGGTCAGCGCGTTGCGATTCCACAGATAGCCCGCGTCCGCGGGAGATTCATCGGCCGGCTGCCAAAAGCTGCGCGTATCGACCGCCCCGACCCCGGTCGGCTCGAGCAACCCGGGGTTGCCGGGCACGGCCAGCTGCGCCTCCATCAAGGACAGCGCGCGGGGGTGGCTCTCGGCCCACCCCGCCATGCCCGTGGTCGCCAGCACGAAGGGCAGATCGGGGATCTCGAACTCCGCGCGTAGATCGTTGACAAAGTGCACCGCGTTCGACTCGTACTCCTCGTTGAGCGCCTCGTCGATGCGGTCGTTCCACCCCTGATGCCACGCGATCCCCTCGAGCCGATAGGGTTCACCGTCATACGCGGGCAGCTCGGTATCCAGGTTATTCTCGAGGGACGCCGCAGTGGATCCGTGCGTCATCGACTCTATGGTCGGTGGGCGACGGTCTGCCCCAGACGGTACGCCTCTGCGTTAGGTGCCCCTGCTCCGCGAGGAGTATTCAGCAGGCCGCCCCGATCCTTCCTTTTTTTGGATCGTCAGAAGAATCGGCGGGCAGCCGGCGCGAGCCCGCGCGCTCGTCGACGAGTGGGTCGAGACGCGAGCCCATCGGCCGATTCGGGACGGGGCTCCACTCGATCTACGATCACGCGCCCCACCGACCGTAACCGGGCCAGCCGAACCGCGCATGGCCAACGGCCGACGTCCTACGATCGACGCCCAACGTGTCGCGCGCAATCGCCGCAGGTCACACGACGCCCCTCCTCCACGTGCTTGGCCGCGGTCGAACCCGCGACCCCGCAACTTCGTCGTGGGTGTGCGGCGCCTACCCTGCCCGTTTCGCCCCGCATGAACGCCGAATGGTCACCGGATGCACCCCCATGCTTGACGGCCCATCGCCCATGCCAGGATGCTCGACTCATGGTGCGCGCCTGCTCCATCCTCACCCGAGCCTCGCTCGGGCTCACCATCCTCACACTCGCCCTCACCTTACCCGGATGCAAGGATGACGAGGACGACCCTGGTGATGGCGGAGGAGACACTGATGGATCAGAGATCGTCTGTCCAGATTGTCAACCTGGGTAAGAGGTCTACTTGTGCATCATCAATGGAATCGAAAAATCGGACTGCTTCGACAGTCTTGCCCAAGCCCAGGCATCCTGCGGTTCCTCGCCCGGTAATGGGGTCGTCGGCAACGCCCCCATGCCATGTGACAATCATACTCCAGATCCGGGGGTCTCCTGGAAACCGGGGTCGTTCGTAGCCTACGACGAAACGACGCACGCGTATGAGATCGATCGGCAGTTCATGCTCGATATACTCGACGATCCCAACATGCTCCTTCTCGATCGCGCACGCCTTGGATGGCGAACAGACCACTTCGCGTTCGAGAACATCGCTGATGGTGACATCGCAGATCTGCTCGGCTTCATCGACGGCGATGCATTGAGCGAGATCAACGGCTACCCGCTCTCGACCCTTGGAGAGATCGCCAAAGCCTACGAATCTCTCCAGGAGGAATCATCCTTGACCGTGACTTTCGTACGCGGCCAAGCGACACTCATGCACACATACCACATCGTCGATGACGACTGAGTATCAATCGACGTCGGCCGCGTGGCTCCGTCTGCCCATCGCGATGCCATTGGTCCTCGGATCCGTGGCCTGCCAGTCAGACGACAACCGAGTGACCACCCTCATCGACGATCGCGCGATCGTGACCTTCGACCGTTCGCTTTGTAAAGGGGACGTCACGCTGATCGAACAGACCATCGAGCGAGTCGAAGAGCGACTCGATGTTCGTGCTCCTAGCCCCATTGAGCTCTCGATATGGAGCCGCTACGCCGAGGTTTCCGCCCATTGCTCCGAAGGGGCGCTCGGGTGCTACAACGACGGCGAGGCGCACGCGCTATGGCAAGCGCAGGAGCACGAAATCGTGCATGCAGTGGCCGCGCCTCTGGGCACTCCCGAGCCACTTTGGAACGAGGGAATCGCCGAAGCACTCAGCAGCCGCACCCAGGAAGGACAGGAGGACGTCGTCTCGCTCGTCGGCCTCGAAGACAGCCCGCAGGTCGACTACAGCACAGCGGGACACTTCGTGCGGTGGCTCCTCGAAGAGTACGGGCAGGAAGGGGTCCGCGCGCTAGCCAGAGGATCCTCCTTCGAGCATGCCTATGGGATGGAACTTGCTGACGCCAGCGTAGACCACAAGGCAAGCGCCCCATGGTCCTATCCACACTGGACCCCTTGCCGGGGTGAACGACTCGAAGCGACCTCTGAGAACGGGTGGGCCCATGAACTCCACGTCAACTGCGACGATCCATGGAGCTCAGCCGAGTACCAGTCGGGTCCAACGGTCTTTCGTACGACCGACATCGAGGAACCTGGAACCTATCGCGCACTCTTCACCGGGGCGACACTCGTGGGCGCCGTCGCGTGCCAGCTCGACCCCTTGCTCGACCGGCCTGCACAGGACACGGCGGGGGACATCATACGGGAAACGACAAGGTCTAGCGTACCGACGTTCTTGTCGAGCGACGAACCTCATGAGATCCAGCTAGAACCCGGACGTATCCTCTGGTCCATCACGGTAGAGGGCGAAGCATCGACCGTCGGTTTCGACCTGAACCGCATTGGTCCTTAGCGAACAGATCGCCAGGGGCTCACACCATCGATGCTCACACCATCGATGCTCACACCATCGATGCTCACACCATCGATGCTCACACCATCGATGCTCACACCATCGATGCTCACACCATCGATGCTCACACCATCGATGCTC
>JBCCWC010000080.1:0-54884 GCA_039194325.1 Myxococcota bacterium
ATGGCCAGGTCGGGGTGGTCGGGGCCGAGCAGGCGGGTATGCATCGCCACCGCTCGGCGAAGCATGGGCTCGGCGTCCGCGTTGCGCCCTTGGCCCGTGAGTGAGACGCCGATGCTGCTCAGGTTGTTGGCGACGCCCACGTGCTCCTGCCCATAATGACGCTGCCGGATCTCGAGGGCTCGTCGAAACTCGCGCTCGGCCTCGGCATAGCGCCCTTGGCGGCCGAGGAAGGTGCCCATGCGCTCGCGCGCTCGGGCCACGCTCGGGTGGTCGGGCCCCAGGGAGGTCTCGCCGAGCTCGATGGCCTGGCCTAGCCAGGACTGGGCTTGTTCGCCTTGTCCTTGCTCGGATCGGATCGAGCCCAGCGACACCATACTGTCCACCTGGGCCCTGGTCTGTCCGAACCACGTGGCCATGGAGACGGCCTCGCGCGCCCACACGGCGCCTTCGTCGTATCGCCCTCGAGAGACCCCCACCAGGTCGGCCAGCCTCATCGCCGCGTTGGTGGCCACTTCGAGGTGACCGTGCTCGACCGCCAATGTGTAGGCTTCGGCGAGATCCTGCTCTGCTCGTTCGTACTGCGCATTGATCTTGTACGCTCGTCCGCGAACCCATGTAGCCTCGGCGACGAGCGGCGGATACCCGAGCGCGCGGGCGCGCTCCATGATCGGCGGAAGCTGGGTGAGCACGGCCTCGCGGCGTCCGATCTTTAGCTCGTACTCGAGCTTGGCGAGGTGCTCGCGCAAGGTCTGCACCTCGGCCGCGGTGGCCGGATCATCCGGCGGGGGAATGCGCTCCTGTTGTCGTCGTAGCTGGTCGACCGTGTTGCACGTCGACAGCGGGGGGAGGCCGTCGACCACGTCCATCAGTCGGTAGACTCCAGGCGGCTCTGCCTCGAGGGACGCTCGCGAGAGGGTCGCCACGGCCGCGGCGAGGTGTCGCCGGCGGTCATCGAGGCAGGCCATGCGCAGGTCCATGACCTCTTCGCTTTGCTCTGTGGTGATCCGGGTGGCCTCGCAGTTCGATCGATGGGCCTGGATCCAGGCGTGGGCGTACTGGTCGAGGTGAGTCTCGATCCAAGCCCCAACCGTGGGCGGAGCGTCGGCCCACGCCGGTTGGATCGACTCCTTGCGGCTGTCGTCCCAGATCCCCTCGAGCGCGGCGGGAGCTCCGGTGCACAGCGGGCCCGAATTCGTTCCGTAGGCGAGCGCCCCCCCGGTGAGCAGCATGCCTACCGCGAGGGTGGTCGCGCGCGTAGACCACAAGCGGCGGGCGGGGGGATGGACGAGCCGGTCGAGTCGGTCGAGCAGGGCCTCCATCGAAGGCCAACGGTCTTCGGGCCGGGGCGCCAAGCCGCGGACCAGGATGGAGTGCAGGGCCGCCGGGGCGGTCGAGCCCGCGGGTGGGGCCGGTGCAGGCCCCTGTTCCAGGGCCTGCTCGAGGACCTCGATGGTCTTGCCGGCAAAGGGGCGCGTGCCATAGATGGCCTCGTAGAGCGCGACGCAGAAGCTGAACTGGTCGCTCTGGTCATCGACGAGCTTGCCCTGCATCTGCTCCAGAGACATGTAGGCTAGCGTGCCGATCACACAGCCGGTCTCGGTCAGTCGTGGAGTCGCTGCACCCTTGCGAAGGGAGTCGTCCGACTCGGAGTCGTCTGGGCGGGCGTTGTCCGACTCGGCGTTGTCCGACTCGGCGTTGTCCGACTCGGAGTTGTTTGGGCGGGCGTTGTTCGAGTCGGCGTTGTCTGGGCGGGAAGGATCCGATCCATTGGACGTCGTGGTCGTCGCATCGACAAGGGCACGCGCGATCCCGAAGTCGAGCACGCGCACGTGACCCTCATCGTCGATCATCGCGTTGCTGGGCTTGAAATCGCGGTGGACCAGGCCTTGCTCGTGAGCCGCGGCCAGGCCGGCTCCTGCCTGAAGGTAGGCCTCGACGCGCGCTCGCCAGTCCGTGGCCGGACTGTCGGCTTGCCACTGCCGGAGCGTCTGGCCGCGGACGAGCTGCATGACGACGAAGCTCTGGTCTTCGAGGTGGTCGGCCTCGTAGACTTGGACGACGTTGGGGTGGGATAGCCGGGCCAGGGCTCGGGCCTCGCGAACCAACCGCTCGGACTGGCTCGAGTGTAGGCGATGTCGCAGGACCTTGATCGCCACCGGTCGGTCGAGGGTGGGGTCGAACGCCTCGTAGACGATGCCCATGCCGCCCGACCCCAGGGGCTCGATCACGAGGTAGCGCCCGATGGACCGTGGCTCGGCATCGGCGCCAAAGAGCTTGTCGCGGGTTCGGCTCAGCAGCCAGTCCAAGCTCGAAGGGGAGAAGTCTCGCTCGAGACGTGGCCGGGGCTCGATCGTCGACGTCTTGGCCTCGCAGTCCGCAGACGGAGGCGAGCTATGGTCTACGTTCGCCATCATTGCCGATGCCGGTCGGCTCGCCGATTCTAGCTCGTTTGGCCGGGCCATCGTCCCAGGGTCTGGTCGGCTCGGTGCGCCGCGATGCAATCGGTACGCGGACCGTCGGCGTTGGTTACGCTCGTGGCCGCTGTCGCGGCGGCTGTTGCATGAGGTGTGGCCAGCGTCGCGCGAGCGCACTACGATTACCCGGGGAACGCTGCTCACTACCGAGCACGCGCGGCATGCGGAACGACGAGAACGACGACTGGGCGCTGCTGCAGTCTTGGAGAGACGGAGACCGTCGAGCGGGCGACGTCTTGGTGCAGCGACACTTCCGAGCGATCGCGCGGTTCTTTCACAACAAGGTCAACGATGCCGAGGATGCGGCCGAGCTGGTCAGTCAAACCTTCCTCGCCTGCACCGAGAGTCGTCATCGCTTTCGTGCCGAGGTTCCCTTCGCTCAGTTCGTGTTCCGCCTCGCAGTCAATACCCTTCAGCAGTACCTTCGCAAGAAGTACAAGCGGGAGCGGGAGCGGCTCGACTTTGGCTCGGTGTGCCTGGAGCAGCTTTATGAGGGGTCTCTGACCACTCAGATCGCGCGCAAGCAAGAGCTCCGTCGCCTGGCGCACGCCATGCGCTGTATCCCGCTAGACTTCCAGATCGTGCTCGAGCTCAACGTCTTCGAGGGGCTGTCGGGCCGGGAGATCGGGGAGTTGCTAGAGATCCCCGAGCCCACCGTCCGAGGCCGGCTTAGGCTGGGCAAGCAGCGGCTGTCCGAGCAGCTCGAGCGCTTGGACGAGATCGATACCCCGCCGCCGAGCGAGTCGGGAGACCTTCGGGGCTGGGCGCACGAGATCCGCGTGCTCATGGATCGAACGGCGCCGGTCGGGAAGCGGTAGCCATCGCGGGTGTCGATCCCGTGGCCAATGCCACGAAAATAGCCAGCAATCGTCGTGATCGGAACGCCATGGGTCGTAACTACGGGGGGCGGGGACGGACAGGGTATGTCGACGCGCGACCACACTCGATTTCATTTGGCACCGGATCCGATGCAGGGCGGTCATGATCGATCCGATGGAACAAAGACTTCCGCATCGGTCTCGTGCGAGCGTCATGCGGTGAAGACCGACCCGGTGCTTGCCCGACCGATGCAAGCCGATGTTGCCCGACGTTCTTCCGCACGAGGTCTCATGCCACACCGCATCACCATGATCGGGTCGCTGGCTCTTGCCGCCGCATGCGGGGGGGAGCCCGGAGCCGATGGAGCTGATGGAGGCGATGGAGCCAGCTCGGGTCTCTCGGACGGTACTGCCGGCACCCTATCGGCGGGAGCAGACCAGGGCGATCAGGGGTCGACCGGGGAAGGCTCGGGCGCTGACGAGTCGACCGGAGGAGTGGACACTGGCGACGAGCCGACGCCGCCGGGCGGGGACGGTCAGCTCCCCCCCGAGACCGAGTGCTTCCTCGACGGGCCCAAGCGGGCCCCGGTCGAAGGCCTGCCCGACTGGAGCCGTGCGGGGTACCGGGGCGGTCAGCCGCTGCCTACCGATGCGGCGGTGACCGTGCTCGCGACCGACTTTGGGGTGGTGCCCGACGACGGGCAGGACGACTCGGCGGCCCTGCAGGCGGCCCTCGACTCGGTGTCGGGCGGCAGCTACGACGCGGTCACCGAGCTGCAGCTCCCCGCGGGCCAGATCGATCTGTCCGAGGAGATCCACGTCGATCGCAGCTTCCTGGTCATTCGAGGGGCGGGCCACGATCCCACGAAAACGAGTACTCGCATCGTGGTGCGCCCCTCGCTGGACATGGCCTACCCGGGTACCGCCGAGGAGGGGACCGAGCCCGACATCGACGGACTGGACAGCGAGGGGGGCCGCGGACGCTGGCTGTGGCCCGGCCGCGGGGCGTTCCGGGTGCAGACCCGGCAGGTTCACGAGAGCTACGCGGGCAACTACGCCAGCGCCCCCGAAAATCGTCGCGACATCTTCGAAGGCACGATCAACGTGCACTGGCGGGCGGGCCTCGAGGTCGATCAAGACCTCGGGATCGCGGCCCAGCGCGGGGATACACAGATCCCGATCGATTCCAGCGACGCCAGCCGGCTGGACGAGATCGATCCGGGTGATCTGCTGTGGGTCGGCGCGGCCAACACCATGTCGATGTTCGAGGCCCAAGGGGTCCTGCCGGAGCACCGGTCCAACTCGCACATGCGCGCGCAGGTGTTCGAGGTGGCCGCAGTCGACCCGGGCGGTCGCACGATCACCATCGACCGCCCCCTCGAGTTCGACTTGCCCGCCCACAGCACCTCCGATGGCTCGTCCGCGATCGACGGTGACGATGACTACCCCAGCCGCGTCGTCCCGCTGGTCGTCGTCGAGGGGGTGGGCTTCGAGGATTTCTACCTCACGTACGACCTGGAGGGCCTGGCTCGCCCCGGCGGCGGGGTGGTCGACGTGACCGCCGAAGATGCGGTGTTCGAATACGGCAACCTCGTCCCCGAGTTCGCCCTGCACGGGATCGTCTTCAAGTGGGCGGCCCACTCGTGGGTGCGCAACGTGCAGATCGAGATGGCCGGCTCGCACCCCATCGTGACCGAGGTGGCCAAGAACCTCCGCGTCGAGCGGGTGCTGCTGCGGGGGTCGTGGAACAAGGGCAAGGGGGGCAACGGCTACTTCCGGGGCTCGCGGGTGTGGGACAGCGTGTTCGGGTGCAGCGTCTCCCGGGGCCTGCGTCACTTCACCCTCCAGTGGTCATCGTCGGGCAACGTGGTCTACGGCAACGACTTCGACAGCGATCTGAACCTCCACGGGGGGTGGGAGCGCCACAACCTCTTCGAGGCCAACGAGGTCCACGTGCCTTCCGCGCACTCGTCGGGCAATTGCTCGGTCAACTGTGGCTCCGATGACCCTGACGAGGGGACCTGGTACCCGATCTGGTGGGGCGCGGGCGCCAAGGCCGGCAAGTGGTCGGGCGCGACGGGCCCTCAGAACGTCTTTTATCGCAACGTCCTCACCAAGCAGACCGACGACGGCGGCGCCTACGAGGACTACGCGCCGTACTACACCCCGGGCGGGGACACCGACTCGACGATCTTCCAGCTGGGCTGGAGCCGCGAGACCCCGCTCGGATCGGGCTGGGAGCCGCTGTCGATGGGCGGGGAGCCCATCGCCGACTGGGCGGGACACGAGACGGTCGACTTTTCTGGCGGTGACAACTCTGGGGTCAACGCGCGGCCGCTGTCCGAGCCATCGCTTTATCTAGAGGACTGACCCGAGCCCTTTGGGGGCTCGTATTCACGATGTTTGACGACGCCGACGATGTCGGCGGTCCACGAGGTGCGTGCGCCCTCGGGGTCTATCAATCGAGGAACGATCGAGATGACGGATCGAATGCTGTTTCGAGGCGCTTTGCTGCTGGCGTGCCTGCCGGCGTGCTACACCGGGGTGGATTCCTTCCACCAAGATCCGGCAGCGGCCAGCGGGGCCGAGCAAGACGAGGATGCCGACGACGGGGCCGACGACGGAGGGGGCCCTGGGCAGGCGCAGTGCCTCGATGGGGCGGTCGGGCGTCAACCTCTGCGGCGCTTGACCCGAGCGCAGTACAACCACGCGGTACGGGATCTGCTGGGGCTGGACATCGATGCGGCCGCGGCCTTCCCAGCCGACGAGAAGATCGGACCCTTCCGCAGCAACGCCGTCGCTCCGATCAGCAACCTGCAGGTCGAGCAATACATGGATGCGGCCGAGTCGCTGGCCGAGGCGGCCGTCGAAGAGATCGAGCAGATCCTCCCCTGCCAGCCCGACGTGATGGGCGAGGGTGCCTGCGCCGACGAGTTCATCGAGGTCTTCGGACGCCGGGCCTTCCGCAGGCCCCTGGAGTCCGCCGATCGCGAGATCTTTCGGGGGATCTACGAGCAGGGCGCCGAGGACTCTGGCTTTGCCGAGGGAATTCGCATGGTCGTGCAGGCCATGCTGCAATCGCCCTATTTCCTCTACCATGTTGAGTTCGGTGAGCCCGAGTTCGGTGAGCCCGAGTTCGGTGAGCCCGAGTCGGGCGATGAGGGCGACAAGCTCGTTCCGCTCACCTCGTACGAGCTGGCGTCACGACTCTCGTTCTTCTTGTGGGACTCGATCCCCGACCAGGCGCTGCTCGATCTGGCAGCGTCCTCCGAGCTGAGCTATCCCGAGACGCTGCGTGAGCAGGCCGCGCGCATGCTCGATGATCCGCGCGCGCGCGAGGCCGTCGGCTCGTTTCACCTTCAGTGGCTGGGCCTCGACGACATCGAGTTCCTCGAGAAGGATCCCGAGCATTTTCCCCAGTTCGACGAGCAGCTGGTCGCGGCCATGCAGCGCGAGACCGTCGACTTCACCAACTGGGTGGTCTTTGAAGGCGACGGGCGCCTCGAGACCATGCTGACCTCGCCCTCCAGCATCATCGATGGGCCGCTGTTCGAGCTCTATGGCGTCGAGCGTCCGGTGGGACACACCCCTGGCGACCTGGTCGAGCTGCCTGCCGAGCAGCGCGCGGGGATCCTGACGCACGCGAGCCTGCTGGCCAAGAACGCCCACGTCGACCAGTCCTCGCCGGTCCACCGCGGGGTGATCGTGCGGGAGAACTTCTTGTGTCAGGTGCTCCCGACGCCACCCCCCGATGTCGACGACACTCCCCCCGACCCCTCCCCCGACGCGACCACGCGCGAGCGCTTCGCCGAGCACACCAAGAACCCCGAGTGCGCCGGCTGCCACCAGCTGATCGACGGGATCGGCTTTGGGTTCGAGGGCTACGATGCGATCGGTGCGTTCCGGACGTTCGAGGGCGACTTGCCGGTCGATGCGTCGGGAGAGCTCCTGGGTGCCGGTGATGCCGACGGCCCCTTCGACGGGGCGGTCGAGCTCGCCCATCGCCTCGCGGGCAGCGAAGACGTACAGCGCTGCGTGTCCCAGCAGTGGATGAACTTTGCCATGGGTCGGGTCCCCGGGGTCGACGATGCGTGCTCGGTCGACACCACATACGAGGCCTTCGTGGCCGCCGACTATGACGTTCGCGAGCTGCTCTTGGCCATCGTCAGCTCCGACGCCTTCCGCTTCCTCGTGCGTCCCGAGCTGTAGACCTTCCCGATCTTTCGAACTTCCGGAGCTTCGACCCATGTCCACGCCCAATCCGAACAAGCCTCGACGTCACTTCTCTCGCCGCGCTCTGCTCCAGGGGCTCGGAGCAGGAGCGGCCCTCGCTCCCTTCGTTCCGCTGCTCGAGGTGCAGGCCGCCGAGGGGCCGCCGCTGCGGCTTTTGCTGATGTTCTCGGCCAACGGAACGATCCGCGACGCCTGGTTGCCGCAGGGCAGTGAGAGCGACTTTACCCTGGGCCCGATCCTCTCCTCGCTCGAGCCGGTCAAGGATCAGATCATCGTGATCGATGGCCTGAAATTTCCCTCCGGGGGGCCCGGGAATCGGCACATGCAGGGGCCGTCCAAGTTCGCCTGCGGCTCGGCGCTGCTCGACGGAGACTTCGGGGGGGGCGGAGGAGCCAGCTCCGGCTGGGGTGGAGGGACCTCCATCGACCAGGCCTACGCGGCCGAGGTCGGTGCGCAGACGCCTTTCAAGTCGCTCGAGCTCGGGGTCCGGGTCAGCGGCTCCAACGTTCGTCATCGCCTGTCGTACTCCGGCCCCGACCAGCCGATCCCCCCCGAGAGCGATCCCGAAGAGGTCTTCGATCGACTCTTCGCCGACTTCAGCCAGGAGGAGACCGCGGAGATCGCCCGGCTTCGCGCCCAACGCCAGAGCATCCTCGGGGCGGTGCAGTCGCAGACCGACGCCATCCGAGCGCGGGTCGGCCGGGACGATCGTGACAAGATCGACGCTCACCTCGAGGGGCTGTCGGAGATCGAGCGGCGGCTCGACCTGGAGGTTGGCGTTGGGGAGGCGTGCGAGGTGCCCGACCCCGTCGGATCCCTCGAGCACATGTCCACGAGCAACTATCCCGAGGTCACGCGCCTACAGATGGATCTGCTGACCATGGCCTTTGCTTGCGATCTGACGCGGTCCGCTTCGTTCATGTGGAATGGCTCGACCAGCCCCCAGACCTTCCCCTGGCTGGACATCAGCGAGAGCCACCACGATCTGAGCCACGAGGGCGACAGCAACGCAGGCGCCCAGAACAAGCTGGTCAAGATCAACACCTGGTACGCCGAGCAGTTCTCCTACCTTGTGCAGCGGATGGCCGAGATCCCCGAGGGTGACGGGACGTTGCTCGACAACACGGTGATCTTGTGGGGCAACGAGCTGGGCAAGGGCAACAACCACTCCCACAGCAACATCCCCCTGGTGATCGCCGGGGGTCGCAACGCGGGCCTTCAGCTCGGTCGCTTCCTTCGATATGACGGTGTCGAGCACAACCGCCTGTTGGTCTCGGTGCTCAACGCCCTCGGGCTCGACATCGACCAGTATGGTGATCTCGACGAAGGGTCGGGCTCGCTGCCGGGATTTTGAGTCGACGGCGCCTGCGAGCAATAGCAAGGACAGTGACGATGGCCCCGACCCATGGCCCCGATCCCGTGAATTCCCCCCGGCGTAGTCACGCCCGTCACGGGTGGCTGCTTATCCTGTGTCTCGGTCTGCCTTCGTGCATGAGTGGCGGCGAGGCGGCCGATCCGGCCGAATCTTCTCCAGATCCGACCACATCCTCCGGTTCGGCTGGTGAGTCGACCGCGTTGCCGCCGCCCGCCGAAGGCTCGACCGACTCGGGGGGCCCCGGTCTACACAGTGAGACCGGTGCCCCCGACTCTACGGGCACGGACGAGCCGACCGCGGGCTCCGAGAGCACCGACACGGGGCAGCCGGCCGACCCGGGCCCCATGGTCGACGCCTCCGACCCGCAGCTCTACGCGTTCGAGTTCTCCCCGCAGGATGCGGATCCAGAGGCGAGCCTGCACCTGGACACGCAGCTGGCCTACCTCGACACCCGCGTGTCCTCTCGAGGCCAGCTGGTCGTGTTTCTCCACGGCGCGGGCAGCCCCAGTACCTGCGGCCGGCCCGAGCACGGGCAGATGCTCGCTGGCCTCGGCTTTCACGTGGTGTCCCCGTGCTACGTGGCGGACTATGGGGTGGGCAATTGCGGCGACGACGTCGGGGGGTGTCGGCTCGAGGCCTTCGAAGGCGTCGATCACAGTCCAGTCATCGACATCGACCCGCCCGACAGCACCGAGTATCGGGTGGCCCGGGCCCTGGAGTACCTCCAGGAGCAGCACCCCGGCGGGGATTGGCAGTACTACCTCGACGGCGAGATCCCACGCTGGGATCGGATGATCATCACCGGAGGCTCGCACGGAGGCAGCTCGTCGGGGGTGGCGGGGATGCACCGCCTCGTACATCGAGTGGTGATGCTCTCGGGTCCCCTTGACTCGGGGCAAGCCTGGCTGTCCGGGGTGCCTCTGACGCCGATCGATCGTTTCTACGGCTTCACCCACACCGGCGACGGACAGCACGAGGGTCACCTGGCCGCCTTCGAGGCCCTGGGCTTGCCCGGGGCGCCCACGGTGGTCGACGGCGCGATGCCTCCCTACGGCGGCTCGCATCGGCTCGTGACCTCCGCGCCCACCGGTAACGGTCACGGCAGCACCAGCGCGAACAACTCGTCCCCACAGCAAGACGGCGAGTGGGTATTCTTGCCGGTGTGGGAGACGATGTACCTCGACTGAGGGGCAGACCCCCCATGGATGGGAAGAGCAATCGAATGGCACGGAGCATTCTTCTACCGACGATCTTGTTCACCTCGGCTTGCGTTCCCGGGTCGGGGGCTGATGAGGCCAGTGATACCGCGCTCGGGCCGACATCCACCGCCGCGTCGGGCGACGAGGTGACCGAGGGGGTGGCGAGCTCGGGGCAGGCCGACGGTGCCGATGGTGCCGATGGTGCCGATGATGCCGATGGTACGGGTGGAGCCTCTCCGTCGACCTCCATGGGGAGCGCCGGATCCACCGACGACGGCTCCGAGGACACCGACGCGACCTCGGGAGGCGGAGGCATGAGTGGTACCATCATGGTCCGTGATGTTGCGGGCTTGCGGGCCGCGCTACTGGGCGCGACCGCGGGCGATCGGATCGTCGTCGCGCCCGGGGTCTATGCGCCCGAAGACGTCCTCGAGGAGGACTATGCAGGGGCGCCCCGCGCGGCCTACTTCCTCGCGAACGCGTCGGGATCCGAGCAAGATCCGATCCGGCTCGAGGCCGAAGATCCCGCCAACCCGCCAACCCTTCGAGGCCTGACCTACTCGGATTCCGCGTATGTGCTGTGGATCCGAGGGGAATACTGGCAGATCCAGGATCTCGTCCTCGAGCGCGGCGGCAAAGGGCTCATGCTCGATGAATCCAGCCACACTGTCGCCTCGAGGGTCGAGGTCTACGACATGGGGGACGAGGGGATCCACCTGCGCTCGGGGACCAGCAATGCCCTCGTCGAAGACTGCGTCGTCGAGTCCGTGGGCCTCAACCAGCCGGGCTTTGGCGAGGGGCTCTACATCGGCTCCGATGGATCGCAGTGGGGGCTTTACGAGCCCGCGTGCCACAACAACGTGATCCGCGGGTGTACGGTCCGGGGTACCCGCGCCGAGGGCGTCGACATCAAGGAGGGGACCGAGGGCAACGTGGTCGAGGATTCCGACTTCTATGGCGGGGAGATCTCGGGGGAGAATTTTGCCGATTCTTTCATCGATCTGAAGGGCGTTGACGCTCGCGTTCGCAACAATCGGTTCTACAAGGAAGACAACGGTACGGTTACGCGAGGCGTGGCGATCGTCGAGCGCCCGATGGGACCCACGGCGCAAGGCAACTGGATCTTCGACAACGAGTTCTTCTTGGACGACGCCAACGGGGTGATGGTGCACGCGTACGCCGGCTCGGGCAATTGTGCCTGGGACAACATGCGCACTCCCGCCGGCGACGACTACCAGGGCAACGCGCCCGAGCTGTGCTTCGAGCCCCAGCGATGAGCGGGCCGGTTTGTTCGCCGGCTTGGGATCCACGGTAGGATCCATGCCCTGGTTCGACAGTCGCATCGCCAGCTCGTCGGGGGGTCCGCTCGACGACGAGAACGCCGAGCTCGAATGGCTGCTCGAGGCCACGCGACAGAGGCTGTTCGGCGCGTCGTCGGCTCCATCGATGATCGGGCGCTACTTCGTGATCCAGCGGCTGGGCGCGGGGGCGATGGGGACGGTGTACGAGGCCTTCGATCGCATGCTGGAGCGCCGGGTGGCCGTGAAGGTGTTGCGCCGCCACCTACCGTCGAGCTACGCCGAGCGCTTTGTTCGTGAGGCCCAGGCGCTCGCTCGTGTCTCCCACCCCAACGTCGTGCAGGTATACGAGGCCGCGGAGTACGAGGGGCTCACCTTCATTGCGATGGAGCTGGTCGAGGGGCGAACGCTCGAGAAGTGGTGTGCCCAGGACTCACGCCCAGGTTGGCGGGCGTGCGTCGAGATCTACCTCCAGGCCGGCGCAGGCTTGGCCGCGGCCCACGAGCAGGGGTTGGTGCATCGGGATTTCAAGCCGAGCAACATCATGATCGATGCGCGCGGCCGCGTCTGCGTACTGGACTTTGGGCTGGCTCGCGCGGCGTCCGAATCATTGCTTCCGTCGCTCGACCCGACCGAGTCGAAGCCCGAGCTCGGGCCCTCGGAGTCCTCGGAGTCCTCGGGCTCGATGGTGGATCTGCGGCTCACCGAGACGGGGTGTGTGATGGGCACGCCCGCCTACATGTCCCTGGAGCAGATGCGAGGGGAGCCGGTCTGCGCCCTGAGCGATCAGTTCAGCTTCTGTGTCGCGCTCTACGAGGCCGTCTACGGCGAGCGACCCTTCGCGGGCCGGTCGCTCCAGGATCTTCACCAGCAGCTAAGGGGCGGAGCGGTCCGAGCCGCGCCCGCCGGTCATAAGGCGCCGACTCAGCTACGGGCGATCTTACGGCGGGGTTTGGCTCCGCGGCCCGAGCAGCGGTGGCCCTCGATGGCGGTCTTGCTGGGGCAGCTCCGCTCGCTGGTCAAGCCGCGCCGGCGCCGGTGGCCGACGGTGGTCACGCTGTCGGTGGGCGTCGTGCTCGGGGCGGTGGGCGTCACCTCCTGGGTTCGCTCGGATCTACGGTGCACCGGGAGTTCGACGGCGCTCGAGAGGGTCTGGAACCCAACGCGTCGTGAGCAGGTCAGGCAGGCCTGGGATCAACAAGAGCCCTCGCCGTTCTGGCTCGAGGTGGAGTCCGAGCTCGATCACTACGCCCAGCAGTGGATCGAGGCCCACCAAGGGATCTGCGAGGCCACGCGGATCACCCGAGAGCAGAGCGAGGCGGTGATGGATCTACGCATGATCTGCCTGGGTGAGCGGCGCCAGCACTTCGAGGCGGCAGTGCAAGCCCTTGCGCGGCGCAGCGCTGAGCAAGACGCACAATCGCCGAACAAGGCGCTCACCTTGGTCTGGGAGCTACCGGGACTGTCGCTGTGCGACACAGTCGACCAACTGCGCGCGCAGCAACAGCGGGTGCCGCCGCCGGTCGATCCGTCCACGGCCGCAGCGGTCGAGGAGCAGCGGGAACGTCTGGCCCAGGTGCGATCCGAGCAAACGCTAGGGCGGTATGCGCACGCGTTGGCGCAGCTCTCGCCCGTGGTGGAGCGAGCCCGGGTGCTGGGATACGGGCCGCTGCAGGCGGAGTCGATCCTGCTGCGTGGCTCGCTGAGCGATGACGACGGGCGGTACGCTGATGCCGAGCGGGATCTGCTGGAGGCCCACATCCTGGCCCTCGAGCATGGCGATCTCGCGGTGGCGACCCAGGCCGCGCGACGGCTGGCCTTCGTGGTGGGGGTCAGGCAGGACCGCTACGCCGAGGGCGCGGTCTGGGCAAAGATCGCGATCCCGCTGGCGATGTACAGCGAGGTTACCGAGGAGCGGGTCAAGAGCATGACGACCCTGGGCTCGATCCTGTCCGACCAGGGGCACTATGCCGACGCGCATACGTGGTTGCAGCGTGCGATCGAGCTCGGCGAGGCCGAGCTCGGGGCGGGCGATCCGAGCGTACTCGGGATCGTTGCTCGCATGGGCCGGCTACTGCTCGAGCAAGGTCGGTATGCCGAGGCCGAGCGCATGTACGAGCGAGCGCTCGACGCGACGATCGAGATCCACGGCGGCGAGCACCCCAAGGTCGCGGTCGCGCTGCTCGACATGTCCACCGTGCTCACCCAGCAGGCTCGGCACGAGCAGGCGGAGGGCATGCTGCGGCGCGCGGCTCGGATCCAAGAGCGCTTGCTCGGGCCGGACCATCCCGAGCTCGCCATGACCCTCGATGGTTTGGCCGCTTCGCTGATGAACCAGGGTAACAGCGAGGCCGAGGCCGCGGCCTTGTTCGAGCGCACCTACCAGATGTACGTGCGCGCGTTTGGGTCCGAGCATCGTCGGGTGGCGGCGAGTCTTTATAGCCTGGCCCGCATGCACTCGCTCGATGGCGAGCCCGAGCGGGCCCGAAGGCGGCACGAGCAGGCCCTGCAGATCCGTGAGCGGGTGCTCGGGCCAGACCATCCCGACGTGGCCCGAAGCCTCAATAGCCTCGGGTTGGTGATCCAACGACAGGGTCAGTGTGCGCAGGCGCGCTCGTTGTTCGTGCGGGCGCTGGAGATCCAGCGGCGGGCGCTGGGCGATGAGCACCCGTCGACGGGCCTCAGCCAGAACAACCTGGCCAGCGCCGACGAGTGTGAGGGCGCGTACGAACGAGCCGCGCACGGGTACCAGCAAGCCCTGCGGACGTGGGAGCGCGCGCTGGGCAAGGAGCATCCCTACGTGAGCGTCGCCTTGGTCGAGCTGGCCACCGTCCGGCTTGCCCTGGGTGAGCCGGCGGTGGCGCGTGCACACGCCGAGCGGGCGATCTCGATCCTCGAGGGGGCTCAGGAGCCGCCCAAGCGGCTCGCCAAGGCCCGCTTCGTGCTGGCTCGTGCGCTTTGGTCCGAGCCCTCGCAGCGGGCCCGGGCACGACGGCTCGCGCTCGCGGCCCGCGGCGAGCATGCGCACGCCTCCAAAGTGGACGCGTGGCTCGCCGAGCATCCCGTGCCTTGAGCGGAGCCGACCGCGTTTTCGCTCTGCCTCAAAAGGGCTCGCTGAACGGCCGCAGATCGAGCTCGTGGGTCCATGCGCTTCGGGGTTGTCGGGTGTGGCCGGTCAGTAGCACGGTCGATCCGCCGCGGGCGAAGCGACGACCGAGCGCGGCGCCCAGGCCCCGGGTGGGGCCCACGCCGACGATCCAGGTCATGGAGCGCTGATCTTTGGGGCTGGGTGTCATCGATCGCCTATCCCAGGTGGGTGTGCAAGTGCTCCGCGATCCGATCGGTCGATTCCTCGACCAGCCGGGGGTGATCGTAGAAATCGGTCTGCCCCTTCGACTCGACCCAGTGCATGGCCTTGGGCACGGTCAGCGCGTCGTGATAGCGGCGCGCCCATTGGGGAGACAGGGCTCGCTCGGAGTGGATCATGAGCACCGGTGCCGCGATCCGTGGGGCGGCGCGCTGCACGTCGAAGGGCAGGAAGTGCTCGCGAGACATCACCGCGAAGGCGTTGGTGTAGTTGGGGACGCCAGCGCGCGGGGTGCCGTAGTAGTCGAAGGTGTCGCGTAGGGTCATGGCTGCGTCGCCCTCGAGGGCAACCGCCGGGATCGTGATGACCTCGCCGGTTCTTTGGTAGTGCTCGCGCGCGGCGATTCCCTGGGCGACCTTGGCGTCGAATCCCTCGGGGTCGTTGGCGCGCATCTGCTCGGTGTCGCGGTAGTAGCCGGCGACCCCGGCGATGGCGCGGACTCTCGGGTTGTCGACCGAGGCCCACATGACGTAGCCGGTCCCCAGGCACACGCCCACCGCTCCGAGGCGCCCGGCGTCGACCGCCTCGTGCTCGGCGAGGGCGTCGAGCTCGGCCCGCAGATCTTCGACCTTGTGGCCGTGGTGTTCGTACTGGCGGGGCTCGCCGCCGCTCTGCCCGTAGTGACGATGATCGAGGGCCAAGGCGGCAATGCCCCGTTCATGCGCTTGAGCTCGATGACCCGCTTTGCGCCCACAGAGGCCAGTAGGTCGTCGTAGAAGCGGGCGGAGCGCTGAAGGTTGTTGGTGCCGAGGGTGGTGTACTGGATCATCGAACAATCTCCGAGAGGTCGAGAAGGGGCGGGTATTGGCGAGCACGCGACGGGGGCTCATCACCCGGCGGTGCGGTTTATCGCCAGCGAGATGTCTCGCTTCCCCGTCGCAAACATCGACCGTGTGGCTGCGATTAGACTGATTTGTCTAGACTGATTTGTCTAATCATATTCGTCTAGATGATCGACGCGGATTTTCACTCGACCGCTATCGCCCCCGGTGTCGGGCACACGCGACACCGGCGGCAGCGAGACCGCAGGCCGATCTCGTTGTCCCTCTTAGTTCCGCTTGGGCAAGACCGAGGCCGGGCGCCGCAGCCGCCCGGCATGCCGAGCCGGCCTCGGCATAGAGACCTCAACCTCGGGTCAGGAGCCGGTCGAGGGTGACCTGCATGAAGCGATCGAGTGGAGCGCCACTCTTGGCGACCTTCATCGCCATCAGCGCTCCTTCCCAGCCTTCGAGCAGTGCGCTCGCCAGCTCGTCGCAGTCCTCGTCCTTGCCGAGCTCGCCGTGGGCTTGCGCCTCGCGCAGGCCGGCGGCCAGGCGGTGACGCCAGCGGCCGAAGAGCGCGGCCAGGGCCTCGCGGGCCTCGGGCTCGCGATCGGCCAGCTCCTGGCTGAGCATGCCCAAAAGGCACCCCTTGCTCCAGCCTTCTTGCTCATAGCTGTGCCGCATGACCTCGAAGTACCGACGCAGCCGCTGCAACGGGGTGCAGGCCTCGTCGGCGAGGATCCGATCGAGCAGCGGTAGATGCCGTTCGTAGTAGTGCTCGGCGGTGGCCAGTGCAAAGCCCAGCTTGTCTCCAAAGTGGTGATAGAAGGAGCCCCGCGGGGCAGATGCCCGCTCAAGGATCGTGTTGGTCCCCGTAAAGTCGTAGCCCCCTTCGAGGAACAGCTCGACTCCGGCCGCCAGCAGCGACTCACGTGCGTCCGTCCGTCGGGCCATGCGCTCAACCCGAGGATGCCCGGGTGGGCCGGGGAGCCGCGTGTGGAGCCGGGCGAGGATCCATGTCCAGATATTAGACTGTTTGGTCCAAGATGTCGAGCCGGTCAACGCCGATCCCACGTACCACGGCATACGCGGCGTACTGTCGCGCGCTGCTACGATCCACCACGGAGCATCGCGGAGCACCGTGGCCGTGAGCTCGTTCAGAACGTGATCTTGAGGTTGGCGCCGACACTGGGGTTCGCTGTCCCAAGCCCGCCGACATTGACCCGAAACACATGGGTGCCTTCAATGAGAGTCCACCCGAGGTCGGTCGCGTTCCGGTCGAGGTTGTGCTTGACGGTCAGCGTTCCGCTCAGCACGTTGCTGAGCTGGAGCACTACCTGGCTCAGCCGCGGGTTGAAGTCGTCGAGCGCGACCTGCATCGTGAGCTTGACACCCTCGATGCCCAGCACCTGCACCGGTACCCGGATGTCGTAGGTGGCGTTCCCTAGCTGCTCGAGCACCTCGTCGATGTTGGTGATCGTATGCGCCAAGACGCCGACGCCGACCGCACCGATGACCGCATACTGCGTCCCTCGGGGCGCATCGTTGTACAGTCGGATCAGCTCGTCCCGTAGGACCTTGATCGCCTGGCCGGTAGGCTCTCCGCCAAAGAGCTTTTGCAGCGCCTGCTTGGCGGCAAAGTCCACCAGCTCACCTCCGAGCCCGTTCTCGGGCTTGGGCCTGGTCATGACCACCGCGTTCGGGCGTTGAAGGTGGACCGAGTAGTCCGCCAGGTTGGGTCGAGGTGGAACCTCGATGAGTCGTTCATGCATCCTGCGCGATCGCAGTCCGTCTAGATCACTGGCCGATGTCGAATATGTGTCCATGATGTCCCCGATACCCCCGATGGCCCCGGATCGTCCTCGGTGCCTCGGTCGTCTGTGAAGATTCACGGGGGCTGGCGCTCACTCTTCAATGGAAAATCAAGGTGCCTTCATGATGGAGGTCATGCCGCGCGTTGGTGACAAAGGCCGGGCTCGTTCGACTGCAGGGGGCCCGCGCTCGGGCGGCGATGCCCTTCGAGGGTTTGAGGCGTCAGCATCCGCGGGCGCTCGTGCGGCGGGGCGGTGACAAACGGGGCGCTCGTTCGACGCCTCACCCACAGCGCGAGCAGATCTGCGTGCCTTGCGGCATTCTTCGGGGGTCCGTGCCGGGATCGGTCACCATCCGCTCGCTCGTCCGTAGAGCGAACCGACATGGACACCCGCCGTACCTTCCTCACCCTCGCTGCGATCCCGCTGTTGCTGGTGCCCCTTGGCTGCGCCGGCCCGGTGGAGGACGAGCTGCCCACCCCCGACGCCTCGGCCGACCGCGACGCGGCGGCCCCCATGCAGGGGCGCCGCGTGGAGCTCTGGGTCCCCGCTGCGCACGCCAGCACCGAGCAGATCGCCACGCTGGTCGAGCACATCGAGAGCCAGGCCGACGTGGCGCAGGCCAAGGCCGCCGTGCGCAAGTCGTCCGCGTCGGGCGATGCGGAGCTCACCGTGGAGCTTTGGGGTCACGACATGCCGGCCGATCAGCAGCTGGCCCAGGCCGTGCAGACCGAGTTTCCCTATGTCGCCCAGGTCGACGTCTCGTCTCTCGACGAGGAACCCGCCACCCCGCCGCTCGAAGGGGTCGATCTGCCGCCCGATGCCCTGCGCCAGCAGATCATCGACGATCTACGTGCCAAGGGCGTGCAGGGCGAGATCGACGTCCAGATCACCGACCACCCCGATGGCCGTCGCGAGGTCGACGTGCAGGTACACGACGACCAGCCCCCGCCCGCCTGACTGGGCCTGACGGCGCTTGGGCTACGGCGCTTGGGCTACGGTGCTTGGGCGCGGTCATACCCGCGCCACGTCGCGCGCATGGCCTCGTAGAGCTTCGCCCGCGGAACCTTCTTGTCGGCCAAGAACGCCTCGGCCTTCGCTTTTTCCTCGACCACGAGCTTGTCGAGCTCCTCGAACGAGGCGTTGCCGCTGATGAAGCGACCGTTGACATAGAACGCCGGCGCTGGCGTAGAGCCCTGGAACACCTTGGCCGCGGCTACGTCCTTTTGGATCAGATCGATGGGCCCACCCTCGCTACGGTCGCGTAGATCGGCGCTGAACTTGGTCTCGTCCAGGCCGAGCGTTTGGGGGAAGGTCTTGGCCGTTTCGGGGTCGAACTCTCCCTCCATCGCCATCAGCTCGTCGTGCGCCGCCCAGAACTTGCCCTGGGCGTGGGCGGCCAGCGCAAGCTGGGCCATGCGCCGCGGTGGGATCTCTTCGGCCAGCTGCCGGAACACCAGCCGTACGTCCTTGGGGTACTTCTTGAGCAGCTTGTCGAGGGCGGGCTGGACCGCACGGCACTCGTCGCAGTCGAAGGCCCCGAACTCCACGATCGTCACCAGCGCATCGGCGGGCCCACGGGAGGGACGCCCCTGTCCGATCGGCACCGCGTAGTTGGTGACGCGGCTGGGTTGGCCGGGGACGTGGTCGGCATCCAGATCGGCAGCGGGCTCGGCAGCGGGCTCGGCAGCCGGAGTGTCGGGGGTCGCCGGCTCGGCGGGCTTGCCGGGCTCCTTGGCCTTCGGTTTCCACCCGGGCAGCTCGGGCGCCGCGTGCAGGAATCGGGCGTAGAGCTCCCCGCGGGCCGCTCCCGCCTGGAGCAGCGTGCGCGCGGCGAGCAACTCTTGATCGATGATCGCGCGGACCTGCTCGGGCTGCTGGGCGCCCTTGAAGAACTTGCCGTTGACGTAGAAGGTGGGCGTGCTGCGGATCTGCAGCGTGGTGGCCAGCGCCTTGTCGTCGGCCACGTGGGTCTTGATCGCGTCGCTTTGGAAGTCCTTGCGCCACCGGTTCATGTCGACCCCGGCGGCGCTGGCGTAGGTGGCCAGCTGGGCATCACCCAGCGCCTTTTGGTTGGCGAACAGCGTGTCGTGGAGCTCCCAGAACTTGCCCTGCTGATGGGCGGCCAGGGCGGCACGGGCCGCCGGCTCGGCGTTGGCGTGCATGGGCAGGGGCAGCTGCTTGAACACCAGCTTCACCTCGTCCCGGTACTCGCGGGCTACGTCGTGCAGGGTGTCGGCCAGGCGCGAGCAGAACGGGCACTGGAAATCGCTGAACTCGACGATCGTCACCAGGGGCTCGGCCGCGCCCATGGCCGGGTCGCGCTCGTCGTAGCGCACCCGCACCCGCTCGCCCTCGACCAGCACATCGAAGCGGTCGTCGACGTCCTCGGGCTGGACCAGCGCGACGGGGGCGGTCGGCGTGGACGCCTTGGCCTTGGCCTCTTGGCCGGCCGCCGGACGGCGCTTGCCGATGCAGCCGGGGGCCGCGGCCAGGGTCAGGCCTAGGGCTAGGCCCAGGGTCGGGCCCAGGGCTAGGCTGAGGGGTGGGCGAGAAAAAGACAGGAGGGCGGTGGACCAGACCGAGCGCAGCATGTCGTGGGTGTCCCTTGTTTTTGGGGCAGCAGGGCAGCCCGTAAGGCCGGGGGGATGTAGCACCTTTAGCGTGGGAGCGTCACCCCATCGCGCGATGCGCCGCCGCAGAAGGCTCGGGCGCGTGATCGCGAGGGTCGGTTACTCCGGTTTGCCGGCGGCCTTGCGGCTCAGATGCTGAAGGTAGCCGCACACGATTCCCGAGTAGACGATCGGCACCATGGTGAACGACGAATTGGGCAGCAGATCCACCGCGTTGATCGCGGCGGTGAGGGTGATGGCGCCCAGCAAGACTCGATCGGTGGGGTCGAGCACCTTTCGGATGAAGCGTGTGCCCCAAAGACACGGCAGGGTGATCATCCAAAACCAACTGACCACCCCGATCGCCCCTCGCACGCTGTAGTGGATCGCCCACTCACCGTCGGTGACGGAGATGTCGCGGCCCGAGTCGGGGTCGTAGCGGCGGTTGCGTCCGAAGGAGCCCCAGCCCCAGTAGGGCTTTTGCTGGGTGTGCTCGATGAGGATCATCTCGTTGTCGAAGCGCATACCCAGCGACTGGGCGCGCTCGGGGCTCTTGGACTCGGCGTAGGCGATGATCTCGTCGGCGGGGAACCAGTTCTTGGCGCGGGTGATCGGGAAGGTCAGGAAGATCACCGCCAGCACGAAGCCCACCCGGGTCATCGTGCGCGGCCCCATCCATCGGATCAGCGGGATCGCGGCGGCGCTGTAGATCATCACGCCCACGTTGCGCGAGACCGACAGCGCAAAGAAGATGATCATCGCCGCCATGCCCGCCGACATGTACGGCTTGATCCGGTGGCCGAGCCGCGCCAGGACCAGGGCCGCGGTGAGGCCCACGAACTGGAACATCGCCAGCCCCAGGCCGCTCTGCATGAGCACCACCGGCTTGAAGCCATCGCCGCGCACGTTGTGGCCGAACGACAGCGCGTGGTAGCCGTAGACCATGCGGTGGATCTGCGGGCTCATCACGCCCTCGTAGAGCATCAGCGGCACGTAGATCACGCAGCAAAAGACGTACGCCTTGAGGAAGACGATGAGGTCGTCTCGGCTCTGCACGAGCATCTGCCCTACGCCGAAGGGCATGATGAACTTGAAGAAGTCCTCGATCGACATCGAGATGAACTCGGTCTTCTTGAGCGCCGGGATCACCACGACCGGGAAGCGAGGACCGCCCTCCCAGGCCAGCTTGCCGCCGAAGACGAAGCTCTCCGGGTTGGTCTGCGCCGTGCCGATGTTCCCGATCACCATGATGAAGAAGAACAGCTGGATCCCTCGCAACAGGCGCATCCGCTGCCAGCGGTTCTTCGAGGTGAAGAACAGGCCGACGAACGCCACCACGCAGACCAGCGAGTGCTTGTTGATCGGCGGGAGGATCGGCGCGTCGAAGGCGACCAGCTCGGGCAAGAACATCGTGCCCCCGATCACCACCAGGAACGCGGCGCGACGGGGCTTGTTCTGCGCAAAGATCACCGCCGAGACGGGGATCCACAGAAAGAAGATCAAGAACGCAAATGGCCCGGGGGTATGCACGGGAGCGTGGCGCCCATGGTAACGCCCGGTCCGGCCCCCGTCGGTGTCGGTTCTCCGACACCACCGTGGGCCGTCGCGTGAAGGCGCGGGACGGTGCGACTTGCGTAATCTGCGCGTTTACTCGGTCAGCGCGGTGATCCGGGCGAGCTTGCGCCGATCGGCGTTGGAGGCCCCGGCCACCACCCAGCGCCAGCCGGGCTGGCCGCCTCGGGGATCGAGCCAGCGCTCCATCCACTGCTGGAGGGCCTCGGGATCCGGCGCCAGCATGCCGCTGGCGTCGCGGGCGAGCGCGGCGGTGATGTCCTCGTCGCGGCTCGACAGATCGATAGCCTCGCTCCACAGGGCGGTCCAGTCCTCGCCGTCGAGGCTGGCCTGGACCACGCGTGCCCCCAGCCATAGCTGGGCCGTCTGAAACAGGCGCTGGGTTGGCTGACGGGTGGAGCCCAGCGCCACCAGGGCGTCGATCGCCTCGGTGGTGCTGCGGTCGGGCTCGCGGCTCGACAGCGGCACGCGCACGATGAACAGGGAGCGCTCGCCATGAACGACCAGTCGGGCGTCGAGCTCCTCTTGCAGCAGGCGTTGGGCGAGGCGGGCGAGGCTGCGCTCGGTGGCGGTGGCGGTGGGTAGCACGCGGCCGAACATCAGCACCGCCTTGCCCTCCGGGCCGGGGAGCACCGTCAGCGGGGTGACGGGCTCTGATAGCAGACGCCCCGAGGCGTCGGGCACCGGGGCGGTGGTCCGCAAGCGCGGCAGGGCCTGCTCGATCATCCGGCGGCGTCCCTGTCCTCGCCAGCGCTCGGCCACGGTGGCCAGGGTGTCTCGGTGCACGCTGGCTTCGTCGGCCGCGTGCACCACCAGCACGGCCCGTCGGGGATCGGCCAAGATCCGCCAGCCCTCCAGCAAGGCGTCGCGGCTGGTCGATTCCACCGCCGCGCGCTCGGCTCGTTGGCTGCCCGCCGGGCGACCCAGCAAGGACTCGACCAGCGCCGCGGTGGCCCGCTCGTCGGGGGTGACCGGCCCCGGCAGGCGGGTGATCACGTCGTTGCGCGCCGCCTCCAGGCCGGCGGTGGGGGTGCGGGCCGAGAGCACGGTGGCCAGAAGCTCCAGGCTGCGTCGAGTCTCCGCGGTGGCCCCGTGCACCACGATCTCCACCCGATCCGGCGCGCGCTCGGCCTGTACCCAGAGCCCACGGTTGCGGCCGCGGCTGGCCAGGGTCTGGGTGATGTGGGCCTGTAGGACCGACACCACCGCGGCCGAGCGCAGCGGCTCGGCGTCGCCGACCGGCAGCAGCAGACGCACGTGACTGACCGGGGCCGTGGGCTCGTGCAGCCAGAACGTGATGAGCCCATTGTCGAGCTTGGCCCGGGCCGGGGCGGGCCACGGGGGGGCCAGGCTGGCGAGCGCCTCGGTCTCACCCACCGGGGGCGCTTCGTCCCAGACCTCTTCGACGATCGGTGCTCGGCTGCGCTTGCAAGCGGCCAACCCGGCGAGGAGCACCAGCACGCTCAGCCCGGCACGGGCACGGGCACGGGCACGGGCGGGTCGGTGGTGTGTCACGGCTGGACCTCCGGATGGTCCTTCGGCTTGGCCTTTGGCTTGCCCTGCGAGGGGACCAGGTGGATCGCAGCACCCGGCCGAAGGTGAGGGCCGAAGGTGCGGCTCGTCCACGGGACCGACAGCACGGCCAGGCCGGTCAGCGCCGCCACCGGGCGTGTGCGCCAGCCGGGCTCGGTGCGGTCGCGCGGGCCCGCGGCCGACAGTCGGCGGGCCAGCGGTAGCGCGCTGCGCAGTTGCTGCTGCCGGTCGCGCAGGACGATCTGGCGCTGGCGCTCCACCAGCGACTCGTCTTCGCCTTGCTCGAGCCGTTCGATCCGCATCGTGAGCAGGGCCAGCGGATCATCGACGCCGCTGGCGCGCAGGGTCATCGTGGCGCGCCGGGGATCCTCGTCGAGATCGCAGCGCAGGCGGGCGCGGCTGGGTTCGCCCGGACGCCGCCGTTGCCGGTTGATCGCCTTGCAGAATACGGTGGCTTGATCGAGGCCGGCGGGGTGGGGCGCTACCGGCCACACGAAGCGTGTGCCCGATTCCTTGGCCAGCGGCAGCGTCTGCGGCACGCTACCCGTGCGCCAGCGGGGCATGCGATCGCGAGCGTGCCGAGTGGCGGGAGGCAGCGTGTCGAACATCTCGGTGATCGCGTCGCGCAGTCTGGGGGGTGGATGGGGCGAGACCACCACCAAGGTGGCGGCCGAGTACTGGAAGCGCTCGGCCAGGGCTTGCCCGATCGCACGCGGCACCATCTGCCCCAGGGCCGCCGGGACCTGCCGGCCGTCGTGCGCGAGCCCGGGCATGCCGTGGGCGGCGGCCATCGCCTCGGCCGGGGCGCGCCACTTCAGCGACGGATCGCGTCGAGCCCAGCGCAGCGTGCTCGACCACAGCTCGGCGCTGACCGTCGGGGCGCGGAGTCGCTGGGATTCGGCCCACAGCACCTCCGAGAGCGCCGACAGGGGGATCAGGCTTTCGTAGCGCACCTGGGCCGGGCCGACGGCCAGCGAGGTGATCCCGCCGCGATCGTGGACCAGCGCGGCCGCGCCCGCGGGGGTCAGCTCGCGGTTGCCCTGCAGCAGGTGATACGCCAGCGCGTGGACCAACCCGGGCTGGCTCGGGGGGTCGTCCTCGGTGCCGGTGTCGATGGCCAGCACCACCGCGGCCACCGGGAGGGTTGCGTCCTGCGCGATGATGACCCGAAGGCCACAGGGAAGGAGCCCGTCTTCGAGGGTGGGGCCGCCCACGGTGGCCTCGTCGAGCACGGGGATCCCCTCGGTGGTTGCGGGCGCCTCGGCCTCGTTGTGCGGCGTCGAGGGAGGCTCGGCGGTGGACGGCTCGGCGTTGGACGGCTCGGCGTTGGACGGCTCGGCGTTGGACGGCTCGGCGGTGGATGGCTCGGTCACGTGTGCCGGGGCCACCCTCGGCGCCAGGGCAAACAGCAGCAGGCCCAGTCCGGCGCAGGCCCAACCTCGCCGCCGGGGGTCGTTGCGCGAGCCCGGGGACGGACCGGGGGCGCCTAGCGGGCCCCGAAGATCTCTTTGCCTGGGAAGCACGCCTCGGCCCCGAGTAGCTCGCCTATGCGCAGCAGCTGGTTGTACTTCTCGATGCGGTCCGATCGCGATGCGCTGCCGGTCTTGATCTGGCCGGACTCGTGCGCCACCGCGAGATCGGCGATGAAGTCGTCGCCGGTCTCTCCGCTGCGATGCGAGACCACGCAGCGGTAGCGCGCCCGATGGGCGGTGCGCATGGCCACCTGGGTCTCCGTAAGCGTGCCGATCTGGTTGACCTTGACCAGCAGGGCGTTGGCCACCCCCATCTCGATGCCTCGGGCCAGGCGGTCGGGGTTGGTGACGAACAGGTCGTCACCCACCAACTGCACGCGGTCGCCGACCGTGTCGGTCAGCGTCTTCCAGCCGTCCCAGTCTTCCTCGTCCATCCCGTCTTCGATCGAGACCAAGGGGTACCGGTTGCACAGCTCGGCGTAGAGATCGACCAGGCCGGCCGCGTCCAGCTCGCGTCCGCCCTCGCCGGCCAGGGTGTAGACCTTCTTGTCCTTGTCGTAGAACTCCGAGGCGGCCACGTCTAGGGCGACGCTTATCTGATCGCTCGGTCGATAGCCCGCCGCCTCGATCGCGCGCACCAGCAGCTCGAGGCCCTCGGCGTTGCTGCTCAGATCGGGGGCGAAGCCTCCTTCGTCGCCCACCGCGGTGGTCTTGCCCGCCTCTTTGAGCATGCGCTTGAGGGTGTGGAACACCTCCACCCCGGCGCGGAGCGCCTCAGGGAAGGTGTCGAACCCGTGGGGCACGATCATCGACTCCTGGAAGTCGAGGTTGTTGTCGGCGTGAGCGCCTCCGTTGATCACGTTCATCAGCGGCACCGGCAGCGTGCGGGCCAGGGTGCCGCCCAGGTAGCGGAACAGCGGCAACCCGACGTCCTCGGCCGCTGCCCGGGCGGCGGCGAGCGAGACCCCCAGCAGCGCATTGGCGCCCAGCTGCTTCTTGTTGGGTGTGCCGTCGGCGGCCAGCATCGCATGGTCGAGGCCGGCCTGGTCGCAGGCATCGAGCCCGGCCACCACCGCGGCCAGCTCGTCGTTGACGTTGGCGACGGCTCGGGTCACCCCCTTGCCCATGAAGCGATCGGGGTCGCCGTCGCGCAGCTCGTGGGCTTCGAACTCGCCGGTGCTCGCTCCCGAGGGCACGGCCGCCCGGCCGACGTTGCCCAGCTCGGTGGTCACCTCGACTTCGAGAGTGGGGTTGCCTCGGGAGTCGAGGATTTGTCGCGCGTGAACGTCGACGATCGTGCTCATGCCGTGATCTCCGGGGTTCGTCGGTGCGACGAAAGGTAGCCCGACGGCGTGTCTTGCGGCCAACTCGCTGGGATCGTGTGTGTTTTCGTTTCGTTCGCGGGGCCGGCGGAGCCGTGCGACCGGGGGGAAGGCGCGACCACGCACCTTTAATGGGCGCGATCCGATCGGTCGGGTGTGTCGGGGTCTTGCCGATGCGCGCGCACGCAGGGTCGCAGTGGTCCCGACGCGTCGGGTGGCCGATTATGGTCTCGGCGGGTCGTCCTGCCGGGCAGCCGGTCGGGTGATGTTCATCGTGCGCGGGTTTGGGGGGTCGGGGAATGGTAGTCATCGAGCATGCGTTGGAGCCCGGCCATGACACCACGCTTCGCTCGTTTCTCTGGTCTGTTGGCCTTGTGCTTGGTCGTTGCCTGTGACGGTGGCGCGGACGCCAAGCCCAAGTCCAGCAAGGCACCCGCATCCAAGGCGGCGCTCGCCAAGGCGGGCAGCAAGAAGGCTCCAGCGCAGGCGAAGACGCCGAAGGCGGCCAAGGTCACGCCGGCCTCGGGCGATCCGGCGGGGGCTTTGGCAGGGCGGCCCTCCGGTGAGCCGACGCTCAAGCCGAGCGATGGATCGGCGACGCCGTCCGATCCGGCGACGCCGACGGCGGAGGCTGAGCCCACCGCAGTCGATCCGGCGACGCCGACGGCGGAGGTTGAGCCCACCGCAGCCGATCCGGCGGCCGATCCGGGAGCCGATCCGGGAGCCGATCCGGGAGCCGATCCGGCGGCCGATCCGGCGGAGCCGACCGAGGCTGAGTCGGGATCGCCGGTGACCGCCACCGGGGCCGAGCTGGTCACGCCCATCGCTCTGGGTCCCGACGCCGAGCTGCTTCGCTTGGTCCTCGCTCACGGCATGGAGAATCGTCAGCCGGTCGACCCGGCCACGACCTTCGCCGAGGGGACGCGAGTCAACCTATTCATCGAGTCGCGCAACGAAGGCGAGGAGCCGCTGTCGGTGCGGGTCACCTGGGAGAACGTCAAGACCGGCCGCCGCAGCCCTCCGACCGGCGTGGTGATCGGCACGCGCAAGCTGCATCGCACCCGGGCCTACCGGACCATGCGCAAGGCAGGGTCGTTCAAGGCGATCGTGCTCGACGCGGACGACCAGGAGCTGGCCGTCTTGCCGTTCACCGTCGAGTAGGAGCGGCGAGTAGGAGCGGCGAGTAGGAGCGGCGAGTAGGAGCGGCTCAGGGGGTCGGGGCCGGTCAGGTTGGGGCCGGTTCGAGGCCCTCGGCCAGCTCGGCGAGCGCGGCGGTCGCTGACATACGCATATGGTGGTCGTAGGCGTAGCTGAGTGGAGTCTCTTCGGGGTTGACCTCCACCAGCGTTGCGCCGACCTGCTTGGCGATGAGCGGCATGTCGGCGGCGGGGTAGACGACCGCCGAGGTACCGATCGAGATCAGCAGATCGCAGGTGCGCAGCGCCTGCGCAACCTGCTCGAGCACCGCCGGGAACAGCGAGTCGCCGAACCACACGATGTGCGGGCGCTTGTAGGCCTTGACGCACGCGGGGCAGCAGAGGTTTTTCACGGGGGCGGAGCGGTCGAGCTCGCTCCAGTCGCAGGCGTCGCAGCGGACCTTCCACAGGCTGCCGTGCAGCTCGAGCACCCTTTGGCTACCCGCGGCTTGGTGCAGGCCGTCGATGTTCTGGGTGACCACCGTGACATTGGGGCGGACCTGCTCGCAGCGGGCGATGAGGCGGTGGCCGTCGTTGGGCTCGCACTTGGCGACGAGCTCTCGGCGGTAGTTGTGGAACTCCCACACGTGCTCGGGATCGCGATCGAACGCGGTCTGGCAGGCGCAGTTTTCGTAGTCGTAGTCCTTCCAGATCCCCCCCTTGCCGCGGTAGGTCGGCACGCCGCTCTGCGCGGACATGCCGGCGCCGGTGAAGAAGACGACGTGCTCGAAGTCGCGGATCCGTGGGAGCATGGGTGGGGTCATGGGTGAGGCCTTGGGGACGTAGAGGATAGCGTGGACTCCGAGGGGGTGGGCGTGAGTCCGAGTCGAGCGCTCGGGGTGGCTTGACGGGGTCGGGATCGCACCGCAAGGTTGGGTGTGGCTCGGTTCTTCAATACCGCGGGCCCCAATCGGGTCTCTCGCCACTACACGGTGCCGGTGTTGGGGAGGTTGCCCGAGGTCCGCCGGCTCATCGACCAAGAGCTCTACTTCGTGCTGCACGCGCCCCGGCAGGTGGGCAAGACCACGGCGCTACTGACATTGGCTCAGGAGCTGACCGCGGAGGGGCAGTACGCAGCGGTGTTGCTGACGATGGAGCAAGGGGCTCCATTTTCCGACGATACTGGCGCCGCGGAGCTGGCGATCCTCGGGTCGTGGCGGGAGTCAGCGGAAGCTTGGTTGTCACCCGAACTTCAGCCTCCGCGGTGGCCCGATGCGGACCCGGGCAATCGCTTGCGCGTCGCCTTGGCCGCCTGGGCGCGTGCATCACCCCGACCGCTGGTGGTGTTCCTCGACGAGATTGATGCGCTGCAGGATGAGACGTTGATCTCCACGCTGCGGCAGATCCGTGCGGGCTATGCCACGCGACCGGAGAGTTTTCCCGCGTCGCTTGCTCTGGTGGGTCTCCGCGACGTGCGCGACTACAAGGTGCGCTCAGGGAGCAAAGGCCGAATGGGCTCGGCGAGCCCATTCAACATCAAGGCCGAGTCGATCATGCTTCGAGGCTTCACCGCCGAGGAGGTGGGTGCTCTTTATGAGCAGCACACCGCGCAGACCGGTCAGGTGTGGAGCCCGGAGGCGGTCGAGCGGGCCTATGCGCTCACCCGGGGCCAGCCTTGGCTGATCAATGCGTTGGCGCGGCAGATTACGGAGGTGTTCGTACCGGATCCGGGCCAATCGATCACTGCGGAGCACGTGGGCGAGGCTAAGGAACAGCTCATCCGGCGCCAAGATACCCACCTCGACAGCTTGATGGAGCGACTGCGAGAGCCGCGGGTGCGTCGGATCCTCGAGCCGATGCTGGCCGGCGAGCTCATGGGCGACGTGCCGGAGGATGACCGACGGTTCGTGATCGATCTGGGGCTGCTCAGTCGCTCGGCGGAGGGAGGACTCGAGGTCGCCAATCCGATCTATCGGGAGATCATCGTGCGAGCCCTGGCCGGGGGCACGAGCGATACCCTGCCGCGGATCCCGACGACGTGGCTGACCCCCGCCGGGGAACTGGACGAAGTGGCATTGCTGGCGGCGTTCTTGTCGTTTTGGCGCCAGCACGGTGAGCCGCTGCTCGGGAGCGCGCCGTATCATGAGATCGCGCCGCACTTGGTGCTGATGGCGTTCCTGCATCGGGTGGTCAACGGGGGGTCGATCGAGCGCGAGTATGCGATTGGGCGGGGTCGCATGGATCTGTGCCTGCGGTACGCGGGGCGGACCTTGGCGATCGAGATCAAGGTGTGGCGGCCACGGGCGCCCGACCCGTTGACCGAGGGGCTGGAGCAGCTCGATGGCTACCTGGAGGGGCTGGGCCTGGATGCCGGGTGGCTGGTGATCTTCGACCGTCGGCCCGATGCGCCGCCGGTGGCCCAGCGGGTGGGGAGCGCGGAGGCTCGGTCGGCGAGCGGGCGGAGGGTGGTGGTGGTGCGGGCTTGAAGGTGTGGGGTGAACAAGGGGGGAGCAGGGCGTCGCTATAGCGCTATGGTGTCGCTCAATGTGTACGCCCGTGATGGCGTAACGGTGGATGCTCCGATGGCGGTAGACTGCGCGACTCGGAGGACGGAACCCATGAAGATCGGGATCATCGGAGCGGGCAACATTGGTGCCACCCTGGCCAAGCTTCTGGTCGAGCGGGACCACGAGGTGATCATCGCCAACTCGCGCGGGCCGCAGACCCTCGCTGGGCTGGTCGAGTCGCTCGGGCCGCGGGCGAGCGCGGCGACCGTGGAGGAAGCGGCGCAGGCCGGAGAGGTCGTCATCGAGGCGATCCCCTTCGGCAAGGTCGCCACGCTGCCCGCGGCCGCGCTGGCCGGGAAGGTGCTCATCACCGCGTCCAACTACTATCCGGGGCGCGATGGGCCGATGGATCTGGGGGGCCTGACGCACAGCGAGTACGTGCATCGGCAGGTGCCGCAGGCTCATGTGGCCAAGGCGTTCAACACGATCTACTTCGAGCACCTGCGCGTGGAGGGAGATCGGGCCAAGCCGGCGGCCCAGCGGCGGGTGATACCTTTTGCGGCGTCCGACGGCAAGGCCGAGGCGGCCGCGCGGGAGATCATCGAGCAGCTCGGGTTCGGAGCGCTATGGCTGGGGGCGCTCGATGCCGTCAAGGGGATCGCGGAGCCGGGGGATCGGCTGTACAACAAGCAGCTGACGCTGGCCGAAGCGGAGGCGATCCTCGCCGAGCGTTGAAGCCGAACGCTGGAGGGCACACGGCCGGTGGGGCACGGGACGCGTCGTATCGAGGCGACGACCATGATCGACGGGCCCCACGGCCGGAGGTCCCGCGGCAGCCGGGGTTAGCGCTGGATCCGATTGTTCCAGTCGACCGGGATCGTCTCACGTGATCACCAGTGAGCCATCGTTATCGGTGTAAACCATGGGTCTCGTGGACTACGAATTCTCCTAAAGACCTCCACTTCGTGTAGTTTTCATACTTACTACAGCGTGCTCCACTCCTGGCTTGCTGGTTCCCTACGGGAACACGTAGGTTCGATCTCGGTTGTCCCTCCCTTCAAAAGGACCAGGGGTTCTGCTCGAGCTCGATGACTTCGTCCCGGCGATCCGCGCCGCCATACCCCGGTTTCGGCTGCAGTCCGGTCGAGGGCCGTCTCCGAACGCCGAGCAGGAGGATTGCATTCGATGTTCGCCCGATGTCCCGCTGCAGATCGTCGCAGGTCCGGGGTCGGGGAAGACCACGGTGCTCGTCTTGCGTGCACTGCGTCACGTCTTGGTCGATGGGTTGTTCCCTGAGCAGATCTTGCTCACCACCTTCACCAGGAAGGCCGCCAACGAGATCCGATCGCGGCTCATCGACTGGGGTCAGTTACTGCTGCGCCACGTCTACGCCCGTGCAACGGGGGAGCTTGTCGACCACATCCGTCGGGTCGATGTCAATCGGTTCCTCACGGGAACACTGGACAGTATTTGCGAGCAAGCGCTCCGTGACTCGCGATCGGCGACGGATCCTGCGCCCGCCATGCTGGAGGGGTTCGCGGCCAACGCGATCCTGTTCCGGAAAGGGCTGGTCGGCACAATCTATCATAACGGCAAGATCGATCCGGCGGTCAATCGAATACTGGCTCCCTTCACCTTCGAGCACAAGCCGATCGCCAACGCGGGCGAGCTCGTGAGGGTCGTGCGGCCGATCTTCGACCGATTGGCTCACGACCGGATCGAGCTGCAGCGGTATCGGGCGGCGGGGAACGATTCCGCGCGGAGTGCTCTGGTGGCCGCCTACGAGCAGTACTCTCGGGAGCTGGAGTCGTCCAATCGCCTCGACTTTGCCAAGCTCGAGGCCTGTTTCTTGGCGCGCTTGCGGGGCGGGAGGCTCGGACGCTTCACCGAACGTGTTCGTGCGATCTTGGTGGACGAGTATCAAGATACCAACTTGCTGCAGGAGGAGATCTACTTCGAGCTCTACCGACGGGCGCAAGGGGCCTCACTTACGGTGGTCGGGGATGACGATCAGTCACTCTATCGGTTCAGGGGAGCCACGGTCGAGCTGTTTCGTAGCTTCATCCGGCGGCTCCAAGACGCGGTGCCGGGCCAGGTGCCCGTGCGTCGAGAGCTCGTCTCCAACTACCGGTCGACGCCCGAGATCGTCAATTACTTCAACGACTTCATCGTCAATGATCCAGACTTTGGACCCGCGCGGGTCAGCCCGCCCAAGCCCATGATCAAGGCACGGATGCGGTCGATGGGGCTGCCGGTCCTGGGCATGTTTCGCTCGTCGTCCGAGCAATTGGCCGAGGACTTGACGAGCTTTCTCGTGAAGGTCTTCCGGGGTGAGGGCTTCTCGGGCTCGGGTGTTCCGCTGCTCAAGGCCAACCCCGAAGGTGGTGATCTCGGCGATGCGGTCTTCTTGGCGCACTCCGTCAATGAGTTCAAGGCTTCGTTCTACGGGCAAGACCCCAAGCCGCGATTGCCGTACTTCCTGCGTCGGCACCTGGAGCGAGCCGGGATCAGGGTGTTCAATCCGCGTGGTCAGGCGCTGCGGGACATTGTCGATGTCCAGCGATTGGTGGGGGCGATGCTCGAGTGCGTGGATCCTGGAGGGTCGATCGAAGACTCCGGGCTACTGCTGCGGAGCAACGCGAAGAATGCGGTGCGGAAATTCCGGGCGGAGTACCGGGCGTTTGCGGCGCAAGATCCAGCGCCGTGTCGACCCCAGGGGCTCCGAGATTTCGTCGACGCGTGGGGCAATCGCCGAAGCCAGACCACAAAGGCCTGGCCGCCCGAGTGGCCGATATTGGAGCTGTGCTTCAAGCTGCTGTGCTGGTTTCCCGAGCTCAGAGATGACCCCGAGGGCCAGATCCATTTCGAGGCCGTCACTCGTGCGATCGCGCAGTCTGCGTCATTCTCGCCCTATCGGGCGGCCATCCTCCACGGCGCCAGAGTGCACGACCAGCAGAGCGTCGCGAGCGCCATACGGGACATCTTTGCGCCGCTCGGTGAAGGGCTGATCGACGTTGACGAGGATCTCATGCCGCACATCCCTCGGGATCGCCTGGCGCTGATGACCATTCATCAGGCCAAGGGCCTGGAGTTTCCGCTGGTCATCGTGGATGTGGGCGCGGACTTCGGCCAAGATCACCCGAAGAATCGATTCAAGCGTTTTCCGGTCGAGGCCAGCAACGTCGCCCAGCTAGAGGACGAGTTCGCGACGTCGTGCCCCATCGGGCCGCTTCGCCAGCAAAGAACCGGCCTCCAGCGGACCTTTGAGGATCTGATCCGCCTATACTACGTCGCATTCTCTCGGCCGCACACCGCGCTGTTGCTGGTGGGTCATGACAAGATGCTCCGCTACAAGACCACGATCAAGAACGTCGCCACGTCGTGGCGGATCGACGGGACCTGGGCCTGGCGTACCGACGTGCCCGGCAAGAAGAAGCCGCCCATGGCCAATGCAATTCCGCTGAGGTTGATCTGATGCTCGGAAAACGTCGTGAGGCCGAGATCATCCCGAGCTATTCCTTGACCGGCGATCTGCTCTCCTACCTGCGCTGCGGCTTGCAGTATCGCTATTACAACGGGAGCTCCCTACCCCCTTCGCGACCGGTTCAGCTGTGGTTCGGGGAATTCATCCATGGGGTCATGGAGACAGCCTATCGGCGGTGGAAGGGCTCCATGCCGGCATTTCCCTGGCCGATGTCGATGACCGAGTATCGGGAGAAAGCTCCGCCCGGTCGCGTTCCGCACGATGTCGGGACGATCGGCGATCTGGTCGAGTCAACGCTGAGGGCGGCGGGCAAGTTCGCTCGGAGCGGTCGGATGCGCAATTCGGCCTATCGGAGGGCCCACAAGGCGGTCAATGAGATCGGCCCGGCGCTCTTTCCGCTGATCGAGTCGGCGGAGGAGAAGGTCATCGGCACCAGGCCGATCGTGATGCCGGCCGGGATCCACGCGCGCAGCAGCATGTACGAGCTCCACGGGGTGATGGACGTGTTGTCGTCGATCTCGAAGAAGGAAGTCCAAGACAGCTTCTTGCGTGATGCGGTCCTCAGTCGGGTGGGTAGTGCCGACGATGAGGTCGATGTCATCGTCGACTACAAGGGGACCCGGCGGCCCGCGCACAATAGTGAGTACTGGCTGCACGGTGACTGGCAGCTGCAGATGTACGCGTGGCTTCGAAGCAAGCAGCCCGTGGCCCGGCCGGTCGTGGCGGGCATCTTGCTCTACATCAACGAGCTCGACCCGGGTAGCAGCGACATGGCGGCGCTCGTGCGTGACGTCAAGAAGTGTCGGACCGACGTGGTGCCCGATCGTGGAGCGCGCGATGGACAGGTGGCTAGTATATGGAAAAGCGGCGACTCGGTGCCGGCACTCTCGCGCGAGTTTCGTCTCGCGCGGATGATGCGGGTGGTGGAGATCGATCAGCAGAGTATGCACAACGCGGTGGCGGCATTCGATCAGGTCGTGGTCGACATCGAGACGTCGGTCGCGCGCGAAGCCGCGAGCGGGCGGATCTCCGGGAACTGGTTGCCCTATGGTGACGATCGGACCTGCCGGGCGTGCGACTTCCGACATTTTTGCCCGGCCCCGCACGAGAGTCGGGGTCGTGCCGGATATGAACCCGGAGCCCCGCAAGCGCCCTGAGTCCGATCGAACGAGCGGCAGGGAGTACGACGTCGCGCTTCACGTTCGGTGGGGCTTGCTTGGTAAGACAATGCCCAGCAAGCGGATTGGCGCATCACGAGCAGACCATCGTAGGGCACCCGTTCTGGAACACTGGGGTCCATCTGCGCGAGATGATAACCATGAGAGTATCGTCGAGAGTATCGGCCACCACGGTGCGTTCGCGTTACCGCAGTGGACGCACCTCCGAAGGATGTGTCTTCCTCGATCCATATCGTAACGACGTGCACCGATCGGAAGCGAGTGCCGGTCGCGGACGACCGGCGCCTGCGCGAGGTCGAGGACGGACGGCCCGAGACGAGGGCCCATGCGTGGTGGCGGCGGCTCGAGGCGAGCCCGGCGCTGTGCCCCACGCCACCGCGGTCTCTTTATGCCGGCGAGCATTGGATGGTCGCACTCGGGTTGCCCGTGGTCATGCCCCGCGGTGGGGGTCGAGTGCAGCCGTGGGTCGCATCGGCAGGCTACGGCCTGGTCGGGTGGGACGCACCGCTCAAATCATACTCGGCGACGTTCGCGGCGGGCATGGAGGACTCCGTGGTCCGGTCGCGTCCCCAGGGTTGTTCACGAGGGTCTTTGCTCCAAGCATGGTGGGAAGAGATCTCCTCGTTGCCCGGTCCGGACGCCGGCCAGCCCCGGCACATCAGGGACCTCGCCGCGTCTGAGCCGACCTGCACCATCCTGATCGTTGCGTCGCCGGACTATGTCCGGGCGATGGAGCGCGATCTGCTCGCTGCGAGAGATCTCCTCCTCCGTCCGATGCGGCTCATCGTGGTGTCCAACCGCACCAAACTTTCCCGGGGCCCTTTGGCCGAGCACCTGATTCCCGTGGAGGAGCGGGCAAGATCGGTCGTTGGCGGTACCATGCAAGGCCTAAATGCGCGAGTGGCGCTGGCGCTCCTCCGTGACCTCGGCGACGCTCCGCTCGATGCTCCTACGCTCCGCACCCGCTATCACGCCATGACCCGCGACGCAGTCAAGCCTTCGCGCCCCAAGCGGGAGCCGATGACCGATGCTCAGGTCATCGCGTACGTCGAGGCCGAGCTTGCCGCCGACCGTAAGGCCAAGCAAACTCGCCTGCTACGCAAGCTCCGGGACGGCGGCCGCTCGTGCGAGCAGGGTCGCTTTCGTGGCCTGTACGAGAGGGTCAAGGGCCAGTCCTAGCACTACTACGATGAAGTACTTCCTCCCCGACGCGCAGGATCTGGTCGACCCCAGCTTCGACTTCGTCCGCGAGACTCGAAGCCCCGACAGGACCCGTCAGCGCGATGATCTCTACGCCCACGAGGTCTTCGCGACCCGGGCCTACGATGGTGTGCTGCTGTCCAAGGGGATCGTCGACGCGATCGGCGGTGGCGCCGGTCGCTACGCCCAGACGCAGCGTCTTCGCCTCCTACGCGAGGGCGTCAAGGACTTCTTCCGCGTCAAGGGCCCTCGGTCGCAGCGCCTCTTGTTCATGGGTGACTGCGGGGCGTTCACCTACGTGGGTGAGCGCAAGCCTCCGTTTTCGATCGACGACGTGCTGGGCTTCTACGACGCGTGCGGATTCGACTATGGGATCTCGGTCGATCACATCATCCTCGACTACCGCCCCGACTGGGATCAAAAGCGCTTCGGAGCCGACGGGGTGCCCGCGGCGGTGCGCGAGCGCCAAGAGCTCACGCTCGACCTGGCTCGCGACTTTCTCAGGCAGCATCACGCGGGCGGCCTGCGCTTCACCCCGCTGGGTGTCGCCCAGGGGTGGAGCCCCGAGTCCTACGCCCGGTCGGTCCGCGCCCTCCAGAAGATCGGCTACAAGTACATCGCCATCGGCGGTCTGGTGCCGCTCAAGACTCCAGACCTTCTCGACGTGCTGCACGCGGTCGGTGACGCCCGCAAAGCCCGAGTCAAGCTGCACCTCTTGGGAGTCACTCGCGTCGCGCATATCGCCGCGTTCAAGTCGCTGGGCGTGGCCAGCTTCGACAGCACATCACCGCTGCGGCAGGCCTTCAAGGACGAGAAGGACAACTACTACACCCTCGATCGCGCCTATACGGCCCTACGGATCCCGCAGGTCCAAGGCAACACCAAGCTCGAGAAACGGATCCGGTCGGGTGAGGTCGATCAGCATCGCGCCCGCGAGGCGGAGCAAAAGTGCCTACGCTTCATGGCCGAGTTTCACGAGGGCAAGCGCAAGGCTCGCTCGGTGCTCGCGGCGCTGCAAGACTACGAGCAGATCCACAGCCCCGGGCGCACCCGGATCGAGGCCTATCGCGAGACCCTCGATGCCGCTCCCTGGCGCGACTGCACCTGCGACGTCTGCAAGGCCTTGGGTCACCACGTGATCCTCTTTCGCGGTGCCGAACGCAACCGTCGGCGCGGCTTCCACAACGTGTGGGTGTTCTATCAGCGAGTCCAGCGGGGCCTTACGCAGGAGCACGCCGCGGTCACGCGTCGCCGACCCGCCGTGCCCCAGCAGCAAGCGTTCGCCTGAACATCATGCCCGCCGCCGAGACCATCGCCATTCCCGCCATCGAGATGGAGCAATCGAAGGGACGACGCCTCTACACCTTCGCCATCGATGGCAAGCTGGTCCCGCGGTTCGCCGCGATCTCTCGGATCAAGCGCACAGACGCCACCCGCCTGCTGGGTTACCAGCGCCCCGAGGTCTACTCCCACATCGAAGAGATCCGCAACTACCTCGAGACTTCGTCCCCCATGATCCCCAACGGGATCGTGATCGCTTTCGACACCCGCGTGAAGTTCCGGCCTTCGTCGAGCAAGCGGCTGACGACGGGCTGCTCCCGCATGGGCAGCCTGCAGATCCCGCTGGCGACCAAGGGCCAGCCGCGGGCGGGCTTTGTGGTCGATGGTCAGCAGCGCCTGGCCGCGATCCGCGAGGCCCACATCAAGTCGTTTCCGATCTTCGTCAACGCATTCATCACCGATGATGTACGCACGCAGACCGAGCAGTTCATCCTGGTCAACTCGACCAAGCCGCTGCCCAAGGGGTTGCTCTACGAGCTGCTGCCCAGCACGGATGCTCGCTTGCCCACCCAGCTGCACCGTCGTCGGCTCCCGGCCCAATTGCTCGAGCGGCTCAACCACGACGATCGCTCACCGTTCTACCACATGGTCCGCACGCCCACCTCGCCCGAGGGCATGATCAAGGACAATTCGATGCTCAAGATGCTGAGCAACAGCCTCAGCGACGGCGCGTTGTTTCGCTACCGGTCGAGCGACGAAGGGGCCCCCGACGTGGACACCATGTTCACGCTTCTTTGTGCTTTCTGGGCGGCGGTCGAGCAGACCTTCCCCGAGGCTTGGGGCGTCAACAGCCGGCGCTCGCGCTTGATGCACGGCGCGGGGATCGTGGCCGTTGGCAACCTGATGGATCACCTGGTCGCGAAGTACTCGCGCAAGACGCTTCCTTCGACCCGCTACTTCGCCAAGCACCTCGCCCTCGTGGCCCCATACTGCGCCTGGACCCGCGGAACCTGGAAGATCCCCAAGAGCCGCCGCAAGTGGAACGAGATCCAGAATACTCGCCAGGATGTTGCCCTGCTCACCGAGCATCTCCAGCGGTGCTACGACCACGCGTTGTCTCATTGCTGAGCGATGGCCCACGCACGCCGCTCACACCATCAGCTGCGCGGCCGTCACCACCGAGTCGATGACCTCATCGTTCCACAGCCCGGGTCTCAGGCCATGGGTGGTGACGAGCGTGGTCACCACGTCCTTTTTCGTCTTGGTGTGCGCGGCGAAGATCTCGGCCTTGGTGACCAGCTCCTTGGCGTGGGCCTTGGTGAGCACGAAATCTTCGGCGCAGTACTTGATCTCGCACAGGTTGATGACCCCATCGGGGCGGTCGAACAGCAGGTCGACCTGGGCCCCGGCATCGTCGCGCGCTCCACGGCGGGACATGACGCGCCAGGTCCCCACTTCGTTGGCCATGGCGTCGATCCCCAGCGCTCGCTCGATCTCGGCGGCGTGCTTGAGGCAGATCCCTTCGAAGGCGTAGCCGGCCCAGGCGCGGAACGCCGGGCTGCCCGCTCGAGAGACCCAGTACTTGGTGCCTCGCGCCCCAAAGCTCGATGCGGGGGCGGGCTCGATCCACCGCAGGTAGAACAGCGAGAACTCGTCGACCAGGCGATAGAGGATGTCACGCTTGGAGCGCTTGTAGGGCACGAAGCGCGCGATGAAGCCGGCGGCCTCGAGCTCGTCGAGCCACTGGGTGGCTCGACCGCCGCTTTGGAGGGCGGCCGCGGCGATGAGCTCGTCGCGCGAGATCCCGCTGCGGCTTTGCGCGGCCGCTCGCACGAGCTTCTCGTGCTCGCCGCTGTCCCCAAACAGCGACGCGAACAGCCGCCCGAACTCGTCGCGGAGCTGCCCGGCGCGGCCAAAGCAGACCTGGCCGATCGCTTGGCTCGCCGACATGCCCGAGGAGACCTGGAGCAGGTAGTAGGGGACCCCTCCGAGGGCCATGGTGAGCTCGAGCGTCTGCGTGATGCCTCTGCGCCGGCCACGTAGGGCGAGGAACTGGCGGATCTCGCCCAGCCTAAACGGTTCGAGGCGGATGCGGTGGGTGATCCGGTTGTGTAGACCTCCCTTGGCGTTGATGAGTCGATCCAGCATGAACGACGCTGCGCTGCCGCAAAGGACCCACACCACGTTGGGAACGCGGCACAGCCGAGCGTTCCACAGGTGGTCGATCGCCGGCAGGAGGCCCGAGCGGTGTGTGGACATCCACGGGAGCTCGTCGAAGAACACCACGACCGGCTTGTCGGGCTGTCGCTTGGCCGCGGCGACGACTACGTCGCCCAGTAGCGCGAGGGCCTCGCGCCAGCTCTGGAGCTGAGGCAGGCGGTGGTCGAAGAAGGTGGACTCGAGCTGCCTCCGGAAGTTGTCGAGCTGTACGGCCTTGGGCTCATCGTGTTGACCGATCGCCTCGAAGTAGGTCCCGGCCAGCGGCTCGAGGTGGGTCCGCACCAGGTAGGTCTTGCCCACGCGCCGACGACCATAGATGGCGATGAGCGCGGCTCGATCCCCCCGCGCGGCCTCCGACAGCACTCGTCGCTCTGGCTCGCGCCCAACCATGCCCTCGGACTTGGACCCACGAGCCACCACGACGATGATGGCTGCGGAGCCTCTTACTGTCAAGTTATGGCCGATAATCGAGGAATAATATCGGCCATAATTCAATGGATGGTCGAGTTATGGCCGATAATCAGAGATAAATATCGGCCATAAATCATCCGCGCCTCGAGTTATGGCCGGCAATCCGCTCCACCTCGAAGAAGGCCACGAACGCCACCCCGCTCAGGGGATAGGGAAACCCGATCCCCATCACCAGCCAGATCCCCAGGTGCATGGCCCACAGTCCCAGGATCCACACCCACCGGATCCAACCCCGGAGCAGCGCGAGCCCGGCCCCCACCTCGAGCCCCACGGTGGCGATGGCCAGGCCGGTGAACACCTCCGTATAGGGCAGCAGCGCGCGCCCGATGGCCGCGCTGTCGCCCCCCGCCAGCCGCATGCGGAGGGCCTCGTGGGCGACGTGTCGCTGCAAGGTGAGCCCGGTCAGCCACTCGGCCCCGCCCGTTCGAAGCTTGGCCAGCCCGGCGATGATGTAGGTCGACACGGTCACCAGCATCAACAGGCGCAGCGGCCACCCGTAGCGGTCGCTGTCGGCCGGCGCGCATTCGGCCGCTCTTGGGCGTAGCGTGTCTGCAGCCGGGGCCAGCGCCAAGATTCCGACGTGCAGCACCAGCAGCTGCTCGGCGTGCGACAGATGCCCCCAGCTGTTGCGATACGACAGCAGCCACGTGAGCCCCAGCGCGAACCCGGGCGCGACCCATCGGTAGCGCCACCCCGCGGCGGCGAGCAGCCCCAACAGCCCCGTGACCCCGAGCCCCGCAGCTACGACCCCGACGGGCACGACCCCGAGCAGGCCGGCGATGCCGACGGGATCGAAGCGCGGCGGGGGCAGGCGGGCGCGGGCGAGCAGATCGGCGCTCACCGCCACCAGCCAGCCGCAGGCAAAGAGCATCACCGCGATCCGCACCAGCGCCAGCCGGCGTGCAGGCACGACGGGCGCGAGCCACGACGACCACCGAGCCGACCACCGAGCCGACCACCGAGCCGACCACCCAGCCTTGGTCACGGAACCTCGCAGCGGGCATGGACGCGTCGCGACCGAGGCGTGGACCCGGGCCGGATCGATCCGAGCACGTCCCAAGCATCGGTGACGACCTCCAGTGCAACGAGAGGCCTCGGCGGCGGCGAGGCGGTCACCCGGGCGCGGACCTCGGCGCACAGCGTCGCGGCATGCCCGTCGCGCACGGCATTGCGGGCGGTCGACAGCGCTTGCTTGGCCTGGCCGGTGCCGCCTATATGCCAAGGGGTCAACGGAACCCGGCGCCCGTCGGGGCGAACCCCGAGCACCGTGTGGATCCGCGAGACGGGCGGGCGCGCATAGCCGAACATGGGGTAGTTCGACAGCGGGAACCCATCGGATCCTGCGTGCTCCCCGTGTGGTGCGGGCCGAGCGGGCCACCACACGGCCAGCAGCAGCGCGCCGGTCACCGCAAGCCGAGCCCGCGCCCATTGGCCAGATCCCCGACGGCCAGATCCCCGATCAGGATCAGGATCAGGACCAAGATCAAGAACGGTCGCTGCGGAGGGGCCGGCCACCGGCGCACCCTATCAAGGCGTCGTCGGCTCCGAGGATGTTCGGGCCGCGTGGGCACAGTGGAGGCCGACTCGCTCGCGGAGGAGCCGAACGGGGATCGGCTTGTGGAGGGTACGATCCCGGTGCTGCTGTACGAACTGGTGACCCCGGGGGGTGAAGGCCCCTCCGGTCATGAACAGGAAGCGAGATCCGGCGTTGGGATCTTGCTCGGTGACCCGTTCAAATAGCTCGATGCCGGAGAGCTCGGGCATCATCAGATCGCACAAGATCACGTCATAAGTCCCGGCGACGACCCCCATGGCGAGAAGGTGAGCCAGGGCTTGCTTGCTGCAGGTAAAGGTGACCACCTCGTGCTCGGTGCGGAGGACTCGAGCGAAGACATCCACGAGCAGGGGATCGTCGTCGATCAGCAAGACGCGGGCACGCGCCGGGCGATCGGGGAGCACGGGCGCGGGTGAGGAGGCCGGCGCAGCGATCGCGGGGAGCGTCACTCGAAAGGTGGTCCCGCGTCCGGTCGCGGTCTCGAAGGTGATCTCCCCGTGGTGCGAGTCGACGATCTGGCGGCAGATCGCCAGACCCAGGCCGGTGCCCTGCGAAAGCGGCTTGCTGGTCACGAAGGGGTCGAATAGGTGCTCGCGGAGTTCTTGGGGGATCCCCGAGCCGGTGTCGTGGATCTCGATGCGCACGCGATCCGCGGACGGATCGAAGTGACACTGCACGCGGATCTCGTTGCTCTCGGGCTCGCCCTCGTCGATCGCATGGGCCGCGTTGATCAGCAGGGTGACGATCATCTGGCTCAGGCGGGCGTCGTCGCCGAGCACCGGCGGGGTGGGTCGAAGCTCGAGCACCACCGTGGCTCGGTGCTGGAGCTCGTGGCCCGCCATGTTGAGGGCCGACTCGATGGCCCGGCGCAGATCCACGGGGGCGAAGGTCCGCGGCTCGGTCCGCGATAGCGCGCGAAGATCGGCGGTGACCTGCTTGATCCGCAGGGCCCCGTCACGGGCGGCCTCGAGGGCCTTGATGATCTCGGCGTCCGATGGACGGCCGGAGGGCGTCGACGCTCGGTCGGCCAGGTTCTCCAGCACGAACTCGAGGTTTCCGAGCAAGTACGCCAGGGGATTGTTGATCTCGTGGCCGACCCCGGCGGCGAGGGTGCCCGCGGTGATCATGCGATCCATCTGCATCATGCGGGCGATGAGCTCACGGCGCTCGGACATGTCGCGGACACTGGCGAGCAGGGCGGGCTCGCCCTCGAAGGTGATGGACAAGACGATCAGCTCCACCTCGACGACACTGCCGTCCTTACGAAGCATGCGACGCAGGTGGCGCGCGGAGGTCTGGAGTCCGGTGCTGGCGGCCTCGATGATCTCCAAGGCCTCACGCCGTTCTTCGGGAGGGGCGAGCTGCTCGGTTCGCATGCCGATGAGCTCGTCGGCACTCCGATACCCCGTCATGTGCACCTGGGCAGGGTTTGCATAGACGATGTGGCCATCCCGGTGCACGATGATCCCGTCGGGCGATTGCTCGATGAGCGCCCGGAAGGTCGCGTGCGTTCGCTCGAGCTGGTCCGCGTTGGAGACCAGGCGCTGCTCGAGCTCGAGGCGCTCGTGGACGTCTTGCACCGCGACGAACACCCCCGGGCCCGTCTCGGGGCGCGCCAGGGTGGTCCGCACTCGTCGAGTACCCTCGAAGGCGAAGACCAGCTCGTGTTCGAAGGTCACGATACGTTCGTGGCGCACGACCTCGAGGTGACCGCGGATCGAGATCCAGGCCGCGGGACCGACCAGGCTGGCCAGCGTGCGGCCTACGGCCGCCTGGGCGTCGATCCCCAGCCAGCGGGCGCCGTGGGCATTGAGCAGCAGGCAGCGGTGACGTTCATCGAGCGCACACAAGAGCCCGGGTGCGTGGTCGAGAAGAGATCGAGGCTCGATAGGGACCATGCGGATCGCACCTCGAGACGACGAGGGGCTCCGACTGAGCGTACCGTAGCGCTCGGTTGAAGCCGGCCGACGCGAGCGGCGCCGAGCGGACGCGATGGGGATCGGTGCGGGCCGGTGTGCGGGTCGGCGTGCGGGTCGCCGGTCGCAGTCGTGGGCGCCGAGACCGAGCCCACATGATTTTCCGTGTACGCGCGTGGCCCCCAAAGCGCGAGGCGCCGGTGGTCCGCCGGCGGACTCGTGCCGGGCCTGTTCGTGTGCGGCCAGATCCGAACGATTTCAGCCCATTGCCGCGGATCGCGAGACATCGCTTCCGCGGGGCCGGCCAGATCGCTAGCGTCCCGCACCGATGAAGTCGATCTCTATCGGTCTTCTGGGGGCCGGCAACGTGGGCGGCGGTGTCGTCCGGATCCTCGAAGAGAACCGCGAGAGCATCGAGCGACGGCTCGGGGCGAGCGTTCGGGTCAAGCGGGTGTTGGTGCGCGACCTCGGCCGTGAGCGCGATGTGGACGTGCCGCCCGATCTTCTGACCACCGATGCGGAGCAGGTGCTCGCTGATCCCGACGTGCGGGTGGTGGTGGAGCTGATCGGCGGGATCGAGCCTGCCCGTAGCTATGTGCTCGATGCGATCCGTCGGGGCAAGCACGTGGTCACCGCCAACAAGGCGCTGCTGGGCCAGCATGGCAGCGAGATCTTCGGCGAGGCGACGCGCTGCGGGGTCTCGGTGTTCTTCGAGGCCTCGGTGGCCGGAGGGATCCCGATCCTCCGATCGCTGCGCGAGGGGCTGGCCAGCGACGAGATCCAGCGGCTTTGGGGGATCGTCAACGGCACGTCCAACTACATCCTGGACGCGATGGCCCGCGGCGGTTCGAACTACGACGACGCGCTCGCCGCGGCGCAGGCGGCGGGCTATGCCGAGGCGGATCCGCGGGCGGACGTCGATGGGATCGACGCGGCCCAAAAACTGGCCTTGCTGGCCCTGGTGAGCTTTGGGATCCGGGTAGATCCGGCCGCGATCCCCACCGAGGGGATCACCCGGATCCGTCCCTTCGAGCACCAGATGGCGCGGGAGCTGGGCTACGTGGTCAAGAGCGTGGCGACGGCGCGGGCCGATCCGGACGGGCTGATGCTGGCCGTGTTCCCGGCCATGGTGCCGCGGGGCAGTCTGCTGGCCGACGTGCGGGGGTCGTACAACGCGCTATTGGTCGAGTCTCACGCGCTGGGGCGTAGCCTCTACTACGGGCGCGGGGCGGGCATGATGCCCACGGGGACCGCGGTGGTCTCGGACATCATCGAGGTCTGCCGTGGGTTGCAGTCGTTCGCGGAGGGGCGGCCACCCCCGCAGGCGTTCGAGCGGGTCGAGGAGGGGACGCCCAAGTCGTTGTTGGGTGAGTGTTCCGAGAACTACCTGTGCGCGCACGTGCCCAACGTCCCGGGGGTGCTGGGCCGGGTCGCGTCGTGCCTGGGCGAGCATGGGGTCAGCATCCAGCGCATGAACCAGGACACGCCGGGGGACAACGAGCCGGTGGACATGGTGATCCTGACCGAGGCTGTCGAGGAGTCCAAGCTCCAGGCGGCGATGCAGGCCCTCGATCGCTTCGACGATGTGCTCGCGCCCACGCACCGGCTGCGGATCCTCCCGCCCGATCCGTTGGACTGAGCCGCTCGGGAGGCCGATGCCTTTGCGGAGGACGGCGTCTATGCGATCGTTTCGCATCGGCGTCGTTCAAGGCCCCCCATGCTCAAGCTCAAGCGCCTCACGATCGAGCGATACCGGAACGTGCTCCCCGGGACCGAGCTTCGCTTCGACGACGGGCTCAACCTGATCATGGGCCAGAATGCATCGGGCAAGACAACGCTGCTCGAGCTCTTGTCGGCGGTGTGTAGGTCTGCCTTCGACGGGATCGCCCACGAGGAGTTCGTGCTGGACTACGAGATCCGCAGCGAGCGATTCGTGGTATCGGCCCATGTGTCTCATCTTCGGGCCGACTCGGGTGACGGAGGCGAGATCTTTGGTGTCGGTCCTCGCTGGGTGGATGCCTACGAAGTCGCCGTCGACGATCGTGTGGCCGAAGCGCAGCTCACGATCCGATCCCGCGGCAATGCCCCGCACGCGTCTTCGACCTTCATGGACGTGGGGGGCTCGGTCGTGTCGTCATCGATCGACCTTATTATGGGCTGGTCGTTCATTGCGGCCACCCTGTCGACCCGCGGTGGAGATTGGGCGGTCTTGCGCAGCGAGCTCATCACGACCTTTGCTTGGACGTTTCGCTTCGACGAGTCTCTGGGCTGTTTCTCGGCGATGACCGGGCGTTTGGCCTCACTGGTCGGTACGGCTGCTGTGCCCATCGCTCGTGCCGGGCTGATCGAGGAACGCGACGCTCTGGGGCGCACGAGCACGACGACCGGAGCGTTCGTCCCCGCGGTGCTCGCGCGCGCGTTGCACCGGAGCTTCCAGTCGTCGACATCGAGCAGTAAGCGCGTAGATCTCGGTGGCGACGAGCGAGCAATGATGGTCGAGTTCGCTCGTATGCTCGGCGTCGAGGATGTCTCGATTACGCCGAACCTGCTCGAGCACCGAGTGACGGACAGCTCGCGTTCGTTCCAGGTCGAGGGCTTCACGTTCGAGATCACCCGAGCCGACGGGACGGTCATTCACCACGATCGCCTCAGCTACGGCCAAAAACGCCTGCTGGCGTTCTGTTACTATCTGGAGTGCAACCCCTTTTCGGTCATTGCCGACGAGCTCGTCAATGGCCTTCATCATCGCTGGATCGATGCCTCCATGGCGGCGCTGAAGGGGCGTCAGGCCTTCCTCACCAGCCAGAACCCGCTGCTGTTCGACTACGTCGAGTTCGACTCGATCGAGCAGGTTCGATCGAGCTTCATCACGTGCACGCTCGAGGTCGTCGATGGACGCGAGCAGATGGTGTGGCGGAATATGAGCGAGCGGGAGGCCCAGATCTTCTTCGATGCCTACGAGGTCGGGATCGAGCACGTCGGGGACATCCTGATCACACGGGGGCTGTGGTGAGCGAGGATGCGGTCCGCCTGTCGGCGCTGCTGCTCACGGAGGACGGCGGGGTGTCGGCGGACGAGACCTTGCGCGTGTTCATGGTCAAGCTCCTGGGGCATCTCGCGCCCGGGGCGGTCACCCGGGACGATACTCGGTGGTGGGAGCCGGCGAGCGTCGAGGCGAGGGACGTCGTGCGGGCCGACGGCTGGAAGGACCCACGGCGAGTTGATCGCGTGAGATTCCTTCAGTATGTCGCCGCCAAGCTCCGGCAGACGCACGGCTTTGTGTTCTTTCACGTGGATGGTGATCGCGTCTATCGGCGGCGAGCCGAGTCGGAGAACCTTCACAAGTTCGAGGCCCTGATCCGAGCGGGTGTGCGGACCATCTTGAAGGCGCCACCGGCTCGACGACGGGGGCGCCGCCGATCTTCGGTTGAGGAGGTCGATGCCGAGCAGCTCCTGGCCAAGCTGGTACTACTGATGCCCTTTTACAGCATCGAGGCATGGTTGTTCCAGAACACTGAAGTGGCGACCCGGCTGTGTCCGGGCCCTCCGCGATGTCGCCGGGGTTGTGCAAAGAAGCTCGCGCGCTGGCGCCTCGATCGCGGTGCGCTGGACGAGATCTCCAAGCCGAAGGAGGAACTATGCTTCGGTGCGCGCCACAATGTTGCGTTGGCTGGAGCGGGATTTCCGCTGGATGAGATCCTGAGGGCCAACAAGTCGCTGCGCGATGCGGTGGAGGACCTCGAGGCCTGTGCATCGTTGGTCCGAACCCTCGAACAGATGATGCCTTCTTGGCAGCGGTGATCCGCCCGGGATGTCAATGGTGAGCTTCGACCCGCAGATCGACGCGTCCCGGCTGCGGCCGGTGGCGCAGGCGCGGATCCTCTACGCCGATACCGATGCGGTGGGCATCGTCTACCACGCGGCGTATTTTCGCTACCTCGAGCTGGCCCGGGTGGAGCTGTTGCGCGGGGCGGGCATGCTCCCCACGGAGCTGGAGAGCGCGGGCCAGGCGTTGCCCTTGGTGGAGGTGGGGGTCCGCTTCTGCTCTCCGGGACGCTATGACGATCGGGTCACGATCCTCGCCGGTCTGGTCAAGGTGACCCAGGTGCGGGTGTGGTTTCAGTATCGAGTGGTGGTGGAGCCTGGCGACAGGCTCGGGGAGGACGACCGGGTGGAACTGCTGCGTGCGGAGACCCGCCACTGCTGCGTGAGGCGCCAGGACGGGCGTCCCGCCCGGATCCCGGCGCCTACCTTCGAGCGCCTGCGCGCGGCGATGGGCTCGCCCCCGTCTCCTGCCTAGATCTGGCGCCTAGATCCGGCGCCTAGATCCGGCGCCTAGATCCGGCGCCTAGATCCGGCAGTGGGGCCGGGCGATGTGCGCTTGCTCGACGCCGCCGACCCGATCTTCGGGTATACGAGGCTTCCCTCGACGGGCGAGGGATCACGAGCGAAGGACCCGGGCAACTATGGATCGACGATTGGTGCTGGAATTCGTGCGCGTGACCGAGTCGGCGGCGATCGCCTGCTCACACCTCATCGGGCACGGGGAGAAGGACAAGGCCGACGCGTGCGCGGTGGCGGCGATGCGCGGAGCCTTCGACCGGGTGCCGGTGCGAGGCACGGTGGTCATCGGGGAAGGGGAGCGCGACGAGGCGCCCATGCTCTTCATCGGCGAGCAGGTCGGCCCAGGTCAGGAGGATCTGCCCGAGGTCGATATCGCGGTCGACCCGCTGGAGGGCACCAACCTGTGTGCCGAGGGGCGGCCCGGTGCACTGGCCGTGCTCGCGGTGGCGGGCCGCGGTCACCTGCTCAACGCTCCCGATACCTACATGGACAAGATCGCCACCGGGCCCGAGGGGCACGGAGTGGTCTCGCTCAAGAAGAGCCCCACCGAGAACGTGCAAGCGCTGGCCGAGGCCAAGGGACGCAAGCCGACGGACATCACCGCGGTGGTGCTGGAGCGGGATCGACACCAGGCGCTGGTGCAAGAGCTGCGCGCGGTCGGGGCCCGGGTCTTCTTGATCTCCGACGGTGACGTGGCACCGGCGATCGCCACGTGCATGCCCGAGAGCGGGATCGACATGGTCTACGGGACGGGAGGAGCGCCCGAGGGGGTGCTGGCGGCGGCGGCTCTGCACTGCTTGGGAGGCTGTTTCAAGGGGCGCCTGAACTGGCGGAGCGACGAGGAACGGAGCCGGGCCATCGAGATGGGCATGAAGGATCCCGACCAGTACTTGGAGCTCGACGATCTCGTCCGCGGCGAGGTGATCTTCGTGGCCACCGGCGTCACCTCGGGCTCGCTGCTCAAGGGGGTCCGCCGGGTGGGTGATCGCCTGTTCTTGCAGACCCTGGCGATGCGCTCCAGCACCGGGACGGTCCGTTACGTGGAGTCGTCGGTGCGGGCCAGCCGCTTCGAGATGTACGCCAAGCAGCCCTAAAAAGAGGAGGAGGGCGCCTTCCTGGGTCCATCGACCGACCTGGGCTTGTCGGTGCTGCGGGTTCGTGATGGCATCGGTCGATGACGCTCGCCCCCACGGCCCGCGGTTGCTGTTCCTTTGTGCTGGCTTGGTCCCTGGCATCGCCGGCCATGGCCGCCGGACCAGTCTCGGCTCCGCTTTCGTTGGCGGTCGAGCCGTCCCCAGAGGATCCCGCGAAGACCTCTCCGTCGGCGGGTGATTCGAGCGCACCCTCGACCGGGGAGATCGCGGCTGAGCCCCCGGCCGCGGACGCACCGGTCGAAGGAGCCGAAGGAACACCGGCCGAAGGAGCCGAAGGAGCACCGGCCGAAGGGGCCGAAGGAGCACCCACCGAGGGGACCGAGGACGCACCCGCCGAGGGCGCCGAGGAGGCGCCTGCGGAAGGGGCGGAGGGAGCCGCGAGTGCCGAGGAGGTCGAGGCTGCACCGGTCCAGCCCACCGCTCCGGTAGCGCCCAACATGCTGACCGAGGAGGTCGAGGCGGCTCCATTCGAGACTCGGCAGTCGGACGACGAGGATGAGCCGCCGCCCGATCCTCGGGCGGGTATCGCGCTGATCGCCTCGGGGGCGGCCGTGGCCGCAGTGGGGCTGACGCTTGGGATCGTGGGCGTGGCGTGGGGGTCGAGGACTCGGGCCGAGGCCGACGCTCTGCGGCTCGTCGAGGCGTCAGACGAGCTCATCCAGGACGCCGATCGGCGCTCGCGGATCGCTTTGGGGCTCACGATCGGCGGGGCCGTGCTCTTCGCCGCGGGGGTTCCCCTGCTCGTCGTCGGGATCCTTCGCAATCAACGGGCCAAGAAGGCCAGCAAGCGACGCGCGGCCTTGCCGGGTCGAGCATGGGCGCCCAGCCTCAGCCTGGGCCCCCGCGAGGCCACCGCGGGTCTGCGGGTGCGGTTCTAGTCGATCGCGTCGGGGCGAGCTCGCCGGTCCATCATACGTACATCTATACAGTCGGTGGCGAGGCGCCCGGCGGCTTAGGGCTTGCTGGCCGAGAGATCGTCAAACAGCGTGGCGGCGTCGGACTTGGTCCACAGGCCGATCATCCCCGGCTCGGCCAGCGCGGTATCATCGGCTTCGAGCACGGGCTTGTCGTCGATGAGCAGCTCGATGTGCGATCCTTCCATCACCACCCGCAGCGAGTGCCAGGCGTCGGGCGCGATCTCGAGATCGGTCTTGGCCAGGGCGGAGCGCACCCCGCTCTGCATGATATAGAGGTAGGCGTTGTTCTCCACCGGATCCCAGCGGGCGATGTAGTAGTTGTCGGGGTCTTGCGCCCGCCAGATCGGCCCTCCGCCGCGGTTGAGCTGGCCGCTGACCGAGCGCACCATCACCGAGAGATCCACGTCGGCGTAGGCGGTGCCCTCCATCAGGGCCAGGTTGTAGGTGCGCTTGTCGTTGGTGGACTGCGTGATCCCAAAGGCGTTCGGCCCGGTGGGAGCGGTCGAGTCGGCCACTACGGCCCAGGTGGCGGGCGTGCCCTGGCTGCCGGTCTCGGCCGGCCGGATCCCCGGGGGGATCGTGCCGGCGGTGGCCTCGTCGAAGGTCCAGGTCTTGGCGCCGGCGCGGGCCGGCGCGGGCGAGTCGGGCGCAGATGGGGTCGCCGGCTTGGTCTCGGCCCGAGGAGCCGCCTTCGCGGGAGCCTTGGACGACTCGGGGGCGCACGCGGCAAAGAGTAATGAACCGGTCACGACGAAGAAGGAACGGAGCATGGGCCGGCACGCATGGTGGGGCAGTGACGTGCTCGGGATCAAGAGCGGACGGTCGTTGACGGCCGTGCGCGCGCGCGCGACCGTGGGGACGTGCGGATCGGGATCGATCTGGGGGGCACCAAGACCGAGATCATCGTGCTGGATGCCGAGGGAACGCCTCGGCTGCGCCGGCGTGTGCCTACGCCGGCGCACGACTATGAGGCGATCATCCGCACGCTGCGGGCCCTCGTCGAGCAGGCCGAGCGCGATCTGGGGGCGCGGGCGACGGTGGGGGTGGCCACGCCGGGCGCGATCTCGGTGGCCACCGGTACGATCAAGAACTCCAACACCACCGCGTTGATCGGCCGGCCGCTGCCCGCGGCTCTCGAGCGCGCGCTCGGACGCCCGGTGCGGCTGGCCAACGACGCCAACTGCATGGCGCTGTCCGAGGCGGTCGATGGAGCGGGGGCGGGCGCCGACGTGGTCTTTGGCGTGATCCTGGGCACGGGGACGGGCGGCGGGCTAGTGGTGCACGGGCGGCCGCTCGCCGGGCGCAACGCGATCGCGGGAGAGTGGGGGCACAACCCGCTGCCGTGGCCCCGGGCCGACGAGCGGCCGGGGCCGTCGTGCTACTGCGGTCGGTTCGGGTGCATCGAGACCTTCCTCAGCGGGCCGGGCTTGGCGCGGGATCATCTCGCCCATGGCGGCTCGGCCGGCACGGCGGGGGAGATCGCCGCGGCGGCCGAGGCAGGGGAGCCCGCGGCCCGGGCCACGCTGGAGCGCTACGTCGAGCGTCTGGCCCGGGGCTTGGCGGCGGTGATCAACGTGGTCGATCCCGACGTGATCGTGCTCGGGGGCGGAATCTCCAACATCGGTTGGCTCTACGAGGCGGTACCCGAGCGCTGGGGGCCCTGGGTGTTCTCGGATCGCGTCGACACCGAGCTACGCCCTGCGGTCCATGGTGATTCCAGCGGGGTGCGGGGGGCAGCCTGGCTGTGGCCCGGGGCCTCGGGTGCGCCCACGGGCACCCGGGCTCCGGCATGAGCCCGGATCCGCGGCCGGATCCGCGGCCGGATCCGCCGGGCTGGTCTGCGGTCAGTGAGAGAGGGCCCCGCGACGGCGGCGGCTCCAAAGACCCAGGATGATCAGCCCCGCGCCGAGCAGCGGCGCGCCAGAATCGTTCCCGGTCCTGGTCCCAGGCCTGGGACCAGTCGAGCGGCAGCCGCAGCCACCCCCTCCGCCCTCGTCGCCGCCGTCTTGCTCCGGGGGGGTCCCATCGCTGGCGGAGGCCGAACCACCGGTGGGCATTGCGTCGGTGGCCACGCCGGTGGCCGCGTCGCCCGAGCTGTCGGATTCGGGGCAGTCGGCGCCACCGATGAAGCCCCCGCCGTCGGCGCAGCCGGGGTTGTCGGTGCCCAGCACGATCACCAGCTCGCTCATGTAGTTGGTGTAGCTGCGCCCCATGGGATCGGTGACGTCGACCCGGATCATGACCGACTCGCCGGCCAGGATCTCCGGAGGAGCGAACTCGACCGCGAAGGCATCGGCGATGACCGGATCGTCCTCGATGAAGGGCTGCCAGTCGACCTCGGACTCGGCCAGGCCCCAGTACGCGGTGACGGTGGCGCCCTCCATCGCGCTGACGCAGCCTTCGATCACGACCGTCTCGTTCTTGCTGATCACCTCTTCGGTGTTATTGATGGCCAACGCGGGGCCGCTTTGCGTCGGGTCGGGGTCGTCGACCACCTTGATCACGCCCGGGCGCTTGCTCCACAGATTGAGCGCGGGCTCCCAGGTGTAGCCCTCGATGATGTACGGCCCCGCGGCAACCGCCGAGGTGTCCCAGTCGATCCCGGCCTCGGCGGCGGCGAAGGTGATCGGGACTCGGTCGTCGTCGGCGTTGATCCGCTCGAAGCAGCCGGCCCACTCGGTGCTGGACTCGAGGATGTCTTCGGGATCGATCTCGTCGGGAGCGGCGCCGACCTGGAGCGCGCGGTCGATGTCGCTCTGGGTGATCCAGCGGGGCATGAAGCTCTGGGGATCGCTGGCCCGGCAGACCGCGAAGAACTGATGCCGGCGGCTGTCGTCGACCTCGTCGCCGGTCAGCTCGGTGTCCTCCTCGGCGACCATGTAGTCCATGTGGACGGTGGCGTCGGTCGATCGATCGACGACGGTCATGCAGGGGGAATTGGCCCAGTCGACCGGGATCCGCGGCTTGATCCCGTTGCCTGCGCTGGCGCTCGTGGCTATGGCCCAAAGCCCCAGCCCGATGGCGAGCGCGCTCGCTCGTCCCGCGTGCGTCACCATGTCGCAGCTCAAGGTAGCAGGAGATGCGCCGGGGCTCCACGGCGATCCCTGCGGGGGGCCGGGAGCGGGTCGCGATCGACGCCGCCATGGATGATGGATGCGCGGGTACGGAGCCCGAGCGCGCAAAAAGGCGAACCCGGGGCCACGGATGGCCCCGGGTTCGATGAGGTGGTTTGCCCGGACGGCAAGGACACGAAACGAGAAGCACTAAGTCATGATGAAAGTCGGTGGTGGACGGGTCAGCCCGCGTCGCCTCCGGCGGATGCGCCCCCGGCGAACGCGGCGGTGATCTTGACCAGGGCTTCCTTACCCTTGGCGGGCAGCTCGGTGACAGAGGCCTTGGCGTCGGTGACGGTGGTCTTGATGTCGGCGTCGAGCTTCATGACCACGTCCAGATCGGCCTGGAGCGAGGCCTTGGCGTCGGCCTTGAGCATCGGGTTGGCCAGCTTGCCCTGCAGCTTGGCGGTGAGCTTGCCGGTCAGGGTGGTGGCCTTGGCGCCCAGGGCCACGATGTTCTTGGTGGCGGTCGTGACCCGCTCGGGAGTCTCCTTGAGGCCGGTCACGATGCCCTGGATCTTGACCATGAGCTCCTTGATCTTGGCCTCGGCCTCGGCCTTGGCCTCGGCGGCCACGTCGGCGGTGATGGCCGCGTCGATCTCGATCGACGCCTCGCCGTTCTCGACGCTGCCCGAGACCGAGCCCTCGAGGCTGGCCTTGGCCATGGCGGTCAGGCCGGCCGCGTCGAGCCCCAGCTCGCCGGGCATGGCCGCGACCATGTCGATGACCACGTCGACGTCGTTGATCGGCTGGAGGACCATGTCGACCTCGGCCTGGATCTGGTCGGGGATGCTCTTGAGCTCCTCGAGGGGATCGACATCGGACTCGGAGGCGTCGTCGGGGTTGTCGGAGCCCTTGTCGTTCTTCTTGCAGCCGGTCATCGGAGCGGTCAGAGCGACGGAGAGGAGCAAAAGCAGAGCGGTGCGCGTCATGGTGGGGTCCTTTGTCTCGTCCGCGGGGTGAGGGGAGGCTCACGGCTGGCTTGTGTGATGCCGAAGCGCTCCTTCGCGGTCGCCCCTGATGACGGGGGGGGTCGGGGCCGGTTGCACCACGTCGCACAAAAAAGCCCCAGGTCCCGTGAAAAGGCTCCCTGGGGCGGTCGAACGATGATTCTCGGGCGGTGGACGCCCGGAGCGAGCGCTCGCGGTCAGGAGTTGGCGTCGTCGTCGGCCGGGTCATCGGCCGGGTCATCGGCCGGGTCATCGGCCGGTTCATCCGAGGGAGCGTCGGTTTTTCCCTCGGTCTTGGCGGCCTCGGCCTCGTTGTCGTCGTCGTCGTCCGAGTCGCGCTCGTCATCGCGCTCGTTGTCGTCGTCGTCGTCCGAGTCGCGCTCGTCATCGCGCTCGTTGTCGTCGTCGTCGTCGTCGTCGTCCGAGTCACGCTCGTCATCGCGCTCGTCATCGTCGTCGTCGTCGTCGTCGTCCGAGTCGTCCGAGTCCGAGTCCGGGTGGGCCTTGGCGGCCTCCTCGGCTTCGCGCTTTCGCCGCTCGCTGTCCTTGGCGTAGTCGAAGTCGCTGGCTTTGGGCTTGCGCACGAACAGCAGCCAAAGGCCCACCAGCAGGAACGCGACCGTGAACCACTGGGCCGGGGTCAGGCCGAGATATCGCGCGTCGGGAACGGAGATCACGTTGCGGGCGGCCTTGTCGGCGCGCAGCGAGTCGAGGAAGAAGCGGAAGGGCGCGTAGGCGGTCGCGACCAGGCCCACCAACCGACCCGGTGCCCACTTGCGGTAGTTGAGCACGAAGTAGACCGTCAGCATCAGGGTGACGGCGAACATGAACTCGATGAGGCCCAGGTCGTAGCGCCAAGAGCCATCCTTCCAGGGGCCCACGGCCAAGAAGGTGCCCTCGGGGACGACCCTGCCCGGGTGGTCGTGCACCACGCTGCATCCGGCGCGGCCGAAGCACCAGCCGATCAGCAGGCCGAAGATCGTCGTGTCGGCATAGACCATCACCGGCTGGGCGCCCACCGGCTGTCGTGCGCAGTAGACCCGCAGGTAGAGCATCATCCCCACGAAGGCGCCGAAGAAGCCGCCCACGCTCGACAGCCCGTTCCAGATCTGAAGCAGGACCAGCGGATCCTGCTCGATCTGGTGGGGGAAGTAGAAGATCACCGAGACCCAGTGGGAAATCGTGAACGCGGCCACCAGCAGCCAAAACAGGTAGTCGCGCACCAGGAACTCGTCGAGATCCTTGTCGCGGGCGTACTTGAGGCAGCGATTCCACCCGATGATGACGCCGACGGCCACCAGCGGCCCGAACAGCTGGAGCTTGAGATCGCCGATGAGCGGTAGATCCTCGACCAGGGTCTTTTCGAAGGTCGGGAAGTAGGGGATGAGCGCCTCGAGCATCGGAGCCCGACGCTAGCTCATGGCACCACGGGGGGAAAGGGTGCCCTCGAATGCGGCGTGGGGGTTCCAAGAGGCTCTGGGGGCTCGCGGCGAGGAGCGCTGCCCGAGGCGGCTTGGGGTGGGGGGCGGACCGCGCGACCCCCCGGTGGGGTCGAGCGGGCGCCGTTAGTGTGGGCGGTGACCCCCGGGGTACGCTCGGGGGTTAGCGGCC
>JBCCWC010000081.1:0-54766 GCA_039194325.1 Myxococcota bacterium
ATGGGTCCGACCCCTCTCGCAGAGCTTCGGGGAGCTGTTTTTTAGGGGTCGACCCCTAAAAAACAGCTCCCCGAAGCTCTGCGAGAGGGGTCGGACCCATCGGCAGACGCTCGGCGGAGCTGATCTTTAGGGGTCGGACCCTTCGGCGGCGTTCGGCGGAACTGTTTTGGAAGGGCTCCACCCCTCGGCGGGCGCTGGGCCGAGCTGTTTGGAAGGGCTCTACCCATCAACGGGCGCTCGGCCGAGCGGTTGTGGAAGGGCCGAGCGAGCACATCGAGTCGCTCAATTATCTATGCATCGAGAGTCCGCACCCCGATGTCATCGAGCAGGATCTCCACCACCGCCCGCTGCATCTGGATCCGTCGCGCCTCTTCGAACCCCATCCAAGTCTCGATGCACAGCCCTACGCAGCCGATCGCATCCACGATGACCTCGGTAGAGGAAGTCGCCACCGGATAATACTGCGGATCGAAGTGCTCGCTCTCCCCGGTGAAGCGCTCGCGCAGCTTCGCCACGGTGCGGTCGACGATCGGCGGGCGGGGCTCTACCCCATAGACGATGGTCTGCCCAAACGAGGGGGTGACCTTGGGGTCGTAGCGCTTGTGGCTCTCGTGCAGGGTGGTCACCAGGGCGGGTCGCTCGTCGAGCACCAGATCCATGAAGCGGCGAGCCAGACGTCGCTCCCGCTCGGGCGCTTGTGCGTCGCCGGGGAAGCAGCGGTTGAGATCGAGCCCTCCGGGGCTCATGCGTTGCCGAGCTCGATACGCGGGAGGGTTCATCACCGGCACCACGATGAGTCGCCCGTGGGTGGGCCGGATCTCTTCTTCGAGTAGCTCTTGCAGGGCATGGACCCCCGCGATCTCGTCGCCGTGGATCCCGGCCTGGATGAGCGCGGTGGGGCCGGGCTGCTCCGCGTCGAAGACGTGCAGCGGGAGGGTGGGGGAAAACCAGTGAATACCGGGAGACAGCGGCATGATGGCCTCGAGCGTTCACTCGCGGGGGATCGTGCGGGCAAAGTACCACGCGCTCCCCGCAAATGCGGCGGTACATACCACCGAGCTGATATAGGAAAAACCGCGGAAGAAGGCGAGCCACGAAAGCTCGGGCTGGCCGAAGAGCTTGTAGCTGAGCACGCCGATCGACCCGGCATATCCGAACGCGTCGGTCACGTAGATCATGAACACCGCGGTCCCGGCCGAGCCCACCGAGGCGATCAGCCGATCGAAGAGCACGCATCCGTAGGGCACATAAGCCAGATAAAGGCCCACCCCGATCAGGATCATCCAGTAGATCGGAGGCAGAACGCCCAGGTCCAGCATCAGGGTCGCCCCGCCGATGAGCAGCGTCCCGCTGGCCATCATCGCGTGGACGGCAAAGAACGCCCGGCGGTTGTCGCGGATCCGGTAGAGCAACGCCAGCCCCAGCAGCACCGCAAAAGCCACCGGCAGCTCCGACAGGGTGAACAGGGCCGGCTTGCCGCTGTGCCCCACCGCCTCCCAGATCTCCGCCGCGAAGTTGTCGCGGAAGTCCCGATAGGCGGTCAGCAGGGTGTACAGCCCCGTCAGCAGCACTAGGCCCACCAGGTAGCGCCCGAAGAACGCCCGTCGCTCGGCGCTGGCCATCGGTTTTCTTCGGGTGCGGGCTGCCACGTCAGCGGCCGCGGGGGGAGGCAGCTGCGACAGCAGCCAGATCGACCCCAAAAACGGGAGCAGGAACACAAGCCCGGTCACGAAGGGCATCCACGCCTCGGTGACGCCGTGGGCGAGCAGGGTCGCGCCCACCGATTTGACCGCGCCGCTGGCCACGATATACGACGCCGACAGGCCCGCCCCGAGGATCTCCGAGGTCCGGCGCCCCTCCAAAAAGCCGAACACCAGCCCCCAGACCGCGCCCAGGGGCAGTCCGTTGCAAAACAGCGCCCACGGGCGCAGGGAGGCGGGCACCAGGCCAAACGCCAGCAGTGCGAGCTCGGCGGTTGCGATGAGCCCCACCAGCACGGCGGCCCGCCGGTGGGCGGACAGCTCGGTGACCAGCTTGACCCCGAGGAATTTCGACAGGGTGTAGCCCACCACCTGGGCAAGCACGAGGGTGGTCTTGAGGTCGAGCCCGAGGGCACCCTGCCCCTCGAACGTGGCCACCGCGAACGGCTTGCGGAAGCCGTACATACAAAAGTAGGCGCAGAACGCCGCTGCGATCGCATACGTGGAGAATGCCGCTGGCGAGGCGCGCTCCAGCCAGCCGGCGACTCGTCGGGCCACGGGCGGCAAGCTTGTCGTGGCCCGGCGGCGGGGCGCAAGCGCAAGCAAAAAAAGCCCGGGTCGGGTGGTGGCCCGACCCCCAGGCCCGCGGTCCCCTTCGGGGCCGCACGAGGGGCAGAGCCCACGGGTGGTGGGTCGGCGCCCCGGCCGGCGAGGCGGGCGACGTTTGACGCCTGCCCTGGCCGCGGTGTATCTGCAATCGAGCGCCGGCCGACGCATGGGTCGCAGGCGGATCACCAACAAAGGACAGTACACGATGGCAGGCATGCACCTCCGGTTGGGACTGGCGATCCTCGTGGCGAGCGGCTGTGCGGGCCGCAAGGCCGAGTGGGAGCAGCAGACCCCCTCCGAGGGCTCCGCGGCGGCCCCCGCGGATCACTCGACGGTCGAGTCCCTCATCGCCAAGGGCGACGAGAGCTGGGCCAAGCGCACCGATCCCGCGGCGATCCGAGCCGCGCTCGCCGAGTGGGAGAAGGCGGCCGAAGCCGAGCCCAAGAACCTCGACGTCATGATCCGGCTGACCCGGGGCCACTACTTCCTCGCCGACGGCTATCTGCGCGCCGACGAGAAGCAGTACCTCGAGGTGATGGACAAGGCCGTCAAGTGGGGCGAGCGCGCCATGGTCGCGGCCTCACCGGACTTCGAGGCCAAGATGCGCAGCGGCGGCAAGATCCCCGAGGCCGTCGTCACCGTGCCCAAGGAGGGCGTACCCGCCATGTACTGGTATGCCAGCGCCTTGGGCAAGTGGGCCAAGAAGAAGGGCTTCGCGGTGTTGGTGGGCCAAAAAGACAACGTCAAGGCCACCATGGATCGCTGCCTGGCGCTCGATCCAACCTTCTACTACGGGGGGCCGCACCGATACTTCGGGGCGTACTACGCGGTGGCGCCGGCCTTCGCGGGTGGTGACCTCGAGAAGTCCAAGGTGCACTTCAACAAGTCGCTGGAGATCTCGCCCGATCACCTGGGCACCAAGGTCTTGTGGGCCCAGGAGCTCGCCGTCAAGCAGCAGGACGAGGACGTGTTCGAGGCGATGCTCGGTGAGGTCCTGGCGGCCCCCGACGACGCGATCCCCGAGCTGGTTCCCGAGCTGATGGTCGAGAAGGACAAGGCCCGAGAGCTGCTGGAGCAGCAAGAAGATCTCTTCTAGCTGGATCGGCGGCGCTCGCACGCGGGGCCGTGGTTCGTCGAGCGCTCCGGGTCTTCCCGACACGCGCTCGTTCGTGAGGCGCGTAAGCACGTTCGCACCTTTCGTTGCGGTGCAACAATGTGGTGGCCGGGTGGCGGCCGGGTGGTGGCCGGGTGGCGGCCGGAGATTAATATCTGCCGAGAACCCTAGGTAAATTCGTACCTTGAAGCGTATCGGCCTTGCTTCGAGGGTCACCGAGGCGGTTCAATCGAGTCCGCCATTGAAGGCGGGGCCGAGGACCTGCGTCCCATGGGGCGCGCCGGGGAGGACGCGCCGCGACGTCAGCGTCGCCTACCCACCGTCACCCACCCCTACCGGGTGCACGCATCATCACGTCCTCCGAGACCGCTCCACCGAGGATCCGGAACACCAATGACTCATCGCCGCACGCTCTCACCGACTCGTCGTCGCTTCGTCCAGGGAAGCGCCGCCGCAGCTGCTTCTACCTTTTTCATTGGCCGGGCCCGGGCGGACGAGCCCGAGTTCGTCATGAAGGTCGCCACGGTGGCCCCTCCGGGTACCCCCTGGGCCAAGCAGCTGCGCAAGATCAAAAAGGCGATCAAAGAGCAGAGCGAGGGGCGGATCAAGGTCAAGACCTACCTCGGCGGTGGTCTCGGTCCCGAAGAAGCCACTATAGAGGCGACCAAGCGCGGTGCGATCCAGCTGTGGGGCGGCTCGGCCGGGGCGCTGGCTTCCTCGGTCCCCGAGATCACCTGCCTCGAGCTGCCCTACTTGTTCGACAAGGAGAAGACCGCCGACCGGATCCTCGACGACGTGATCCGTGGCGATCTCGACAAGCTGCTGTGGGATCGCGGCTACAAGCTGCTGTTCTTCTCCGAGAACGGCTATCGCTCGATCGGCTCGTCCTTCCCGATCCACAGCCCAGCGGATCTCAAGGGCAAGAAGATGCGGTCGCAGCAGAACGACGTGCACCTGAACACCTGGAAGGACTGTATGAAGGCCTCGCCGGTGCCGATCGCGGTCACCGAGGTGCTCTCCAGCCTCCAGACGGGCGTGGTCGAGGGCTTCGACAACACCCCTTTGTTTGCCTTTGCGGCCTCGTGGCACCAGGCGATTACCCACTTTACCCTCACCAAGCACATCTACCAGCCGGGGATCGTGGTGGCCTCGCGCAAGTTCTGGGAGACGTTGCCCCCCGAGCTGCAGACCATCATCCAGGGTGATCCCGCCAGCTTGGCCAAGAAGGGGCGTCGTGGGGTGAGGGCGATTGGCCCCATGCTCGAGCAGAACTTCGTCGACTCGGGGATCGAGCTGGTGCGGCTGAGCGCCGCGGAGCGCTCCGCCTTCGCCAGCAATGCCGAGGCGGTTCACGCCAAGTTCCGCAAGTCGACCAGCGCTGCGGGCAAGTCGCTGTTCGATAAGATCAAGAAGAATCTCTAAGCGGATTGCGCGAGCGTCGACCCGGCGCGACTGGTGACATCGTCACCGGGCGCTGGGCGGTCGACCAGGCGCTACGAGGGCGAGGGCGCGTCGATGGGCGGGGTCTCGCCCTCGTTCGTTTTCGGGGCCGTTTTCGGGGCCGTTTTCGGGGCCGTTTTCGGGGCTGTTTTCGGGGTTGGGGCTGCTGGGGCCCCGGGCGCGTTTGCGCTACGATGCGGCGCGTCGGTGTCCGAATCGATCTACAAGCGAATCGATCACGCGGTGTATCGGGCCGAGCGAGCGTTGGTGGTCGTCTCGCTGGTGGTCATGGCCGTGGTGGTGTTCCTCGATGTCGTCCACCGCAGCTTCTCTGGTGAGGAGAGCAAGTTTGCCGTCGCGGTGGTCACCATGGCGCGCTGGGTCGGCGTGCAGGTCGCCGAGGAGTCGGCCGGGTACGAGCGGCTGACGGCGGCCGCGCCCTATGTGCTGTCGGTGATCTTCATCGGGCTGGCCTACTTCGGGATCCGCTCAGCCAAGCGGGCCACCCCGATCTCCCCTGCCGTTGCGTTGGTGGGGGCGATCGGCGGGGTGGTGGTGGCCTATGGCCTGGTTCAGCTGATGGTGGTTGTGCTGCCCAACGGGCTCATCTGGTCGCAGAACCTGGCGCTGGTCCTGACCCTGTGGGTGGGCTTTGTCGGCGCGTCCATGTGCACCTACGAGAACCGGCACCTCAAGGTCGAGGCGGCGCAGCGCCTGTTGCCCGAGAGTTGGCGCCCCATCGTCGGGTTCCTCGGGGGGTTACTGACCACCGCGGTCTGCGTGGTGCTGCTGTGGCTCTCAGTCCGCTACGTGCGCTTCAACTACCAGGAGTACGTCGCCACCGACGGCAAGGGGGCGCTCATCTTGGGCATGGATCTGCCCAAGTACCAGGGCTTTGCCGCCTTGCCGGTCGCCTTTGGGTTGATGGCCATTCGCTTCTTGGTCAAGGCCCTGGGGGCCCTGCGGGGCGAGGTCGACGATCCTGTCGGTCCGGTCGAGGCCGCCGGTGGGGTGCCCACTCCCGACCCCGAAAAGCGCCGGATGCCCAGCGAGGTCGCCACCGAGGCGCTGCCCAGCGTGCCCAAGGAGTCCGCCCACGAGAGCGCCATCGACACCATGACCTCCGATTCCCAGATGGTGCGTGAACAGGAGGCGCCCCAGCCTCAGAGCAAGGTGCCCACCGACGCCCACGAGGTGCTCCCCGGCATGGGGGCCGCGATGGTGTGGAACCCCGAAGACGAGCTGGGCGATGACGGGGACGAGGACGACCCCTACCGCACCCGGGAGCTCGACGAGGGGCCGATCCACTTGTTGGACGAGACCAACGAGATCCCCAAGGTCGTGCTCGGGAGCGATACTGGCTCGGAGGGGGCCCGATGAGACTGCGCGTGCCGATCGGCCGAGGCCTGGCCCTGGTGATCCTGTTGGTGATCATGGGGGTGTCCATGCACGGCTGGGCCTCTCCCGAAGGGGCCGAGCTGGCCGAGGAGCTCGCCGGCGAGGACCCCAACTCGGGCGGGGGCTTTTGGATCGTGCTCGCCCTGCTCGGGATGATCGTCCTGGGGGCGCCGCTGTTCGTCATCATCGGGGTGCTCGCCGCCCTGTGCTTTGCGCTCTACGGCGAGTCCGCGCTCTACGACACCAGCGCATGCACCACGCTCGACCCCGACGCGATCTGTGGATTCGACATCTTCCCCGCGAAGATGGCCGATCTGACCACCAAGAACGTGCTGCTGGCGATCCCCTTCTTCGTGGTCTCGGGGGCCATCATGAGCGCGGGCGACATCGCCAACCGGCTGGTGGCCTTTGCCCGTGCGCTGGTGGGCTGGATGCCGGGCGGGTTGGCGGTGGCCACGGTAGGCGGCTGCATCTTCTTTGCGGCGATAAGCGGCAGCAGCCCGGTCACCGTGATCGCGATCGGCTCGATGATGTACCCGGCCCTTTGCAAGGCCGGCTACGAGAGCCGCTTCTCGATGGGGCTCGTCACCACGGCCGGCTCGCTGGGGATCTTGATCCCGCCCAGCATTCCGATGCTGGTGTTCGCGATCGTGGCCGGCGGCCGAGTGCCGCTGGACGTGGGCGAGCTGTTCATGGCCGGGATCGGGCCCGGGCTGTTCATCGGCCTGTTGCTGTCGCTCTATGCGGTGTTCATCGCCCATCGCGCGGGCGGGACCGACCGTACCCCCTTCACCCTCGACGACGTGCTCCTGCGCTTCCGCGAGGGTTTTTGGGCGGTGATGCTCCCGGTGCTGATCCTCGGCGGGATCTATTCGGGCGTGTTCACTCCCACCGAGGCGGCCGCGGTCAGCGTGATCTATGCCTTGGTGGTCGAGCTGGCGATCCACCGCGAGATCGGGCCCGAGCACCTGCCCAAGATCCTCAGCGAGTCGGCGGTGATGATGGGCACTTTGCTCATCATCATGGCGCTGGCCTTCGGGCTCAACGACTTCTTGGTGGAGGAGAAGGTCCCCGACATGGCCGTCGAGGCGATCCGCTCCATGGATCTGAGCCCGGTGCAGTTCCTGCTCATCATCAACCTGTTGTTGTTGCTGGTGGGGGCGCTGATGGACTCGATCTCGGCGATCATGATCATCGCCCCGCTGCTCAAGCCCATCGCCGATCAGCTTGGGATCGATCCCGTGCACCTGGGGGTGATCTTCATCGTCAACCTGGAGATCGGCTACCTGACCCCGCCGATCGGCATCAACCTCTTTGTTGCCTCCAGCGTGTTCCAAAAGCCCCTGGGCGAGGTGATCCGCTCGGTGGTGCCCTTCATCGCGCTGATGTTCGTGGGCCTGGGCATCGTCACCTACGTGCCGACCCTCTCGTTGGGGCCCGTCAACGTGCTACTGCGTGACCAGCCCTTCTACGAGCCGTTGCCCGAGCTCAGCGACGACGGTCAGGTCGTGCGGCCAGGCACCGCAGGCCCGGCTCCCAACATCAAGAAGCCGGGGGAGAAGTCCGCCGATGGTGAGACTCGGGTGCTCTCGATGGCCGAGATGACCGAGATCGGCGAGCAGATGTACGTGCTGTGCGATGCGGCCGACACCGTGGTGAGCGACGAGCTCCCCCCCGACGAGCGACTCGCCGCGTGGCGCAAGGAGCTCGAGTCCGAGGAGGTCACCAATGCCGAGGTCATGAAGATCGTCGAGCTGGTCGACAGCATCGGGCCCGAGGTCTACCCGCGGGTGACCAAGGCGGCCACCGTCCTGATGAAGACCCCATGGGAGTGCGAGGAGCTCGAGCAGATGCTCCAAGCCGACGGCGCTGAGGCGGGCTCTGACGGCAAGTCCTCCGCTGACGAAGCAGGCGATGGAGCTGGCGACGCAGCCGCTGACGAGTCCGGCAAGGAACCGGCCGCAGCCTCGGGCGACGCGGGCTGAACGCCCTGCGCGGATCCATCCGCATCGCTGCCCCACCGCCGCAAGCGCTCCATGCACGCCGCTGAGGGCCCTACCCGATCCACTCTCCGCCGTGCGCCGTAGTGGCCGCAGCACCCGATGTCCGCCCGCCCCAACGCCGCCACCCTCCCCATGCCCAATCATCGCCGCCCTCGCCTGAAGATCGGCCAGCGGGTAGGCCGCTACACCCTCACCGCGGTGCTCGGCAGCGGCGCGATGGGAGTCGTTTACAAGGCGTACGACCCCGTGCTCGGCCGTCACGTCGCGCTCAAGTCGTTGCACGTCGACGATCGACGCTCGCGTCGTCGCTTCGTGCAGGAGGCTCGCGCCATGGCGCGGCTATCCGATCCCCACGTGGTCCAGGTCTACGACGTGGCCAACGTGGAGCGACCTGATGGTCTCGGTGATCAGTGGCTGATCGCCATGGAGCTGGTCGAGGGGCAGACCTTGGCGCGTTGGTTGCTGACGCCGCGTACCTGGGAGGAGATCGCCGGGGTCTTCGCGGCCGCCGGCCGGGGCCTGGCCGCGGCCCACGCGGCGGGCTTGGTCCACCGGGACTTCAAGCCGGCCAACGTGCTCGTCGATCGTGAGGGCCGGGTACGGGTGACCGACTTTGGGCTCACCCTGACCGCCGAGGAGCGGGCGTCTACCTTCGACGGCCTGGGATGTTCGGTTTCGCGGAGTGGTCCGACGGTGACGAGCCCGGGCACGGTCGTCGGTACGCCAGTCTATATGGCGCCCGAGCAGCATCGTGGCGGGCCGCTGACTCCGGCCACCGATCAGTTCGCGTTTTGTGCCGCGTTGTTCGAGGCGTTGTTCGGTCATCGTCCGTTTACCGGGCATAGCTGCAAAGAGCTGTCCGAGCAGAAGCACTCGGGCGAGCATCGGCCCGCCCGAGGGCCGCGCCCGGTGCCGGCCCGGTTGCGTCGCGTAGTGCTACGGGGCTTGCATCCAGAGCCCGGCGAGCGCTTTGCCAGTATGTGCGAGCTGCTGGAGCACCTGGAGCCGCCGTCGGTCCCGCGGCTTTGGCGTTCGGTGGCTACCGCTGCGCTGCTGCTTGTCGCCGGGACGGGCCTGGGGGCGGCCTGGAGCCCGCTTCAGTCGGCGGCGATCTCAGCGGGGGCGTCGGTCTCGGCCGAGGCCGCTTCGCCGGAGGTCGAGCGCTTCGCTCCGCCAACAGCCGCGCCGGCGGTCTCGCGGTGGGTGACCCCGTCGGACGAGCTCTCGTCGTCGGCCTCGCGCCGTAGGTACAGCAGCAGCGTGGCTACGCCGAGCAGCAGCAGGACGTCGGCCACGTTGAACGTGGGCCACGAGCCACCCCACGGGTAGTTGACCTTGATGAAGTCGACCACCCCGTAGGCGCCCCCGTCGTTGGTCCGTACGAGGCGGTCGTGCAGGTTGCCCGAGGCACCGGCCGCGATGAACCCCACGGCGATGAACCCGTAGCTACGCCGGGTGGGTAGCGAGAGCGCCAGCCACACCATGTAGACGAGCGCCAGCAGGGTGACCACGATGAAGAACATCCGCGACCACGACACGCTGTTGAGAAACCCGAACGCAGCCCCCAGGTTGAAGCTGAACGAGAATTCCAGCAGCGGCTCGATGATCATCATCGGCCGCTTGTGCCGCAGGTTTTCCCACGCCCAGTTCTTGCTCCACAGATCCAGGGCCAAGGTGGTGATCATCACCACGAGGGTGAGCACGAGTCGGCTACGCCGTGAGGGCTCGGGGGCGTTGGGCGATCCGGGCATCAGGCACCCGATGTAGCACAACCCCGCGCAGCGTGCCCGACAGGTCAGATCTTGCCGATGAAGTGGGTTCCGGAGAGGCCGTCGAGGGCCTCGCGGAGGTGCGCGGCATCGGTGATCAGCCCTCGACGTCCGCCGCGCTGCAAGAACCGGTAGATCGCTGCGACCTTCGGGCCCATCGAGCCCATCGGGAACTGCTCGTCCTCGATGTAGTGCTTGCACTCGGCCATGGTCACCGCGCCCAGGCGGCGCTCTTGGGGCGTGCCGAAGTCGAGGTAGACACCGTCGACGGCGGTGAGGATCACCAGCAGCTCCGCCTCGACGTCGGTGGCCAGCACCCCCGAGGTGAGATCCTTGTCGATGACCGCCTCGATCCCCACGAAATCGTCGTCGGCGGGCTCAGGGGACATCGTGACGGGGATCCCCCCGCCTCCGGCCGCGATGACGATGTTGCCGGCCAAGGCTGCCTCGCGGATCATGTCGCGCTGGATGATCCGCTGGGGCCGGGGGCTGGGTACGCGGCGACGCCAGCCACGGCCAGGGTCTTCGCCGATCACCCAGCCGTGCTCGTCTCGCGCTTGCTCGGCCTCTTGCTTGCTGTAGAAGGGGCCGACCGGCTTGCTCGGGCGGGCGAACGCGGGGTCGTGGGCGTCTACGAGCACCTGGGTGATCATGGTGACCACGAAGCGCTCGAGCCCGCGGGGCTTGAGCTCGTTGAGCAGCGCTCGCTGGAGCAGGTACCCCAAGCTGCCCTCGGTCTGAGCCACCAGCATGTCCAGCGGCTCGCGTGGCAGCGTGTCACCGGTGAGCTCGACTCGCTGCAAGAGGGTGCCGACCTGGGGACCGTTGCCGTGGGTGATGACCAGGTTGTAGCCGCGCTCTACGAAGGTGAGCAGCTCGGCGCACATGGCCCGGGCGTTGCGGGTCTGCTCTTGGTAGGTGCCACGCTCGCCGGGCTGGATGAAGGCATGGCCGCCCATGGCCACGACCACGGTGGGGGCCGAGGGGGGCGGTGGCGGGCCCGAGGGGGACGTGGAGGCGGGAGAGGTCATGGGGCGGTGGTCAGGCTGGGTCATGGGGCGGGTCGAGCACCAGGGCCGCGGCGTCAGTGACCGCGGCCACGATCTGCGCGCGGTCATACCTCCCGTTGGACCATGTGATGAGCGACGAGAACCACACGTGCTGGAGCATCGAGGCCAGCCGCAGATGCGGGTGCTCGGGATCGACCGGAGGCGGGCTCGCGTGGCCCTGGACCGCCTCTGCCACGAGGGCCGCGATCCGCAAGTGAAAGGTGGAGACCTGCTCGGTCAGGCTCACCGAGCCCCCCGAAAGCGCGCGGGCCACCGCTCGGCCGAGGTTGGGGCGGCCGCACAGGAACTCGGTGAGGAACTCGAATAGCGCGTGTACGCGCGCGACCGGGGTCGGCCCGCTGGGGGGTCGGCCTCCCAGCTGTTGCTCGAGGCGGAGCATCTCGCCGGCGAGCACCGCGAACAGCAGGTCGTCCTTGCTGGGGAATCGCTTGTAGAGGGTGCGCAGGGCGACCCCGGCCTCTTGTGCCACGTCGCGCAGTCGCACCGCGGAAAAGCCCCCCTGCTCGGCCAGGTGCAGGGCGACCTCGACGATCCGGCGGGTCCGGGGTTCTTCGGCCTCGGGGAGAGGGGCCATGGGGGGGGTGGCGAGCACCGTGAGCACTGTAGCAGCCCGGTTGCGGGTCGTGGTGTTCAGCTGGCCTGGCGGTCGAACACCCGCACCGCTGGGTCTCGCCGACTCACGCGCATGCGCATGCCGTGGCGGGGGCGCATCGTGATCTGGTAGTCCCGATCCACCGGGTGTCCCGGCTGCAGATCGAAGCGCACGCGCTGGCCGATCACCGCAATAGCCAGCGTGGCTTCGATCATCGTGAAGTGGTTACCCACGCACCGTCGCGGTCCGCCGCTGAAGGGGAAGTACGCGAACTTGTGCCGGCCTCGCTGCTTGTCGGGGGCGAAGCGCTCGGGCACGAACGCCTCGGGGTGCTCCCAGAAGTCCGGGTGGCGGTGGGTCAGGTAGGGCAGCATCATCAGTCGCTCGCCCGCCGCGAGGGCATAGCCGGCCAGCTCGGTGTCGCGGGCTACGTCGCGGCCGCCGCTCCACACCGGGGGCAGCAGGCGCATCGACTCCTGGAGGATCATCTTGGTGTAGGTCAGCCGCGGAAGATCGGCGGCCGTGGGCAGGCGTCCGCCGAGGACCTCGTCGAGCTCGGCGTGCAGGCGAGCCTCGATCTCGGGGTAGAGCGACAGGATGTACCATGTCCACGTCAGGGTCAGCCCCGTGGTCTCGTGCCCGGCCAGGAACATGGTGATGATCTCGTCGTGGACCAGGCGTCGATCCATGGGGGCGCCGGCCTCGTCGCGGTGCGTCAGCAGCAGGGAGATCAGATCGGCCGGCCCTTGCTCGCCGCGGTCGAGCGCCGCCTGGCGCTCGTCGATCATTCCGTAGACGATCTCGTCGAGCTGGCCCAGCGCTCGGCGCAGCCGCCGGTTGCCTGGTGTCGGCCACGATAGCGGCGGGGCGAAGATCTGGTTGCCTCGCTGCGACAAGTGCTCTAGGGCCACCGTGAACGCGCGGGTCGAGACCTCCGCGCTGGTGCTCAGGTCGAGGCTGAACAGGGTCTCACCCAAGATCCGCAGGGCCAGCCGCAGCATCTGCGGGTAGATGTCGAGGTCGAAGGTCTGCTCGCCGTGCTCGGTCCACGCGTCGACCATGTCCACCGTGGCCTGGACCATCGTCTCGCCGAAGCCCACGAGGAACGAGCGGTTCATGCAGGGCTGGATCGTGCGCCGTTGCTTGCGCCAGGTCTCGCCCTCCGTGGTCAGGATCCCGTCGCCTATCAGCAGCCGGATCTGGTCGTAGCCCGGGCCCTTGATGAAGTCTTCGCGCTGCGTCAGCAACACGCGCTCCACCGCGTCGGGGTGCACGAAGGTGTTGACCCGGTGGCTGCCGATCTGCATCACGAAGGCGTCGCCGTGGCGATGCCAGTGCTCGAGGGCCACCGGAAAGACCGTCCGGCGCATCACATCGAACAGGTGGCCGACCACGGGTCGACCGGGGCTATGGGGTAGGGACTTGGCGTTGGACATGGGCGGGGTAGAACGTGTTCTACTTTTCGGGGATTGATGTAGAACACGTTCTACCCATCGTCAAGGTGGACCCTTCGTGAACGGCGAATTCGGGGGTTATGAGGGTGTGGAGGTGGAGATTGATGCTGCGTTACTTGCGCTTTGCCGAATAAGGGAAACCTTTACTATGCCGGGTATGAGCACAGACGTAGGTGCGATGGAGTCCAGGATTCATGCCCTCAAGGTGACGGGCGACGGGGGCACGGTGTACGAGAGCTTGTCCCGCGGTGAGGGGCGGTTCGGCTGGAGCTACGTAGAGACCGCGGATCTGAACGCCCTACGGCAGCGCATCGATTCCAAGGGGTGGTCGGATCTGGGCGAGCACGAGCGGAAGTGCTTTGAGCCGTTCTTGCTCGACCTGCAGCCGGGCGACTGGGTGGTGTACATCAACACGTCGGCGAGACGCTGGCGCTCTACGTGATGAAGCACGCGAGTAATCTGCTCGCCAAATCCTGAGCGGAGACGGGCGGTCGTCGTCCTCGCCTTTTGGCGTGGTCGACATGCTCGCGCTCTGGGGCCTGTTGCGCCTGGTGAAGGTGCGCATGCACCCAGGCGGGCCGCATATTCACCGCTCGGACGTCGCCCCTACGCCCCGGGAAGTCGTCCATACGGTATAGAATCGCTCCCATACGCCCCGGGAGGTCGTCCATACGGCATGAAATCGCTCCCATACGCCCCGGGAGGTCGTCCATACGGCATGAACGCACGCCCATACGCCCCAGGAGGTCGTCCATACGGCATGAACTCACGCCCGTACGCCCCAGGAGGCCGTCCGTACGCTCCTTATCCATTTCGTCCGTGATCGATCTGCCGATCGGTAACGTCAGTCACGCTCCAGCGGCAGCCCGAGACGCCGTGGGTCGGCTGTTACCCTCGCCCGGCCGTGAACGCTCCGACGGTCGCCCTCTCGCACCGCAAGGCCACCCGCTATGTCACCCCGCTGCGTGAGGGAGGATCCCTGCCCGCGGTGATCGAGACCGACACGGGCGAGCTGGTGGTGGTCAAGTTCCGGGGGGCGGGCCAGGGCACGCGTGCGCTCATCGCCGAGCTGGTCGCGGGGCAGGTCGCGCTGGCGCTGGGCTTGCGCGTGCCTACGCTGATGCTCCTCGAGGTCGACGACGCTCTGGGCATCAACGAGCGTGACGAGGAGATCCGCGATCTGTTGCGGGCCAGCCACGGCACGAACCTCGCCACGGGGTACCTGGCCGGCGCGCTCAACTTCGAGGCCTCCGAGCGCGAGCGGGTCGAGGGATCCGAGGCCTCGCGGATCGTCGTCTTCGATGCCTACGTGATGAACGTGGATCGTACCGCCCGCAATCCCAACCTGATGTGGCACGCGGAGGCGCTGTGGCTCATCGACCACGGCGCCTCGATGATCTGGCACCACGACTGGGACGGCACGACGACCGGCAGCGACCGCAAGTTTGGGTTCACCCAGCAGCACGTGCTGCTGCCGGTCGCCAGCGAGATCCCGGCCGCCGCCGAGCACCTGCGGCATACGCTCGACGACGCTCGACTCGCGGCGATCACCGGGTTGATCCCCGCGGACTGGCTCGATCCGGCCAAGGGCGTCGAACCCCAGCGGGAAGCCTACGCCGCCTACCTGCGGGCGCGCCGGGATGCGGCCGCAAGCTTCGTCCAGGAGGCGCTTCGTGCTCGCGCGAGCCTATGACTACGCGGTGGTGCGGGTGGTGCCGCGGATCGATCGCGGCGAGTTCATCAACGCGGGCGTGGTCCTCTATTGCCCCACGGCGCGGCACCTCGCCGGTCGGATGCGGCTCGACGTCGACCGGCTGCGCGTCCTGGCTCCTGCGACCGATCCTCGCCCGATCGTCCGCCAGCTGGAGGCGCTCGAGGCGATCTGTGCGGGCCGAGCGGATGGCGGCCCGATCGCCTCGCTCGAGCCGGCCGAGCGGTTCCACTGGATCGTAGCGCCGCGCAGCGCGGTGGTGCAGACATCGGCCGTGCACGGGGGCACGGCCGAGGATCTCGCGGGGGCGCTCGATCATCTGCTCCGCACGATGGTTGATCCTTGCCCGCTAGCTCCGTGCTCCGCGTGAGCGCCCTCGCCGGCTCGCGCGGCTGTTCTAGCCCGGGTGCGGTAGCTCCGACGGCGCCGGCGGCTTGGCCGACTCCGCTGACTCCGGCTCCACCGGATCACGCGCCAGCGGCATCGTCAGACACCGGCCCCCACCCCGCGCGCGCGACAGCTCGCTGCCCGCGAAGCTGAACACCGTGCGGGGGCGCCGGAGCCCGGTCGCGATAAGCTCCCGGCGCTGCGCAGGCGCCTGCACCACGCTCAGCCGCACCTCTTCGAACCCGTGGGTCCGCAGCGTGCGAATGGTGTGGGTATTGCGGGCGTAGAGGATGATGTGCCCGGGGCGAAGGGCTACCGCGTTGGCGCCGTCGGTCCACTGCTCTCGTTCCTGGTAGAGCGGGTCGTTGCCGCCGCAGGGGATCAGCCGCGTCGCCGCCCCCAGCTCCTGCTTGAGCGCGTCGAGGACCGAGGCGCCGTTCATCATCTCGGGCGGCCTTCCGCGCTGGAGCACGGCCACCGGTAGGCCCGGCTGTTCGCCCTGGCCGGCCAGCAGGGGGCGGTGCCCCAAGAACAGGCCGCGATCGATGTGGGTGAGGATCGTGTCCAGGTGCATCACCGAGCGGGCCTCGGGCATCATCACCGCGTAGATCCGCTCGAGCCGGGGGTGCAGCGCGAACAGGGCCTCCTCGGCCAACCGCTGGATCGTCTGGGGGGTGGTGCGGATCGAGCAGCCGATCATCACCGCCTGAGCACACAGCACCAGCACGTCGCCGCCCTCGAGCGAGCGATAGCGGGTGCTGCGACCGGAGTCGTCGGCCTGAAAGCACAGCGGGACCCGGGCCGAGGGGGCGTGCTCGAGGGCAAACGTGACCAGCCAGGGCTCGCGGGCGCGGGCCTCGGTGGCCATGCGACCCATGACCACGCGATCGTAGATCGCCATGCAGGGGTCGCGCATGAACATCAGGTTGGGGACGGGGGGGATCGCGAAGCGGTGAGCGGCCGTGGTGCCCATGCGTAGGCGCGCGAGGCTGGTGGGTCCGGAGCCCAGCTCCTTCCACAGGACCCCGGTGACCAGCCCCGCGGTCAGCCGATCTGCGGGCCAGTCCATCAGGCGCGGGGCGACCCCGAACGAGCCCGTCTGCTCGCAGACTCGATCGATCAGGGCGCGCCGGGCTGGCGGCGGAGCGGCCTCGAGCGCCTCGTGGAGCAGAGGAAACAGCGGGAGCACGCGGGCGCCCGACTCCTGCATGATCTCGGTCATCAGATCATGCTCGGCCATGGTCTCGTCGGGCGCGAGGATGTCGTCGAAGAGCATTCGATCTAGATCGTGCTGGGTCATCCGCACGATCTCGTCGCCGGGCCGGTGCACCAACACGTGGCGCAGGGGACCGATCTCGCTGTCGATCGCGATCTGCATCGAAAGGAAGGCCGAGGAGGGCGGTGAGCGGAGGAGGACGACAGGGGCGGCTCAGCCGCGGGTGGGCCGATCGAAGGAGACCCACCGGCCGTCGAGCAGTCGCTCGTGCGGCAGGTAACTCTGCTTATAGGCCATGGAGGAGCACTGGGCGATGTACAGGCCGAGGTAGAGGTGGGTCAGGCCCCACTCGCGGCAAAGCTCGATCTGCTTGAGCACCGAGTACACGCCGGGGCTGAGCGAGGAGAAGTCGGGATCGAAGTAGAAGTACACGGCCGACAGCGAGGTATCGGCCTGGTCGACCACCGCGACGCCGAGCAGCCGCTTGCCGATCCGATAACGCAGCTCGAAGCTGTCGCAGCAGCTCTCGCCGAGGAACGCGGTATAGCCGTCGAAGTCGATCGAGCGCTCCCCCGTCGACAGGCCCCGGCCGTGCTTGTGCTTGTTGTAGAGGGTGACCTTCTCCACGGTGGGCTCGAGGGGGCCGATCTCCACGTCGATCTCCCGGTCCCCTCGCCGCTTGATCCGCCGCTGAGTTCGACCGGGCCGGAAGCGCCGCGCCGAGATGCGGATCGGCTCGCACGCAGTGCACGTGGGGCACGCGGTGCGGTAGAGCATCAGGCCCTGGCGGCGGTCACCGGCCTCGAGGCGCTGGTCGAGCTCGCGGCGCTGGAGGCGGCGGATCGGCAGGCGCAGCGGCAGGCGCGAGGTCTCGTCGGTGAGGTAGGGGCAGGGGCTCGGGGCATCGTGCACAACCAACTCGGGCGGGCTGGCCACGATGACGCGACGCTGCTGCGGAGGGGCCGACACCAGGGATGAGCATACCAGCCCCGCGGGGTCCTTCGGGGCCCCCCGTCGGGTCCTCGGGGGTCGATGGAGTGTGACGCCGGATCGGTGGCGGGGGAGCAGTGGTGGCGGTGGCGGCCCGCGCTCACGGAGCGCTCCCAAGAAGACCCACGTCTTCGTCCCTGGGTGCCGCGTGCGCAAGACCGAGGCCGGGCGCGACAGCCGTCGCGCAAACCCAGCCGGCCGCGGCATTGATAGCGCAGTAGAGGAAGGGAATCATGCGAAACCGAGCCTTCGCGCAGTAGCGTTCCCACAGCTCGCCGTACTTGGCCCGGCAGCGTTTCTCGTCCCGCCACGCCCGGTGGGGCAGAAGTACACACAGCCACAGCGGGAGCAAGAAGGGAACGACCGAGCGAAAGCCGGTGCACAGGGCGAACGAGAAGTACACCATGATCTCACCCGTGTAGTTGATCTTGCGACCCAGGCCCCACCATCCGGAGACCAGCAGACGGCCGTCCAGGGTTTGTGCAGGCTGGCCCCAGATCCGGGTGTTGCGGTCGCGCTTGAATCGGTCTTTTTGAGCGTTGGCGCCACGGAAGATCCATAGGCCCACACCGTGCAGCAGGACCAGGCCGAGCAGGCCCGACCATGCCATCGGGGGTCGCGGATCGTCGAGCAACCACCAGCCGCCGATGCAGTAGAAGAAGGGCACCAGCACCAGGTCGCCCCATACGAGCATGAAGCCGAACTTCTCGGCGATCACGTCCCACATCGACAGCACACCCACCTCGTAGTGGTAGTGCGAGGTCATGTAGAGCCACCAGAAGATCTGGTAGGCGATCATCTGGGGCGAGAGCTGTCCGTGCTGCTCCCACTGGGCCCAGGCGAAGGCCACGTTGAGCACCGACAGCCCGATGAGCGAGGGCTGGTAGGCGAAGACCTTGAGGTCGACGCCGCGCCAGGTGGGGTTGAGCTCCACGCCGTACCAAAAGTCGCGCACCCGACCCAGCAGGCCCCGGCCAAAGGTCTGGTCGGGCTGCTTTTGTCGGCCGCGCGCGTAGAGCACGAGCATCCAGGCCACCGCAAATGCGTTGGCGAAGGCGAGGTACGACCAGAAGTTACGGATGAGCGGGGTCAGCGACAGATCCAGCAGCAGCGCCCCGCCCACGATGACGATGTGCGTGGCGACCCACAGGGCCATGCCGTTGACCTTGTAGAACTTGCGGCTGCCGTCGGGGGCGGCGAAACCCTGCACGCGCCGGCCGGGCAGGATCATCGAGGCTCCGAGCAGGCCGAAGAAGAAGGCGAGGCTGACGACCCCCGCGGTCAGGAAGGACTCGGGCGTGACGGGCAATAGCTCCATGACAGGTCGCGGATTATCGCGTCGCGCGGGGTCGGTGCTGGCCCCGCAGGGGGCCCATCGCAGGATGCGCTCGTAAAAAGCCTCACGCGGGCGTGCAGCAGGCCACATCCACCGGGGCCGACTCTGGGGCGTCCCGACCGGTGGGGGTAGCGTGGGCCCGCCGGCGCTCCGCGCTCCGCGCTGCTTCACCGACCGCGACGCCTTCGGGAGCTCGATTGACATGACCATGACCACGGCCACCTCGGCATCTGCCCGTTCTGCCTCGACCCGCGCCCTGCCGCTGCCGCCGCTGCTGGACCGCGGCCTGCCGCTGCTGGGCCACGCGATCGGCCTGCGGCGCAGCCCGGTGGAGCTGCTGCAGCGCGGCCGCGACCGTCACGGCGACTTGTTTCGCCTGAAACTGCCGGGCAGCGAGCACACGGTGGTCATGACCGGGCCGCGGGCCCAGCAGAAGTTCTTCCGCCTGCGCGACTCACAGATGAGCATGCGGGAGGTCTACCGGCTGATGACCCCGATCTTCGGCAAGGGGATCGCCTACGACGCCGAGCCCGAGATCTTCAAGGAGCAGTTGGCGTTCTTCCACGAGGCGCTACGCGAGGCTCGGCTGCGCACCTACGCCCAGGGGTTCGTGGAGGAGGCCGAGGACTTCTTCGGCAAGTGGGGCGACCAAGGAGAGGTGGAGCTCTACGAGACGGGCAACGAGCTGACGATCTACACCGCCAGCCGCTCCTTGCTGGGCAAGGCGTTCCGCGAGCAGCTCTCCGACGAGTTTGCCCGGCTCTACTACGAGATGGAGGGCGGCCTGCAGCTTTTGGCCTTCTTCGCCCCCAACCTGCCGATCCCCGCGTTCCGGGCCCGCGACCGGGCTCGCCGCCGCCTGGGGGAGCTCATCGCGGGGATCGTGGCCGATCGTCGCAAGCACGGGGTGGAGTCGGAGGACTTCTTGCAGACCCTGATGGAGGCCAAGTACAAGGACGGCCGGGCGCTCACCGAGGACGAGATGACCGGGCTGCTGCTGGCGATCATGTTCGCGGGGCACCACACCAGCGGGATCACGTTTGCCTGGACGGGGATCCTGCTCAACCAAAACCCGCAGTGGATCGAGCGGCTGCGGGCCGAGCAGGATCGCGTGCTGGGTTCCCGGACCACGCTGGAGCTGGACGACCTGCGCGCGATGAACGAGCTGGACTGGGTGATCAAGGAGGCCCTGCGCCTGTATCCGCCGATCATCATGGTCATGCGGCGAATGCTGGAGGGCTTCGACTTCGGGGGCTACCACGTGCCCAAGGACGCGATGGTCATGGCTTCACCGGCGATCGCCCACCGGATCCCCGAGGTGTTCGCCAACCCCAACCGCTTCGAGCCGGATCGCTTCGGCCCCGAGCGCGAGGAGGATCGCAAGCACCCGATGTCGTGGATCTCGTTCGGGGGCGGCCGGCATCGCTGCATGGGCATCGTGTTCGCGCAGCTGCAGCTGCGGGCGATCTGGAGCCACCTGCTGCGCAACTTCGACTTCGAGCTGCTCGAGCCGCGCTACGAGCCCTGCTACGATCGCATGCTGGTGGGGCCGCGCTCGCCGGCGCGGGTTCGCTACCGGCGGCGCAAGCTCAAGACCTCGGTGAGCATGACAGCGGCGTGAGCCCGCCTGCGCTCGCTACCCGGGCGGGATGTACGTCCCGCAGAACAGGCCGCCCAAGCCATCGGGCTGACAAAGAGCCTCGCCGCAGCAGTCGTCATCGGTCGTGCAGGGGCCTTGGACCGGGACGCACTCGCCCGCGCACTGGAAGCCGCATTCGCCGTCGCCCTCGACAGGCAGACACAGCTCGTCGCAACACTCGTGGGGATCGGTGCACGCCTCGCCCTCCTCTTTGCACTCCCCACCGCCCCCGGAATCGCTGCCGCCGCCGCCCCCTCCCGCGCCCAGACATCGCTTGGGGAACTGGCTGAACTCGTCGGGGGGAGCGGGCTCGTTGCAGACGCCCGAGCAGCACTGACAGTCGGTCTCACACAGCTCGCCGTCGGGCTGGCACACGAAGTCGGGCTCGCCGCACTCGGGGTTGCCCACCTTCTCACAGCGAGGCACACCATCGGGATCGGCGGTGCACTGCATGCTGCAGCAATCGCACTCGCTGACGCAGACCATGCCCCAGACGTTGATCTCTCCGGGGCTGGTCACCGGCGGCCCCGAGGTCTTGCACCCGCCGATCGGCAGGCATCGCTTGAAGCCCTCGAGGTCCTCCTTGCAGCGGCCCACGCAGCACTCGTAGTCGAACTCGCAGGGCTCGAACGAGGGCTTGCAGTACTGGAGGGGCTGGCAGTAGCCCGCATCACACACCAGGGTGCAGCACTCCGCGCCCTCGGAGCACGCCTCGCCCGCCGCTCGACAAAAGGGCATGCGCTGGCAACCGGTTTGTTGGTCGCATAGGCCGGTGCAGCACGCCGAGTCGGTCTGGCAGGATTCACCGGTCGCCAGGCAAGCGTCGCCGTCACCGTCGCACGTGCCCTCGGAGCACGTGCCCGAGCAGCAGTTGAAGTCGTCGGTGCACGTTTGACCCGCGCTACGACACCCTCCGGCCGTGGGGCCACACGCGCCGCCATCGCAGTTGTTGGAGCAGCAGGCGCTGTCCTGTGCGCAAGCGTCACCCTGCGACGCGCAGCCTCCGGGCACGCACGCCCCGTCGGCGCAGCCCAGCGAGCAGCAATCGAGCGCCACCTGGCATGGCTCGCCGTCCTCGGCGCAGGCGGCCCCCTGCGCCGCACAGACCTGACTCGTGCCGCCGAAGTCCTGGCAGCTGCCCGAGCAGCACTCGGCATCCTGCTCGCAGTCCTCACCGACCTGAATACAGCCCGGGCCATCACCCGTTCCGCTGGCCGTGCCATCGGCGGCGTCCGTCGTGCCTGCGGTCGAGGTCGCGCCCCCGCTGCCGGTCATGGTCGCGGACATCGTGCCCGACACCGAGTCGACCCCGGTCCCCGAGGTGTCCTGCTCGCCTCCGGGGCAGGCGATCGTCAAGAGGGCGAGCAGGCCGATCCACGAGCATGCGAGCGTTCCTAGCCGTCCCATCACGAAGAGGATCCTCCGTTGGTCCCGAAGGAGCAACGCGTACATGCACCCACTGACCACGAATCGTCGACCCCGCGGTGGGTCTGGTGGAGTGGACCGTGTTCCTCGACATCAGACGGTGGGTTGGACGGGAGTGAGGCGAGCCCGGGACCTTGCTACGATCGTTCGACCGAATGGAACGGCTCGATGACGAGGCTGCCACGATGAGCACGCACCTGCTCGACCATCTGCTCGATCATCCGATCATCGCACAGCGATACTTCTTCCCCCGCCAGCGGCCGATCAAGGATCCCTTCGTGGTGGAGGTCGAAGGCGCCGCGCTGCACTGCTACCGCCGGTCGCCTCACCCGGGGGCGCCGACCCTGCTGCACTTCCATGGCAACGGCGAGGTGGTGTCCGACTGGCTCCGCGACTTCGCCCCCGAGCTGTGCTCGGCGGGGCTCAACGTGTGCCTGGCCGAATATCGGGGCTACGGAGGCTCGACGGGGACGCCTGCCTTGGTGAGCATGCTCGACGACGCGGTGAAGATCGCCGACGCGCTGGGCGTGGATCCGAGCACGCTCTACGTCTATGGGCGATCGGTAGGCTCGATCTTTGCGCTCCACGTGGCCGCCCAGCGGCCGGTGGCGGGGCTGGTCATCGAGAGCGGGATCGCCGACGTTCTGCGGCGGCTCACCCTGCGGGTGGAGCCTGGCGAGCTAGGGGTGACTCGGGCGCAGCTGGAACACGCGGCGGCGCAGGTGCTCGATCATGAGGCGAAGCTGCGCGCCCATGCGGGGCCGGTGCTGGTAATGCACGCCCGGGCCGATATTCTGGTGCCGGTCGACAATGCCCGGACACTGGCGGCCTGGGCGGGCGAGCGCGGGCGCCTGGTCGTGTTCGAGCGAGGCGATCACAACTCGATCCACTACTTCAATGGCCGGGAGATCTTGGCCGAGCTGCTCGCGTTCACTGGCGTGGGAGGGTGAGCCACCACGGGGGTGAGCGGTCGCGGTCGCCTTGCTACGCTCGGGGCACCGATGGAACGGCTCGAGTCGCTCGCCGATGGGGTGTTTCGCCTGGCCCTGCGCACGCCCACGCTGCCCCCGGCCACGTCGACCAACGTGATGATCGCGGGGCGCTCGCGGCTGGCGGTGATCGAGCCGGCCACGCCCTTCGCGGACGAACAGCAGGCGCTCGACGAGGCGCTCGAGGGGCTGGCCGCGCAGGGACGTCGGGTGGAGATGCTGCTGGTGACCCACCACCACATCGACCACATCGGTGACGTCGAGCGCCTGCGGCAGCGTCACGGCGTGCCGGTGCTGGCCCACGCGGCGACGGCCGAGCGCCTGCCCTTTGCGGTGGATCACGCGCTGGTCGACGGCGAGGAGATCGATCTGGGCGAGGGGGTGGTGCTCCGGATGGTCCACACGCCGGGGCATGCGCCCGGCCACCTGGTGATCCACGAGCTGTCCTCGGGCATTGCCCATGCGGGCGACATGGTGGCCGGCGAGGGCACGATCCTCATCGAGCCCGACGACGCGGGCGACATGGGGCAGTACCTCGACTCGCTGCGGCGGCTGGGAGCGCTGGGGACACGCGCGCTGATCCCCGCGCACGGGCCGGTGCAGGACGATCCGGTGGCGATCGTCGAGCGGTATATCGCCCATCGGCTGAAGCGCGAGGCCCGGGTGCTGGCGGCGATCGACGCGGGCGCGGAGACGATGGACGACATGGTGGCACGGGCCTACGAGGACACCCCCAAGGTGCTGTGGCCCCTGGCCGCGCGCGCGCTGGAGGCTCACCTGCGAAAGCTGGAGGCCGACGGGGTGGTGGTGCGCGAGGGTGGGCGGGCGCGCCGGTGCTCGGACGGGTCGGCGTGAGCATCGGGTCGGGTGCCGCGTAATTCCGCCGGACCCCGTGGCGTTTGGGGGGGTGCGAGCCGGCTCTCATGGCGAGCGCCGATCCCGTCCGGAGAATCATGGCAGACTCCCCATCCCTGTTCGACACGGTCAAGCTGGGGCCCTACACCCTGCGCAACCGGATCCTGATGGCCCCGATGACCCGCGGGCGGGCCACGCCCGAGGGCGTTCCTACCGAGATCATGCCCGAGTACTACGGGCAGCGCGCCTCGGCGGGCCTCATCATCACCGAGGCCACGGCGATCAGCGCCCAGGGTCACGGCTGGAACAATGCGCCTCGGATCTACACCGAGGCTCACCAGGATAATTGGAAGCCGGTCACCGACGCGGTGCACGCGGCGGGAGGTCTCATCTTCCTGCAGCTGTGGCACATGGGGCGAGTCTCGCACCCGGACTTCCTGGGTGGGGAGCTTCCCGTAGGCCCCTCGGCGATCGCCGCCGCGGGCGAATCCCACACCCCGTCGGGGGAAAAGAAGCCCTATGTGACGCCCCGCGCCCTCGAGGCCAAGGAGCTGCCGGGCATCGTGGAGGACTACGTAGCTGGGGCCCGACGCGCGATCGCAGCGGGCTTCGACGGGGTCGAGATCCACGGGGCCAACGGCTACCTGCTCGATCAGTTCATCCGCGACGGATCCAACCATCGCGACGACGAGTACGGGGGCTCCATCGAGGCGCGCTGGCGCTTCCCGCTGGAGGTCACCCGGGCGGTCGCCGACGCTGTTGGTAAGGACAAGACCGGCATTCGGCTCTCGCCCACCGGCAACTACAACGGCATGAGCGACAGCGATCCGATCGCGACGTTCACCTACGGGGCGCAACAGCTCGACAAGCTCGGCGTTGCGTTCGTCCACGTGCTCGATCCCCTGCCCGGCCACATGTTCGCGACCAAGGGGGCGCCCCTGGTTCACCCGCACATCCGCAAGGCGTTCGGCGGCACGCTGATCCTCAACGGCGGCTACGACCGGGCCAAGGGCGACGAGGCGCTCGCGGCCGGGCACGCGGATGCGATCGCCATCGGGATCCCGTTCTTGGCCAACCCCGATCTGCCGCGGCGTATGCAGGAAGACGCCCCGCTCAACGCGCCCGACTTCGCCACCTTCTATACGCCGGGCCCCAAGGGCTACACCGACTACCCGGCGCTCGGGTAGCGCGGGGCGCATCGGCGAGCTCGGCTGGGCCTCCCGAGGACTCAGGAGGGTTTTGGGGGCCTTAGGGGGGCCTGACGGAGCCGGTCCAGGAGGCTCTTGGGGGGCCCGGCCGAGCAAGGGGCGCCCCCCGGGACGCGGCGCCGGACATGAGGCAGCATGCGGGGCATGTGCACCCGAGCCCTCCTGGTCGCGGCGCTCCTGCTGAGCGCCGCGGGATGCGTGACCCAGGCCAAGCACGACGCGCTGCAAAAGCGGCTGGACGACACCGAGCTCGCGCTACGCAACGAGCAGAAGGCGGAGCGTCGGGCCTACGAGGACGAGATCACCTCGCTCGAGGGGCGGATCGAGCAGCTGTCGAGCACGCTCGAGGACTACCGGGGGCAGGTCGCCGACCTTGAGGCCGAGCTGGCGACCAAGGATGCCGAGCTCGCGGCGCTGGAGCAGCGGCTGTCGCAGACGGAGCGCGAGCTGGCCTCGGTGATCGAGAAGAAGGCCGACCTCACGGCGTCGATCGACCAGATGTCGGCCGCGCTGGAGGAACTGCGCGAGCGCAAGACGGCCACCGATCAGCGGATCGCGGCCTACCGGGACATCCTCGACCGCTTCCGGGCGCTGATCGACGCCGGCAAGCTCAAGGTGAGCATCATCGACGGCCGCATGGTGCTCACCCTGCCCATGGACATCCTGTTCGCCAGCGGCAAGGCCGATCTCACCGAGGAAGGGCGCTCGTCGCTGCGTGAGGTGGGCACGGTGCTGGCGACGGTCAAGGGGCGCGAGTTCCAGGTGGAGGGGCACACCGACAACGTGCCGATCAAGACGACCCGGTTCCCCTCGAACTGGGAGCTGGGAGCCGAGCGAGCGCTGGTGGTGTTGCGAGCGCTGGTGGAGGGCGGGGTGCCGGGGCGGCGGCTGAGCGCGGCCACCTTCGGCGAGCTGCGGCCAGCAAAGAGCAACGACACCGCCGCGGGGCGGGCCGCGAACCGGCGGATCGAGATCGTGATGGTGCCCGATCTGTCGACGTTGCCGGGGTACGACGAGCTCAACGAGCTCGGCGGGGGGCGGTGAGTGTTCGCAAAGCGTAGTCCATCGAGTCCCGTATCGGCGGGACTCGACGGTTTCGATCCGCGTGAGAGAGGAGCGCTACTTCAGCGAGGCGCGAGCATCCTTCATCAGGAGGAACATCCATAGAGGATGGATGGGGGATTGCTCGAAGCCAAAGCGCACGTAGAACTCCTTCGCGTCCTCGTCCTTGGCGTGGGTATGGATCGCTCGAATGCCGAGTTCGTGCGCGGCCTCCATCACGCGGAGGATGGCGTCTTTGAGCAGGGCCTTTCCGATACCGAGGCCCTGGAAGTTCTCGTCGACGCCGAGCCTGGTGATGAGTGCGAGCGGGATCGGGTAGTTGCCTTGTCCCTTTCGAACGCGCTCGGGTGCAACCTCGGGCGCGACGCTGCCGGCAGACAGAGCGTAGAGGCCGATCACTTGTCGGTCGTCGTCGTGAACGACGAAGACCCGTGTCGAGCCGCCGCGGTGGGCCGCAAGGGCATGGTTTCGAACCCAGTCGTCGAGCGAAGGCTTGCCGCTACTAAACCTCGTCAGGTTGATCTTCGGGGTTAGAAGAAGGGGTCCTTCGAACATTCGTCTCTCTGTCGAGGACTGTCGGCTCGCTCAGTAGCTGCCGCAGTCTTGGGATGCTGCGAGGCGGGCGTTCCAAGGCATCCATGAACGCTCGGAAGCGATCGGGGGGTAGCGAGAAGCGCTCCTGGTCCGCAAGCCTCTGTTCGGCACGTACCCGAGCGGCTTCCAGGATGAATGCGCTCAGGTTCTTGTGCTCAAGATCAGCGGCCGTCTGAATCAACTGCCGCAGTTGTGGCTCGACCCGAAGGTTGAGCCGGTCGCTCTTGTTCGCCTGTTCCATTCGTCTTCGTAGCGTCGTATCGAACCGCTTTTGCGATCGTAGTATCGTATCGTGTATGTACAATGTGAGTGCAAAATTCGCAAGGCCTTTTTCGATCGAAACCCGGAGGGGTGCTCGACCGAGAACCGTATAATATTCGCGATATACTGATAGTTTTGTATATGATCGGTCATCGTCTCCTAGACCCAATATTTTGAAATTCCAGCACTTTTCTCAAGAAGCCCCCTTGGTATCGCACCTGCTCTAGCCCTCCGCGCCGCGGGGCGACCGACTCGTCCTGGCGCGCCAAGGAGCGGACCGATGAGCGATGCATCCCGCAAGATGAAGAAGACCGACCTGGTGCTCTCCAACGGGGAGTACGCGTTCACCCAAGACACCACGACCGGCTCGGTCAAGGTGCTCACGGGGCCCACGGTGCTCAACATCACCGGTCAGGAGTACCCGGTGGTCTACGACGCGGAGCACCGGCAGTTCCGGGCGGTGGATCTCGAGGAGGCGACGCAGCAGTGTCCGCTGGCGCCCCAGGGCTACTACATCGAGCTGTGGAACCCGCCCGAGTCGGGCACCAAGCCGCAGCCCAGCGAGGGCAGCAAGGAGAACCCGCCGCGGCTCTTGATGGGGCAGCGGGTCAACATCCCGGGGCCGGCCACCTTTGCGCTGTGGCCCCAGCAGTTCGCCAAGGTGATCTCGGGGCACCACCTGCGCAGTAACCAATACCTGGTGGCGCGGATCTACGACGAAGAGGCGGCCAAGGAGAACTGGAAGAAGACGGTGCTCAAGAGCGCCTCGGGCCCGGCGGCGGAGTCGGGCGAGGCCACCGGGGGCGAGGGCACGATCGCCGAGCTGACCGAGGACGACCTGACGGTGGGCAAGCAGTTCATCATCCAGGGCACCGAGGTCTCCTTTTACATGCCGCCCACCGGGGTGGAGGTGGTCCCCGACGAGGACGGCCGCTACGTGCGTGAGGCGCTGACCCTCGAGCGGCTGCAATACTGCATCCTGGTCGACGAGAACGGCGACAAGGACTACCAGCGGGGCCCGCGGGTGGTGTTCCCTCGGCCCACGCAGCGGTTCTACCGGGACGGCAGCGGGAGCTCCGTGTTTCGGCCCACCGAGCTCAACCCGATCCAGGGGATCCACGTCAAGGTGATCGCGCCCTACACCGAGGGCGACCGCCGCTACGCGGAGGGCGAGGAGCTGTTCATCACCGGGCGGGACACGCCGATCTACTTCCCGCGGCCCGAGCACGCGCTGGTCAAGTACGACGGCTCGGCCAAGCACTTCGCCACGGCGGTGCCGGAGGGCGAGGCGCGCTATGTGATGGACCGCAACACGGGCGAGATCCGGACGGTGCGTGGACCCACCATGCTGCTGTGCGACCCGCGGACCCAGGTGGTGGTGCGGCGCGTGCTGACCGAGCGGCAGTGTGCGCTCTACTACCCGGGCAACGAGGAGGCCAAGGAGTACAACGCGGCCCTGGGCGCGCTGCTGCCCCGGCGTCCGTCGACCCGGGCCTCGGTGAGCGAGGGCGAGGTGCGACGCAGCCTGGACAAGGGGCGCGGTCGGGGCAAGGGCACGACCAAGCCGCAGGGCAAGACCACCGGAGACGATCGCAGCTCGGTGCACTCGGCCGCGTCGGGAGCCTTCGCCGACGAGTGGCAGCGGGTGGCCACCTACTCGCAGCCGCGGACGCTGACCCTCGACACCAAGTACTCGGGGGTGCCCACGGTGAGCGTGTGGGACGGCTACGCGGTGATGGTGGTCGACAAGCGGGGCGAGCGACGGGTCGAGAGCGGCCCCAAGGACGTGCTGCTGGAGTACGACCAGACCCTGCAGGCGGTCGAGCGGAGCACGGGGCGGCCCAAGTCCGCGACGACCACCGAGCAGACCGTGTACCTGCGCCTGGCCGACAACCGGATCGAAGATGAGCTGTCGGTGACGACTGCCGATCACGTGGCGATCTCGCTACACCTGGCGCTGAGCGCCGACTTCGTGGGGGACGAGCCCGCGCGGTGGTTCTCGGTGGGCAACTACGTGCAGCGCCTGTGCGATCGCGCCCGGCGGGCGGTGCAGGAGGCGGTGCGGGCGACCACGATCGACGCGTTCTACGACGAGCCCACGAAGGTGGTGCGCCGCGCCCTACTGGGTGGAGCGGCAGAGGGTGGAGCGGCAGAGGGTGGAGCGGCAGAGGGTGACCGCGCGGGCGTGGCCCTGGACGACCTGGGCATGGCGCTGCGCGAGGTGGAGGTGCTCGGCTGCACGATCGCCAACGAGCGCCTCGCTCAGCAGGTCGACGAGGCCCGGGCCTACGTGGTGGCCTCGCGCTACGGGCTGGAGCGGATGGCTCGCAAGCTCGAGCTCGACAAGAACCGCCTGGCCATGGAGCGAGAGCAGGCCAGCGAGCAAGCTCGGACGGCGAAGTTCCGGGCCGAGCTGGAGGCGGAGCAGATCCGCCGCGAGTTGGCGCTGCACCAGGCGCGCCTCGAGTCCGAGGTGACCCGGCTGGCCAAGCAGCTCGACGAGCGCAAGGCGACCGAGCTGTTGGCCGACGAGGAGGCCGCGCGCCAGCTCCGTCGTCGCCAGCAAGAGGCGGCGGCCGAGCAGGAGATCGGGCAGGCGCAGTTGGAGCTTCGCCTGGCCGAGCTGACCGCGGGGACCGAGGCCGCGGTGGCTCGCTTCAAGGCGGCCGAGGGCCCGCTGGCGGAGGCGATCCAGCTGCTGGGCAACCAGGACATCCTGGCCAAGGTGGCCGAGGCGACGTCGGCCCAGCGTCTGCTGGGTGGCAAGGATGTGGCCGACGTGGTGGGCAAGTTGTTCGAGGGCACGCCCCTGGCCTCGGTGTTCGACGGGGTGCAGCGGCGAGCGATCCCGCGGCGGGCCAACGGCTCGGCGGGGCCCTCGATGCTGGCCGACGAGGACTGAACTATCTATGCCGAGGCCGGCTCGGAATGCGCGACGGCTGTCGCGCCCGGCCTCGGTCTTGAAATGATGATGCCGAGGCCGGCTCGGAGTACGCGACGGCGTTGCGCCCGGCCTCGGTCTTGAAACGATGATGCTGAGGCCGGCTCGGAGTACGCGACGGCGTTGCGCCCGGCCTCGGTCTTGAAATGATGATGCTGAGGCCGGCTTGGTGTTCGTGGCGGGCTCGGAGTGCGCGACTGCGCGCCGTAACGTGGACGTCAACGAACCGTAGGTACTTATGACTCGCGGGGACTACCCGTGGATTTCGGGCCGCCGAAGGTCATGAGACTGCGCGTTCGTTCCTGTGCGATCCAAGCGGCGTTGCGGGCCAGTGGACGGCGTCGAAGGGCGAGGTCGACCCGGCGTCTTGCGCATGTCGGTGCGTCGAGCCCCTGCGGGTCCTCCATCCCCGGCGCACCGCTTAATGCGGCTTAAACGTCAGGGAGCGCGGCCGTGGTCGGGATGTTTCATGCAAAGAGGGCAAGCGCCGTTGACGACCCAACAGATACGGAGCACCGAACGGAGGCAAGATCTGGGCCGGATCGCCCATAAAACCGCGTTCTGCGGGGCAAGGCCCGTCGGACCTGGGAAGATCGGCCGGCTGTGGGACCGAGGGGAACGTGCCGAAGTTCGCGTCGGTTCGACGTTGACCTTCGCCGATGGGCGCGCTTGGATTGTTGGCGTCGAGCACGGGTCGAGCAGCGGCTCTACGACGCGAGGTGTGATGGCGGTGGCTCGACGCACAGCAGGGGCACGCGATGACCGGCGGGTACCGACGGGCCGACGGGCGCTTCGACGAGCGTGCCCTATGTTGAATACGCACACGGTGGTTCGCCACTTCGGCAACACGGTCGCAGTGGCTCGGCTCGGAAAGGACACGAGGGAATGGAACTCGACACGCTATTGCTGAACACCCCCGACGGCGGCACCGATCTGGCGATCCTCATCGGCCGCCTGGCCATCGGGGTCTGCTTCATCATCCACGGGCTGGGCAAGCTTGGCATCGTGGGCTCGGGCAACATGAAGGGGTTCGTCGCCTGGCTGCGCGATCTAGGGGTCCCGATGCCCGAGATCCAAGCGCGGATGGCGATGCTCTCGGAGATCGGGGGCGGGGCGCTGCTGGCCGTCGGCTTGCTGACGCGCCCGGCCGCCGCCTTGCTCATGTTCACGATGATCGTGGCCGGGATCGTCGGTCACCGCGGCGCGGGGTACCTCATCACCAACGACCCGCCGGGATCCGAGTACACCATCAACCTGGCGGTGATCTGCCTGGTCTTGGGGATCCTGGGCCCGGGCGCCTACTCGCTCGACACGATGCTCTTTGGCTGAGCGGGCTGTTGATGCCGAGGCCGGCTGTTGATGCGCGACGGTGTCGCGCCCGGCCTCGGTCTTGCACATGAGGCACTCGGGAGGGGCGAAGATCGGGGGGGTGAGAGCTCATGGCCCGGCCTGTGGCCCGGTCGGGTGGCTCTCGGGTGCTACGGGTGACCGAGTGGCTATCGAGCAGCTATCATAGAGAGGTGCTCGGCTCGCCGTCCTCGTCTGTGCGCGTCACGCCGGCGGAGTTCTTGGCCATGGAGCGGACCTCGCCGTCCAAGCATCAGCTCTGGAATGGCGAGATCTTTTCCATGGCGGGGGCGAGCCTTTCGCACAATCTCATCGTCGGCAACATCACCCGGCTGCTGGGCAATCTCGTGCTTGATGGGCCTTGCGTCGTGCTGCCCTCGGACATGAAGGTCTTCGTGCCGCTCACCAAAGGGTACGTGTATCCCGACGTCTCGGTGGTCTGCGAGGAGCCCGAGCTGCTCGAGGAGCAGGCCGACGTCATCGGCAACCCGGTGGTGATCGTCGAGGTCTTGTCGGAGTCCACCGAGCTCTTCGATCGAGGGGACAAGTTCGCCGGGTATCGATCGCTGCGGTCGGTCATGGACTACGTGCTGGTCGATCAGTCGCGAACGAGGGTAGAGCACTATGCTCGCCAGGACGACGAGACCTGGGTGCTGCGGGTGCTCGATGCCGAGGGGGCGCTACGGCTCCAGACCGTTCCCGGCTCGATCTCGACAGCAGAGATCTATCGCAAGGTGCCGCTGCCCGCCGAGCGGTAGCGGCTTCGTACGCCCCGGTGGGCCCGTCGGTTGCTCCGTGGGCAAGACCGAGGCCGGGCGCGACAGCCGTCGCGCATCCCGAGCCGGCCTCGGTATAGAGCCTCGGTATAGAGCCTCGGTATAGAGCCTCGGTATAGAGCCTCGGTATAGATAGGTAGCTCAGTGAGCGACCAGCCGGCGGGCGCGGACCAGCGAGCTCAGGAACACCCGCAGCGGCGCTCGGCCTTCGTCGTCGAGACGCGCGTAAGCGTCGCGGGCGTCGAGGGCCTCGCCACCGTGCAGCAAGATCGCGTCCTCGATGGTGGGGGCTCGCCCGTCGTGGAGGTAGGGTCGGCTGTGGGCGAGCCCCCAAAGCGGCGGGGTGATGAACACATCGGCCGGGACGTCTTGCTCGCCGCGAGGCTCGGCGAGCTGCGAACCCATGGCGTGGCGGCGTAGATCGCTATAAAGATGCAGCGTCAGCGTGTCGCCCTGAGCCGGAGGCATCAGCCGGGGCTCGGCGCCCTCGGTGCTCAGGTCGATCCGAAGCCGCGGCCCCCCGTAGCGGTGGGAGATCGTCAGCTCGGTGCTGTCTAGCGGCAGGCTGGGGACGTGGCAGGTGGCGCAGCCCAGCGCCTCGAAGTCGTTGCGCCCCTGGGCCCACAAGGTGGCCAGGTAGGGATCGTCGTCGGGGATCTCCTGCTGGGGAACCTCCTGTAGGCCGACGAAGACGGTCAGCGCGGTCACTTGGCCCTCGGTGATCTCTTCGACGACGCCATCGCCGTCGGGGTCGTCGCCGCCGAAGGGGCCGACCCGCTCGGGGCCGACTCGCTCTTCGTGCTCGTCAGCATCGCCCTGGGCGGCTCGGATCACCAAGTGCTCGCTTTGCATGCCGTGGTGCACCAGCAGCTCGTCTTCGATCGCGTCTCGAACGGTGGCGATCGTGCCCTTCCACCCGAAGGGGCGGAGCACCAGATCGGGATCTACGCCCACGAGCTCTCGGGTGTCCACGTTGCCCTCGGGGTCGATGGTGAGCACGCCAAAGCCGATCCCCTTGGCGCGCACGGGGAGCCGCAGTGGCTCTCCGGTGCGGGCCGCTCGCGTGATCGCTTCGTCGCGGAGCGCCTGGAGCTCGGTGCTCATCTCGGCGGCGAGGCGCTCGCGCAGGCCCGCGCCGACGAGGGCCGGAGGGTTGCGGGCGATGCTGCTGGACTGATGGATCCCGTCGCCGCGGAGCATGCCGTTGTCGGCGGCGTCGCCAGCCCCGGCCGGTCCGCCTCGCCAGTGACACGAGGCGCAGCGCCGGGCATCGGGGCCTCCTCGCCGTCCCTGGTGGATCCGGCGTAGCGGCGGGCCGTCGCCCCCGCCTCCGCCCAGCGCGGGGGAGAGGTCGAGGGTGAAGAGCTGACCGCCCAGCTGATAGAGCTCGTCCACCGACCACAGGCCGGCGTCGATCTCGACCTGGCGCACCCGTGCGCTGCGAAACAGGTGCCCCGGCTCGACAGCGTCGATGAAGCGATGCTCGCGACGCCATGCGTCTTGCTGCCAGGCCAGGCGAGCCTGCTGCCGCTCGTCTGCGGGCAGCTCGCGGGCGATCGTTCCCAGCGGCTGCGCCGACTCGCGCTGCACGGTGATCCCTCCAGAGCCGCTGCCGTCGCCGCACGCGACGGCCAGCACCGCGAGGGCGACGGTCCGGCGAGGGCCCGCGGCGAGCCGCGGGTCCGAGGCGAGGACCGGTGAGCGTCCGATCATCGGAGCACCCGCAATCGAGGGGCGGTCGACAGCGACAGGAGGAAGACGTGCAGGTCGGCCTGGGAGGGCGGGGGGAGCTCGGTGAAGGCCTGCTGGGCGGCGAGGGCCTCGCCGCCGTGGGCGAGGATCGCCTCGGGGATCGTGGCGGCGCGCCCGTCGTGGAGGTAGGGCGGCGACTCGGCCATTCCCCATAGCGGTCGGGTCACGAAGACCCCCGGCGCGATTGCGTCGGCCGGTTGCTCGTGGGGATCGGCGAGTGCCGGGCCCATGTCGTGACGCCGAAGATCGGAGAAGAGCTGGACCCGCAGCCCGGCGGTGGGTGGCTCGCCGTCTTGCAGCAGATCGATGGTCACCGGCGGGCCCTCGGTGGTGTCTGGGTGCTCCTCCCACGCGGGACCGGACAAGGGCAGCTCGCGGCGGTGGCACTCGTTGCACCCGATCTGGTCGAAGAGCGCGCTGCCCCGGGCCCACCGTGTGGCGAGCTCGGCGTCGTGGGGCGGGATGATCTGGGGGGCTGGCAGCAGCGCCAGGTGGAGCGCGGTCGCGGTGAGGGTACCCTCCTCCAGCTCGCGGGTGACCCCGTCGTCGTCGGGGTCGGCCCCGTCCGGCCCGGAGCCCAGCCGGGCCGGGTCGGGCTGGACCTGGTGCCGCAGCGCCAGCACGTGCGACTGAATGCCGAAGTGGACGCGGGCTTCGTGCTCGATCATCCGCCGCAGCGAGGCGAACTCGCCCTTCCAGCCGAAGGGTTTGACGACCAGATCGGGGTCGAGTCCCGAGACCGAGGAGTGGTCCCAGGTGCCGTCGGGGTGCGCCTGGAGCACCCCGAAGTGGACCCCCTTGCTGACGAGCTCGGCCTCGATCGATTGCGCGGTGGCCATGGCCTGCTCGATCGCGTTTGCCCGGATCCGCTGGAGATCCTCGGTCATCTCGGCGGCGAGCGCCTGGACGAAGCCCGAGCCGAGCAGCGACGGCGGGTTACGGGCGACCGCGGACTCGATGTCGTCGCCGTCGCCCAGCAAGAACACGGTGCGAGGGGCGGCGCCGGCTCCGTAGGCGCCGCCCAGCGAGTGGCAGCCCGCGCAGGAGAAGCTGTCGAGGCCCCCGCGCACGCCGGTGTGGATCCGCTGGAGCGGCACGGGCATGCCGGCCGAGCCGTAGCCATCGGTCGTCCGAAACTCGTGGTGGAACAAGGCGGCCCCCACCTCGAGCAAGGCGTCGAGCTCCCGCTGCCCGGTGTCGATCTCTTCTTGGAGCACACAAAAGCGTGCGGCCTCCGTTCCCGGCTGCCAGGCGTCGAGGACTCGGGCCCGGCGTCGCTCGTCGTCGTGCGCGAGCGCCTGGGTGATCTCGGTGGCCAGCGCGGTCTCGGTGGGCGGGGTGCCGCCGGGCCACGGCACCGGGTCGTCAGCCCCGAGGGCGAGCAGCGACAGCGCGCCCCCGGTGGCGATCGCGGTGGCGATCGCGGTGGCGACCGCGGTCGTTCGAAGTGGGCGCAGACGGTGGCTCAGGGCGGGCATGACGGGTTGCAGCAGAGGATCGATCGCATCTGCATGCCACACTCGAGCAGCCCCGGCTGGGTGTGCGAGGTGTCGACCCCGTCGTAGGACGTATCGTCGTCGAGGAAGTAGTCGATCATGCCACCCCCGAGGAACTCGGCGTGCTCGCCGTCGGATAGGTCATTGCTCAGGGTCGTCCAGTCCGCACAGCGACCGCCGATCCCGGGGGCCGACGGCATACCCATTACGTCTGCGGCTGTGATGCGATGGACCCAGGCGCTGGTGCCCATGGGCACGGCGGCCAGCTCGCCGGCGAGCTCGGCCTGGATCATCTGAAGGTAGGTGCACACGGTGACCATCCCCGGGTCGGGGGCACCGGCAGCGAGCGCGGCGTCACGGCACAGCTGCTGTCCCGCGGCAAAGCCGACGAGCGCGCCGCTCTCCCAGCGCGAGGGGGTCGGCGGCACGAGGGTCACGTAGATCGGTCCCTCGTCGACGCACTCGCCGAGGTCGGTCGTCGTGTCGTCGGCAGCGCAGTCGTCGGGGCAATAGGCGGGGTCGCCCATCGCACACTCGCCGGGATCCTCGATGCCGTTGCCGCAGGGGTCGCCGGTGGGATCGCTGCCCGAGCTGCTGCCGGTCTCGGTTGCGGGACCGGTCGGCGCGGTGCCGCCTTCGGTCGGGTCGTCGCAGTCGCAAGGCCCATAGGCGCTGCCGTCTTGGAGGCAGCTCTGAAGCCCGTTGCTTCCGTCGCCGCACGGGCACGCCAGCAACTGGCCGGGCGTGCAGACGTTCCCTTCGCTGTCGTCGTTGCACGACAGCCCGATGAGCGGTCCCAGGCCCAGGCCTACGGCCAGGCCAAGCGTGGTGAGTCGGTGTCCGGTCGCCATTGGCCCGTGTTCGGCTGCCTCCCGGCTCAGTGTCTTATGCTCGATCGCGGTCGATCAACGCCATCGGTGTCTCGACCCGTGACGTAGGACACCTCGCAGGGCCGGTCATCGCGGGAGAATGCGGGCTGGATCGGCGTTGGAGGTCGCGTCGGAAGCGCCTTGGCGCGGGGCCGAGCGATCAGCTGCCAGAGCGCGAGGGGTCGGGGGGCGAAGGGGGGCGCTCGGTCGGCGAGGGCTCGGAGGTGGGTGGGGTCGGCGGATCCTCGGGCCGTGGCGCGGTTGGTGTGGTTGGCGGGGGCTCGGAGAGCGGCGGGATCGGCTGGGGCCCCCGGTCTGCGGGGGGTGATGCGACGACGTGGGCGTGGGCGGTAGTGTCGGCGAGAGCGTGAGCGCCAGTGTCGGTGGGGGTGGTCGCACCGGCGTGGGTGGTCGCGCTGGCGTGGATGGTCGCGCTGGCGTGGATGATCGAGTCGGCGTGGATGATCGAGTCGGCGAGGGTGGTCGGGCCGGCGTGGGCGTCTTCAGGAGCGGAGTCGATCGACGGGGCGTGTGGCGCTCGGGGCTGATCCAGCGTGGGCTCGGCGAACGCCAGCCGCCGCCGCATGACCTCGATCGCCTCGGGGCTATGGTCGATCAGCACGAAATCGCGACCGGCCCGCGCTGCGGCCTCGCCGGTGGTGCCGCTGCCCGCGAAGAAATCGAGCACCCGATCGCCAGGGTTGCTGTGCACGGCCACGATCCGCTCGAGGATCTTCAGCGGCTTTTGGGTGGGGTAGCCGGTGCGCTCGCGCCCGGCGGTGGGCACGATCGTCTGCCACCAGACGTCGGTGGGGGTCTTGCCGCGCGCCGCCTTCTCCTTGCCCACCAGGCGCGGGGCCATGTATGGGATCCGGTCGATCGCGTCGTAGTTGAAGGTGTAGTGCTTGGGATCGCGCGCGTACCAAAGGATCGTGTCGTGCTTGGCGGGCCAGCGCCGCTTGGGTCGGCCGCCGTAGTCGTAGGCCCAGATGATCTCGTTGAGGAAACAGGCGCGGCCGAAGATCGCGTCGAGCAAGACCTTGCAGTAGTGGGCCTCGCGGTAGTCGATATGGAGGAAGAACGAGCCGTGGGCCGCGAGCAGCCGGTGGGCGTGGTGGAGCCGGGGCTCGAGGAAGGCCAAGAAGTCGTCGAAGACGTCGCCGAAGCTCAGCGAACCCAGCTTGGTGCTGCGGTAGCGACGTCCCGCAAAGCCCACGCGATCGCCCTGTTCGTCGCGCCGAACCTCGATCCGGGTGTGACGCTGTTCGCGGCCGGTGTTGAAGGGGGGATCGATGTAGATGAGCTCGAAGCCGCCGTCGGGCAGGGAGGGGAGAACCTCCAGGTTGTCTCCCTGAATGATGGTGGGCATGGTGCGGTGCGGTGTGGTGGTGCGGTGTGGTGGTGCGGTGCGGTGGTGCGGTGCGGTGGCGCGGTGCGGTAGTGCGGTGCGGTGGTGCGGTGCCGTGGGGGTGACGTCGAGGGTGCGGGGATCAACGCGGGTGGTCAAGCGGGCCCCAACCGCGGTATGCCGATAGGGTGCCGGGGATCGTCAGGTTGGCGCTGGCGCTCGTGATGCTCACCGGGGGGTGTCGAAGTCGCGCCTCGACTGCGCCCGACGGCACCGACGACGGTCGGACGAGCTGGCCACCGCTGCCCTCGGTCGGTTTTGCGGTGCTGCCCGGGGGTACTCGCGTCTATGTGGAGCCTCGCGCCGGTGCTCGCTCGGCTCGCCTGGGGTGGCCCGATCACGCCTCGCCGCCCTGGCCCTGTGGGGGCCACGTCGTGCAGGTGGTGGGGAGCCGCGATGGTTTCGTGGAGATCACCCCGGTGCTCTCATCGAGCCAGTCGCACTGCGAGCCCGTACTCGACGGGGAGGCGTTCGATGTGCGGCTCTATGTCTCGCCGTGGTCGCTCTTGCCGGTGCTCCGCCGGTCGGTCGACGTCGCCGACGAGCACGGGCGGGTCCAGCTCCGCCCCGGGGCGGTCGTACGGCCGATCGAGGGCGATCCCCAGGGGCGGTACGCAGTGGGGGCCGCGGGGTTGAACATCCGGGTGGCCTTGCCGGCCGACGCGGTGGGGACGCGGTATGACGAGTCGTCGCTGGTTCCGATGCCCGATCGGGCGTGGGAGCTGCCGATGGATCGTTCGATCCGTACCGATGATGGCTGGCCTCTCGAGTTCGATCTGGGGTCGAGTCACGACGTCGCCATCAAGCAGGTGCGGCCACACGGCGAGCGCTATCAGCTCGAGGTCGTCAGCCCGTGTGCACAGGTCATCGCGTATCGCGATCGTACGCCTACGTTGATCTCGAGCCCTGATGAGCCGATCTTCTTCGAGTTCAGCGGGAACTTAGCGGAGCTCCCCACCGGGGGAGCGCTCGATGCCCGCGCGTTGCTGGGTCTGGGGCCCGAAGAGGTCGAGCCACCGCCCTCGTCTCGGCCGGTGCTGGTCGAGGAGGTCGACAAGATCGAGGAGGTCGACAAGATCGAGGAGGTCGACAAGATCGAGCTCGAGCGAGCGATCGAGTTCATCGAGGAGCCCGACATCATGGGAGAGCTCTTGCTTCCCGCAGACGGCCGGTTTGGCAACGGGCGCTTGGGTGGTGGGTTGTTCGGCGCGGGCACGCCGAGCGAGTTCATCTTTGAGGCGGGCGCGCCGATCTACCTGGCCGGGGTCGGCCCCGCGGCGGGCTCGCTCCAGGAATTGTGGGTGTTCTCGGAGAATTCCCGCGCCGTGGGGGAGCGCCTTTGCTTTCAGACCTCCTTTGGGGTGCTCTTCGACCCGATCTTGCCCGTGTGTCTCGATGCAGCGGAGTCGCGGCTGCGCTCGCCGCAGACCGATCCCCACGACTTTGGCTCTGGGCAGGTCGAGCCGGTGTCCCTGCGGGTCGGCCCGGGCCACGACGAGGCGCTGGTGGCTCGGGCGCTGCGGCTGCATCGTCGCCATCTGCGTCGGTGCTACGAAGAGGCGCTCGTGCGTGACTCCGGGCTGGCGGGATCGCTGGCGCTGATGCTCGACACCGATCCCGAGGGCGTGGTCACCGATGCGCGGCTGCGCTCAGCCCGGCCTCGTTCGGGGGCAGGCCCGAGCCTGATGATCGAGTGTGTGATCGGATCGGCCCGGTCCTGGGTCATGCCACCCACCCAGGACGGGAAGGCGGGGCAGATCACCGTCTCGGTGAGGCTGACGCGTCGCTAAAGAGCGCGTTCATCCGCCGAGGCGGGCGGGAGCAGGACGCCGCGATCTTGCAACCCGCTTCAGGGATTGGAGATGAGCAGGCTGATGTCGTCGTCGAGCTCGTTGGTCACCACGATGTCGAGCGCTCCATCCTCGTTGAAATCGCCCAGCCCCAGGCCGGTCGGGGTGTTGCCCGCCAGGGTCGTGGCCACCGTGGCAAAGCTGCCCGCGCCGTTGCCTTCGAGCACGGTGATCGAGCCGTCGCCCTGGTTGGCGATCGCCAGATCGAGCAAACCGTCGCCCGAGAGATCGCCGGCCGCCATTGCGACCGGCTGCGGTCCCGTGCCGAAGGGCACCCCGCCTCCGAAGCCGCCCACTCCGTTGCCCAGCAGCACCGTGAGCAGATCGGCGTCGGCGCTGGTGAGCAGGGCGTCGAGCTCGCCGTCGCCGTTGACGTCGATGACGAGCAGGGCCGAGGCGGTGCCCATCACCGCGGTGTCCGAGGGCGCGCCGAAGAGCCCGCCGCCGTTGCCCGACAGCACCGTGAGTGCACCTCCGTTGGCGAGCGCCACATCGAGGTTGGCGTCGTTGTTGAAGTCGCCCACGGCCAGGTCGACTGGCGAGCCGCCGGTGGCGAACCCGACGTAGGACGCAAGGCCCCCCATGCCGTCGCCGAGCAGCAGCCCCAGGTCGCCCGTGGTCGCGTTGGCGGTGAGCACGTCGAGCGCCCCGTCTTCGTCGTAGTCGCCTGCGGCTACGCCGGCTGGCCCGTTGCCCGTGCCGAACTCCATGCCGGCCGAGAACCCGCCCGCGCCGTCGCCGAGCAGCACGCTCACCGAGCCCGCCAGTGCGTTGGCCACCAGCAGATCGTCGTTGCCGTCGCCGTCGAGATCCTCGGCCGCCAGCGCCGAGGGTCCGGCCCCCACGGCAATGCTGGCCTCGGCCCCAAAGAAGCCGGTGCCGGTGCCCAGGCGGCGGCTGACGTCGTCGGACAGGCCGTTGGCCGTGATCACGTCGAGGTGGGCGTCGCCGTCGAGATCCCGCACCAGGATCGCGGTGGGTCCGTTCCCCGTGGTGACGCTCAGCCCTTCGATGTAGCAGTACTCGTCGGGCTCGACCACTCCGTTGCCGCATACCCCGGCCCCACCCGTGCCCGACGAGCTGCCCTCGTCGCTGCTCGACGAGCCGCCGTCGGTGGAGCCCGACGAGCTTGGGTCCGAGCTGGTCGAACCGGTCGAGCCGGTCGCGTCGGTCGTGGTCGACGCGGTGGCGCCGGAGTCCCCGGTGGAGCTCTCGGTGAGCGCCTCGGTGTCCGTGGCGTCGCCGGTGCTCGACTCGCTGCCGCCCGTGCCCGTGCCTTCGGCCTGTACCCCTTCGACCAGCCCGTAGTAGACCGAGAGCTGCTCGTCGATCGCCTGGACCGTATTTTGGGCCTCGTCGTAGCCGGTGCGGGGCAGCGGGACCCAGCGCTCATTGGCCACGACGGCGATGCCGAGGCTGGAGATGTCGCGGCCCTGGACATCGCTGGATGCGTAGCGCCACGTGATGTTCGCCGGCTCCATCAGCACGAGGGAGGGGCGCACCCAAAACTCCGGCCCGATCCCATCCGGGGCTTCGTTGGTAGCGACGATGGAGATCAGCGTCGGCTCGCTGAGCGCTCCGGCGGGGAGCTCGATGGTGAGCACGCCGTCATCTGAGCGGATCATCCCGCCCGCCGGACCGATCTCCATCTCGACGGTCTCGTAGGGCATCTCGAGCGAGCTCTCCTGGCAACCCGCGGTTAGCGCGATAGGCGAGATCGCCAGGAAGATGCCTACGTTCACCTTCATGTAGGCAGGATAGCATGCACTAGGGCCCAATTGGGCAACAACTGCGTAGAAACACCAGCGGAGCGGAGAATGAGAAGCTCGAAGAAAACGCCCACTCCCACCGCAGCTCCACTCGGGCCCACGAAAATCACGCGGGGCGGGCTCTCATGGCTGCGCGCCGCCTACGATCCACTCCTCGATCGTGTCGAGGCTCGCCTGGGGCAGCGGGCTGGTGCCTTGCGGCATGCGTCCGCCGCTGCCGCCCACCTCGTTCTGGGTCCCGTTGAGCTTGGCGAGTAGGTAGCTGGCGTCGGGGCAGCCCGGCTCGACCCGGACCAGCGGTGCCCCCGTGGAGGGCACTCCCACCAGGTTGGCGTAGGCATCGGTCGGGTCGGGCATGGACAAGCCGCCGGACGTGGCACTGTGGCAGGTGCCGGGCAACCCGAGGCACGTAGGCGTGAGCAGCGGCCACACGTCCGTCTCGAAGCTCATCGCCCCGGCGCCGGTCGTCTCCTCTGGGCAGCGGATCATCGGACCGGTGGTGTTGCCGGTGGTGTCGCCGGTGCTCTGGGTCGGCGCATCGGTGGTGCCGTCGGTTGGCTCGGCGGTGGTGTCGTTGGGGAGATCCGCGGTGGTCTCGGAGGATCCGGTGGTGGTCGTGGGCGGCTCGGTCGTGCTGTTGCTTGTGGAGGCGACGGTGCTGCTGCTGGCCAGGCCACTGTTCGCTCCGTGGTCGCCGCCGTCGCCGTCGTCGCTGGGGCAGCCCGTTAGCAGCAGGCCGAGGCCCGAGGCAACGATCCGGTTGCGTGTCTTCATCGAACGATCCTCTTAGCTCTGGCGCTCGGCTCTGGCTCTCGGCTCTGGCGCTCGGCGTTAACGTCCTAGTCGCCGCGTACTGGCTCCCAAGGCTTGTTTCCCCCGGCGAGACGCTCGCGGGGGGCCGGTGGAGCCGACTACGCGGGACGAGCCCGAGTGGATCGATCGGTATCGACTAGGCGGGATCGGGTCCGGCGTCCGCGGGCTCGCCGGGGGCCACCTCGGGGGGGGGCGGCGGTGCGGCGCGGTCGGGTGGCAGTGTTGGCGCGGCGATGTACTCGGCAGGTAGCTCGCCCTTGAGGCTGCCGAGGAACTCGACCACGGCCGCGAGCTCCTCGGGGGCGAACTCGCCCTTGGCGACCTGGTGCTCGGCCATTTTTTGGACCATCTCGTCGAGCGAGGTGATCGAGCCGTCGTGGAGGTAGGGCCCGGTCTCGGTGATATTGCGCAGCGAGGGCACCTTGAACACGAACTTGTCGTCGGGCGACTTGGTGATCTTGGCCCGACCTTCGTCCTCGACGCCCTCCCACGCCTTGACGGCACCGAGCTTCTTGAACATGTCGCCGCCGATGGCGGCCCCGTTGTGACACTGGATGCAGCCGGACTCGATGAACAGGTCGAGGCCGCGCAGCTGATGCTCGTCGAGCGCGGTCAGCTTGCCGCTGAGGAAGTCGTCGAAGGGGCCGGGGGTCATCAGCTGGCGTTCGAACGCGCCGATCGCTCGGGCCATGTTGTCGTAGGTGACCGGCTTGGGCTGCCCGGGGAACGCGGCGGCAAAGGCCCGGGCGTAGTCGGGGATCGCCGCGAGGGTGGCCTCTACCGTGGCCTCGTCGGGCATGGCCATCTCCACCGGGTTGAGCACGGGGCCCTTGGCCTGCTCCTCCAGGTTGGGGGCGCGGCCGTCCCAGAACTGCGCGAGGTAGAGCCCGGCGTTGTACACCGAGGGTGAGTTGCGATCGCCCTTTTGGCCGTTGTGGCCCATCGAGGTGGCGACGCGCTTGCCCCCTTCCTTGCGCACGTCCACGCCGTAGCCGGCCAGGTCGTGACAGGAGGCGCAGGACAGATCCCGATCCTTGGACAGGCGCTTGTCGAAGTAGAGCATCCGGCCCAGCGCGATCTTCTCTTCGGTGCTGGGGTTGGTCGGGCTCTCGGCGGCCTCGGGCAGGGGCTGGAAGTGCGTCTTGGCCTTTTCGAGTAGCGCGGCCACTGAGACTCCGGCCGGGCGCGGGGGGATCGAGGGCAGGACCTCGACCTCACCATGACCGCCCCCGTGGCCCGCCTTGGCGTAGCGCGTGGGTGCGCCGCCGGCGTTGGGATCTTGGCAGCCGGCCAGGGACAGCCCGCCGATGGCGAGCGCGGCGCCGAGCCAGTGGCCACGGCGGGGATTGGTCCGCAGGAGGGTGCCGAGCAAACCCTGTTTCATGCCCGAACCCTTACTACCGGACTCCGCCGGAGGCAATGGCCGTGGCGGTGCGAGGGTGTGGGGGGCCCTATACGGAGGAACGTCGTTGGTCGCGCCGCTCGATTGGTCGCGCCGCTCGATTGGCGGGGTGGGGTGTCGACTTGCCGGCCCCGGTCGGCGCTGCGACGATGACCGTCGACATGCGCGGCGTCTCGAAGGCACTGGTGATCGGGGTGGCTCTGGGGGCCACCGGAATCTCGGCAGGGTGCAGCGGGGGGGCGGCCACGCCCACCGAGCGGCTGTGGGTCTCGAAGATTCCTACCAAGCCCACGCAGTCGATCACCGCGTTCTTGACGATGTCCACCGACGAGGACCGGTACCTCGGTGCGTTCTTTCGGGGCACCCTGCTGCGCGGCGGTCACGACGTCTTTATGTGGGAGAACGCGGGCAAGGATTCCGCACGCCTGAAGTTCTTACAGGACAACGTGGCCCACGACCTGAAGCTGCGCGCGTGCAAGCCCGACACTGGGTTCGACTACTGCCTCGAGGTCTTGGGCGATCCCACCGGCACCGTGGAGTATCACTCGCGCAAGCGCTGGGTGGTGCGCCGTCCCGGCCGCAAGCGCGATGCGACCCTGGGCTTGGTGACGGGCGCCATGCTTGAGTTCGCCGAGGACGATCCCGAGCTGGCCGCCGTCTTGGACACCGTGGCTGCCACCTCTGAGGGCGCGTCCGAGTGAGCGAGGCTGGTCTCACCCGCGCGCAGTGGCTGGCCCGCGAGCCCTTCACCCTCATGCTGGGGGCGGGGTTCTTCGGCTTCTTCTCCCACACCGGCTTCTTGCAGGCCATGGAGGCGGCCGGGCTACGCCCGCGTCGGGTGGTCGGTTGCTCGGCGGGGGCGCTCGCCGGGGGGCTTTGGGCCAGCGGGCTCGAGGCTCAAGTGCTGGCGCAAGAGCTCATGTCGCTGCGTCGCGAGGAGTTTTGGGATCCGGGCGTGCCTTTGGGGGGGCTGCTCAAGGGCCGCAAGTTCAACCGCAAGCTGCGGGAGGTGCTCGCCCGCAGCGGGGTCGAGCGCGTGGACGAGTGCCGGGTGCCCTTCGCCGCGATCGTGCACGACGTGGTCGGGCGGCAGTGCCTGGCGCTCGAGCGTGGGCGGCTCGATCTCGCCATTCAGGCCTCGTGCACCGTGCCCTTGATGTTCCGGCCGGTGTGGATGGACGGGCGGCTGCTCGTCGATGGGGGCGTGTCGGATCGCGCAGGCCTGAGCGCGGTCGCGCCTGGCGAGCGCGTGTTGATGCACTTCCTGCCGTCGCGTCGTCGTATGTTCAAGGCCCGAGCCGCCGCGCCGCCTTCGGAGATCCCCGGTCGGCGGTTGAGGGTGATCACGCCCGATCTACCGCGCGTGAGCCCGTTTCGGCTTGACCAGGGGCCGATCGCCCTTCGGCGTACGCGCGAGTACGTCACGCGCTGGTTACAAGCGCCGGTGGCCGAGGCCTGAATCGCCGCGGCGCGGTCGGTGGCCGACGAGCGCCGGCGAGCGGTGAGCGCCGGTGGCCGGCGAGCGGCCGGGGTCGGTCAGCCCACCGGGGTGGTCGACGGCTTGTCGGTGCCCTCGCAGCCCCAGCCGAAGTTGTCGAGGAACACGTAGCTGTCGAGGATCGGATCGGCCATGTCGAAGATCGCCAGGACCAGCGTGATGGTCTCGCCGGGCGAGACCGGGGCGACCGATTGCAGCCAGCGGGTGCCGGCGTGCTGCTGCATGCAGGTGCCGGCGAGCTCCATGGTGTCTTGGAAGTCGAGGAAGCCCGCGTTGAGCGAGATCGGGTTGCCTTGCTGGTCGAACGAGATGTTGCCTGTCCAGCTCTCCGACTCGAGCCAGCCCACGTACATGTCGTTGTAGACGTCGCCGAAGTAGAAGGGGTACTCGGTGGAGAAGAACGCGAAATCGTAGTTGACCGAGTTGTTCGTCATCGGCACATCGGCCACGATCCGGACCTCGGTGTAGTCGAAGGCGGAGCCTCCCTGGGTGAACTGGCCCTGGATCGTGTTGGAGCAGTCACCGGTGCCCAGCAGGGTCGGATCTTCGGTGCAGTCGCCGCCCACGTCGTTGACCCGGACCGGGTCGGGCAGCGTGGCTCCCACGGCGTACTGGGCGCCTAGCTCGTCGTTGCAGTGGGTCGGGAACTGGTTGGAGTCTCCCGGGGGGGTCGCTAGATCGAGATCGCTGACCAGGCCGCTACCGATCACCGCGAAGGCCGAGCCCTCCCGGGGGGCCCACTCGTTGGTGCTGCCGAAGCCGGTGCGTACCGCCATTGCGCCGGGGCTGCCCGTCGTGGTGACCTCGACCATCGCGTCGCCGGGACAGTTGAGCCCCAGGGCGCTGATCATGTTGTCGGCCCCCTGGTCGCAGGGGACGTGCTCGGAGGGGATGCACTCGCCGCCGCAGTCGCCTCCCTCGTCGCAGGGGATCTCACCCGTGCCCGGCATCACGTCGAGCTTTTCGCCGGTTTCCTCTTGTCCGTCGGCGTTGGCGGTGCTCGACCCTTCGGCGGATGCGGTCGGCAGCGGGATCCCCGAGGTCGCCGACGAGTCGGACCCTTGTCCGCCCTCGTCGTCGCAGCCCGGGGCCACGAAGGAGAGGAGCAACAGGGGCCAGTAGCGAGCCATCGATCCACGCATACCATCGACGCTAGCAGGCGCATGGGTCTCGCTCCAAGGGAACTTGTCCGGTCGGCGGGGTGGGGCGTGTGACCGGACGACCGGTCTTGCGCCATCGCCCAATACCTACTGCGACCGCGCCGCGGTCCACTACAAGAAAACTCGGTTGGTCGGAGTAACGACGCGTCCGACCCTGAACCGGTGCGTGGAGGCAGCGCGCGCCCGTCGATTTTGGGGCGAAACTCCCCACGGCCGGGTCCCCGACTTCATGCAGAGCACTTTTGGAGGCTCCAAGCGGGCGAGCGTTCGGTATAACGCCCTCGCCGATGTCCACCGAAACGCCCGATGGCGGGGGGTCCCCCGCAGATCCCGCTCCGGCCGACTTGCTCTCGACCCTCGGTCCGCGCTTCGAGGATTTCTGGCGCGCGCTGTCTCGGCCCGTCGTGTTCTTCGACATCGAGGCTACGGGCACCGATCCGATCTCCGATCGGATCATCGAGCTCTCCGTCGTGCGGATCGAGCCGCCGCCCTCGCGGATCGCGGCGCCCCGGACCTGGCGGATCAACCCCCAGATGCGGATCCCCAGCGAGGCCAGCGAGATCCACGGGATCGTCAATGCCGATCTGACCCATGCCCCCAACTTTGCCGATGTCGCGCCGCAGATCGTTGAGGTCTTCACCGGAGCCGACCTGGCGGGCTTTAGCATCGGGCGCTTCGACGTCCGGATCCTCGGCGCGGAGCTGACGCGGGCCAACGCCAGCCTCGATCTCTCTGCGTGCCGGGTGATCGACTCGCAGGTGATCTATCACCAGCGGGAGCCTCGCAACCTCACCGCGGCCTTGCGCTACTACTGCGGCAAGGACTTGGTCGACGCTCACGGGGCCGAGGCCGACACGATCGCTTCGCTCGAGGTGTTCGCGGGGCAGCTGGCGCGGTATGGCGATCTGCCCACCGACGTCGATGCGTTGCACGACGAGTCGAGCGCCCACAACGACGCCTACTGCGACGGCCAGCGGCGCTTCATGTGGCGGGACAACGAGCCGGTCTTCAATTTTGGGCGCATGCGGGGCAAGAGCCTGCGGGCGATCGCCTCCGATCCCAACGAGCGCAAGTACCTGCGGTGGTTTCTCGACGGGAGCTTCGACGAGGACGCCAAGGGCCTCGTTCGCGACGCGCTCCAGGGCCGGATCCGTCGTCGCCCCAAAAACCGCCGCCGCGCCGGCTAAGGAGGGGCAGCCGGAGCTCAGCCGTCGGTTTTCGTCCCTGCTGGGTGTCGCGTGGGCAAGACCGAGGCCGGGCGCGACGCAGTCGCGCATCCCGAGCCGGCCTCGGCATGAATACTCGGGCGCGACGAAGTCGCGCATCCCGAGCCGGCCTCGGCCAAAATACCCCTAGCCGTCGGAGCCGGTGGGCTCGGCGACTCGCTCGGGGCGTTGGGGCACGAAGCGCAGCGAGGGTTTGTCGAGCACCACGGTGGTGCCCGGTGGCACGCTGTGGGTGAGCCACACGTTGCCGCCGATCGTGGAGCCGTGGCCGATCACCGTGTTGCCGCCCAGGATGGTGGCGCCCGCGTAGATCGTCACGTCGTCTTCGAGCGTGGGGTGGCGCTGCTCGTCGCGGTCGATGTCGGCGGCGACCGAGAGGGCGCCGAGGGTGACGCCCTGGTAGAGCTTGACGTTCTCGCCGATCACGGTGGTCTCGCCCACCACCACGCCAGTGCCGTGGTCGATGAAGAAGCGGTGGCCGATTGTGGCGCCGGGGTGCAGGTCGATTCCGGTGCGGCTATGGACCAGCTCGGACATCATGCGCGGGATGAGGGGGACCCCGAGGCGATAGAGCTGATGGGCGACCCGGTGGACGGCGATCGCCTGGACGCCCGGGTAGCTGAGGATGACCTCCGCGGCCGAGCGCGCGGCCGGATCGCCGCTGAGCGCGGCTTGGACGTCGGTGTCGAGCACCGCGCGGATCTGCGGGATCGCCTGGATCAGATCGATCGACAGCCGATGGGATCGTCGGACGACCTCTTCGTTGCTGCACGGGCGCTCGTCGGAGGGCACGCGGTCGGTCTCGCACAGGGCTCGGCCGATGCTGCGCTCGAGGCCGCGTAGCACCCGGGCGCAGCGTTCACCCACGAAGTAGCGGGCGGTCAGCTCGTCGAGCTGGTCTCGCACGAAGTAGCCCGGGAAGAGGATCGCGATGAGGTCGTCGAGGAGCTTCTCCACCTCGGCCCGTGACGGGAGGTTCTGGCCGTCGAGGTGGTTGATGTTCCCGTGCTCGGAGTAGGACGCCATGATCTGGTCGATGGCGCTGGCGAGGACTCGCTGGTCGGGAGCCTTGGTCATGGCGGCGAACGAAACATAACGCGGATCGTTGGTCGGCGATGACGATCGGATGGACCGCGGCTCAGACCCGGTTTTTGGGGTCGGGACGGGGGTCGGGATACGATGGGCAGACGACGAGCGCATCTTTTCGCTGCCTCGACGTCACGCCTCCCGCCCGGGTTACACCGCTGCCCTTGCCCATGCTCGAGCCGCCCCTGCCTGCTCTGCGTCGCCTCGTTCGTGAGCACTTGCTCGAGCGCAGCGAGGGCCTGTCGCCGGCCGCGCTCGCGGCGTTCGTCTCCGGGTGGGGGAGTGCGCTCGATCTGATGCGCCGCAGCCAGGCCACGCTGCCTTGGGTGTCGGCCGAGCAGCAGCGGTGGATCGGCGACCTGCTCGACGCGGTCGAAGCGGCGTCGAAGGCCGAGCTCGACGACCAGTGAGGTTGGGTCCCCAACACGCAAACAGGGCGCTGGAACTATTCGTGCCAGCGCCCCGCCGGGGATTATTCTATTGTCTATTGAATCGTCTCGTGAGGGACCGAAGGGTGCTCTGCGTCAGGTTTGCCCCGAGAGTTGTGTGGAGTGGGACGGGCGAGCGTTGTGATGGGATCCCGCGCGTCACCGGGGTTCGGGTCGGCCCCGACGCAGAGCCGTGTGCTTCAGTTGCTCTCGGGCGGATTGCTGCGCGGAGCGATTCGCTCCGGCGAGGTCGGGGGTCGATGGTCACGAACCGCAGGCGCGTTTCCGGCAATCGAGGTTGCCTGCGGAGCGGGGGGCCACTCGATCCGGTGCTTGATCATCCGCCGCTTCAGCGCGTGACGAGTGATGCCCAGCAGCTGAGCGGCCTCGACGATGCTGCCCGCGCGGTTGAGAGCCTGCTGGCACAGCAACCGCTCGGCTTTGCGGAGGTTGAGGTCTTCCAAGAGGATCGGCATGCCCACAGCATATGTGAAATCGAGCTGGTGGGAAATCCATGAGATGTAATTTTGCCTACATCTGAGGCGCGCTAACTCACTGCGCACCTGCGCAGTAATTTTTATCGAGTTGCAGATCTGCGCGCTTCACGGTTAGGAATATGATGCAGTTTCCGCGCGAATCCACAAAGTAGTTCGGGGATAACCCGATAAAAGCGTTGGTCGCTGGCACGATTATGACCAGCAATACGGCATTGTCGGGCCGTATTGCTGAGATAGTGGATCCTCCATGAGAGCTGGTCACCATCGACCCTAACGGGCTGTTTTGATCGGGTTCGAATGATCGGAATCGAGCAATTGGGGGTTTGGAGATCGCTTCGGGCCATGGGTGCGCTCAGGAAGGTGGAGGTAGGGTCACGACTTTCGCATCGGCGTTTTCTTCGGCCTGGGGGGCCCTTCTGAGTACCATGCGGGCCGCGCCGTGGCGGACCAGGGTCGAGCTTCTTCGCGGCATCCCATGCGGGTGCTGATCGTCGATGACGAGGTCAACTTGCGCTTCGCGATCGAGCGTCGATTGCGCAAGGCAGGAATGGAGACCGGCTCGGCGAGCACGGTTCGTCATGCGATCGATCGTCTTCGCAACGAGCCGTACGACGTCGTCTTGTGTGACCTGCGCATGCCGGGAGGTAACGGTACGCAGCTGCTGCAGTGGTTGGGGAGCTACTCGCCTTCAACCAAGATCATCGTGGTCTCCGCGTTCGTCACTCCCGAGTTTCGCAAGACCTATCAGCCCACGGGTCGTCTTCGGATCCTCGAAAAGCCCGTCGACCTCGACGTGTTGGTCAAGACGCTCGAGGAGCTCGGGCCTCGCAAGGGTTATTACGGCAACGCGATCGAGGTCGAGCTGTTCGACTACGTGCAGATGATCGCGCTGTCGGGGCGCGACAAGCTGGTCGAGGTGACTACCCCTGCGGGCAAGGGTCTCATCTGGTTCGAGCACGGCGACATCGTGCACGTCGAGTACGACCAGTATCGCGGGGAGATGGCCTTCTACAACCTGCTGGGGGTCAACCGCGGCACCTTCAAGGAGGTGTTCAACCGGGAGCCGCCCATGCGGACGGTGGTTCGCTCCAGCACGCACCTGCTGATGGAGGCGGCTCGTCGGTCCGACGAGGGCACGCTGGGTCAGGAGGAAAAGCCGGCCGAGGAGGAGGAGGATGACGAGACCTCCTTTGGCGACGTGGCGGCCGAGGTGGCGGCCCAGGACACCGTCCCGCTGATCCCCGAGGACGTCTTCAGCGAGGTCAAGCCCGAGCCGGTGGCGCCCGAGCCTGCGCGTGCGCCCGCGCCGACGCCCGCGCCCACGCCGACGCCCGCGCCCATGCCGACGCCTGCGCCCACGCCGGTCCCGGAGGAGCGGCGTCGCGATCCCTTCGAGTACGCCGCGGGTCTCGAGCAGGACGAGGACGAGTACGATCCCGAGCTCGAGTTCGATCGGGCGATGGCGATGACCGCCGATAACCAGGGTCACGAGCTCGAGCTCGAGCGGCAGCAGCAGGAGTATCAGTCGCCGGTGTCGGACGACTCGGGGCGCGAGCTGACCTTCCACGAGGGGTCGCCCGCCGGGTTGCCGGTGGTCGACGACGACGAGCTGGTCGATCCCTTCGCCGAGCCCGAGGAGCCGTCCCGGCTCCCGCCTGCGCCGTCGGTCCCCGTGACGCGGGCGCCCCGGCCCAAGCCCAAGTCTGCGCCGGCGCCTGTCGCCGTGCTCAACGACGGCCTCATCAGCGAAGAGGAGCAGGCCGTGCTCGACGGCCTCGCGGAGGACGCTGATGAGCCGGAGGTGATCGACGAGTCGGCGGTGATCGACGAGCCGGAGGTGGTCGACGAGCCGGCCGCCGGTGGGGGCGGGGGTGGTGGCTTGCTCGGTCACGCCGCGATGTTCGAGGACCCGGACATGCGGGCGGTGATGCTCGAGCAGTTCTGGCAGTTCGACGGCATCAACGGCGTAGCGATCATCTCCAGCACCGGCAAGGTCCTCGCCGAGGACATGCGCAACAACAGCTCGTTGGTCACGTTGGCTGGCTTCTACATGCGCGGGGCGGCTCGCATCGCGCGGACGCTCGGCTACAACGTCTTCGACGGGGTCGTCGCCCGCTCTGTCGCCGGCCAGCAGATGGTCATGGTCAGCATGGGGGCCGCCTCGGCCGTGCTGTCGGTCGAGCCCGACACCGATCCCGAGATGGTCCGCGACGCAGTCATGGGGGTCGAGTGACGGTTCAGGACGCACGGGAGCAGCTGCTCGACCTGCTCGAGGAGCTCGGCGCCATTCAGGGGGTTCGCGGGGCGATCATCGCCACGGCCGACGGGGCGCTGGCCAGCGGTGCTCGGAGCGGCTTGCCGGCGGTCACCGCCAACGACGTGGCCAAGACCGTGCGTCGCATGACCGTGGCCTCGGCCACCGTCGGTGTGCCGCTGCAGGAGCTGCTCATCAACTTTGGGGCGGCGCGCATGATGGTGGTGCCGCTGCGTGAGGACGCCACCGTGGTGGTGTTGCTCGAGCGCGACATTGCGGTCGCGCCGGTGCGGAACCTCTTGAGCGAGCAGCTCTCCGAGCTTCGCAACTTGCTCGACGCTCAAGGCAACATGGGCGACGAGTCCGATCAGGGAGACGAGGTCGAGGATGAGATCGCCCGCATCATGCGGGGGGAGCTCGGGCCCGTGCTCGATCGGATCGCGCACCAGTTCTCTATTTATGTGGGTCGAGCGGGTAAGTCCCGGGAAGAGGCCGGCGAGCTCATGCGCGAGCAGCTGCGGGAGTGGCTCTTGTGCTGCAACCCCTCGCCCTACACCCTGCCCTTGCTCGTCGATGGCCTGGGTCAGACCCTCCACGACGCGCCCACCGCTCGCGGCGAGTTCATGGAGGTCGTGCAGAATACGATCCGCAACGCGCCCGCCGGTCGGTAGCCGCCCATGAGCGATCCAGCCGTGCGCGACGGGGAGCGGACGCTCGTCGACGCGGTGATCTCCGATCTGCCCGGCGGCGTGCTGGTCATCGACGCCGAAGGGAAGGTCGTGCACGCCAACCGCACGGCGCGGCGGATCTTGACCGACAGCGATGAGCCCGAGCCGCCGCCGCTGGCGGGGCGGGTGCTGCAGGAGATCCGGGAGCCGCTGGGGGCGATGCGACGCTCAGCGCACAAGGCGGAGATCGTGCTGCCCTCGACGGTGCCCGGGCGTACCGCTCGGATCATCGGGTTCTCGAGCCGTCCGCTGGTGGAGGCGGGGGCGATGGTGGTGTCGTTTGCCGACATCACCGATCAGCGGGCGCGGGAGCGAGAAGACGAGCACCGGCGGCGGCTGGCCGACGTGGGCAAGGTGGTGTCGTCGGTGGCGCACGAGATCCGCAATCCGGTGTTCGCGATCTCCTCGCTGACTCAGGTGCTGCGGGAGGAGGAGCGGATCCTCGCTGAGCCCGAGCTGCGGCGGGTGGTGGACAAGATCCTCTTGGAGACGGGGCGGATCGCCCGACTGGTGGACGACCTGCTGGCGTTCGGGCGCGAGCGAGAGCTCAGCCCACGTCGGGTCGACGCGGTGCGGGAGATCGAAGAGGCGCTGGCCGATCTTCGCAAGGTGCTGCCGACGACCAAGGGGCTGCGGGTGCCGATGCGGCTTTATGTGGCGCCCTCGCTGCGGGCCGAGCCGCACTGGGTGGTCGACGCGGACTCGTTTCGACAGGTGGTGGTGAACCTCGTGCGCAATGCATGGCGCGCCGTGGTGCTGCGGGATGAGCTCGACCGCGATGGACGGGTGGAGATCCGGATGTCGCACCACGGGGACGAGCACGGGGTGCCGTGGCTCGAGGTGGCCGTGCTCGACAATGGGATCGGGATCCCGGCGGAGCTTCGCAAGAAGATCTTTGAGGCGTTCTATACGCGAGATCCCAAGGGCACCGGGCTGGGGCTGGCGGTCGTGCGTCGGCTCATGAAGCAGATGGAGGGGACGATCCGACTGCACTCGGAGGTGGGGCGAGGGACCACGTTTGTCGTGCGCGTGCCGCCGGGGGAGGTCGAGGCGGACGGCAAGGGGGGGTAAGGCGGAGTCGGCGTTGGGTCCTAGGGCTCGCTCGGATAGGGGCGTGCGTGGGGCGTGCGTGGGGCGAGCAGGGCGCTGGGGGCGTTGTTGCGGGGGTTGGCGATGATGGACGAGGGTGCTTGACGGGTGGGGGGAGATCGGAGTAGGAAACGCGCTCTCAACGCGACGAGCACTCCTGCCCAGGTAGCTCAGTTGGTAGAGCAGCGGACTGAAAATCCGCGTGTCGGTGGTTCGACTCCGCCCCTGGGCACCCACTAGCGCCGCTACTGCGGCGTTTTTTGATTTCGGTGGGTAGGCCTGGAGTTCACGTGGAGTTCAGGTGAGTCCGGGCGGGGGGCGAAGGAGATTTTGGGACCCGGCTTGGAGGGTTGACGGTGGAGCGAAAGGGACGCGCAGTATGCGAGCTTGAAGAAGCGCGGTGGGGTAGAGGGACCAATGCCGGTGGATGACGAGGCACTGCTTTCGCTCGTCGTCCGCGGCGGCATCGGCCTGCCGAATGGTCCTCCGGCCGTCGGGTGACCGACGAGCGCGGGCGCCGGTACCGACGGTGACAGCCTCGTGGCCGCTTGCTACGTTGGATCCATGGCGGGACTCGACCACGTGCTGCTAGCGCTCGCGGAGTGGCTGCGGGGGAGTTGGTAGGTGCTCACCCCGGAGGAGCAAGCCGAGGTCGACCAGCGTCTAGTCGAGGAACGGGCGGCCGTGGACCTCATCCTCAGGGAAGAGCGGATCTCCGCGGAGGTGGGTCGACAACTGGACGAGGACCGAGAGAGGCGGCGCAAAGCGGCGTGGTTACCCAAAGCCGAGGCGGACGCGAAGCGGTTCCTTCGGGCGCTGGCGGTGCTCTCGCTGTTGTCGTTGGTCTTCTTCGAGATCGATGGCTCAGACGATGTGCTGCCCGTCGGGGTGATGGTCGGGTTCGCGGCGCTGCTGTGGTGGCTTTCGGGACGCGTCGACATGTCGCACCACCTCGATTAGGCGAAAAGCGCGTTTCCCATGTCGAGATTGGCGCTTCGGCCTTCTCGGGTGATCGGGCTGGATCCTTGGCGAGCAGGTTCGTGCGGAGTGCCCATTCCTCGTGTCTTCCACGGCCCGGCACGCTCGATCGCGATTTCTGTGATGCTAGCCTGAGCAAAACCGTGGGCGACGGTAGTAGCAGCGGAAGCGAGGACACATGACCGATTCGGCGCAACCCGGCAGGAGAACAATGCTGGCTACTCTTGGGGCGGTCGCGCTTGCCCCAAGTGCCGCAGCAGCAGCGCCAGCGATTGGAACCAAGTTTTGCCTGGAGGTCGGAGTTGACCTCGATGACGGTATTAGCGCCGCAATGTCGGCGGCATTCGAAGCCAACTTCAAGAAGCTCGGCCGACAAATCGACCGCTACGTTGCCGCGTTCGGAAACTCGAAGGAGGTACGTGCCCTCCGTAAGGAGCTGAAGGCATTGCAAGGGTATCTCCCCGACTATTTTCGGGGCGAAGAGTCGGCCAAGCTACGCCTTCGAGATGTATGGAACCACCCCGTGAAAGGACCATGGCTGAAGGCAGCGGTGGAAGGCAGCGCAAGTGCCAAATAC
>JBCCWC010000082.1:0-54019 GCA_039194325.1 Myxococcota bacterium
GCCGCAGCGTACCGCGTCCCCGCGCCCCCGCGCCCCCGCGCCCCCGCGCCCCCGCGCCCCCGCACCGAGGGAACGTGGGGCCAGCTAGGTCCCCTCGGTCTCGATCACCGTGTGGATCGTGGACGTTCGCGGTCGGCCATCCGACTGCCCGGCGTCGGCCAGCGCTCGCACCCAGGCCCCGACCTGTGGCGGCCCCACCCGCGCCGCGGCGGGCAAAGCATCGAGCAGCGCGTCACGTAGGGCCAGCGCATCGGGGTGACGCTCGACCGGATCGGCCGCCAGGCAGCGCCCCGCCACCGACGCCAGCGCTGGCGAAAGCGCACTGAGATCGGGCGGCGCCGCACGGCGGATCCGATCGAGCACCTGGGCGGGGCCCTCCCCGTCGTAGGGTCGACGCCCGGTGAGCAATTCAACGAGCATCACCCCTACGCTGAACTGATCGCTGCGCGCATCCAGGGGCTCCCCCGCCACCTGCTCGGGAGACATGTACGCATACTTGCCCCGTCGGACCCGGGCCTGGGTATCGCCGGCGAGGTAGGTGGCCTTGGCGATCCCGTAGTCGGCCAGCTTGATCTCGCCGCTGGTGCTGGCGAGCACGTTGGAGGGGCTCACGTCCCGATGGACCAGCCCCAGGGGGCGACCGGCCGAGTCGGCCAGGGTGTGCAGGTGATGCAGGCCCAGCAGCACCTCGGCCGTCAGGTGCACGGCCAACGCCGGCGTGGGCGCGTGATGGCGGCGCAGGGTCGACAGATCGGCTCCGTCGACATAGTCCATGACCACGTAGTATGTGCCCTCGTGCAGGCCCAACCCGTGAACCGCAACCAGGTTGCGATGATGCACCTGGGCGCCGAGCTTGGCCTCAGCGATGAGCAAGCGCTCGAGCTCGCCGTCGTCGCGAAACGGCAGCAGCGGCCGCTTGATCGCCACCAGGCGCTCGAACCCACTGGCCCCCAGCGAGCGGGCCAGCAGCACCTCGGCCATGCCTCCGCTGCCCAGGCGTCGTAGCACGGGATGCGGGCCGATCGCGCGCGGGAGATCCTCGGGCACGGGTACGCTCGACGATAGCAGACCCAGGGACCGCGCCCGACGGCCTACCAGTACTGCATGGCCTCTCGAAACAACGACCCCAGCACCGAAGGAGTCATCTCGCAGGGCGCGTTGACCAATAGCCGCTGCTGCGCATGGGCCCCGCGGGTCAGCGCCTCGACGTCATCGTCGCCATAGCCGACCGCGCGCAGCCCATTGGGCATGGAGCATGCTCGCATCAGCTCGACGATCCGGCCGGCGAGCACCTCGCCCGCGTCGCCGGGGCCCGCCCCCCGCACGTCGGCGCCCAGAAGCTCCGCCGCCTCGAGGTGCCGCTGCGGCGAGGTAGACGCGGTTTGCCGAAAGACGGCCGGCGCGCTGAGCACCACCGACATCCCATGGGGCACCATGGGGTGTGGCGGATAGTGCTCGACCTCGAACTCACGCACCAGGCCCGCGACCGCGTACGCCATGCCGTGGGGAGCATGGACACCCGAGTTCCCGAACGCGATCCCGGCAAGAGACGAGGCCCACATCAGCTCTGCCCGGGCCTCGAGGTCGTCCGGGTCGTCGATCGCCCGGACCATGAACTGTCCCAGAAGGCGCAGCGCCTCCCGGCAACCCATGTCGCTCCAGGGGTTGGCCCCCTGGCTGGCCGGTCGCTGGCTAGGTCGTGCAGCCACCGGCCGGCGGGTATAAGGACGCGCGGTGAAGGACTCGAGCGCATGACACAGGATGTCGAAGGCGCCGCAGGCCAGCACCATGCGCGGCAGGCTACGGGTGAACGCGGGATCGACCAGCGCCCGGGAAGGCCGCAGCGCCGCCGAGGCAATCCCGGTCTTGACCTCCATCGAAAGCAGATCGAAGACCGCGATACCAGTGGCCTCGCTGCCCGTCCCGCTCGTGGTCGGGCACGCCAGGTGGGGATGCAGCGGGCCCGGGACCGGGCGTCCCTCGCCGATCGGCGCGTTGACATAGGCCAGCAGCTCCGCCGGGTGGCTGGCGTAGAGGTTGGCGGCCTTGGTGGTGTCGATCACCGAGCCACCGCCGACGGAGACGTAGCCGTCGAAGCGACCGTCACGGGCAAACGCGATGGCCTCCTCGAACGAGGCATCGGTCGGCTCGACATGGGTCTGGTCGTAGACGACGACGTCGAGGCCCGCATCGCGCAGCGACTGCTCGATGACCGCCGTAGGCCCGAGCGCGGCCACGGATCGATCGGTCATCAGCGCCACGCGCTTCATCCCCAGGGCCACGGCGTGGTCCCCCGCCTCTACGCCACACCCCGGGCCGAAGGTGAGCACGGGAGGATCGACGGTGAAGGCCGTATCACCCCCGGGGAAGGGCTCGGGAAAGGGATCGTAGTACTGACAACAGCTCATCGCCCGCCGCCCGGCCCATACGCTCTTCGTATATGGCCCGTTTCGAGCGATGTGTCTACCACAGTCCAGCGCCCTGCCCCGCCCTGGGCCTTCATGCTCCGGGACGCGGGGCCACCGGGTCGAGCAGCGGGGCCAGAGCCCGACGGACAGGCTCAGGGACGGGAACCGGGGTACGGGCCTGCCGGTCTACATAGACGTGCACGAACCGCCCGGTGGCCGCGGCGTCCGCCTCGCCGTGGCGAAACAGGCCAATGCGATACACCACGCTGGTGCGACCGATCCGCTCGACGCTCAGGCCCGCGTCCACCGTCTCGGGAAACGTCAGCTCCCGATGGAACAAGCAGCGAGTCTCGACCACCACCCCGATCACCGGCGATCGACGGATTTCGAGCCCGGCGACGCGCACGAGGTGCTCGTTGACCACGGTGTCGAAGTACGAGTAGTAGACGACGTTGTTGACGTGGCCATAGACGTCGTTGTCCATCCAGCGGGTGGGAATGGACAAGAAGTGGCAAAACTCGCTCCGGCGCGCCCGCGCGCGGCCCTGCACATCGTTGGTCTCCCCCATGGGTAGGTGCATCGTAGACCATGGGGCCCGCGGGCAGATGGACCCGCTTCGCGCACGGGCCTGCACCAGGACCGCGACGGCGCTACTCTGTGGCGGTGTCGACCGACGCGAACCGTGCGACCGGTGCGACCGTCGCGACCGTCGCGACCACTTACGGCGACGCGTACGGCGACGCGCTCAAGGGTGACGGCCGACGGCGCGTTCAGCTGGTGGTGGTCGAGGGCCACGATCAGGGTCGTGCGATCCCCCTGCGCGAGGACCACGATCACCGGGTGGGCACCAGCCCCGACTGCGATCTAGTCCTGACCGACGAGCGGGTCTCCAGCCGACACCTGCGCATTCGGCCGGAGGGCGACAGCTTCGTGGTGGAGGACGAGGGCAGCACCAACGGCACCCACTACCAAGGCTCGCGGATCGGCCGGGCCCGACTCCCCGCCGGCGCCTCGTTCAAGGTGGGGCGCAGCGTGCTCCAGGTCCAGCCCCAGGCCGAAGTGCTGGAGCTACCTCCCAGCCGCGCGCGTCGCTTCGGCGATCTGGTCGGCGAGAGCCTCGCCTTACGCCAGGCGTTTGCGGTGCTCGAGCTGGCCGCCAGCTCCGACGTGACCGTGCTGCTCGAAGGGGAGACGGGCACCGGCAAGGAGCTCGCCGCCCGGGCGCTGCACGAGGCCAGCGAGCGCCGACGTGGCCCCTTCGTCGCGGTCGATTGCGGAGCTCTGCCCGAGTCGCTGGTAGAATCGGAGCTGTTCGGCCACGTGCGCGGGGCGTTCACCGGCGCCACCTCCGATCGCAAGGGCGCGTTCGCTCGGGCGCGCGGCGGCACGCTGTTCCTCGACGAGATCGACGGCGTCCCGGCCGCGGTACAAGCTCGGCTGCTGCGAGCGCTCGAGGATCGTACGATCCGACCGGTGGGGGCCGATCACGAGCTGCCCCTGGATCTTCGCCTGGTGGTCGCCACCCAGGCTCCCCTGCCCGCTCGGGTAGCCGACGGCAGTTTTCGCGCGGATCTGTTCTATCGGATCGCGGTACTGCACTTGCGGCTGCCTCCTCTGCGTGAGCGCCGAGAAGACATCCCCCCCATCGTGATCCACATGCTGCGGCTTCGGGGCCTGGCGACGGGTGCGGTGGAGGGCGAGGGCCTCGAACGTCTACGGGCCCACGACTGGCCCGGCAACGTCCGCGAGCTCCGTAACGTCATCGATCGCGCCATTGCGCTTTCTCCCGGCGCGGAACGATTCGCCGATCTACGACTGCACCTGCACGCAACACAGCACGAGCAGGTCCCGCTGACCGTGCGGACCGATCTTCCCTTTGCCGAGGCCAAGGCGGCGGTGGTCACCGAGCTCGAGCGCCGCTATCTCACCGAGCTTTGGGCCGATTGCGACGGGAACATCTCAGCCTCGGCCCGCCGGGCCGGCCTGGACCGCAAGCACCTGCGCACCCTGCTGCGACGCCACGGACTACTGCCCCATGGTTAGTCGGGAACATGCGTCCAAAGCCTATGGGTAGCGTTTTTCGGGACAATTCTGTGCATCTGAGCTTCTTGGCTGCTCTTTTCGAGACAATCTCATGCACCGGAGCGTCTCGGCAGCGTTTTTCGGGACAATTCTGTGCATCTGAGCTTCTCGGTAGCTCTTTTCGAGACAATCTCATGCACCGGAGCGTCTCGGCAGCCACGCCTTCATGCCCCCGAACTCCCGGAGGCGCTCACCAACGGTCATCACCAAGGCCGTCATGTTGTCGGTGCCTCCTTCGTCGTAGGCCCGCACGATCAACGAACGAACGGCATCTTCGGGCCGAGGATACCGCAGAGCTTCCACGATCTGGGCCTCGCTCTGCGGCTCCCAGACTCCATCGGAACAAAGCAACAGCACGTCGCCGGCTCGGATCTTCCACTCGGAGAGCTCCGCCCCCAGCTCGCCGGGCATACCCACCGCTCGGGTGAGCATGTGGCGAAAGCCCGTCGTGTCCACCTCATCGCCGGAAAGTCCGGCCCGTCGGGCCTCCTCGGCCACCGAGTGATCCTGAGTGAGCTGCTCCAGCCGATCGTCGCGCAACCGATAGAGCCGGCTATCACCGACGTGCCCGACCACCAACCGGGGACCCTGCCATGCGGCCACGACCGCGGTCGAGCCCATGCGAGCCAGCGGGCCCTCGCGACGCGCCAGGACCGAGCGATGGGCGTGCAACAGGCCCACTCCGACCAGATCGTAAAGAGGCTCTCGCGAAGGACGAGGCGCGTAGGGCCAGGTCGCGTCGGCATCAGCGGCTTGACGCGAGAACACCTCGACGAGGCTGTCGATCACGATCTGGCTGGCGACCTCGCCTCCCTCATAGCCTCCCATGCCGTCGGCCACGACCAACAGCCCCAGCTCGGGGGCAAGCGCATAGGCATCCTCGTTGTTGTGTCGGCGACCGACATGCGAAAGGGCGCTGCATCGAAGCTCCATACCCCCCCAAGGGAGCGAAGGTCGTGCCGATCCCAAGGTCCCGAGATCACGAGCGGGGGTGGGGCCTGCGCCCTCAGGTTCGTAGTGCAAGACGAGATCGTTGCGGGGTCTTGACCCCCACCCTCACCGTGCAAGGCCATCGATCGATTTCGTCCACGCCGTGTCTCATGCTGGTGAGACGCCCCTGCCGTAGGCTGTTGAGTAAGAAAGGACCATGGAGGCACACGAACTCGTCGATGTCGGCTTCCCCGCACGAGGGGGAAGACTCCCCGCCGACCACGGATACTTGCTGTTCTCGGCGCTGTGCGAGGCCCTGCCGCGCCTCAGCCACGAGCCCGGCTGGGCCCTCCACCCGATCCGCGGCCTGCGCGAGGGTCCCCGGCGGATCCGACTCGGCCCGCGGTCGATGGTGCAGCTGCGACTGCCCGCCCGCGAGCTCGGCGAGGCCCTGTCGCTGACCGGACGCGATCTGTCGGTGGGCTCCGACCGGCTCCACCTGGGTCTGGCCCGGGTCAAGCCCCTGTCTGCGGCCCCCCAGCTGCGCTCCGAGACGGTGACGATCCCCGGCTGCACCGGCCGAAACTTCGAGATCGCCCTGCGCCGCGAGCTGGCAACCCTCCCGCTGGGGCAAGACCCCTCGACCATCGAGGTCGCGATCGGCGAGCAGCGGCTGCTGCGAGCCCGGGTCCGCACGGTGGTCGGCTTCGTGGTGGAGCTGCGTGAGCTTCGCCCCCACGCCTCGCTGTGCATTCAGGCCCACGGTCTCGGCGCCCGCCGCCACATGGGCGCTGGCGTCTTCTTGCCCCTCAAGGAGCCCTCTGCCCTCTAGTCACCGATCGCCCCGTTGCCGATCGCCCCGTTGCCGATCTCGAGTTGCCGATCTCGAACCGTCCGTTGCTTACTTCATGATCTGACTTGATTTCCGTGGAGACCACGCGTCGTCTCGCCGGCGCGAGGCGTTGCCGTCCCTGGCATCGCGGTGACGGAGATGGGTGACTCCAGTCACCGCGGCCGCAACGCCTGCCCCCTTGTACGCCGATCGCGACGTGCCCGTGGCCCCCATGGTCGACCCGCTTCCCCCCCGGGAAGCGGGTCTTTTTTGTTTCGCTCGAAAACGTCCTACCGAGCCCTTGTGGCTGACCCCACGACCGCGCGAAAACGGGCGCTCCTGGGCCAGGGGACACGAATCGGCGGTTCTCGACCGCAAGCGCGATACGAAATTTTCCGTGGTCCGATCGCGTCATCGCGGACTCTTTGTATGACAAGGGGTTACCGCCGGTCAGGACCGATACGTGACCGGGCTTGGAACATCATGAACGTCCCTAGAATCCTCATCATGGCGGGCGGCCTGTGCACCGCCACCATCACCGGATGTGTCCTCGATGCGGAGGACTCCGATCACCTCGACCCCATGCCGCCGGTCGAACGCGCGGGGGTCATCGAGGCCGTGTGTGACAAGACGGTGCACATCGCTCGCCGTAACGCCGACACCGATTGCCCCCCCATGGGGCAGCATTGGATCGGTGAACAGTTATTCGACGTCGGCTCCGACTGGCTGGCCAACTCCGACCATGCACCCGTCCCCGGCGCACTGGCCCACTTTTGCCGATACACCTGGGACGATGAGGAAGCCCCGACCACGGAGCAGCGGATCGGGCTGTACAACGCCGAGGAGATCGACTCGATAAGCCCCAGCTGCCAGGCCGTCTCCGGCCAGAGCGATGTGCTCACCGACACCTTCGGGCTCCAGATGCGCACGATCTTCCACGCCAACACGGGGCGGCCATCGTCGAGCGACCTCGGCCTCCCCGAAACGGGCACGAACGAGGCGAACGTGACCATGCTGGTGATCGACAGCCAGTCGGGCAATCTAGGGGTCGCCGCAACCTCGAAGCACGGGCGGCACATGGGCAACATCATCAGCGACATCGCATGCCCCGACGACGACCCGACGTGCCGGGTCGATGTTCGCTACGTGGTCGGGCTTCCCCGCCTGGGCAACGGCACGACCAACTATACCAACGGGGGCTGGGTGGGCACCCGGGCCGACATCGCAGCCGCTATCTACGAGGGTATCCGCCGGTGGGAGGAGGGCAACGCGACCCGTGAGGTCCCCACCCGCTTGGTGATGAACTTCAGCCTGGGATGGGAGGGTATGCTCTTCGGCGGACTCGAAGACGACATGCCGGCCTCGGTCGAAGCGGTCCGCACCGCGCTGGAATTCGCGGCGTGCCATGGCGCCCTGCTGATCGGCTCCACCGGCAACAAGGGAGACTTTTGTGGGGTCACCGGACCGCTGCTACCCGCGGCCTGGGAAACGCGCCCCGCCCCGGATGCCGACCGCTGCGCCGAGCTCGGGTTCCCAGCGCCCCCTATCGATAACGGTACGTACCGGCCTCTTATCCACGCCGTGGGCGGGCTCGACCTCGACCTCGGCCCGATGCCGGGATCCCGAGTCGGCGCCACCCCTCGCCTGATGGCGGCCTCCTCTCATGTCGTGGCCGGGGATCCGCTCCACGGAGGCATGACCGGGACCTCGCTCAGTGCCGCGGTGGCCTCGGCCGCGGCTGCGCTGGTCTGGTCCTACCAACCCCTGCTCGAGGCCGGTGAAGTGATGGACCTGGTCTACGCGGGAGGCATTGCGCTGGCCGACCACACCACCGACTTTGCCCTGGCTCACACGACGCCGGCCGCCCCCCATCGCGTCGATGCATGCCAGGCGCTACATACCGCTTGCACAGCTCCGAACGTCACGTGCCCCCCCATGCCGCTGTCGTGCCTCGAGACCGAGCCGGCATCCACGACCGAGCTGGCGAATGACTTCGCGGCTCTGGCACCCGACGTCATGCTGGAGTCCTCGCTGCCCAAGCTCGACTCGTCGTGTGTGGACACGTGCGGAGATCCGGTCGAGATCCGAGTCGCGGCCGGTACGTCGGCCAACTGTGCGGCCTTTGTCATCGATCCGACCGAGCACTTGGTCAATCCCACGCCCGACTCCATTGCCTGCCCCACCTGCGGGCTCCGCGACGGCGTACTCTCGCTCTCGCTCCACTCCGACTTCGACGACGAGACGATCGACAACGTGATGGTGCACCTGGTCGACGAGGCGGGCACCGACTACCACTACGATCTCGGCACGATCAACCTATCCTCGACCGAGTACACCACCGTGACGCTGCCGGCCGACGAGCTACCCGTGGGCGACATCCGAGAGGGCCACATCACGATCGACTCCAGCGCGCCAACCACCACCGATCCGCTGCTGGTGCTCGAGTCAAGCAGCCCGTAGGCGAGCCCGAACGCGGTCGTGCGCCGGTGCTAGCGCACGACGCCGGATCGGAGAGCTTCCCCCGAACGAACACCGCACCGCAACCGGTGGTCATCGCACCCGCGGAGTCGGGTGGCGGTCGAGAGGCCGCTATCGGCTCCACGATTTGCTCGGTATGAAGCGCCGGTGTGGCGCCGCGCTCAGCTTGGTCTGTCGAGGAGCTGTCGGATCTGCACGGCCCAGTCTTCGAGATCATGGATGGTCGAGCGACACAGCTCGGGCGACTCGGCCAAGATCTCGACCTGCTGCTCGACGAGGACTCTGGCCCGACGCAAGCGGCTGGCCACGGTACCCGCGGGGAAGCCCAGAACCTCGGCGATCTCGGACCGCGACATTTGCTCGAACACGCTCAGCTCGAGGACGATCTGGTGCTCGATGGGGATCGCGCGCAGCGCGTGGAGCAGCAGGCGCTGTTCGGCGCGATCCACCACCACCGCGCTGGGTGAGGGCGAAAGATCGCGCACCGACAGCTGCTCGAGGTCCCCCATGGAGGTCGGCCGACGCTTTCGGATGGCGTCGCGCAGCACGTTAGTGGCTACACCGAACACGTAGTTCCTAAAGCGCTCGGGGTGCGTGACCGATCCCAGGCTCCGGGCGCAGCGTTCGAAGGTGGTGGCCACCAGGTCTTCGATATCCGACGGAGCTACGGCCTTGTTGGCGAAGAAGCGGGTGACGGCCGACAGATAGCGATCGATGAGCTGCGCGCCGGCCTCGCGATCGCCTTGGGTCCACGCGACATAGAGCTGAGCATCGCCTTGGGTCACGGCCAACGGGAGCATACCAGCCCCGGGATCGCACCGGCCTCGGACGCTCGGCGCTCGATCGGATATGGCGATCGCTCGCGCTCTAGCCCTGACCGGTACGCTCGGGTCGATGCTCCCGCACGAAGGCGCGAAGCGCCTCGGGCTGGGTGGGCACGGGGTCCGGGACCACGAAGATCCGTCCATCCCGGGTACCCACGGCGAAGCGATTGCCCTCGCGGTCCCACCTAAGCGACGTCACGTCATGATTGTCCAGCAGCGATCGAGTCGTCGGCATCGGACGCATCAGCCCGGTCTGTGGACGCCACTGTTGCAAGGCCCCATCCGCTTGGCCCAGGAGCCGAGCTCCCGCACCATCGGCCGCCATGGGCCCGATCCGTTGGCGTAGCCCCAACGAACGCTTGGTTCCGTCGCCGAACATCAGGATCGTAGGCGGATCGGCTCCATCGTCCGACTGATAGACGATCCATCGACCCTGCGGATCGAGCTCGGCCTCGAAGCTGCGAATGTCCTCGCTGTTGGCGAGCGTCAATCGCTTCGTTCGATCGGTCGACCAGACCTCGAGCCACGCTCGTTCACCCGGCAAGCGACAGCTGGCGGCGAGCAACCCGACCGCCGCGGTCGATTGTGCCCCGCACCAATCGGTACCAGGCACGAGCAGCTCGGTCTCGCTCGAGTCCAGGTCCCAGCGACCAAAACCTCGCGAAGACACGTACAGGACTTCGTGATGGCGACCAAAGCCGGCGCTCTCGACCCAATCTTCGGGCAATTCCCTTCGCTCCTCGGTCTGCCCGTCCCAGGCGAAGACCCGCCCGCCGGCCATGGAGACCAATACCCAATGACCATCGGACGAAACGTCGATGTGTAGAGCGCGGTCGAAGAGGCGACCTACGATCGTGTCTTGACCGGTGTCGAGCGACCACCGCCGTACGGTGCGATCATTGCCCGCCGACAGCAGCGTCGAGCCGTCGGGCGCAAACGCCAGACCACCGAGCTCCGTACGATGCTCGTGCGCGACGATCGGGACCGAGGGAATGGACCACACGCGCAGGCCATCCCCCTGGGCGCCGGTCATGATTTCATCGTCTGTGACCCAGTGAAGCCGCAAGATCGGCGCATCCTGCTGGAGGATGCGAAGGACCTGACCGCTCGTGGTGGCCACCACCGCTCGCCCCTCGTCGACGAAGGCCACCCGCCGCCCGTCGGCCGACAGCGTGATGCGCTCGGGCTCGTGCGCCGAGATCCGTCCGAGTTGCTGGTCGCTCGTTGCGTCGATGATGACGACGCTACCGGTGGCATCGGTCGCGGCCACGTAGCGCCCGTCGGCCGACAGTGACACCGACGTCGCTTGGCGGCCATGGACCAGAGGTACGGGCCGATCGGAGCCAACGCGCCACCGCACCAGCACGTCACCACGACGCGCGATGACCCATGCGCCGTCGTCAGACACCGCCAGTGGCTCCGACAGCTCCTCGAACGATCGCACCGTGTGCTCCTCCGAGCGGATCACCTCGATTCCCCCCGATCGAAGGCTGGCCACGATGATCGACGCGTCATCGCTCGCAATCTCCAGGGCCCGCGGACTCTCCGATTGCGGCAGGGTCCACGAGCGCGTCTGACCGTCGACCCCCCATGCCTGGATCACTCCTCGAGCGCCCCGAACAACGACCCCGGTTCGTGCGACACGGGCGCGCGTGACCACGATTCCGTCGGCTTCTCTCGTTCGGCCCACCGCGCGCGTGGTGCCGTGCTCAAGGTCGAGCACCATCATGACCCCCTCGACATCGTGGAAGAGCGCGTGATGTCCGCTCACGTAGACCGGCCATAGAACCTCATGGTCGATCAGATAGTGGCCGCAGTCCGTCTGCACCGCCCAGCGCTCGACTCCGGTCTCGTCGATCAGTCGCAGCGAGCAACCAGTCTCGATGTCGACCATCATCTGGGCGACGAGCAAGCGGTCCGCGACCATCGCCAGCGGCCAGGTTCCCTCGGGCTCCGACCAGACCCGCTGGGCGACCCCACGCTCCCAGGCTTCGGCCGCGATGGCCCACGCCTCCCCGTCCCAGGCCGGCGCGTCGTCCGACAGCGCCGCAAGTCGCTCCAGGGCCTCGGTAGGGTCGGTCTTCAGTCGCCCCCGGGCCTGCTCCAGCACCAGCGCGTCCGTGACCCGGCGCTCGGCCTCGCTGGGCTCAGTCGAACCACCGAGCGTCGATGGGTCGGTTTCACGCGAACTCCACCACCAGGCCCCGACCAGCCCCAGCACGAGCATACCGGCTCCCATCGCACGAAATCGCCGACTGCGACCCACTCGCGCCAACGCATCGATGAAGGCATCCATCGACGCGAAGCGGTCGTCGGGTGACTCGCTCAGGCCCCGTAACACGACCCGCCCCAGCGCGGCCGGGAGCCGCCGGCCAACCATCGGCCACGACGGGGGACCGTCCGCGACGCGCAGACGTATGACCGCGAGGCTGTCCCCGTCGAAGGGTCGCTGACCGCACAGCGCCTCGTATAGCGCGACACACAGCGAGAATTGATCGGCCCGCGAGTCGACCGTCGCGCCATCGATCTGCTCGGGAGCCATATAGCCCGGGGTCCCTACCGCCGCGCCGGTCTGCGTCAGCCCCGACAGCAGCGCCGCCCTGGCCTCCCCGGTGACCGCCGTTTCATCGGACTCGCCGTCGTACCGGTCGAACTCGCCGCGCGCGAGCCCGAAATCGAGGACCCGAACCCGCCCGTCGTCACCGACGATCACGTTATCCGGCTTGAAATCACGATGGATGATCCCCTGCGCGTGCGCAGCCGCCAGCCCCCGAGCCGCGTCGATGAACACGTCTACCACCTCGCGCCAGGGGCGAGAGATCGACGAGAGCCAGGCACCGAGCACCGTACCCCGCACCAGCTCCATCGCCATGTAGACCTCCCCCTCGTGCTCGCCGACCTCGTAGACCTGCACCACATTGGGGTGGGACAGCTTGGCCAGGGCCGTCGCTTCCCGCAGCAAGCGCTGGACCATCTGGTGCCGATTGACCCGCAGCACCTTGATGGCCACCTTGCGGTCCAGCTCGTTGTCGTACGCGGCAACGACCACCGACATGGCCCCGCTGCCCACCCTCTCGAGCACGGTGTAGCGACCCACCTGAACCGGATCGGCGCGTCCGAAAACCCGGTCGTGCACCGCCCGGCGAAGCTGAGCGCGGCTGAGTCCGCGCTCCAGACCGATCGCGAGCCCATCTGTCGCCTGGAACGTCGCTCTCAGCGAACGACCTTCGTCCGACGATTCGCTGCCCTCGGACGCGCGGGGTTGGTCATCGGTCATCGACGTCTCCTGGTCTCATACCTCAGGTTCGCCCCTGGCGTCTGGGGCGTCCGATCGAGCTGCGCGGCCAGCTGACGCGCAAACCTCCGCAGACGAACGTTCCACTGATCCACCGCTCCGCGCGTCATGTGCATCGCTCGACAGACTTCGGGGATCGGCCGCTGCTGGACATGGATCAACTCGAGCAGCCGTAGGCTGCGCTCGCTCGAGCGCGCTCGCAGACGATCGATCAGCCTCTCGAGCTGCTGCCTGGACAGCGTGTGCTCGAAAGCTCGGGCCGGCTCGCAGGCTTGCTCCTCCAACCCCTCGGGGTCCTCGCTCGTGGCCCCCGCCCACGGATGACCACGACGCACCCCGAAGACCCTCGATAGTCGATGTCGGGTCAGTAGGCGCACGAAGCTCGGCAGCGACCGCCCTCGCGCTGGATCCCAGCGCCGGAGTCTCCGACCACGGTCGGACAGCAGGTGGATTGCGACCTCCTGTACGAGGTCGTCGACCTCTTGCTGTGCGTCGCGACCATGAAGCCGAGCACGTCGTCGAAGGTCATGGATCACCTCCGAGCGAATCACCGGCAGAAGCTCTACGACCAGCGCCCCGAGCCACTGGTCGTCGACTCTGGACGCGCACGCGAGCGCGTCCAGCGGTGTCACGCATGGGGTGGGGGTGCGGGGTACGACCCGCGATCGTGTGGACGCAATCGTGGCTCGCGCTCGTCTGGAGGTCGAGGGTCGCATCGTTGCGCGACGATGTGGCATCGCCCCATTCCGCGCCCTGGAGGCCCGAGTTCGCGAGGTCAGCCCGCCCTCGACCGCGTTGGCTGTGATTCCGATGGTGCTCATGACCCCATGTGGGTCGACGGGCTCGATCTGATTAACCCCTCTACGATTTCTTTTGCGAACACCGTCGCCAAAAGCTCAAACCTCGATCCGCCAGCGCCTGCTCTCGGTGGGGTGCGAGGGCTTTGCCCGGGTCGGCCTCGTCGAGCTGACCATCGCTAAACTCGCGCGCGACGCGGGGATCGGCAAGGGCAGCTTTTGTAAGTTCTTCAATTCCAAGGAGGCGCTGTTTTTGGCGCTCCAGGATCGCGAGGAGGAGGGCTTCAAGCGGGCGTTGTTGTACGAGGCGAGCGCAGGCGGGTCGTCGTACACCAGCACTAGCGTACGACCGCGCGAAACGCCGCCCAGTCCACACTCGGCTGGCTCGCCCGCAGGCGCTGCTGCACCCGCCGCAGTGCTTGCGGGCCGTCCCAGCCGACCGCGCCGAGCTCTTCGTACAGTGCCTGCCCCACCGCGGCCGACAGCTCGTCGCTCACCCGTCGATCGGTGGAGACGACCCACTCGCTGCCCGCGAGGATGAAGGCGCGACCGAGGTTCATGCCCCCTTCGAGGGTCTCGCGGGTCACCCGACCGGTCTCGCACCCGGAGAGCACGACGGCCGCGGGGGCTCGGGGCAGCGCCAAGATGTCGGTGATCCCGAAGCCTTCGCCTTCGCCCATCAACAGACGCGCTCCCCAGCCGGTCACGCCCCCATGCTCCCCGTGGCCGGCATAGTGCAGCAAGTCCACGGCGGCCAGCGAGGCCTCCACCCGGGCCCGGGTGGCCGCGTGCCCCTCGAGTCGCTCCACTGTCCACGCGCTCGCCCGCAGGGTGGCCTCGACCCGGTCGGACTCGTCACGCGCTAGCGGCAGATCCTCCCGCGGATCAGCCACCACCAACGCGGTCCCGGGCCCGATCCCCGAGGGCTCGGGGGATCGCACCAGATCGAGCGCATAGGCCACCGGCGCGACGTCCAACAAGACCCCGTCCCCCCACGCCATGGCGTGGAAGGGAACGTCCCAGCTGCGCCCGGTCGGCAGAACCCTCAACCGATGCGCACCTGCGATCGTCGCGTTCAGTCCCTGCCCCCAAAGGGCCTGATCGATCTGGACATCACCGGGGCCGCCGAGGGGAAGCTCGCGCACCGGCCGGGCGACGACGGTCGTGCCGTCGGAGACGAACACGAGCCATCCTGCGTCCGCCGGAAACAGCGCGAGCATCACCTCACGGTCCCCGAGCGCAGGAAGCGAGCCACAGCTCGCGGCGCGCCCGGTGGCTCCCAGGCGCTCATATGCGCGATCCAGCTGCCGGCGCGCGTGCTCTTGTCGCTGCACCCGGCGAGCCTGCCGACGGCTCTGCTCGGCGACCGAGAGCTTCCAGTCTTCGGCCGCCTCCGCATCGAGGCGACGGCGAAGCTCGGCGACAGCAGCAACATCGGCCTCCCAAGCCTGGCGTATGTCGGGGGAGGCTCCGCTCAGGCGCGCGGTGCGGTCGAGCATTCTGAGCGCACGCCCTCGGGCCAGCCGGGCATAGCACAGCGCTTCGGATTCGCGACCCACCTCCACGAGCCGGCGAACGAGCCCTCGCGCGCTGGCCTGGCGGCCCGAGAGGAACAGCTCGCGGCCCAGATCCACGCCGATTGCCGCGACCGACTCCTCGACGATCGCCTCCGCGTCGACGTAGGCATCGATGGCAGCCTGCCGCATCCCGAGCTCGTCGAGGACCGTGGCCTGTCGCATCCACGCATTCCAACGCTCAGCCCGAGGTAGGCGAGGATCGGGGCGTAGCAGCGGGCTGGGAACCCGCTCCCAGCGACCGAGCGCCAGCCCGGCTCGGGCCTCGACCTCCTGGACCCATGAACGGTAGCCGGACGGGACGAGCTCGATGGGATCGAGCCACAAAAGCGCCATCGCCGGCTCGGACTCGGCCAAGGACGTCAACGCGAGGTTGATGCGTACGTTGATCTCGGCGTTTGGGTCGGGGCATTCCCCGTCGGGATCGACCAACGAAAGCGCACGCTCGAAGAATTCCGTGGGCGGTAGGTGGTCGACTTGTCGCTGCTGGAGCAACAGCTGGACCCACCCGGCCGTGTTGAGCACCGAATAGCGCAGCGAGCAATCCAGGCCCGGAAGCTGGGCATCCGTGAGCATCCGGCGGGCGAGCGCAACCGCGTCACGGCCCCGCGCTAGCTCGCCGTAGGTGATCGCCAGTCCCTCGCGCGCAGAGAGCAGGGCAACGTGCATGCCGAGCCGCTCAGCCACCTGGGCGGCCTCGCGAAACGACTCGAGCGCGCGCGTCGTGTCACCCACCGAGCGGGCCACGATCCCGTGCGAGAACGCCGCCCAGACCGTCGCTTCGGGCACGCTGGGGGCGAGATGGTCGAGCACGTCGAGGAATGGGCGCGCCGCCGCGATCTCCCGTCGTCGATAAGCGTAGATGAATACGCAGGTCGAGGCCGCCCATGCGGCCGTTCGACGCCGGTGCATGCGCTGGGCGAGATCGACCACCTGCGCGCTGCGCTGGGCCGCACGCAGGAGCTGCTGACGTTCGAAGTGAAGCGCCTGCAGTCGCTGGAGCACCGCGAGCCGATCGGCGTCGGTCAGCCCCTCGAGGGCGGATTCCAGCTGCTCGATGGCGCCAACGAAATCACCACGTGCGACCAGCGGATCGGTCGCCGTGACCACGGCGGGCGGCGAGTCGTGCCGAATCGCGAGCTCCCAGTCGGTGTGCCATCGAGGATCCACCCCTTGGACCGCCAGGGCCCGCGCCGACGCAGGAAGCTCGATCTCCAGTAGTAGCCCGCCGTCGACCCCTCGCGCTCGCGTCGTCACCTCGGCGCCATCGACCCGCACGCCGATCCGTGCATGTTCGTGCTGATCGATCCACACCCGCAGGGGCCCAGCCCCCGGGACCCGCTCGCACGTGCCGTCGAGGAGGATCTCGTCGCAGCCGGCCATCAGCACGCGCGGGCGTGCGACCACCGGAACCGACACCGCGGTGGCCGACGAGGACCCGACGACGTCGTCGTGGCTGGGGCACGACGCGAGTACGAGCGCTGCAAACGATCGTCGTTGGACCCACCGCATCAATGTGCGGCGGTGATCTTGACCTCGAACTCCAGACGTGACCAGGTTCCCCCGTCGGCCACGGCGTCGACGGTCTGGGGGAGCGCGGCCGGATCCCCCAGCACGACGACGATCGACCACGTCCCCGACGACAGAGGCAAGACCTCCGTCAATCGGCCCGAGATCCGGACGACCCCTTCCCTGGACACCTCAAGCGCCTCGGGTCGACGCAGGATCGCGTCATGCTCCGCGGAGGTAGCCAGCAGTACGACACCCACCGGCGTTCGAACCGGAGAACGAGGGGTGAAGATCCAGTCGATCGAAGCATCGGGGGCCAACACCACCGACCCGGGGATACCCGCGTCGGCCGAGCGCAGGGTCGCGGTACCTCCCCCCAGGCGGGTCGCGGCATAGGGAGGCAACAGCGGGCCGGATGCGGGCGAGATCGAGTCTGGCGTCATGCCCACCCAAAGCAGCAGGGCCGCAGCAACCGCGGTGACGATCCCGATCCACATCACTCGAGACCGACGCCGGGACGCGAGCGACACGACCGCGGCCCCCCCTTCGAGCTCGGGCTCGGGCTCGGGCTCGGGGACCGAGCGAGTCGACGCCCCGCCGTGTGAGTCGAGCTGGTCGAGGATCCCATCGAGGAGCAGGGCGCGCTCCTGGGCCTCGAAGGGGCGAAGCATGGCCTGCGCGACATCGGCCTGCGCGACATCGGCCTGCGCGCCCTCGGCCTGCGCGCCCTCGGCCTGCGCGCCCTCGGCCTGCGCGCCCTCGGCCTGCGCGCCCTCGGCCTGCGCGCCCTCGGCCTGCGCGCCCTCGGATGGAACGCGAAGGTCGGGCCCCACACCATTCGGCAGCTGGGCTTGGCGCCTGCCGAGCGCACGCAGTAGCTCATCGGCCATGATTCATCGTCCCCTTGCGCGCCGCGGCTCCGGTGCCACCAGCAACCGAGCGCTCGGTCATGATCTGGCGGGCCAGCTTGCGGGTTCGGTAGCACCACGCGTTGACCGCTCCACGGGTCATGTCCATTCGGTTCGCGGCCTCCTCGGGCCCGACCTGCTGCACATAGAGAAGCTCGAACAGCTCGTGGTCCCGCTCGTTCATGCGCCCCTGTAGCGCCACCAAGAGCATGTCGAGCTGCTGACGCTCTTCGAGCCGACGAACGAGCGCCGTGTCGTCATCCTGCTCGATGTCGTGCGGATCCATCGATGGCATCGCCCACGGGTTGCCTCGCCGCTGACCGAGCACTCGCGCCACGCGGCGGCGTGCGACCAAGCGGACGAAGCTGTCGAGCGAGCGCCCGCGTTTTGGATCCCACCGCCGCAGCTCACGGCCATCCCCCTCCAACAGGCCCACCACGACGTCGTGGACGAGATCGCGGACCTCCTGGCGAGGATCCCGGCCGGTCCCCCCCGCCACACGCAGCAGGCAGATCGCGACCTCGCGCTGGATGCAGTCGATGAGCCGGTCCGCGAGCTGACGACGAGCACTACGCTCGCCCGCGAGCGCCCGCGAGACCAGATCATCATCGTCGGTCGGTGACCCCACCGAGACTTTGGTGTACCAGATTTGTCGCGAGCGAGGGGACACCGATGGATCGACCAAGCGGAGGCGACCCGACCACACGACCGCTCGCGTGAGGCCGGGTACGTGTTCGGCGGCTAGTTGCACTGGTTGGCGGGGCGGCAGGAGCCACCGATCGGCCACTGGCTGAAGGGGTTGAGGTTGACCTTGCAGCAATCCGACAGGCACTTGCCGTCCCGCGAGCACGCCTCACCGACGGTCTTCTTGTCGCGGCACTCATTGTCGCCGATCCCCAGCGGACCCTTCCAGCAGTACTGGTTCGACGGACAGCCGGCGTCGCTGGTGCACTCGTTGTTGTTGCTGTCGAACGGCCACCCGTCGCAATCGGGGTTGAGGATGCAGGTAACCCACGCGGTGACGGCCGCGACGGCGATCTCGAGCCAGAAGCCTCCACCCCCTCCCTCACCTTCGCCGTCGCCGCCGGTGCTCGCCATCGCCATCACCCCCGACTGGGCGATGGCGAGCTTGTCCAGCATCTGGCCCTTGCACGTCGCGTCGCACACGGTGCCATCGGCGAACGTGTCCGGGATCATCCCGGCGTTACCGCCGGGCCCTCCCGCCGAGATATAAACCTGCTCCGCGGCCTGAAACAGCTCCACCCGATCGAGCATGGCCATGCCGGACAGATCGAACTGGGCTTCGATCTGCAGCCCCGCCGCCGTGGCAGCGGGCGAGAGCCCGAAGGGAACCTCGACCCCGCTCATTTGATCGTAGCAAGCCCCGGGGCTGGCGTGCTGCTGACACAGACTCAGCCGCTCGGATTCCTCCTCGAGCAGATCGTGCTCCAATGGTGCATAGGCGCCGAGGATCTGACCGGCCTTACTCCAACTGAAGGCCGACAGCGATCCATAGCTGGGGTGCGCCGCGATCGATTCGGCGAGCGAGGCCATGTCCACGTCGGCCGCGGCGACCAACGACGCGACCTCGGGCTCGGCCTCGGCCTCGTCCTCGTCCTCGTCCTCGTCGATGGTGTAGAGGTCGAGATCTTCGTCCTCGAGGCCCATGGGCTCGACGGCGACCTGGCCGCACGCGAGCGACAGCGTGGTGGGAAAGACAAGCAAGGCGGTGGACAGTCGTTTGAGCATCGATCGATTCGTTTCTTCGTTGGTGTTGACCGTTGCGCCACCGAGCGAGCGTCCCCCGAGCACCCAACCCCAGGACCGATGTGCGGCGGGTGGCTCGGTTGACGCGCTCGGTGGCGGCCACCCACCCCTTGGCGGTCGCCGGCTCTGCGATGACGAAGGAATTTCTCCGCATCGGCGCACGCCGCCAACGTCACCCGAGGGCGAAACTGCGCGCCACGCTCCCCGACGCCAGCGCCGAAGTCAGGCCGAAGACCACCATGCCCAAGACGTCGCGACGCGCTCGAACGACGCCTCGTGTGAGGACTCGACCGACCCCTGCGCCCAACGGTAGAGCGGAGATCTCGCCCCCCGTCCGTGATGCGTCAGTACTCGTATCCGCGAACGCCGACCTTGACCTCGGCCAGCACGCCAAAATCGGCGCGAGGCTCATCCGGGCCACGCCCCGCGAGGAACACGTCGACGAAGGGAGAGACCCCCACGCGCACGTTGGGCTTGCTGGCCGCCAGCTGACCCGCCTTGCCGACCGGGTACCAGTAGATCCACTGCTCGAACCGAAGCAGGTGGACGTCATCGAAGGGGTTGTAGCCGCGATCGGTCCCGGCCGCGGCGTAGCTGACCGTGGGGCCCAGGCCGAGCTGAGAGAGGACCCGGCCAGCCCGCCCCTTGCCGCTTTGGATCGCGAGCAGCACGGGGACGGTGACCGCGAACACCGGGGTCGTCCGCGGCCCGTCGATGATCGTAGGCACGGTGAACTGCGGGGTGTCGGAGCCCTCGCCGACGAACACGCCGACCGTGTCGGCGTCGGCCCACTGCCGGTCGTAGCGGACGATGACCTGGGGCGCGACCCTGGTCTTGCGGGGCGGGTAGACGTAGGCCAAAAATCGCCCCAGCACGCTCACGGAGTGCCGCGTCTGTTGCTGGGCCGTGGTGCCATCGGGCTGATAGCGAAAGGTCTCGAACCCCCAGCCGGCCTGGAGCGAGAGCATATAAAACTTCGCGGGGCTGTCGGACTCGTCGGAGGTGACGTCGCGGATCCAGTCGAACACGCCCCCGACCCGCCAGGCGCCCGAGAAGCCCTGGAGCGAGTCAACGGCCGCACGCCCGGTGCCGCTGGCGCTCGACTGGGTGATCGGGAGTCGAGCCCGCAGGCCGATCCGGTAGTTGTTGCAGACGAAGGGGTCGTCATCGCGGCCGCAGATCGGCCCGATCGTGAGATCCCCGCCCAGATCGATCTCACTGCCGCGATCGGCCACGTCGAGCTGTGCGTAGGGGGCCGGCGCAACCCCGGCCCGGTCGTCTTCACCGTCACGACCCCCGGGATCGCCCTCGCCTTCGCCTTCGCCCTCGCCCTCGCCCTCTCCGGTCGGCTCTGGTGGCGACACCGGGGTGGGCGTGGGTGGAGGATCGGGCTCGGGTGGCTCGACGGGAGGATCCGGATCCGGACCCGGGTCGGGCTCTCGGTCGGGCTCTCGGTCGGGCTCTCGGTCGGGCAAAGGCTCTTGGTCAGCCTCCCGCTCGCGCGCTCGGGCGGGCGGAGGCTCCGGCGACGGGGCCGGCTGTCGCTCTCGCTTCGTGCTCTTTTTGGGGGCCGCCTTGGATTTCCGCCCTCGCGCCTTGGTCGTCCCACGATCCGGCGCCCCCGCGGATGGCTCCTCGGCCTTGGTCGATGGGCCCACCGTACCGGCGAGCGCACCGGTCAGCATGGCCACCAGCCACGCGCTCATATGAACAGCTCCAGCTCGCCATACCCGCCGTCCAGCTGTAGCTCGAGGTGTTGGTCGGCGGCCACCCCGGGGAGATCGATGGTGAGTCGGTACTTGGCGTTGCCGATCCCGAACACCCGGACCTTGATCGCCGTGCTCGAGTCGTCGATGGAGCCGCTCCACGAGCGCTCGTCGTTCCCATCGTGAGCGATCCGCTTCTTGCGGTCGACAAACGCATAGAAGCGCTCGATCGTGCCATCGACAGGGGCCATCTTGAGGGTGAGCGAGCGTGCCATGACGGTTCTGTTCGTACCGCGATCATACCTCGCCGGCCCGACCATCGTCGCGCTCCACCCGTCGCGACTGTCTCACCCTCGTGAGACGATCGGCGCGGGCCAGTTAGTCGAGGCGGGTGATCTCGATGCTCAGCCACGAGCGGCTGGGCTTTTGCCCCACCCGGATCTCGAAGCGCTGGTCGGCGTCGTCGAGCACATAGAGCACGTCACCGGGCTCCACCCGCACCTTCTCGTGATCGAAATCGCCAGCGACCGGATCGGTCGACGAGACCTTCGTCCTCAGATCGCGATCGGCGAAGAACCCGGGCGCGTCGTACGAATAGTCCCGCACGGGAGCCCCCTGGTCGTCGAGGCGAAGGTCCTCCTCGGTCACGAAGAACAGCCAGTCGCCGCGCTCGGACGCCGACCCCTCGTCTCCAACCCGCACATAGTAGAAGTCGGCGTCGCCGCTGGTGCTGTCGGTGATGAGCGAGGCAAACTCGCGCAGGGCCTCGGGGTTCTGCTCGAGGTTCTTGCGCGTCTGGGTGATGAGCTCGTCGGTCTCCACCCCTACGACCACGTCGCGCAGGCTCAGCTCGACGTCGGCCGCGCCTTCGACCAGGCCCCCGTCGTGCAGCCGCACCTGGGCGATCTCCAGGATCAGGTCCCACAGGTAGGCGGGCGGCGGCGGGTTGCCCAGATCGTTGAAGGTCTCCATGGTGACCCAGCCGTCCTCGTCGACGCAGGCGGTGAAGGCCTCGGCCCCGGTGCCCAGCTCGTAGGTGTCGCAGTGAGGGGGGATCTGGGCCGCGACCTGCTGCCCCATCTCCACGATGAGCCGCTCGAACTCCCAGTCGGGCAGCTCCCAGCCCGGCGAGTCCCCCTGGCCCACGGGCTCACGCGAGGTCCCACCAGAGATGAACTGATCGTTCTCCACCACCACGAAGGTCAGGGCCGAGACCATGGGATCGGGGACGAGCCCCTCGATGTCCATCCACGTGGGATCGGAGTAGTCGTGGACCGTCTCGATCTGCGCGCCCACGCTGTTGACGCTGGCCACGCTCACCGTCCCCAGGTCGGCCCCCTTGAAGGGCAACGCGTTGGCGTTGACCCGGGTGCTCATCACGAAGTCTTCCTCGGTCACCGTCAGTCCACGCGCCTCGGAGATGAACCCAGGATGGTTGCCCAGCGGACCGAAGCGCTCGGCCATGTCCTCGAAGTTGGTGACCACGTCGATGAGGGTCAGGGGGATCGAGTTGGGCGCCACCGGATAGAGCCCGTCGGGGTGCTCGCTGTCGACCGGCCCGCGGCGCCACTTGGCGTTGGGGTGGGAGCTAATCACCTGCCGCAGCATGACGTCGGCGACGATGTCGGGGGGGATGAAGTCGGCGGTGACCGATGGGGCCCCCAGCAGGTTGGCCAGAGCCTTGGCCGGCGGGATACCGACCGACCCGGACAACGCGATCAGCTCCTCGAGGCTGGTGCCCTCGAGGTTGGCGTTGTCGGGGGTCATCAGCAGCAGCTTGCGCATGTTCCGGGCGGCGGGCGACAGTGCGTCGACCTCGTCGGCCGACAGGGTGCGCAGCTGCTGCAGCGAGTTGACCATCAGCGGGGTCACGTCCAGATCGGACAGCCACACGTCGGCCAGGATGCTCCGCGGCATCGCCCGCAGATCCTCGAGCGTCAGCCGGTTGTCGAAGCCCTCCACGTCGAGCGCGAGGTAGCGCAGCTGGAGGTCACGGGTCTCGCCGACCGCGATTGCCACCGGGACCTCCTTGACGGGCACGGGCTCGTCGCTGCACGCGGCCAGCGTCGAGCCGCCGCACAGCGCCACGAAGATGGCGGTATGATCGAATCTGCGCATGACAATCGTTCCTCACTCGAAGACAGGGCCGACGCCCACCTCGATGAGGGTAGCGTCACCCTCCACCGTGAAGCGGGCCCGATACTTGGCGCCGGTGTCGTCCTGGAAGTAGTAGAAGCTCTCACCCGCCGGCAAGGCGAGCTTTTCGTGGGTCTGGTCGGCGACCCCGTCGACCCAGAGGGTGGAGGCCTTGTCGGTCAGGGCCCCATCGCGGAAGAACCCGGGCTGGGCGTAGCCGTAGGGCGCTCCCTCGCGGCGATCCTCGGGGGCCACGAAGTAGATGTAGGGCTGCCCGTCCTCGGCCCGCCGGTAGTAGAAATCGATGGGATCGTCGTCCTCTTTGTAGTCGCCCAGCAAGAAGTCGGAGATCTCGCTGGCCTGCTCCTGTAGGTAGGGGCGAACCGCCTCGGCTGCCTCGGAGCCGGAGATCCCCACGTCGATGTCCTCCACGGTGAATGCGAGCTCGACCCCCTCGGGGAAGGTGGCGAAGCCGCTGTCGTGCAGGCGCACCTGCGCGACCTCGAGGATCGTCTCCCAGATGTACTGATCCTCGGGCGGGTTGCCTAGATCGAAGAGGACATCGTACTCGACCCAGCCCGGCGGGTTGCCATGCTGGCCAACGTGCACCTCGGCGGTACCCAGCAGGTACTCGACCGACGTGGAGAGGTTCTCGTAGTCGAAGTACCCCGCATGGGTCACCAGGTACTCGAACACCCACGTGTCGAGGGACCAGACCGACTGCATCGACGTGGGCGCCCCGGGCCGGTTGTTCTGGCAGACCTTCGAGCCGGTGCACGAGGGCACGAAGCCCTGGTACTCGCCCAACGAAAAGCGCATGTCGATGAGTAGCTCCTCGACGAGACCTTCCACCCGAAACCGGTCGGGATCGTCGAAGTGGAACTCGAGCTCGTCGTCAAAGCTGGGACCAACCTGGTCGACGATGACCGAGGCAAACCCCTTGCCCGTGCCCGCCTCGATCTGGTCCGCATCGATCCCGTCCACCACGCGCAGGTTGGAATCGGCCTCGGCGACCATCTTGAAATCGGGGCCGAAGACCTCCCCGGTGACGGGCACGCTGGGATCGATCACCCCCGGGTGCTCGCCCTGCGGCCCGTAGTGATCGGTGAGCGTGGACAGATTGGACAGGGCGTCGCCCAGGGTGAAGCTCAGCTCACCGTTGGGGCCGGTGGCCGGGTGCGGCGCGGCGAAATTGACCTTGAACGACTGGACCATGGCCGGCGCACTGATGATCGGATCGGTGCGAGCGATGGCGAGGCCATTGGCGAGGATCTCGTTGTAGTCGGGCACGATCCAGTTCGGGAGCGCGTCCGCGAGCTCCTGGAGGCCCTCGCTGGTGGTGCCCGACACATCGACGTTGGCCGGGGTCATGGTGAGCAGCCGGACCATGGCGTACTCGGCGCTGGTCTGCCATGTGCCGTCGGGACCCATGAAGGTTTGGCCCAGCGGCGTCAGCGAGCAGTCGGGATTGGGATCAGGGTCGTCCAACTGCCACGCCAGCCCGCAGGCGTCGCGGACCGCCAGCAGCGTGTTGGTCAGCAGCGAGGTCGAATCGAGCTCGAGCAAGAGGATCTCGTCGGCCCGGTCCCCAAACAGCTCGGCGACCTCGTCCTGGTTCATCTCGAGGGTAAGCGGGGGCGAGGTGTCGTCACTCAGACGTAGCTCGAAGAAGATCTCGCCGACCGGCTCGGGGCCGGCCGTCTCGTCGACTCCGTCGCCGTCGGACGCGCTGGACGTGGGGGAGCCGTCGGTCCCCGAGGAATCCTGGCGCCCGGGCTCGGAGCTACAGCCGACCAGCGCAACGATCCCGATTGCAGTCCACCCACGCATGAGGATGTATCATCGGACATGTGCCGGGGAATTTCGAGCCCCGGTGCGGCCAAAAGCGGCCCGCTCGACCGCCACGACCGGGTGGAACCGGGTGGAACTGGGTGGAACCGGGACGATCGGTCCAACGGCGATGACGAGCAGGGGTGCGGTCGGCGACCCGTTGGCCACAGGCGGCGTCGTCGCCTTCCGATCGGTCATCGGCGCCGCACGATCCCCGCGCGTCATCGGGGCCGAAGCGCTGGGACCGAAACACCGAAACCGCGGCATCGAGACCGCAACGCCTGAGCGTCCGGCACGAGGTACGAGTCCTACACCAGAGCGAAGACACGGGACAGGGTGCGGAGCCACGGAGCATCGAGCGATTCGAGCTCGCAGCGGGCGAAGCCGACCATGAGATCGAGTTGCTCGGGGGTCAGGCGGTCGCCAAAGATCTGCTCCTCTCGCCAGGCATCGAGCACCTCGGTACACCACCAGGCGGGTGAGCCTGGGGCGCGGGTCGACAGGGGATCGACGTAGCCGAGCGCCACGCTCGCGGGGCGGCCCAGGGACTCACGCATCGCGGCGCAGGCCAGTAACAGGCCGGTGGCCGCGTCGATCTGGCGACGCACGCTGAGATCGACGAGCGCCTCCTGGATCGGCTTGACCAGGTAGGTCTCGGCGTGATCGAAGCGATCGGCGAGCGCCTGGACGCGCTCGCCGAGCTCGGCGTCGAGGGCCTCGGCGTAGTCGTGCAGCATCCAGCGCCAGCGACCCAGCTCGTAGCCCAGGCCGGCATCGGGCTCCACAACGTCGAGCAGGCCGGACAGCTCGTAGATCCCCATGAAGGCGCGAGCCTCGTAGCGCTTCTTGAGGCTGGCCATCGCCCGGATCGCGCGCTCGATTCTCGCGGGATCGTCGGAGGGAAGATCGTTGGTCGACGCGAGCGCGGCCGTCATCACTCCCCGCCGACACCACTCCGCGGTCCGAATGGCGAGCAGGGCAGCGAAGATCCGCACGGCGGGGACCGGGGGCCGATCGACCAGTTCACGCAGGCGTTCGCCGTCGATGGCCCACGGGCGTCGAAGGACGAAGAGGGTCCAGGTGACTTCGACCGCGATGGCGAGATCATAGAAGAAGACCGAGACCGAAAGCGGCGCAGGAGACGGCCACTTGATCGTGTGGACCCGACGCCCCTGGTCGTCGGACATCGGGAGTAGCTCGACCCCACGGGGAAGAACGATCGGACCTTTGCGCCACTGGTCGGCGCGCTGGATCAGACTCTCGATGAGGACGATCTGTTCGGCATGGCGTCGCGGATCGGTCAAGCGCAGGCCGGCAAACATCTCGCTCAGGCGACGCTGGGTGGCGCTGATGTGCGGAGGGATCGGATGAGAGGGTGCCAACCGGCGCACCGTAGCAGCTTCAGTACCCCCGCGTTGTTGGTCCCTAATGACTCACGGCTCGTGACAACGGCCTCGTCCCGTCGCACGGCACTCGATGATTGGGTGACCGGATGTCGGGAGTGCGGGACCGGACCGATCCCCCGCGCGCACGCCAACAGAGCCCGACCGCAGGCATCACCTCCGCAACGGTCACCTCCGTCACAGTTGGGTCAGAGCTCGAGCACCACGGGCTCGCGCACCAGCGGCACCAAGCGCGACGAGGCTGCGTTGATGAACCGGGTGCGAAGCCCGGCCACGCGATATCGGCCGGCCGACTCGTGAATGTGCCCGAACACATGAGCGCGCGGCTCGACCTCGCGAACCCGGACCATGAGATCGGCACAGCCCACGCGCATCCCGAGGATCATCCGATCACCAACGTTGCGGGGCGGTCCGTGGGTGACGAGCAGGTCGAGCCCCTCGGGAATCTGGGCCCAATGCGCCGCAATGGCGGGGCCTCGCTCGCGGTTGAAGGCCATGTCCCGAAAACGAGGGGTGACCGGAGATCCCCACACGGTCAACCCAGCCACGGTGGCGGATTGATCGCATAGATAGACGATACCGCGCTCAGCCGCGGCGACGCGGGTACGCTCGGGGTGCAGCTCGCAGCAACGATCGTGGTTGCCTGCGACGAACACCCGGTAGGGTACCGGCTGGCGAGCCATCCAGTCGAAGGTCGCCTCGAGCTCGGCAAAACTCCCGCGCCGAGTGGCGTCGCCCGCGTGCACCAGCAGATCCGCGGCGGGTAGCCGCAGCCGCCCATGTCGACCATGCGTATCAGAGATGCAGACGACCTTCAGGTGGCCCATCTCGTCCATGATAGGAGATCGGACCGTGACGATCGGAAGCGAAGCGTCGCGCTCGGGCGCTGAACAAGAGCTGCGGGCGAGCTGGGAGTCCAATGCCGCCGCCTGGACCGCAGCCGTCCGCGAGGGGACCATCGCGAGTCGGCGCCTGGCCACCGACGACGCGATCCTCGACGCCATCGCCCGGCTCGCACCACGCCGGGTCCTCGACCTCGGCTGCGGCGAGGGCTGGCTGACGCGGATCCTGGCCGACCGGGGAGTCGAGGTGCTCGGCGTCGACGCGTCGGCGGCCCTCATCGAGGCCGCGGCCCGGGCTCCGGCCCAGACCTCGGGCAAGATTGCGGTCCAGACCCCGACCGAGACCCCGGCCCGGACCCGCCCGCCCCGCTATCTCCACGCCGACTATGCCGCGCTCGATCGATCGGTGACCGGAGGGCCCTTCGATCTCGTGGTCGCTAACTTCGCCCTGCTGGGCGAGTCGATCGGTCCGAGCATGGCGGCGGTCGTCGGCGTGCTCGAGCCCGGCGGCTCGATGCTGATCCAGACCCTCCACCATTGGGCCGCAGGCCCTCCTTATCGCGACGGCTGGCGCCGCGAAGATTTCCTGGCGTTTTCGCTGAATGCGTCGTCCTCGTGGACGCCGATGCCCTGGTATTTCCGGACCCTGGGCTCGTGGTCGGCGTGCCTGCACCGCGCCGGCTTTTCGGTCGTGGCGATCACCGCGCCCGCCCACCCGCAGACCGCACAGCCGCTGTCGTTGCTGCTTGAGGCCCGCGAGAATCATCAATAGGCAACACCAACACCGGCGAGCACGACCGTGGCCGACGTACCCGAGCAAACCTGACCGATCAGGTCGATGGCGTGACCTCAAATGAGAACGAGACGACTTCCCAGCGTAGCGTCGTCACCCAAGGATCCGAGGGGTTTGAAGCAAGCATCGTCCGCCGCACCGTCGATCGGAGCTCATCGCTCGCGGCGGGCTCCGACGGAAGGTCCCGTGGGACCAACTGTGCCGTGCGCTGTGAGCTCCGGTTATTCATGTCTGGGCCCTCCAGCAGCGACCGCAGATCCAGGGGTCGATCGCTCGCGACGAAGGTGAGGGTCTCGCGACCGACTTCCGTCTGCGGAACATCACTCGGCCACCGCAGCGTCAATCCCAGTCCGCGATAGCGTTGACGTCCGATCCAACGCTTCTCTCGGGCAAAGACCTCGACTCCCGCGGGCTCGGACGAGTTGAACAGAGCCAGCCGTCCAGATGGATCGCGCCGAAGCATGTTGACATAGATCGGACGACTGGCAAGTCGAGGATTGCTCACTTCCGCATGGAGAACAGTCCCTTCGTCGAGGAGTTCATCGGAACCAAGCACTCGGGGCCGGCTACTGGGGGCGGCACCAAAGACCTGGACGTCCCACTCCGATGATGGGCCCAGACCCGGGGGATCTCGTAGCGACTCAAGCAGGAGCTCTGAGCGAGCCACTGCGTCGAGGTCCTCGACCAGCTCGCTCACGCCAAGGGTCATCGACGGCCGGGGGAATCGCCGCATCCACGAGGGCCCACGAACGTGTAATTCATCCTCGTCGAGGATGATCTCGAAATCCACATCGGCCCGTCGTTCGACCACCGATAGACGACCCGACTGCTCGAGCTTGGAGACCAGCCCAACGATCTTCAGGGCTTCGGGCGCAATAAAGACCGTCATGTGTCGCGATGGGCTACGGAGCACACCCACGCTCCCCGGCCTTGGGAATGAATCACTCGAGCTAGGGTCGAGCTCTAGCTTCGCCCAGTCATCGAACAGCTCGATGACCCGGCCGGTCGTGGTGATGGAGACTTTGTCATCCAGAATGTCGACCTCGTCACCCGCGTCGATCCCGTGCAGCCGGCCCGCCCAGAGCCAGGGAGAGCCATCGGTCGCAATAACCACGGTGACACGCTCCGCGGTGGGCACGATCTCGCGCACAGAGAACGGAAGCCTCCATCGAGGGCCGTTCAGCTCCGGTCGCTGTGCGACCGAGAGCCTCCGCATGACGATACGCTCGCGGACTTCTCGAATGAGCGTGTCCCATGACATCGGGGTGCGCCGTGCGCGTGACAAGCCGGCACAAAGCTCCTCGGTGAAGATCCCCGTCGCCTGCTCATCCCGGCGTACGGGGTACGCAGCAGAGCTCGAGGCGGCCGCAGCCAGTCTCACCACCCTGTCGGAGCCCGTCATCGAGTGTCCCGATGGCCGCCGTCCCTCGATTAATGTCGTATATCGCTTGCCCGCCGAAGACTCGGGGTCCACGGATACGGTGCTCGACGGAGATTCCGCGTCGAAGATCACCGTGACGTTCTTCGTTCGAGGTAGGAGATCATCGATAAAAGCATCGAGTTCGAACTCGGCGATCCCACGGAAACCTCGGCCTGGCTCGTGATCAGCCGGAACAATGTAGTCCCACATTGGCTCGGCAGGCTCGTTCGCCGTCGACAACCGGGCGCGACCGAAAAGACCGCTGTAGTAGATGACGACTACATCGTGGAACTCCGTCGCATCCACCAAGCGCCGCAGGGCACCCAGGACGCCATCCCGCGTGGCGTCATCTCCAGCACACACCGTGCAGTCGAATCCCCACGCCGAGAGCTCATCGCGCATCATCGTGAGATCGAGTCGCTCCGATCCCTCGATGGGAGGAACGATGAGCAGCGATCTCGCTCGGCCAGCGAGCGAGGCCGGAGCGCTCCTCGCCGGCGCCGACCTCGTCACCCGAGGCGGAGCCGCCGATGCCTTCGATGTACGTCGGGCTCCATGGGGTAGGTTCACCCGCGCGACCGATACCTCGCGCAGGTCGAGCCGGTGCAAAGCCGCAGCCCATATCGTCTCGTCTTGGGCGCTCCGGGCCAGCGGCCCCAAAGCGAGATCCTCGCCGACGAACAGACCCAACCCCACGGCCTGTAGGGCCTGGGCTCCCAATCGAAAGCTTGCGCGATCTTCTCGCTCACGATCTCCGCGGTAGATGAGGGCCTCCGCTCGTTGGCGCTGGGCCTCGGGGATGCGCAACAAATACTCGCCCAAGCGCCAGCCCACAGACCAACGCACGTAGAACTCGAAATCGTCTCGTTCCCGTTCATCAGCCACGCTCTGCAGGGCCAAGAGCATGGTGCCCTGGCAAATCTCCAGCAGATCGACGGGATCGGCCACCATCGATGCGACGAGCGGAAGCGGGAGTCGGTCGACGTGAAATCGCGCCAAGGGATGCGCTCGATCGAGCAGGCTCCGGCGGAGCTGCGAGAGGAGCTCACGCTTGATGTCTCGCTCGAGCCATGCTTCTTCTCCTTCCAGGGCCGGGCGCCTGGATCGCCAGAATACGTAGGGCCACGGCAGGGACCGCGCCTGTGTCTCGATCTCTTCGGGGGCGACGTCGGGCGGCACCAGCAGCACCAGCGCCGCGCCCTCTCGGACCGGCGCGTCGCGGTCGAGCTCCGTGAGTGCCGTCCATGGTAGCGGGAACCACTCGCTGATCCTCGCTTCTCCCCTGACGAGCAACCACATCAGTGCGGCCGCATGGGCATCATCGGCGTACCATGGCAACGCCCGCGAGCCCGGCTGGAGATCGAAGGTATTGGTCGGAAAGTCGGGTGGCAACAGCCACATCACAAGGCGCTCCCCTAGCCAAATGGGGGGTTGATCATGGGGTGCCCTCGGATGGGATCAGCATGTAGTGCAGCTCGGGGTCGAGGGTAAACTCGTTGGGCTCCCAAAAATCTCGCGGCAAGACCACCTGCGCATGAATGAGCTGCGAAAGCATCGCCTCCCGCCCATCGCATGCCACCAGCAGCTCGGCGCGTTGGACGGTACGGGCCGGAGGATCGAAGATCCTGGCGACGACCCGCAGCTGCTCGGGCGACACATTGGCGACGTGGTGGTTGTTGTACCCCTCCAGTCGCGTCGCAATGGGTCCTCGGCCCACCTCGTCCCATTCCGCCAGGTATTTCAACCATCGCAAGAACACCAACGGAGTAGGAGCCATGCGGCTCAATTCCTCCAGCGTGGCGGACCACTGGTCGCTGGCGAGGACCTCGCGGATCTCCTCTCGCTCGCCGGCCAGGCGAACTTGCAGCATCTGCGCCATGTGCTCGGGAGGGAGCGACTCAAGGGTGTATGTATTGTCCACGTCTCGTAGTAGGCTGCTCGCGTAATACGATCGCATGTTGAGCACGAAGCCGACCGGAGCCCGGCACAGATCCAGCAACCCGATGGTCTCGAGCCGGATCTGTTCACGCTTGGAGGCGTCATTGCACGCATCGTGATCGAGCTCGTCGATATTGTCGAGGTAGATGATCACGTCGAGCTTCGGATCTTGGATCCTCACGTCTCGGAGCAGCTGGATGAGGGACTCACGCAGGGTCGTATCGTCGAGCAACACCTCGCCCTCAAGAGCCTGGCGCTCCTGCTTGTCTCGAGAGACGGCGATGTTGAATTCGGCCCGCAGAAAATCGAGGAGCTTGCCGCCAACCTTTAGATTGCTCGCGTTCTTGAATACGGCGAGGTTCTCGTGCAGCGTACTGAGCTTGACGTGCGTGTAGCTGGCGATAGTCTTGACCACCGCTGCGGTATCGACCAACTCTGGCGTAACCTCGCTCGCTCCGCTCGTTTTCATGCGCGCAAGCTCTTGGTGCAGCGAATCTGCGATCTCGCGCAGCACCTTGCGCTGGCTGAGCTTGCGTCGGCAATCGATGGTCACGAACGCGACATAGCGACCGAACTTGTCCCGCAGAGCGCCGAGCGCCTTGCGGCTGAGGATGCTCTTGCCCACCCCCTTGGCGCCGAGCACCGCGACCACGAGGCCCTTGTCGACGGTACGATTGTACAAGTAGTGAGTGACCAATCCCTCCAGCCACCGCAGCTGACGGCTGCGATCTACAAATAGCGCGGGGTCCACGTCCCTTGGCTGGAACTGGAAGAACAGCGGGACGGACATGGGTCTAGAGGCTATGGTAGGAGGAATGCGCACTACCCGCAAGTCTCTGGCTCCCCGGCGCGTCTGAGCATGAGCCCCCTTTTACGGTTTGGGTCGATCAAGGGCGGGTGGCGGTGGCGGCTCAGCCGTCGCCGCGGACTCGATCGACCCAGGCGTCGGCTCGATCGAAGCAGGCTCTTCACCGCTCGGCGTCGGCGCGGGTTCCGGCTCGTCGGCGGGCTGCGCTTCATCCGCAGGGATCTCCTCCGTCGGCGTTGATTCGTCCGCCGGCTCGCTCGCCGGTTCGCTCGCCGGCTCGGCGGAGCGCTGCTTGCGCTCTCCAGGCTTGCCCAGCTTGATCCGGGCGTGGAAGGCCGCCACGCCCAAGAACATCCGGTAGGTGCCGTTGCCCAGATCGAAGTCGGACTCGGTCACCGTCCGCGGTACGATCCCCTGGAGGTAGAGATCTCCCAGCACGCTCCACCGCTCGTTGATTCCGTACTCCAGGCCCACGCCCCCGATCAAGCGGTGGCCGTCGGGTGAGGCCATGTCGACCGTGGAATCGGGCGAGGCGCCCGATTGATAGCCCAGCGTGCCCGAGAGCAAGAGCTTGTCGGTCGCCTGCCCGCGGAGATTGAGCTGAGCGTGCACCGTGTTGTTCCAGTCGCGCACCAACTCCTGCGGGACGGTCGACCCGATCCCCAACGCCGGCTGGGCCAGCTGGGGCGAGCTGAGCTCGATGTCGATGACATCGAAGTCGGAGTAGAACACATAGGACACCGAGCCGTCGAGCGAGAGCTTGGGGGTGAGCCGGTAGCCAGCCCCGACCGTGAGTCGCTTGGGGAGTGACAGCTCGATGTTGGCCTCCCCTTGCACGATCGGATCGAATTGCAGCCCGGTGGCGGCCAGATCCTGGGTGAAGAAGTCGTCGTCCATGTCGAGGGTGAAATCACCCCGCAGGCGCACGCGCGAGCCGTGCTGGTAGACAAGCGCCAGATCGAGCTTGTCGGTGGGCCGAATCGCCGCCCCCACGTTGAAGGAGACCCCATGAGACCAGGTGGGCCCGATGTCGGCCTGGCGAGCGAGCAGATCCAGCTCGCGCACGGTCGATGGCGCGTTGGGGCCCAAGCTATTGTCCTGATTGATGGGCGGCGCGGCCAGGCCGTCGGCGAAGGCGGGCACCGCCGCAAAGTCCTGGACCTTGGACAGCTGCATGATCGACAGCACATAGCTGACGCCTGCCCCCAGCGAGATTACATCGTGGAGCTTCACCCCGGCCGAGACCGTGGTATGAGTGGAGACCAGGGTAACCGACTGCGCCTGGAACCGCTGCGCCCCGTCTAGGGGCAGCGACAACAAAGCCGCGTAGGGCACATAGAAGCCCAAGCCCAGCGTGAGGCGGTCGGAGACCACCGGAATCGCGGCGAAGGCATCGACCGCGGGCCCCAGCGGGGTGGCCCGCACCGCCTCAGCCGATCCGGTGCGGCTCGGGTCGATGTCGGCCGGATCGATAGGCTCGGCAAAGTTGAACTCATCGGCGAACTGATACTGGCCGCGACGCTCCCGCTGGTACCCGATCGAGCCAAAGATGAGGCCCGCCCCCAGCTCGAGCTCGGTCTGGTTGATAAAGCCCAGCTGCCCCGGATTGTAGTGCACCGCCGAGGACCGACGAGCCACCGGCGACGACTGACCACTCCCGATCGCCGGGGCGTCAAAGCCCGAGGCCCACGCCAATGACGGCCATGCGCCGGCGGCGAGCAAGGGCAACCCCCACAATACGAAGCCAGATCGGAGGCCAGATCGGAGGCCAGATTGGAGGCCAGATCGAAGACCGGACCGGAGACCAGATCGAATGGGCTCAGCATGCCCCAGGCCAGCGAGATCGGCGAGCCACCATCGGAGAGTATGCGTCACGGGAAGTCCTCCTATAACACGAGCGCGGCGGATCCGGGTGATGCACCACCTCCGACGGCCGTGGCCGGCCCAAAGGCGCGGTCGCAGGTGAGCCAACGCCGCAGCGCGGGGCGCATCCCGGCCACGTTCTACCGCGACCGACGCTCCGAGGTGCGGGGCAATCGGACGCAGCAGGATCCAACGGCGTACCATTTGTCCTGGCGACGCCGGCGGCAGACCGGGTACAGTCTCCCCATGATGGTACGGATGCGAGTGACTAGGATTGTCATGATGTCGACCTTGGCCGTCGGATGTGGGGACGACGGAACCCCCGCAACGACGATGGACACGTCGAGCACGGGCAGCGCGGCCTCTAGCTCCGACACGACCGCCGGGTCCGTCGATCCAAGCGCGACCGGGTCATTGACCGAGTCGAGCGGCTCGGACACATCGAGCACCGAGGACTCGACCACCGCCACCGATCCCGACTCATCCACCGGCCCGCAGATCGGGTGCGGCAACGACGTCGTCGACGGCGACGAGATCTGCGACGGAACCGACCTGGCCGGCGAGACCTGCGTGACCCAGGGCTTCGACGGTGGGGAGCTGGGCTGCGCGGCCGATTGCTCGGGCTACGATCAGCAGGGCTGCAGCTCGTTCGCCTGCGGCAACGGAACTCAGGACGACGGCGAGCTGTGCGACGCCCAAGACTTCGGCGGGCTCACCTGTCAAACTGAAGGCTTCGACAACGGCACCCTCGGCTGCAACCTGACCTGCGACGCGATCGACACCAGCGGATGCGGCACCTGTGGCAACGTCATCGTCGACGGCGACGAGGTCTGTGACACCCTCGTGTTCCTGGGGCAGACCTGCGAGTCCCAGGGCTTCGACAGCGGCACCCTGGGCTGCGCCGACGATTGCCTCACCTACGTGACCGACGAGTGCGGGACCTGCGGCAACGACCTCATCGACGGCGACGAGCTGTGCGACGGGATCGATAACGCCGGGCAGGACTGCCTGTCGCTGGGCTTCGACAGCGGCACTCTTGGGGAGTGTCAATCGAGCTGCAACGAGTTCAACACCGACGGCTGTGGGATCTGCGGCAACGGGATCAGCGACGGCGACGAGCTGTGCGACGGCGATGACCTGGCCGGAGCGACCTGCATCACCGAGGGTTTCGACAACGGGTCGCTGGCCTGCAACGCGGACTGTGCCAGCTTGGTCACCGCCGGCTGCGGCGTCTGCGGCAACGGGATCATCGACGGCAGCGAGAGCTGCGACGGGGCCAACCTGGGCGGAGAGGACTGCGCTTCGCTGGGCCTGGTGGGCGGAACGCTCGCCTGCAGCCCCAGCTGTCAGTTCGACTTTGCCGCCTGCGACATCCCGGGGACCCCCTTTGGCAACGACATCGGCTACAACGGCTACGTGCTCAACCCGCCGATGCTCCCGTGCGACGACATCAGCGTCACAGGCACCCCGCTGGGGCTGACCGACGACTCCGTGCAGAGCGTCCCCATGGGCTTTACGTTCCCGGTCTACGGGGTCAACCACACCGACATCACCATCAATTCCAACGGCACCATACGCTGGGGAGACAACACCTACCTTACCTATACCAATACGTGCCTGCCCAGCGGCACCAACCCCTCCACCAGCAATCTCTATGTGTTCTGGGACGATCTCAACCCCACCTTGGGGGCCGGCGAGGTCTACTATCAGACGCTGGGCGCGCCCGGTAATCAGCGCTTCGTGGTGCAATGGGACACGGCCAACTTCGCCGGCGACGCGGCCGACCTGATGCGCTTTCAGGCCATGTTCCATGAGAACACCGGCCAGATCGAGGTCTGCTACGTCGACACGATCAATGCAGGGAACACCGCCAATAGCGGCGCCGAGGCCAGCTCGGGGATCCAATTCGACTCGATGATGGGCAACGCCCTTCAGTTCTCCTGCAACACCCCCGATCTCGTCGACGGCACGCTGCTGCTGTACATCCCGATCTGACCGATCCGGTCGGGGTCGTATCTGCCCGGCGCGCAAGCGAGTATACTCCGGCCCCGTGTCGGTCCTACGGACCCTGGTCAGCTCGTCGCGCGCCCTCATCACCGGAGCCAAGGAGGTCGCTCGCTTTCGGGAGATCGCGCGGGTCTTCGTCCGCCACGGCTTTGGCTGGGTCTTCGCCCAGCTCAAGCTACGCCGCGAGCTCCAGCCCGACCTCGAAGCGGTCGATCTAACCCGGGCCACGCTGGCCAGCCCCGACACGGGCAAGCGCCTGGTGGCCGCCCTCACCGAGCTGGGGCCCACCTTCGTCAAGCTGGGTCAGATCTTCTCCACGCGCACCGATCTGCTACCCGCGAGCATCATCGCCGAGCTGACCACCCTGCAAAGCGACGTCGACCCCCTGCCCTTCGCGGAGATCGAGGTCCAGCTCATCAAGCACCTGGGCCGCGACTACCGCGAGCGCTTCACCTCCCTCGACGAGCAGCCCCTGGCCTCGGCCAGCATCGCCCAGGTGCACCGGGCGACGCTCGAAAGCGGCGAGAAGGTGGTCCTCAAGCTCCAGCGCCCCGGAGTGCAGCCCAAGATCGAGAGCGACCTGGGGATCCTCTACGCCATCGCGGGCTGGGTCGAAGAGGCGATCGACGAGGCGCAGGCCATGAACCTGCGCGGGATCATCACCGACTTCACCAAGTCGATCTCCCAAGAGCTCGACTTCAAGATCGAGGCCCGCAACCTGGAACGCTTCGCGCGGAACTTCGCCGAGGTCGAGCACGTGGTCTTTCCTCGGGTGCACGAGGATCTGTCGACCACTGAGGTCCTGTGCATGGAGTTTCTGGAGGGCCGCAAGTTCAGCGAGGTAATCGCGGCCGGCGATAGCAGCGACAAGGTGGTCGAGATCTACTTCGACGCCGCCTACAAGATGCTGTTCCACGACGGCTTCTTCCACGGCGACCTGCACCCGGGCAACGTGCTGATGCTCCCCGACAACCGGCTGGGCGTGCTCGACTGCGGCATGGTGGGGCGCCTGTCGCCGGCGATGAAGGACAAGCTCATCGACATCCTGTGGGCGGTGCTCAACGAGGATCTCGAGGCCGTGGCCCGCTCGTTCTGGGCCCTGTCGATCCGCCCCGGGCACGTGGACTACCAGGCGTTCGAGACCGACGTCATCGAGATCGCCGAGCGCTACATCGTGGGGCTGCCCCTGTCCGAGATCCAGATCGGCACGCTCTTCGCCGAGATCGTCGGGGGTGCCGCCAAGCACCAGGTGCGGATGCCCACGGACTTCACCATGATGTTCAAGGCGATCCTGACCACCGAGGGCATGGCCAAGGCGATCGCCCCCGACCTCGATCCGGTGGAGATGGCGCGCCCCTACATCGAGCAGATGGTCACCCAGCGCTACCAGCCCGAGCGCATCAAGCAGCAGATGCTGGCCGACTTTGGGATATTCTCGCGGATGTTCCGCACGCTGCCCAACTCGGTGCCGGATCTCATCGACGAGCTCCGGGGCGGCAAGGTGGCCCTGGGCCTGACCCCCAAGACCCTTGAGGTCTGGCAGCGGCGCGCCGATCTCCGCTCTCGCCGCGCGGTGAGGGCCGCGCTGACGATCACCTGCCTTTTGTGCGGCACCTACTCGCTGGGCCTGGGGCTGCCCGTATGGGGGCTGGTGGGGATCCCCGCCCTGTCGGCGTTCTTCTTCTTCTTCGCGGGCGTGGGCGTGTTCTTGCTGTGGCGCTGAGCCGTGCAGATCTCCTCGCGTGAGAGCCGGCGTGCCCCCCCCGCGATGATCGGAAATTCACGCACCGACGACACCCGCGTTACTGGCAGACCACTCGGCCCGCGGTAGCCTTGGCTCGATCATGACTGCTGCACCCGATGCTCGCTGCGCTCCCCTCGACCTGCCGCGTTTGGACGAAGCTGGCCTGGTCACCGATCGGGTCACCGGCCTGGTCACCGATCTGGTCACCGATCTGGTCACCGATCTGGTACCCCGCCGCCGCTTCCTGGGACTGAGCCTGGGAGCCTCGGCGACGTGGCTGACCGGCTGTAGCGACGACGTCGCGGGCACCGGCTCGGGCTCCTCGGGTGGGGAGTCCACCGGGGGCTCGGGCGGCACCGGCGACCCTGACGGCTCGGGCACGGGTGGCACCGGCACGGGCGGAGAGACCGGCAGCAGCGGCGCGGATCCTTCGGCCGACGGATCCGGATCCACCAGCGACACCGGCGAGCCCGAAGCATGCGAGGACGGCGGATTCGAGGAGGTCTTCGACGTCGACGCCGTTCCGGTGGACGCGGCGATCTTTCCCTATGCCCTGATGGCCGGCGAGATGCGACCGACCTCGGCCCTGCTGGCCATCCAGATCCCCGACGCGGCCCCGAAGCTCTTGCGGGTGTGGAGACCGGTCGAGCCCGAAGGCACGATGCTCGTGGTGGCCGAGATCGAGGTCACCCCCGACGCCGACGGATACGCCAAGGTCCCGCTGGAGGGCCTGTGCCCGGGCACGTGGTACCACTACGCCTACTTCGTGGGTGAACCCGGGGCCCTGCAGGTCCGCAGCCGGGTGGCGCAGTTCCGTACGGCCCCCGAGGAGGAGGCGGTCGAGCCCCTGACGATCGCCATGACCGCGTGCAACGGCAGCAGCCTGAACTGGCCGGCGCTGTCACGTACCGCCGAGGAGTACTACGACGTATTCATCCACCTGGGCGACATGGCCTACAACGACGGCGCGTTCACGCTGGGGGAGTACCGCGAGAGCTGGCGAACCTACATGGGCGCGGAGGGCTTCATCGAGTGCTTCGGCCTCGCGGGCCTCTACGCCACCTGGGACGATCACGAGATCGACAACAACAGCAACTTCGACCGGGAGACGATGGACCCGACGCAGCTGCAAAAGCGGCAGAACGCCCTGGATTCGTTCTTCGAGATCATGCCCATCGACGCCCAGGGGCCCGACTATCAGCTCTGGCGCAGCTTCCGGTGGGGGCTGACCGCCGAGATCTTCGTGCTCGACTGCCGCTACGAGCGGCGCCCCTCGCTGGGGCAATACATGAGCCCCGCGCAGATGGACTGGCTCAAGGAGCGCCTGATCCAGAGCCCGTGCCACTTCAAGATCATCATGAACTCGGTCCCCATCACCAACATGCCCGGGGTGTGGGACTTCGCGGCCGGCGACCGCTGGGAGGGCTACCCCGACTCGCGCAACGAGCTGCTGGACTTCATCCAGGACAACCTGGTCACCAACGTATGGTTCCTCGCGGGCGACTTTCACACTTGCTTCGTGTCACGGGTGGAGGCCAACGGGGGGCTCATTGCCAACACCTACGAGATCGCGGTGACCGGCGGCAACAGCAACCCCCTGCCCGACATCCTCACCGGCTTCGACGCCCCGCCCTTCGAGTATGGGGTCACCGTGCCGCGCGGCTGCATCCTGGTGTTCGACGCCGAGGCCAACGCGGTCAACGTGCGGTTCATCGATCCCCAGACCGGGGAGGATCGCTACAACGAGACGCTCAGCCAGACGGCGCCGGGCGGCTGATCCGTGTCGGGCGACCGCCGCTTAGCCCCCCGCTCAGCCCCCCGCTCGACCCGTCGATCTGTCGGGCCGGCGTCGGCCCTGGATCCACGCCTCGATCTGTTGGCGCATCCCTTCGTCCCCGAGCGCGACGAAGCGCTCGAGGGCGTTGTGCACGAGGGTCTGCCCTCGCGCCCGATCCTCGCCCGACTCCACCAGCGCCCGCCCCAGCCAGTAGCGGTGGCTGGCCACCTGACCGGGCACGTCGGGGTTGGCGGCCAGCAAGGCGTCTCCGCGCTCGAGGTAGGAGAGCGCCTCACGAGCGCGACCATTGCGGACAAGCATCATGGCCAGGTTGTCCAGGGCGATGACGAGCCCGGGGTGGTCGGGCCCGTGCGCGGCCTCGCGGATCCTCAGCGAGCGCAGATAGAGGGCCTCGGCGTACTGGAGCTCACCGAGCTGGAGCACCGTATTGGCCAGGCTGTTGACGGTCCGGGCGACCGCGGGGTGCTCGGGGCCGAGCAGCGCCTCCCGCAACCGTAGCGCCTCGTCGAAGTGGCCCTGGGCCGCGTCCCAGCGCTGTTCGTTGTAGGCCAGGTTGCCCAGGGCATTGACGATGAGGGCTCGATCTTCGCGCGAGGCATCGGGCAGTCGCTCGGTGAGCTCGGCGGCCTTCTCCAGGTACGCGCGCGCCTGGTCGAGCTGATGGAGCGCCGAGTAGACGTTCCCCAGGTTACGATAGGTACCGATCAACAGCGGGTGATCGGGTCCCAGGTGCTGCCGGCCGATCTCCAGCGAGCGTTCGAAGTGCTGGCGCGCGTCGTCTAGTTCCCGGAGGCGCCCGTAGACCGAGCCGAGGCTGGAGTGCACGCCCTGCATCTCGTAGTCGTCGGGCGCGTAGGCCTCGGACGCGGCGGTCAGGGCCTGCTGGGCGATCGCGATCGCCTCCCGATCCAGCCCCCACTCGACCAAGACCCAGGCCCGACGGCGCAAGAGCTCGGCGCGCTGCGCTGGATCGATCCCGACCCGCTGTGCGGTGGCCTCGGCCAGATCGGCCCACCCGATCCCGGCCTTGGGCTGAGCGCGCTGCACCCCGACCACCTGGGCCAGCTCCATCGCGGCCTCGAGCACCAGCTCGTCCATCCCCAGCGCCTGGGCCCGCAGCAGCGCCCGATGGAGGGTGTCCTCGGCGGGCTCGGCCTGCTGCGCCAGCGCCTGGGCCCGGCCGTGGTGGAGCAAGATCTCCGGCTGCAGCGGGGCATAGTCCACCGCCTCGGCCCGGGGTACGAGCGCGACCACGAGCGCGAGAGCTGGATCGAACGCGCGTAGCCGCTGCTTGGCCGCAACCCGCTGAAGCTCGGCCCGGACGGCCGCCACCTGCTGTCGGGTGGCGTCGTCGGGCGGCGGAGCCACCCTCACGGCGAGCACGGCCCCGTCGGCGCAGGTCGACAGCGCCGGGAGCCCGTCGACCACCGCCAGCGCATGCTCGACCCGGTCCGGATCCCCGGCGCTCAGCTCGTCGATCGAGGCGTCGATGGCGGCCATGCGCTGGTCGAGGCAGATCATGCGCTTGTCGAGCAGCGCACCGGTCTGCTCGTGCCGCACGTGGGTGGCCTCGCACGCATCCCGGTGCCCCTCCACCCACCCCTGAGCGTAGCGATCCAACGCCGCGATCGTGCTTTGGGTGACCTGAGCCGCGTAGGGCAGCCCCTCGATCTGCAGGGCCTGGCCAAGCGTGTCGCGACGCTCGGCGTTCCAGACCTCCGCCATCCGCCGGGCCCCTGTGCCGCAGGGATCGGCGGCAGGATCGGCGGCAGGATCGGCGGCAGGATCGAACCGGGTAGCCACCAGCACGGCGGCCGAGACCCCCACCACCAGCGCCCCAGCGACCCAGCCCGAGCGCCACCGCCCAGCCACGCTCAGCCGCAGCGCGTCGACCAGGGCGCCCATCGAGTCGAAGCGCTCGCGGGGCTCGGTCCGAAGGCCCCGCTCGATCACCGCGTGGAGACGATCGGGCACCGGGGGCACGCGAGGCCGCGGACGCATGTCGCCCTTCATCACCGCCACCGCCCGGCGATACCCTCGCTCGGTGAAGGGGCGCACACCATAGAGCGCCTCGTAGAGGGTCAGGCACAGCGCAAACTGATCGGTCCGTCCGTTGGTGGCCGCCCCACGAAACTGCTCGGGCGCCATATAGGCGGGCGTGCCCACCACCGCGCCGGTGACCGTCAGACGCTCTTGCAGTACCGAGCTCGGGGGCAGATCTTCGTGGGACGCCGACAAGTCTTCTTGGCTGTCTTCTTGGCTGTCTCCCTGGCTGGCCCCGAAGGGCCGGGCCAGACCGAAGTCGACCACCCGCACCAGGCCATCATCGCCGAGCAAGGCGTTGTCGGGCTTGAAGTCACGATGCACCAGCCCGGAGGCATGGGCGGCCGCGAGCCCTCGCCCGGCTTGAGCCATCACCTCCACGATCTCCCGCACCGCCTCGCCCCGCTGCCACCGCTCGGTCTGCCACAGCGCGTCCATCCAGGTGCGCAGGCTCTGCCCGATCACCTGCTCCATGGCCACGAAGACCTGTGTGTGCCCGTCGAGCTCGACCGTGCCCACGTCGTACACGTGGATCACGTTGGGGTGGGTCACCTTGGCGATCGCCTGGGCCTCCCGCAGCAAGCGCGCGCGCGGGTTGGTGTGCTCGCTTTGTGCGGTATCCCCGCCATGCATGAGCTTGAGCGCAACCTTGCGATCGAGCTGGGGATCGTAGGCGGAGAAGACGGTGCCCATGCCCCCCTCACCCAGGACTTGGACGACGGTGTAGCGACCGATCCGGTGCGGATGCTCGCTGGGGGCGGCAAGCGACCGCCCGGTCGAGGTCGAGCGTTCGTCGGTCAGCGTCGCGCTGCTCGCGTCGGCCCGGGTGAGGCTCACCCCGCAAGGCTGACCGATGCCGCGATGGGTGTCGACCGCTCGCGCTCGGGGGTCAGCCTACGCGCGCCGTGCATCGAGGCTCACCCGCTGGCGCCCCCACCTCCACACCGGGGCCGGCATGAATAACAACAGGCAGCTCAGCCGAGCCCGGGCAATCGCAGCTGCTGCGGTCCGCCCGACGAGATCGCGTCCGCTCGGCGACCCGGGGCCGGCCCCGCGAGCTGACGCATCAGGCTGGACTCGCGCTGGAAGAACCCCTGGGTATGAAAGGAATCGGTCAGCTCGAGGTGTTCGAAGTCGAGGTGGTGGCAGAGCTCGTGGAGCAGGGTGCGCAAGAACGTCCGGAACGCTACCACCCGCTCGTGGGCCGCAGTCCGCATCCACACCCGGATGAGCGTGCGGCCCTGCTCATCCCGCACGTAGAGCCCGTGCAGCTCACCGACGGCGTCGGCGGGCCGCCGCGCCAAGACCTTCACCGGGGACGAGGGCACGACCAGATCGCCACATAGCTGCTGACTCAGCCGATTGCACGCGCGCTCGACCGCCCGGCGATCGTCGGCCTGCAGCGCTTGCGCGATGGCCTCCACGCACGGCCGAGCCCGCTCCGGTCGCATCAGCGGCAGCGTGGTGACGGCGTCGCTTTGCCGGTAGACCGCCCGCTGTGGGGCCGACAGGCGCCGGTAGAATCCAAAGCGACGGGGAGACCGAGGCACGGGCGAAGCTCGATTCTACAAGAAAATCGCCCCGTACAACTCACCATGTAGCCCCAGGAGACATTGTTTTGATAGAATCGAAGCGGGACCGGTGAGCAATGCTTTGGAGATCGGCGAAGTCCACAGGATCGTCGACACGCGCAGCGTAGCGAGGATCTGCGTAGCGCTCCACGGTGGTATGGCGCATGACACGAAGGGCCTCGATGCAAGCTCGGCGCCGTCGACGCCAACCGACGCGAAGTTCGGGATGAGATTGAGGCCGAGCGTGACGATGATGATGATGGCGACGCGCCTGGCTCTTCCGATCCTCACACGAAGTCATTGGACGACCTGGAATCAGATCTCATGAGAGACGAACAACGCGAAGCCACCCGCGAACAGATCGTGAAAGCGACGTTGCTGGCCATGTCAGAGTCTGGTTTTGACGGCTGGAGCACGCGAGCGCTGGCCGAACGAGCGAACGTCAGCCAGGGACTGCTCACCTATCACTTCAAGTCGAGGGAAGAGCTCTGGCGAGCCGCGGCCGACTACCTGTTTGCGAAGCACAAGGACACGGTCGACGAGATGCTCTCCTCCATCAAGTCCGTCGATCCACGCGAGCAACAACGGGAATTGATTCGCCAAGTGGTATACTTCAGCGCCGCGCACCCGGGGTACATGCGATTCATCGTCGAGCGTGGAAACAAGTACAATGAGCGCTCGCAGTGGCTGGTCGACACCCATCTACGCCCGTTGTTCGAGCGATTCGCCCAGGTCATGGGGGATATACCGAAGGCCCAATTGCCCCACGCGTTCTACGCCCTTGCTGGCGCAGCCGGCGCGATCTTCTGTGTCCCCGATGAGTGCAAACACGTGACGGGAATGGATCCCCGATCAAAAGTAGCGCTCGAACGACATGCCGAGTATCTCGTCGATCTGATGGTGCGAGATGATCGATAGCCGGTCGCACGCATCCCGTCGATCTCGATCCACGCATCGCCCTTGCGATGATGCGTATGACGCGTATGACGCGTATGACGCGTATGACGCGTGGCCAGCTCTTCGAACGAGCTCGAAGGCACGGTGTCGACCGTCATCGGCTCCCCCCCTCATCGACGTCGCGCAGCAGACGTGAGCTGTTGAGGACCACGAATATGGCGCCACCGTTATGCAGCAGGGCGCCCATCAGGGGGTTGATCCACCCGGCGGTGGCCAACGCCAGCATGCCGACGGAGAACCCGAGACCGATGACGACGTTGCCGAGGATGATGCGTCGGGTGCGATCGGCCAGATCCACCAGGAGCGGAAGCCGGCCCAGGTCGTCCGTCAGCAAGGCCACATCCGCACCGCCCAAGGCGACCTCGTTGACCCGTGCACCGATCGCGACGCCAACTTCGGCGCCACACAGCGCCAGCGCGTCGTTGACCCCGTCGCCCACCATCAGCACCCGGTGTCCCGCTTCCTGCTCCCGACGCACGATCTCCAGCTTGCCCGAGGGCAAGACTTCGGCGACGACCTCGTCCATACCGAGCTGCTCGCCGATGCGCTCGGCCACGTCACGACGGTCGCCGGTGAGCAGCACGATGCGATCGAAGCCGAGCCCGCGCATGGCCTCGATAGCTCCTTTGGCCTCATCGCGAGCGTGATCGAACAAAGAGACGAAGCCCAGCACCTGCTGATCACGCGCGATCCAGGCGCCGCCCGAGGTTCGCCGTTTGGGTACGTCGATGCCGAACTCGGCGAGCCAAGACGCACGCCCCACCCGGATCGTCTGGCCCTGCCCCTGGTCCCTGACGGTCGCATACACACCACGACCGGGGATCTCACGGATCTCTTCGGCCTCGGGAATCGTCAGTCCTTTGGCCCGGGCGGCATCGAGGATCGCCCGTGATACCGGATGACGTGAGCCTCGCGCGGCCGCTGCCCCCCAGGCCAGCATCTGGTCTTCGTGGATGCCATCGGTGGGCAGGAGCTGATCGACAGACTGGGCCCCCTCGGTGACCGTGCCCGTCTTGTCCAGGATCAGCGTGTCGACCGCGGCCACCTGCTCGATAAAGGCGGCGTTCTTGACGAGGATCGAAAAGCGCGTGGCGGTAGACATCGCGGCCACCATCGCCGAGGGTGCAGCCAGCACCAGGGCGCAGGGGCAAGCCACGATGAGCACGGTGATGAAACGATCGAACTGGCCGGTCCACAATAGTGACCCGCAGGCGATTACGAGCACCACGGGCAAGTAGGCCCCCGCAACCCGCTCCAACATGCGCACGACGGGCGTCTTGGCGTGCTCGACCTCCTGGAGCACCTGCACGACCCGACCGAGCACCGTGGCGCCACCGGTGTCGCGTACCTCGACGTGGAGCATACCGTCGAGGTTGAGCGTACCCGCAAAGACACGATCCCCGGGAGCGACGTCTTCGTATCGGGACTCACCGGTGACGGGGGCTTGGTCGATGCTCGCATGTCCCGTGCGCACGACACCATCGACGGGCAACATCTCCCCCGGCCGCACGATGATCACGTCGCCTGGGTCGAGCTCGTCGGGTGCGAGCTCTCGCTCTTGCTGGCCGGTCCACAAAGTGGCACGACGGGCACAAAGAGCGCGGAGCCCTTCGATGGCGGCCTGAGCCCCCAGGGCACTGCGCTCTTCGAAGAGGTGCCCGATCTCCAGGAATAACGGCACCAGGGTGGCCGAAACGAAATCACCCGAGGCCATGGCGGCCAGGAGCGCCAGGGTGACGAGCTGATCGGTGAAGTGCCTGGGCGGCGTGGCGAACAAGCCGGCCGCGGCCTTGCACACGACGGGCACACTCACGATGAGCGCCGCGATCGCCTGGATGAGCTCGGCCACGAGAGCCTGAGCCGGCACGAGCCAGGCCAGACCCACCCCCAGACCCAGCAGGCCCGCCCCGAGCATGTTGGCGCCCAGGCGCCTCGAGATGGCGGCCTGCTCGGCTTCGTCCAGCGGCGCCTCTACGACCTGGGCCGTGAGTGCGCGTCGCTCCGAGAGCGGGCCGAGGCCGCGCAGGCCATCGATCGACCGCTCACTCACCGTTCTTGTCCCCGGTGCTGGTGGAGATACTGACCCGCATGCTGGTATAGCGCTCGCCGATCGGTGCCGGCACGAAGGTGATCTTGCCGCCCTGGTCGAGGGCACGCTCGATGCCCTCTTGATAAAGGCGCTCCCGGAGGACCGAGGGGTCGGCCCGGTGGGTCTCCAGGATCTCCTCGAAGGCTTTGGCGCCGCTGCGCGCACGACCCAGGGTACGGGCGGCGCAGGCTTGGGCTTCGGACACCTGAGCCTCGGCCACGGCACGAGCGGCAGGCACGGTCCGAGCGGCGTAGCTATTGGCCTGCTCGGTCACCGTACGAGCGGCGATGAACGCACTTTGCACGGCGTCGAACTCTTGGATGACCTGGCGCGCGGGGAACAGCTCCTCGAACTCGATGCTCACCAGCTCGAGGCCCGCGCCTACGCCGTCGAGTCGATTCTGGGCGTTCACGGTCGCGGCCCGGATGAAATCGTCGCGTCCGCCGCCGAGCAGGTCGTCGAGCTCGACCTCCCCGGTTGCCTGCACCACCGCCCCGAGCACGGAGGCCCGCAGCACCTCATCGTGGTCGGCCACGTAAAGGGCGTAGGCGATGGGATCACCCACTTCGTAGCGCGCGATGATGCGAGCATGAAGGATGTTGCGATCGGCCGTGAGGACATAGCCTTCTTTATGCGGACCGATGAAGTCGGCCATGATCGGGTCGGCCCCGATCTCCTCGTCGACCTCGCCATCCGAACGACCATCCAAATGATAGAGATCGTCGATCCGTAGCGCATAGACCTTGCCCACTTCGACCCGAACGACCTCATCGATGGGAGGCGGAAGCACAAAGAGCAGACCCGGCGGGTGAACGGCGGCGGCCGGGTCATGGCCCACCAGCTTGCCAAATCGGAGCACCATGCCGACCTCGTCGGCCTCGATGACGGTGAGACCCGAGCCGGCATAGAGGGCCAGCAGCACGAGCACCACCCCGTGCAGACGCACGAACAGCCCGGCGGCAAGCTCCATGAACGGCGCGATGAGCCGCGTGGTCTCGTCGGTGCCGTCACGACCACGGCGGGTGGGCGGGGCGAACCGGCGACTCACGGGGACTCCTTGCGCCGAGCGGAAGGCTCGACCCCCGCGGAGGGCTCGACCGCGACGGACTCCTTGAGCAGGCGCAAGGGCGCGGCATCGGTGCGCAAGGTGACGTTGGCGTTGTCGCCCACGATGCGGTCGAGGCTCTCGAGGGAGCGTATGAACCGGTAAAACTCGGGATCCTTGCCGTGGGAGGCGGCGTAGATGCGGGCGGCTTCGGCCTCGGCCTCGCCGCGGATGCGGGCGGCATGCTCCTCACCGGTCGCACGAATGCGGGCGGCCGTGAGGTCGGCCTCACTACGGATCCGGGCGGCCTCGAGCTCGCCCTCGGCCCGGAAGGCCGCGGCGTGCTGGCGACGCTCGGCGCGCATCTGCTCGAGGACGTACGGCACGTTCTGCTCGGGTAGCGATACCCGCCGAAAGCCGACGGAGATCACCTCGATGCCGTACTTGCCGGTGGCGATCTCGTTGACCGCGCCGAGGATCTCCTCCTCGATCGCGTCGACCTGCAAGGTGGTCTCGTCGGTGGAGACCAACGCAGCCAGGTCGTACTTGCCAAAGACCGCGATTTCGGCGTTCGTCACCAAGCCGATGAGCTTGTCGTCGGCATCGTCGACCGTGCCCACCGATCGGTAGAAGGCCAGCGGATCCGCCGGACGCCACGCCGCGCTCGTCATGAGCACGATGTTCTTCTTGTCGCGAGTGAGCAGCTCGGTCTGGGGAGTCGACAGCACCCGCCGGCGCATGTCGATCTCGCTCACCCGGTCGATCGGCCAAGGCGCCTTGAGGTGGGGACCTGCGTCCGCCACCACCCGCACGGGGCTGCCAAAGCGGGTCACCACGAAGGCGCGCCCCTCCTTGACGGTGAACGAGAGCGCGAAGCCCACGATGGCCGCAGTGGCAAAACCACCGGCCACGTAGCGAAGCGCGCGTTGGGTCATTGCAAAAACCATAGGGAGCCTCCGTCGCGTTCGATGCGGTCGTCGATGATGTTGAGGGGGCGATCGGCGAGGTTGCTCTCCAGGACCTCGAGTCGCCGGCGAAAGCGAAACAGCGCGGGCGCAGCGGCATGGCTGGCTTCGAGGGCGCCGAAGGCCACGGACTCACCGCGGGCGGAGCCGACGCGCGAGGCTCCGGCCTCCCGCGCGCCGTTCTCCAGATCGACGGCCCGGGCACGCGCGAGCTGGACCGCCTCGATCTCGTAGGCCTCGGCCTCGAGGATCGAGGTGTCGCGCTGATGCTGGGCGCTGATGACCGCCTGGTAGTCGGCGGCCACATTCACCGGCGGGTGCAGGCCCTGCAGCGACAGGCTGATGACCGTGACGCCGAGCTCATGGGTGGCCACCCCCTCGATGATGTCGGCCTCGATACGACCCGCGAGCGCACCGAGGTTCTCCGAGAGCACCCCGTCGAGGGAGCGGTCCACGGTGTTGCGCAGCAGCGCCTGCTCGCAGACCGCCCGCAGGGCGTGCTCCGGGTTCTGGGCGCCATAGAGCCAGACCCAGGCATCCGAGACGCGATACTGCAGCAGCGCATTGATGGTGACCAGATCGCGGCCATCGCCCAGCAGGAGGCTGTACTCCTCCTCGGCGTGCTGCTTGGTCCACAGCAAAGACGCCCCCTCCTTCGCGCCCGCGTAACCCAGGGGCATCGTGCGTACGCGCGCGGTGGCGATCGGGTGGACCTCATCGATGGGCCACGGGGCCTTGAGGTGCAGGCCAGGCGGCAAGGGGTCCCGAGACACCGGCGCACCGAAGCGCTCGTGGATCCCCGTTTCGAAGGTGTCGACGGTGACCACAGACGTGGACAGCCAACCCAGCAAGATCAGGCAGACGAGCAAGGGCTCGGTCATCCGTCGCACGAACTTCAGGGACCACGTGCTGCGGAGATCGACGCCGAAGGAGGCATCGAGCCCGTCGAAGACGCTGCGCAGCGGATTGGCGCGACCGAAGAGCAGGGAGACTACCACCACGTCGTCGATGAGCCCGGGTGGGTCTTGCTCGGTACGCTGCAGGGTACGGACGATCCACTCGATCGCGGGCAGCGTGCCGAGCGTCAGCATGACGCGAACCGCGGTCCGATCGTCGGCGAGCAAGCCACCGTAGGTCAACGCCATGGTGGCACCGCTGACGACGAACATCCACGCGGTAAGGCGAAACCAGGCCGCCAAGAAGGGCGCCTCGGGGAGCCCGTCGTCGAGGCCATGGCCGCCAGTGGTCGCGAAATAGCGCACCAGCGTGACCACGAGCACCAGACCCACACCAACGCTGCCCACCGCAGCGCCCGTCGACACCGGGGTCGTTGCCACCTCGCCGGGCACATAGACGACGGCGGCGGCCACCGTGATGATGGTCCACACCACCACGAGCGAGGTCGCGGACCGGGAGGACGTCGCCTCCGGGTCAGCGAGCTCGCCCCCGTCGAATGTCCCGACGGTGGGGGCGGCGCCAACCCGGGCCCGCAGGCGATGACGAACCTCCCATATCGCGGCGGCCACGAGCAGCAGCCAGACTCCGAGCGCCGCGACCGTGCCTTGTCCGGTGCCCATGCCCACGCCGACGAGGCCGATGGCTCCCGTGAACACCGCCGCCGGGATCAGTAGACCCGTGACCGGAAGGTGACCGTGGACATCGGTGGTGACATCGGTGGTGACATCGGTGGTGACATCGGTGGTGACATCAGTGGAATCGGTGGCATCGTGTTCGTGCATGAGCGGAGCCTCCATCTGGGCGCGGCGAACCACCGTCATCACGGCGGCGGTCGTCCACATCGACTTCAGCCAGAAGGCAGGACTCGTATCGCGACACTCTTCGTTGCCGTGCCGCGACCCGAGACCCACCCCGTGGATTTAGGCTGCTCCGACCATCTCGACCGCGCGGACCGTATGGGCGGACCGGCGCGGCAAGAAGGTGAACAGATCCAGGTGCGACGCGTAGGCCCACACGATGAAGGCGGGGATCATGGACAGTAGCATGTGCGTGATGAAGATGTGCCCGATGTGCCACACGATGGACGAGAGGACCACGAACTGCTGATCGATATAGAATGTGTAGAACACTCCCATGAAGGTCAGGAACACCATCAATGTCTTCATCGCGGTCGAGGCCTTGTCCTCGTAGCGGACGAACTCGTAGACGACGGCGAAGATGCCGGCGAGGGAGGTGACGCCAAAGGCCACGAACGGAAACCACCCCCACCCCATGGCTTCCCAGTGCTCGGCGAACCCGGCGTGGGTGCCGTTGAACCACTGCCAGGCCTCGACGACGTGGTCGGTGCCACCGCCCATCAGACCGATCCAGCACGCGACCTTGATGGACAAGGGAGTGTGCTTGGCATAGAGGTAGACGGCATTGGCACACAAGTAGTTGGAGACGATGTACCAGGTGAGGGCCACCGGCATGATGGGGCCATCCGCCAGGGTCCTCTCACCCCAGTGATCGAACGCCAGCTGGATCGAAATGGCCACAACTGGTATGGTGAACGTGACGATACACAGCCAGAACATCTTCTTCGAGATGGCTTGACCGGCGACGGTGATCGTGTGGGTAGGCTCGTTGCTCATTTTGTCTTCCTCTTCCAGAAATTGGTCTTTGCCACCCCTCATCCGGCGGGTACGGTGAGCACGGGAGCCGCCGTCCGTGAGGTGGTCGACATTAGCGAGAACAGCGTAGTGAGCAGGACGAACGGTTCTTGGGATCCGGCGTCTGCCCCCTCGATGTAAAACCACCGCCCGCCGTATTCGGCGCTCGCGTAGACGCGCTTCGGCTTCGTGTCGGAGACATGGACGCGCAGCAAGGGGTTGTCGAGCGCCGAGCCGGCCGCGGTCATGGAACCGGCGGAATCGGGCGAGACTCGTACCCCTTGGGACAGGTACACCATCGTGCCGAGCAAAGAACGTCCGTGCACTACGATGTCCCCAGGGTCGCGCAGGGCCCCGCGATCGGCGGACCCGGCGACGAAGCGGTACGTGTCGAGTCCAGGCTCGACACCGATCGAGCGCTGGAGTTGGATCGCCTGCGGCCACGGCATCCCGTTCGCCTGCGGGCGGAACCGGAGGTACGGATGTGCGTTGACCCCGTCGAACTCGAACTCGATGGCGATCGCGTGCTGCTCCTGGAGGATCCCGAGCAGCGCGATGAACCGACCGAAGCCCTCGGGGTCCGCGCCGACCTCGGAGGTGCTCGGCGCGTAGAGCCCGTTGACCCGGTGCACACACGCGCGGAACAAGAGGTCGGCTCGTACCCCCGTGCTGAGCACCTGCAGCAGAGACGCGAGGGGGATAGGCTGCAGCAAACGCGTGACGAACTTCTCTCCCTGGAGCGGCACGTAGGTCACGGTCGGCCGCTCGGTGACGCTGACGCCGTAGTTCGTGCCGCCCGAAAGGAGCGGGGTCAGCCCCGCGGGATCGGTGAGGTTCGCGGTCGCGCTCGCACCCCCGCTGTGGGTCAAGCTGTACGACGTCACCACGGTGTTCAGCTCGAGGAAATGCGGCGAGTGTCGGTATCGCAGGCGCACGATGTTGAGCAACATCTGGGTCTCGGATGACTCGGCGATCGCCGCGTTATAGTCGACTCTCGTAGCGGGCAAGCGTTTGGATCCCATCGTGGTCGCGCAACCGGTGAACCCACAAAGCAGCGAGAACGCGAGCAGCGGCGCCAGCGGTCGACCGTTCATGAACGTGGAGGGCGTACTCCGACTTCCGGCTCTCTTGGTCATCTCGAGCTCCCCCTGGCCGGCCCACGACCGACCAGACTCCTTCGACGGCCTTGGCCGTGGCGCTTGTGTTGCGATAGCGACAGTGCACAGGCCCGGCTCCGGCATGTAGCCACGAGCATTTCGAACACCCCGATCGAGCTCACTCGGCAATCAATCGTCATCGGATTGCCAACGCTCTGGTCATTGTCGAGATGCGCTCGTTTTCGTTCTCATGCTTGGTGGCAGCGTGAAGATGCAAATTTCGCTTGTCAAGTGACAAGCTAAACAACCATACGAATCCTTTTCTTACTTGTCAAGTGACAAGCGAAAAATTACTCCCTCGAGAGCGCAGCGACCTGAAGCGAGGAGAAATCTGACCGCGAATGAACGTCGTGATCGATCACGTCGTCGCGCCACAATCGCCCGGGGCGGTGTTCGGAGTCGAGCACGCCAACCGATCGATGCGCTACAGCAGCTCCATCTGCACCGCCGCCGGGGTGACCGGCTCGAGCAGGTGCGGCCCATCGTTGCGCACGTTGTTGACCCGCGAGGACACGGCGTGGCGCACCAGGGTCCCCGCGGGGGCGGGGCGGACGAGCGAGGCAAGCGCGTCGGGATCCGGATCGAGCAACCATGGCTCGATCATGTCGGGCTCGAGCACCGCCGGCATGGTGGCCCAATGCGGCACATCGCCTTCGATCTGGCCACCGGCGCCCGCACTTGCGAGCTCCCGGCCTTCGGAGGGGGCAACCCCCTCAACTTTGGCAGCGGGCTCGCCTGCGAGCCGCTCCCCACCCAGCCACCCTCGCAGCCACCCCCGGCCTGAGCCGGGCAAGATCCCCTCCGACGCCTGACTCAACCCAGCCCGGGTAGTTGGAGCTGCCGCGATCCACCCGGCGAGGCCGCATCCGCCCGGCGACCCGGGGTCGGCCCCGCGAGCTGGTGCACCAGGCTGGACTCACGCTGGAAGAACCCCTGGGTATGAAAGGACTCGGCCAGCTGAAGGTGCTCGAAGTCGAAGTGGTGGCAAAGCTCGTGGACCACGGTGCGCAGGAACGTCCGAAACGCCACCACCCGCTCGTGGGCCGCGGTCCGCATCCACACTCGGATGAGCGTGCGTCCCTCCTCATCTCGTACGTAGAGCCCGTGCAGCTCACCGCCCGCGTCAGCGGGCCGCCGCGCCAAGACCTTCACCGGGGACGAGGGCACAGCCAGATCGGCGCACAGATGCTGGCTCAGCCGGTTGCACGCGCGCTCGACCGCTCGGCGATCGTCGGCCCGCAGCGCCTGCGCGATGGCCTCCACACATGGCCGAGCTTTCTCCGGTCGCGCCAGCGGTAGCGTGGTGATGGCGTCGCTTTGCCGGTAAACCGCCCGATCCGGGCCGACAGGCGCCGGTAGTATCCAAAGCGGCGAGAACGCGCGGGCCCGGGGTGAGCATCGCCCGTCACGGCCTGCGCCACCAGGCCCCGATCTGACCGGCCGTGATCCGATGGCGTCTCCGGCATTTCGCGCTCCGATGCGGGTGTCAGTCGACGTCGGTACACTCGAGGGTGTAGTGGACCAAGGGCACTGGCCAGTGGCTCGCGAGGTCTGGGCGATGTCCGTGGGGGCTTTGAGGCAGGAGGGGAGCTCCGCTCGAATCGATCGGGCTTAGAATCGACCGGTCAGGGTGAACGCTGCCCCCCGACGACTGGGGGCGAATCCGAAGCGAGCTCGGTCCGCACGCATCCGCTTGTGACCGAACACGAGCAGCGGGATCCCGGCCACTGCGAGCGCCCCTCCGGTGGCTAGTATTGCCCAACCGATAGTCGGGCTCCCACCGTCAGACCTGGCGGCTGCGAGCCCGATCGCGCTCGCACCGCCCACAACGCCCCCCCCCCCAAACACCCACAAAGCCACGCCCCAGGGACCCAATATTATTCCAACACCC
>JBCCWC010000083.1:0-53032 GCA_039194325.1 Myxococcota bacterium
CGCGCACCGGGTGCAGCGAGACGTTGGTGGCCACCCCGTAGGTGGAGCCGCCCACTGTGCCCGCCACGTGCGTCCCGTGGCCGTTGCAGTCCTCGGTGCCGCCGCCGATGGCGTCGTAGCCGGGGCCCATGCGGCCGGCGAACTCGGTGTGCGTGCTGCGAATGCCCGTATCGACGATGTAGGCCTCCACCCCGGTGCCGTCGGCCGCGATCGTGTAGTCACCGTCGAGCGGCAGGTCGTTCTGGTCGATGCGATCGAGCCCCCACAGGCTGGTGGGCGCGTTGGCGGTGAAGATCTGCTCCTCCTCGATGAACGCGACCTCGGGATCGAAGCGCAGGTCCTCGATCTCGTCCTCGGAGAGCCGCGCGGTGAAGCCATGAAGCTTCGGCGCGTCGATGGTCTCCTCGATCCGCACATCGGAGAAGCGGCTCATCATGGCGCCCATGGAGGACTTCTCGAGCTCCTCCTCCTTGAGGATCACGAGGAAGCGACCCGTGCTCCTGGCGCTGACCGAGGCCGCGCCAGCGTCACGCGCCGCGCTGTCGACCCGATACACGGGCGCCGCGAACTCCTCGGCCCGATCGTTCTCCGCAGCGTCGCGCCCTCCGGCACGGCCCTCGGGCTCGGTGTCACAGGCGGTGACCGCCAAGGAGGACAGCAGGACGAGCGAGACGCGGAACGCTTGAAGGTGTGTTGAACTCATCACGCAAGATCTTTCAGTGCACTCGGTGCCCTTTTGGAGCAAGGGACACATCGTGGGTTGAGAAGCGATTGGGCTGAAACGGACTAAGGAGAGAAATTTCGTAGGGCTACCCTACGTTCATTGGTCTGCGGGTCACTTCTCGCTCGCCGAGGTTCCCAATCGCACAGAGTCGACGAGATGCGAGAAGTTCGAGACACCACGTCCGACGGGGTTCCCTTATTTCGGTTGCACCCTCGGTCCACAATGATTCGGATCGAGGGGGAGCGACAACGCCAACAACCGGCGTATTCGGCCGCTAAACGCCCTCTAGTGGCCGATCTAAAAATCTAGGGGCGGTCCGAATTCGCCGTCACCTTCGTGTTCGTTCCCTCACCTCGCACGTTCGCTCGGGCTTTATTGCATCAGGTTCAAAGAGGAGAATCGCTCGAGTCTTTTGGCCGCAGCAATGGCCATGGGCTCGAGTACACATTGAACGGTCCATTGCCCGATCCATTGCCCGCGAGGCTCGCAAGCTCGGCGATGCGATCTGGCCATGCACTGGCAGTTTCGCAGATTGCATGATGGTCGGATGGCGTTACGGTGTCTGTGCGTCTTTTGCGCACCGTCCACGGAAGGCTGTGCGCTTTTGGCGCGTTTGTCGCTGGAGCTACGGGGCGTTCAGCCCAGCAGCACCAGGACGGTCGAGATCACCAGGATCATGGCGACCTGACTGCCGCAGGCGATGAGGGCGACCCTCCAGCGCCGCAAGAACGCCTGGCCAGGCACACCGGTCGCCACGCACAACCCCACGCTGAGGAAGATCGCGAGCTGGATCGCCGCGCCGACGGTCTGGATCCGAAGCGCATGTTGCAGGAGGGCGATCGACACCACCAAGGCCGCCGTGCACACCAGGCCCACCCCATAGGTATACGGGGGCACCTCCTGGGTGTGCTGTTTCTTGCTCTTTGCGCCGTACTCCCGGGCCCAGGGCTCGCCGAACAGGACGACGAACCAGATCGTAGAGACGACCTGGCCGGCGATGATACCGACCGCGATCGCCACCCAACTCAGTGCCGTAAAATCGAGCTCCATCGTGCATCTCCACCCTGAGGCGGCCATCCCCCGGGGATGCGCCGCCACCAGGCCGCAGCACGCTATCACGCACGGTCTTGACCATGCGGCAATACTGTCTTGCCCGTCTTGGAACAATCGGGGGGCACGGGGGTTGGCGGGTCAGCGCAGGGCGTTCAGGGCCAGCTCGACGTTGGCCATCCCCTCGGTGCGGGTCATCCCCAGCTTTCCCGAGACCTGAAGTCCGCTGATCAGGTTGACCAGCGAGCGCGCAGCTACGTCGGGATCTAGCGACTCGGCGAAGGTGCCCTCGGCGATGCCTTGGGCGATGGTGGTGGCCGCCCGCTGCTGGATGCGAGCCTGGTCAATCAACGCCACGCCAAGAGATTCGTAGGGGCGCAGGGGCACCAGCGAGTGCAGGTCCGCTGAATACTGGTGCGCACGCCATGGTTGAGCGCTGCGGTCATGGCGTGAGGAGCGAGCGTTCAGGCCGCGATCTGCTCGGGGATCTCGGCCAGGCGGTTGGGCTCGATGGGCTCGATCCCGAAGTGAGCCCGGACCTCGTCCAGCGGGCGGACGAGGTACGGGCGAAAGTCGGTGCCGTAGAGGGGCTCGGTGGCTCGGCCCATGCGCCAGCCCTCGGTGAGGGCATCCATGATGGGGGCGATCTCTTGGCTTCCGGTCTTCAAGCAGCGGGCCAGGCCCAGTATCACCAGCATCAGCGGGCCGACGGCCTTGATCTGGGCGAGCCCAAATGCCTGTAGCCCGAACTCGCTGGCCGGCCCGGTGTCGAAGCCGGTCAGCACGTGCCAGATATCGTGGGTCTCCTCGACGTGGCGCTCGATCTGCTCGATTCGGTCCTGGGGCGCCGGTTTGCGATCGAATTGGGAGAAGTCCACGCCCAGCGTATCCATGTGCACCGCCAAGGCTCGACCCAGGCTGCCTTCGGGCATCGCCCGAAGGTCCTCGAGCGCAGGGAAGCCCTGCAAGAAGGACGCGTCGAGGTAGGCGCTCATGGCCGGCGTTTCGGGGAACCGGGCCTGGAGGTCCTCTTGTCGGTTGAGCGTCTCGATGAGCTTGAAGATGCTCTCGGTATCCGAGATGTCGCGCAGGATGGTGACGAAGTGGCGGGCGATCTGGAGCTTGGAGAAGAGTTGTTGCATGATCCTCGTTGCCTCTGTCTTCAAGATGGATCCACGGGCAGACTCCGCCTACTCGCCTTCTACCGAACCTTCGTGGCGCCCCGTAAAACGTCTCCCAAGCCCGCAAGGGTCCGCCGAACGCCCAGGCAGTCGCGATCGAAAGCTCTGGTGGATGCGATCCTCACCGCCACCGCTCACATTTTGCGGGAGGTCGGGCCCGGGGGGGCGACGACCAACCGTATCGCCAAGCGAGCGGGGGTGAGCATCGGGTCGCTCTACCAGTACTTTCCCGACAAGACCGCCCTTTATACCGCGGTGGCGCAGCAGTACGTGGATCGGATCGATGCGGAGCTACAGCGCCACTTCGAGCGCATGGCCACCGTCGAGGTCGACGCGATGTTCCCTGCGATGGTGGAGGCCCTGTTTGCGATCGCCCGGGTCGATGCTCCGCTGGGCGCCGCGCTACAGAGCGTCTCGCTGTGGGGGCAGACCAGCGGGTTGCTCATGGAGTTTAGGGCTCGGCTCGAGCGCGACTTCGCCCAGCTGCTCGCGGCTCGGGCCCCGGATTTTCCGATCCCGATCGTGGACCCCGAGACGACGGCTCGCGTGATCGTTCGGGCCGTGTCCGGCATCTTCGACGCCACGCTGGTCGGAGACCCCGAGCCCTTTACCGATCCTCGCCTGATGGAGGAAATCATCGAGCTGTTGTCCAAGCGCTTCGGGCTATAGCCCGGCGATAGACGGTCTACGGCCCTGCGGGTCGTCAGCTGCGCCCCACCCACGCGTGACATCGCGCGGTGCCGTCGTCCTCGGCTTCCCAGCTGACCTGCACCGACCACGGCCGGCAGCACACGTCGCAGTCCTGTACGAAGCTGCCGGCGATCTCGCGGTCGATCCAGATCGACAGCGACTCGCCACACCAGGGGCAGATCACGTCGATCTCTTCACCCATAGGGTACTCGGCGGTGGCGGACCGGCGACCGCCGAACGAGCGCAGTCGGCCGGGCTCGAGGCCAATCCTAGCACGAGCCCGGGGTCGAACCCGCCGCCATGACCGGGGCTCACGGTGACTCGTGCGTTTCGGACATGACTCGAAACGGAGCGCACGATCTGCACCATGTGGGCAGAAACTGCACATTGATCCCGCCGTATTCGTCCTCCGATCGGCTGTAGGCGCGTCGGCTTCTCCGTAATTCGCCGGGCACGCTTCTTGCTCTGACCTGGAGCAGGTGCGCCGCCGATGACGAACCCGCCCGATCCGAATCTCGCGACACCTTCACCTTCGCGAGGCTCGTCCATCGCGGTGGCCGCAACGCTCGCCGGGAGCCGCGGAGCCCGAGCGCGGCCCACACGATCCGAGTGCGAGCCCGGGCCGGGGTCGCGGATCGGTCGCTATGTGGTGCTGTCGAGGATCGGGGCGGGCGGGATGGGCGTCGTGTTTGCCGCCTACGATCCCGAGCTCGATCGACGGATTGCCCTGAAGTTACTCGAGCCACGAGGTCGTCGAGGTCAGGTGGCTCGGGCTCGACTCAAGCGCGAGGCCCAGGCCCTCGCCAGGGTCAACCACACCAACGTGGTGACCCTCTATGACGTCGGCGTCCATCAGGGCCGCGTGTTCCTGGCCATGGAGTTTATCGAGGGAACGACGCTCCGGCGGTGGATCAAGCCCGCCAGGGATGGTCGGTTGCGTCCGTGGAGGACGGTCGTCGAGGTGTTCGAGGCGGCAGGGCGGGGGTTGGCCGCTGCGCACCAGCAGGGCCTGGTCCACCGCGACTTCAAGCCCGACAACGTCATGCTCGGCGACGATGGACGCGTTCGGGTGATGGACTTCGGCCTGGCCCGGGTCGTCGCGGGGACGACGGGGGCGAGGGCCAGCCTCAACGAGCTTGCCTTCGACCGATTGGACGTGCCGGCCGACGTACACGCCGACACGCTGGCCGACGCGCTGGTGACCCCCCTGACGAATACCGGTGTGGTGGTCGGGACGCCGGCGTACATGGCCCCCGAGCAATTCAGCGGCGATTATGTCGCCGCCCACAGCGATCAGTTCGGGTTTTGCGTGGCGCTCTACGAGGCGCTCTACGGGGTCCGACCATTTCGCGGGGACACCATCGCCGAGCTGATGTACGCGGTGACCCAGGGGGGGATCGGCCACGCGCCGCAAGACTCACGGGTGCCAAGCTGGCTGCGCACGATCCTGCGGCGCGGGCTCTCGGTCGCCCCGCACGAGCGCTTCGCCACGATGAACGAGCTGCTCACCGAGCTCCGGATCGGCGGAGCTCGTCGTCGCCGGCGGTACTGGCTCGTGGGATCGGGGGCCGCGCTCGCCGCGATGGTGGGCGTGGTCGGCGGCTCGCTCGGTCCATCCGTCGGTCCATCCGTCGGTCCATCCGTCGGGCCAGGCCACGATCCACAGCCGATCATCGGGGCCTCTGAATGGGGTGGGGTCGACGAGGTCGCCGAGCGGGCTGGTCCGGCGAAGCTCTCGGCGGTCGGGGACTCGATCGCCACGGTCGGTGGTGAGGGACGCGACCCGATCGGACAGAGCCCCGGCTGCGCTCGCGAGCGGGGCCGTGGGGGGGTGCACGAGCAACCGGAGCAGCGAGGGCTCGATCTGAAATGGGGCTGGCGGGCCCGTGGGGGGCATCGCGTCGTCGAAGGCCGCGAGCACGTGCTCGTGGTTGCGCTGCCCCAGCGGCAAGCCGTTGCCGGCCCCCGAGGGCTTGCCCTCGGGGTTACGGATCTCGTAGGCCGCCGCCTGCGGCACGAGCCCCAAGGGCAGTAGGTGGGGGGCGATCGATCAGCTACACGACGTGGGCCCGTCGATGTGCCGATCGACACAGTTGGCCGTCATCATCGTGTCGATCGACGGCCAGTGCGAGTAGTCGGGCCGAGCCCGAAGCAGGTCGTACCGCGCGCGGAAGTCCTCGAGGTTGCGCCCGTCGGGCCCGCACTCGTTGCTCTGCCCGTCGCCCGTGCCGTTGTCGAACGCGCTCCAGACCCGCAAGATGTCCCAGAACGACAGGTCGATCCAGTCGTCGGCGTCGTATAGATCCCAAAAGAACTGGGTCGTTCGCCCGTTGCCCAAAAGACTGCCCTCGGTGCAGGTGCAGCTGGTCCCCGCGCCGCACGTGCCCGAAAGCGAGGCATCCCCAGCCGGCTCGACCGCCACCGTGCTCCCCGCGCCGTCGTTGTAGAGATCGTCGTAGACCGGATCGTCGCTGCTGTCGGGGTACCATGACGCGACGGCGACGAAATTGGCGTAGCCCTCGGCGGTGGCGGACGACTCGCTGCCCCCGGTGGACCACTGGGCGGAGAAGCCCTGCTCGACGTTACCGCTGTCCCGCATCCATCGGCGGTGCAGGTTGTGACCGATCTCGTGAATGGGCCGAAACGGGTTGCGGGTGCCTCGCTCGCCGGCCGACCCGTGGGCAATGCAGGTGTTGTTGTAGCCCTGCGACGAGTTGCCCCCGGTCGTGGCGCAGGGCGCACTCAAGCCTGGGATCGTCGCTGGGCGGACCACCAGGTTGATCTCCTCGTGGCAAAGGTCGTTGCTGCAAACCGGACACGCCTCCAGCCCAAAGTTGCCGCAGCCTTGGGTTGCTACCGCCGATGCTCGGGGCTTGAGTGAGCCGAACGAGCGCACCGGCTCGACCGCGGTGCGCAGCAGGTGCACGAACTCCATGTTGTAGGCCGCGTTGGAGTTGGTGCTCGCCGTCGTGTGCGGGTCGATCGCCGCGGCCGGGCACGTCAGGCGCTGGAGGCCTCCCGTGTTGCCGTCGAGGTCGGGGCACGACAGGTTCCAGTTGAGGGTGGTGACCCCGCCCCAGACCAGCAGGTTGTCGTACACCCGCGAGCGCAGGAATTTGCGGTGACGACCGGTGGCGGTGCTCTCCGACGATCGCGTCACGTTCATGCGTACGCACACCTCCGCTTCGTCGTCGTACTCGGTCCCGCCCGCGCTGGTGAGCTCGAAATCGGCCGCGTCGCAAAACCAGGTCACCAGGTAGACGTCGTCGCCCCAGCTCGATGCGAGCCCGGACACGGTGATGTCGAAGTAGCCGTCGTTGTCGGCGGAGTCACAGCCCAGCAGATCGTCATTGCCCGAGAACGGTGTGCTGGTGGCTGCGTCGAAATCGGGGCTGGTGCCGTCTTCGTCGTAGGCGCACACGAACAGGTTGCGCACGCGTGCGTAGCTGTTGTTGGTGCCCGGGATCTGCCCGAGGTTGCCGGTGATCCCGTTGCCGTCGGTGGTGAGGAACGAGGGATCGAAGGTCAGCCAGCCTCGAACGCGGGTGGCGGCCGCCGCCGGGTCGGCCTCGGCGACCAGCGCACCGTCTTCGCCGACCGTGGGCTCTATTTCGAGCTCGTCGGGATCGGCGGCGTCCTGCTCGGGTTCGGGCTCAGGTTCGAGCTCGGGTTCGGGTTCGAGCGCTCCATCGGAGGTCCACGAACCGTCGGTGGTCGTGTCGGATTCGAGCGTGTCGAGATCGGTCGGGCTGCAGGCCGTGGCCAGCGGCAGCGCCAGCGGAAGGACCAGCGGCCAGGTGATCCGTCGAGTCAGCCGCCGGGTCAGCGGCTCGGTGAGGGTGGACAGGGCAGGCGCGGAAGCGGTGAGGAACGGCATGGGGGCTTGGCTCGGCGGACTACGGCCCGACCGGTTCGGGATCGACCATCGTCCCGAGCCGCCGGCGCCGCGATTTGCTAGTCCGGACGTTTGGCCGCTGCCGATCCCCTCACCGGGCCCCGCCCGCGCGATCGAATTGTTCGCGGGCCCGATGCGATCAAGTCAGTGCGATCAAGTCATGGCCCGCCCGTTCTGGGCGGGCGCGTTACCGCGTTGTGGGGGCCAGGATCTCGTCGACCGCCACTGAGACATCCGGCAGTCGCTGGATGGCGATCCGCTCCCCGGCCCGCCGCGTGACCAGGTGCGTATAGCCGTCGGCCGCGGGTGCGGTACGCACCTCGACGTGACGGTCCCGTAGATTGACGATCCAGTACTCGTCGATCCCGTGCTCTGCGTAGAGTCGGGCCTTGAGCCCCCGGTCTTTGTCTAGTGAAGACGAGGACACCTCCACGACCAACCAGGCCGTCGAGGGGTGCGCATGGTCATAGTCGCCGACCGGCACCACGGCGAGATCGGGCTCGGGCTCGGAGTCGCCGAGTGCCAGAGGGTGTCCGACGCGAATCATGGCGCGGTCACCGACCGCGAGGATCAGCGTCTTGGTCAGACGCTGGATCGGAGCGGCGTGTATCGGACCTTCGGGTGCCCTGGGAACGACAAAACCATACAAGAGCTCGACATGCTCACCCTCGAAGCATCCTTGCTCGACCAGCACGTCGTACTCGCGCCGCCGCAGCGGACGCAGGTCACGGGTCGACAGCGCGATGGGGCTGGACACGGATCGAGCGTACCATCCATGGCCTCGGGGTCGAGGGCCGGGCCATTGTGCCCGCGCAGGCTACCCGCGAAAGCCCGCGTCGAGCCCGTTCGTGACCCCTAGGCCAGCCCCGAGCGCTCTAGCAGCGGCTGCACCGAGGGCTCGCGGCCCATGAAGTCGCGGTAGAGCTCCATCGGGTCGCGGCTGTCGCCGCGGGCGAGCACCTTGTCGCGAAACTCTTGGCCCACCTGCGGGCTGAACAGCCCCTCCTGCTTGAACCGGGTGAACGCGTCGGCGTCGAGGACCTCGGCCCACTTGTACGAGTAGTAGGCGGCCGCGTAGCCCACCGGGTGGGCGAACAGGTGGCCGAAGCTGGCGATCATCCCGTAGTCGTCGGGCAGCGGGGCCGCGGCGTGGTCGGCCAGGACCTCACGAGCCCGTGCGATCACGTCGGGCTCGGTGCTCGGATCCACGTCGACATGCAGCAGCAGATCCACCGTGGCGAACCCCAGCTGGCGCATCATCGCGTTGGCGGCCCGGTAGGTGCGGGCGCGCGTCATCTTCTCGAACAGGTCGGTCGGGATCGTCTCGTTGGTCTGCCAGTGCCGCGCGAACAGATCGAGGCAGGGCCGCTCCCAGCACCAGTTCTCCATGATCTGCGAGGGTAGCTCGACGAAGTCCCACGCCACGTTGGTGCCCCCCAGGGCGCGCACCTCGACCCGCGAGAGCATGTGGTGCATCAGGTGCCCGAACTCGTGGAAGAGGGTCTCCACCTCGCGGTGGGTCAACAGCGCCGGGCGATCCTCCACCGGCTGGGTGACGTTGGCGCAGATGAGCCCCAGGTGCGGCGACAGGCCCTGGGGCCCCAGCTCGCCGGTGACCAGGCCGTTCATCCAGGCGCCGTCCCGCTTGGTCTCGCGGGGGTAGCTGTCCACATAGAACACGCCCAGCGCCTCGTCCGACTCGCTCTTGAGCCGGTAGGCATCGACGCTGTCGTGCCAGGTGGGCACGTCGGCCGCGTGCTCGATCGTCACCCCGTAAAGGCGCCCCACCAGGTCGAACATCCCCTCCAGCACGCGGGCCAGCGAGAAGTAGGGGCGCAGGGCCTCCTCGTCGAAGTCGAAGCGGGCGCGCCGCTGCTTCTCGGCCCAGTAGCCCACGTCCCAGGGTTGCAGCGCGGGGGCGTCTGGCCCTTCCACCTCCCGGCGGAAAGCCAGGAGCGCCTCGTTCTCGGTGCCGAAGGCCTCGCGGGCCCGCGTGCGCAGGTCGTCCACGAACGATCGCGCCTGCGCCCCGGTCTTGGCCATACGATCCTCCAGCACCAGATCGGCGAAGTGGCCATAACCCAAGAGCTCGGCCTTCTCGCGGCGTAGCTTCAGGATCTGGCCCACCAGCGGGCGGTTGTCGTGCTCGCCGGAGCAGGCCCGGGTATTGAACGACCGCCACATGTGCTCACGATGCCCAGCGTGGTCGAGGTAGGTCATCACCGCGATGTACGAGGGGGCCTGCAGGGTGAAGCGCCAGCCTTCCTTGTCCTTGGACTGGGCCGAGGCTCGGGCCGCGTCGAGGGCCGAAGGCGGCAGCCCACGAAGCTCCGACTCGTCCTCGATGCATAGCTCGAAGGCGTTGGTCGCGTCGAGCACGTTCTGGGCGTAGCGGGTGGTGACCTGGGTCAGCTCCACGTCGAGCTGCGCCAGCCGCTTCTTGCCCTCGGGCGGCAGCTGGGCCCCGTGCCGTCGGAAGTCGTCGAGGGTCTTTTGCAGGTGGCGGCGTCGGGTGGGCGGCAGGCTCTCGCCTTGTGCTTGGTGCGTGGCCTGCAGGGCCTCGTAGAGCCCGGCGTTGAGCGGGATGCTCGAGTAGAAGGCCGCGACCTCGGGGAGCACCGCGTTGTAGGCCTCGCGCAGCGCGTCGGAGGTGGCCACCGACTCGAGGTGACCCACCACCCCCATCGCTCGCGCCAGGGGCTCGGTGGCGTCGTCGAGCGCGGCCAGGGTGCCGTCGTAGGTCCGGGGCGCGTCGGCCACGACCGCGTCGATCGCCGCGCGGGCGCGCGACAGCAGCGTGTCGATCGCCGGCTTCACGTGCGCGGCCTCGATGCGATCGAAGGGGACGGTGTCGTCCAGCTGGAGGAGGGGATTGTCGGAGGTCGGATCGGCCATGGCGTCGGGGTCGAGGGCGGGGGTCGAGGGTCGAGGGCGAGGGTCGAGGGCGAGGGTCGAGTCGGATCGGGTCGGATCGGGTCGGATCGGGTCGGAGCGGATCGGAGCTCGTGGGTCGGGTTCGGCGCGAGGGTTGGGCTCAGGTCGAGGGGCCGACCATCTTGGTGGGATCGACCCACTGGTCGAACTGCTCGGCGGTCAGCAAGCCCAAGCTGAGCGCGGCCTCCTTGAGGGTGGTGCCCTCGGTGTAGGCCTTCTTGGCGATCTTGGCCGCGTTGTCGTAGCCGATGTGGGGGTTGAGGGCGGTGACCAGCATCAGGCTGTTTTGGAGGTTGTGGACGATCTGCTCCCGGTTGGGCTCGATCCCCTCGGCGCAAAAGCGCCGGAAATTGTCCATGCTGTCGGTCAAGATCCGGCTCGAGTGCAGCACGTTGTGGATCATGACCGGCTTGTACACGTTGAGCTCGAAGTTGCCGCTCATCCCCGCCACGTTCACCGCCACGTCGTTGCCCATGACCTGGGCGCAGACCATGGTCAGCGCCTCGCACTGGGTGGGGTTGACCTTGCCCGGCATGATCGACGAGCCGGGCTCGTTTTGCGGGATCTCGATCTCGCCGATCCCACAGCGGGGGCCCGAGGCCAGCCAGCGCACGTCGTTGGCGATCTTGTGCAGCGCGCCCGCGAGCATCTTGAATGCCCCGTGCAGCAGCACCAGGCCATCGTGGGCGGCCAGGGCGGCGAACTTGTTGGGGGCGGTGATGAAGGGCAGCCCGGTCAGCTCGGCGATCCGGGTCGCGCTGCGCACCGCGTACTCGGGGTGGGTGTTCAGGCCCGTGCCCACCGCGGTGCCGCCCAGCGCCAGCTCGTAGATCTGGGGGAGCACCGCCTCCACCGCGGCGCGGGCGTGGTCGAGCTGGGCCACGTGCCCCGACAGCTCCTGGCCCAGGGTCACCGGGGTCGCGTCTTGCAGGTGGGTGCGGCCGATCTTGACGACCTCGGCGAAGGCCTCGGCCTTGGCGTGCAGGGCGTCGCGCAGCCGGCCCAGGCTGGGCAAGAGCTCGTGCACCACCTGCTCGGCGGCCGCGATGTGCATGGCGGTGGGGAAGGTGTCGTTGGAGGACTGGCCCCGGTTGACGTGGTCGTTGGGGTGGACCGGCGTCTTGCTGCCCAGCTCCCCGCCAGCAAGCTCGATGGCCCGGTTGGCGATCACCTCGTTGGTGTTCATGTTGGTCTGGGTGCCGCTGCCGGTCTGCCACACGAACAGGGGGAAGTGGTCGTCGAGCTTGCCCTCGATCACCTCGTCGGCCGCCTGGGCAATGAGCGTGACCTTGTCGGCCGGCAGCATCTCCAGGTCGCCGTTGACGAGCGCGGCGGCCTTCTTGAGCAGGCCCAGGGCCCGGATCATCGGGCGCGGGAAGTGATCGTGGCCGATGCTGAAGTGATGGAGCGAGCGCTGCGTCTGCGCTCCCCAGTAGCGATCCTTGGGGACCTCGATGGGCCCCATGCTGTCGGTCTCGATCCGATGGCTCGTGTCCGTGTCGCTCATGGCGCTCGGACGGTACCAGGCGCGGGCCTCGGGGAGCCAACGATATCGGCGGGCGTCGGGGCACAGCGGGGGCGGGGAGCGGGGGGGCCGAACGGGCGCCGGCCTCTGGGGATCGCCGGTGGCGCCGAGCGGGCGCCCGCCCAGGCCCCGACGCTCGGTCGAGCCCCGAGTGTCCCCGCTCGTGTAGCCTACGGCGCGATGACCGAGCCGATGCTTTCGCTGGGGCGCCGTCGTGACGACGACGAGCCCGTCGAGCTCCCCATGCGGGCCTTGTTGCGCCATGCGATGGCCCTGGGGTCGAGCGGCTCGGGCAAGACGGTGCTGTGCAAGGTCTTGGTGGAGGAGGTCGTCCGTCATGGCCTGCCGGTGCTGTGCATCGACCCGCAGGGGGATCTGTGCTCGCTGGCATTGGATCCGACCGATCCTCAGGCGCTGCGCGAGCACGGGATCGACCCCGGGCGGGCCGAGGCCTTCGCCGAGCGCGCCGACGTCGTCGTGTTCACGCCCGCGTCCACCACCGGGATCGGGCTGAGCGCGGATCCGGTGGATCTGGGGCTGGAGGGCATGCGGGAGGCGGAGCGTACGCATGCGATCACTCGCACGGCGGCGATCCTCACCGGGCTGCTCGGCTACGATCCCGAGTCGGACGACGGCACTGGGCTGACCGCCGTGCTCGATCGCAGCGTGCAGGAGCTGGTGGCCCAGGGGCGAGCGGGCGGGGGCCTGGCCGCGCTTGGCGAGTATCTGCACGCGCTGCCGCCCCGCGTCGAGGAAGAGTTCGACCGGTACCTCGACCGGCGCAAGGTCGGCACCGCCCGACAGCGCCTGGCCCGGCTCGACGTCGGGGCGCGTCGCATGCTCTTTCACCAGGGGGCGCCGATCGACATCGATATGCTGCTGGGGCGAGGTGCTCATGCGGTGCCCGGGCGAACGCGGGTGGCGGTGATCTATCTCAACACGCTGCACGGCCAGGAGGACAAGGATTTCTTCGTAGCGACGCTGGTGGACCGGCTCTATGCGTGGATGCTGCGCAACCCCAGCGCGCAGCCGCAGGCGATGTTCTACATCGACGAGGTCGCCCCCTTCGTGCCGCCGGTGCGCAAGCCGGCGGCCAAGCCGGGGCTGCAGCTGCTGTTCAAGCAGGCGCGCAAGTACGGGGTGTGCTGCTTGATGGCCACACAAAACCCCGGCGACGTCGACTACAAGTCGATGGCGCAGTTCGGGACCTGGGCGCTGGGGCGCCTGACGACCCGCCAGGATCTCAAGAAGGTCGAGCCGACCCTCAAGTCGCTGGTGCCCACCTCGTGCGATCGGGTGGTGGGGGCGCTGCCGTCGCTGGGACCGGGGCAATTCGTGTTGATCTCGCCCGATCACCACGCGACTCCGCAGGCGCTGGGCGTGCGGTGGCTGCTGACGCCCCACGAGACCTTGGACGAAGAGCGGATCGAGGCGCTGGCCGACGAGCGCTGGCGGGAGCGCTTTGCCCCGCTGTTGCGGGGGGTAGGGGAAGGGCCGGCCGTATCGAAGGGTGAGGCGGCGCAGTCGGAGGCAGAGGCACAGACGGAGGCACAGACGGAGGCACAGAGCACCGACGAGGGCTCGGCGCGCGCGGTGGAGTCGTCGGGGGGCGAGGGCGAGGCGGTCGAGGTCGAGTCGTCGGAGGGATCCGCTGGGGGATCCGCGGAGGGATCCGCGGAGGAACAGGGGGAACTGGAAGAGCCGGAGGATCTCGATGACCGGATCGATCCTCCTCCAAGTGGGTGGAACTCGGACGACCCGCCTCGATCGTCGGGGGGGACCCTCTTGGGAACGCCCGTGCCGCCGCCGCCGCGCGGTCGGAGCCGCGAGCGTCGTCCGGCACCGATGCCGGTGCGCACGGGGATGACTCAGGTCGCGCCCACGCCGGTGCGTACGGGGCAGACCCAGGTGCAGCCCGCGGTCGCTCTTGCTGCGGCCGCACCGATGCCGGTGCAGCCAGACACGAGCACGGCAATGGAGAGCCGGGGTGAGCCACCCGTGGGCGGATCGGTGGATCTGTCGGGCGCGGATGCTCCTGCGCTCGAGGAGCCACCGCCCTTCGATCCGCTCGAGGAGCGTCGGCAGGCCTTGAGCCGATTCGACCGGATACTCGCGCAGAAGAAGTCGATGACCGTCAGTGACTTTGCCACGCGGGCCGGGATCGGGCAGACCAAGGCGCGTGGCCTGATCGCGTCGATGATCGAGCTGAAGATGGCCTCGATGTATCTCGAGGGGCGCAAGAAGATGTACTGGGCGTCGAGCACCGGGGGACGGCCCGACCTGGGCATGCCGCGTCGCGTGGTGGCGGTGCGCCCGATCATCGACGCGCCCACCGCCCGTGCCCGAGGGCACGAGCACCTGCGCTCCAAGCTATTGGGGGTCTTTGGTCGGGACGAGACGCTCGCGCGCGTGGAGCCGATGCACCGGTTGGTCTATCGCCTGGATTTCGAGGAGAAGGTCCAGCGACCGCTGTTTCGGCGGGTGCTGGGCGATCGCCACGATCACCGCCTGGGGAGCGTCTACCTGCATGCCTCCACCCTCGACGTGCTCGTCTACACCGCCGACAAGGGGCTGCGGTTCGTGAGCGCGGTGGGGGAGCACGCCAGTGAGGTCGAAGATCTCGATGGCGTGGTCACCTTCGAGGAGGTGGGGCCGGGTCACCTGGGGCTGGTCGACGAGGACTGGCGTACAAAGAAGCCGGTGGCCCAGGTCAAGGCTCGATTCTCCGAGTTGTTTGCGGCGGTGCCCGGCAAGGTCGCCGCGGTGTTCGTGCCGCTGTGGCGATTGGTCGTCCGCGTGGGGACGGGCGAGGGGTTTCGGGTGGTCACGATCGACGGGATCGGAGGACGCCCGGTGCAGTGGCCCTGACCGGAGCGGCGCAAGTGCTCGCCATCGATCTCCCCAAGATCCAGCGGATCGGCGCTCGAATGCACGCTGTACCGTGTTCCCGTGCGTCGTGGCCACGGTCATCGGCGTTGGAACAAATCTGGAGGGTCGGGTGTCGGACCGCGTGATGAGGGGTCCGATGGCGAAGCCTGGCGGGGGGCGGGTGTCCCGCGGTCCACGCCGGGGGATCGTCGTCGCCTGCATCCTCTTGGCCGTGGGCCTGGTCATCGCGGGCCTGGCGATACTCGACCGGCTCTTGGCGCGCGTCGTCGAGGCACAGATCGAGCAACAGGTGGCGTTGCAGGTGCCCGGGGCCCGGGGCGTCGAAGTAGAGCTGCACGGCTTCCCACTGCTGCCCGGATTACTCGCGCAGGGGCACGTCGAGGGGATCCACGTGCGGGTCGACGCGATCCGCAACGGGGGCATGGAGGCGGCTGACCTTCGTGTGGACGTCGAGGGGATGGAACTGGACCTGGGCTCGCTGCTCGACGGGGGCTCGCTTGAGATCGACGAGATCGATTCGGTTCGGATCGAGGGTTTCATCGCTGCTCGGGAGATCACCGAGGTCGTCGGGCGGCCGATCGAGATCGAGGGCGATCGGATCTTCGAGCGGGGCCCTCGGGGCCGAGTGGAGCTCGAAGCCGATGTGCAGGGCTCGTGGATCGAGTTCCACGAGCCCGGTGCGGAGGGTCTGCCCCGCGTCTTCCCGCTGCCCTCCCTGGGCGGTATGCCGTGCCAGCCTCGCGTGCAGCCAACCGGGGGCCGGCTGCGACTTTGGTGCTCCATGCGGGTGTCCAACGAGCGGCGCGGCTGAGCGCTCGTGGGACGGCGACGTGCGTCTGGGCGAACGCGTTCACATCGCTTGTTCGATGATCCTATGGTCGCAGTCATCGTCCATACTCGACCGAAATATCGTGGTGGTCGCTCGTCCGTCATGGGTCGTAACGGTCGGTGGTATTCCGGCTCGTGAGCTGCCACGGTTGGGTCGAATGTCGCGGTGGAGCGACCGGCCCGTGGGGGTCGTGATCTGTCACTTTGGTGGGAGTGAAAGATCTGCGAGCGCGCAATCCAAATCTGCTTGACGAACACCTACATCCACTTATGTTGATGTGGAGATAGGATATTGTCGCCCGACTAAAGCGATGAATCCGAGCTTGTTTCCTCGTATGTTGCATTGAGTGTCCCAAGGCGTTCAGGGGTCGGAATATTCGACTCTCGCCTCAATGGGGCGAGTCACCATTGGTCCATGAGTTTGGGCGTTCGTCGAGCTCGCCTCGTCGAGCTCGTGGCCTTCGCCGCGAGCCCTTCATCATTTGATCACCGTTCTGCGGCGTTGCGTGCGTCGTGGTCTCCGGTAGTACCACCCAGCCGTGTTCACCATGACCATCTACACATCCGTGTCACGCCCCGCTTTGTTCGGGGGCCTCGTCTCTGCCAGTGTTGCTGCGGCTATCTCGATGTTGGTGTTGAGCGTATCTGCAGACAGCACCAATGTTCGGGATGGCGTCAACGGCATGTATCCGATGAGCGCTCGAAGTTCGGCGCCCCGGCGACTCGATTCGAAAGGTTGGTGGGGTCATTCTCGCGATTCCAGCCAGCAGGAATCAAGGGACCCATTTCAGGACTCCGTCACCGGTGCGCGCCGGGTTGTGTCTTCGGCTTCATCACGAGCGGGAGGGGCAAGTCGAGGCGCAGCCCAGTCCGTGTCGCGAGGCGTGACGTCCTCGGGGGCGGTGGCTGGGACTGGTCCAGCCCTGCCGGGCATCGAGGACCATCCCGGCCTGCGCCATACATCATGGGCCCAGCCCCTCACGGACCCGATCGTGCGTGACGACGGCGCAGGAGTCGATGATGAAGCACGGGGATTGACCCTGGTCATCGATCAGGACATTACGGTGCAGTCTCCCGAGTCGACCAGGCGCTCGGCGAGCGGAGGCAGTGCTCATGCCGAACGCGGGCTTGGGGACGCCGACCAGTCGGAGAGCGAAGGTGGTGATGAGCACGATGGTCGTGAAGATCGAGCAACAGACGGTGATGGTCCGGAGCGCGATACGGACGATGGCGGTGAGGATGAAGAATGTGATCTCGAGGAGTCGAACCTCGTGCTGGGGTTGTGTTTGAGCAAAGAAGGAAGGGTCGCGCACGATGAGATTCCGTTGGATGGAACCCCGGAGTATCTCGAGGGGTTGGACGCAGATCGAGACTACTTCTTGATCGTAGAAGGTACCTTCGAATATTCATCGGCCGGTCGACAAGATGCAGGCCGTCGGTGGAAGACGTTGACTCGAGACTACGATCCGATCTGTTTCTCGTGTAGCTATCACGAGTGGATCGAGGGGTGGGTAAGCGAGAATCCGTTCTTTCTGGATTTGCTCGGTTTGCTCGCTCAGGAGTCCGGATTCAGCGGCTTGGAGATGGGCTGGCGTGGTGTGCTCGGTAACTGGGGGGTTACCATCGATGGCGTGGTGCCAATCGCTCTGCGGGAAGACATAGGTACTCACCAGTACCTATTTCTCGCGAACGGAGCCAGCATGCTCGAAATGAAGAGCGGCGCCGAAGTGGGAGGCGACCTCAATCGAGGAGGCTTGAGCTACTCGATCTACGAGATCCCTTCCGAGTATGCCGCTTTGACCAAGGAGCGACTGGTGGATCGACTCGGGATTCGTGTGGATCCTGCGTCTCACCGTGAATTTCTTGGAGTCGATCTCGAGGCTTATGATGATGAACCGTGGGAGGCTGTGGGAGATGCGGAGGATCTGACTCTCGCAGAGCGTTTTCGCTTCGAGTATTCTCTGCCCGAAGTCAATGCCACATATCTTGTAGAGATTTCGGGGCTCGGGGTGACGGCGCCTGGAGTTGAGTCCGACTACGGCTACGAACGTTCTTTAGGGGAATCCCGTGCCAACGCGTTGCTCGATGATGGGCGCTCCTCGCTGATTGACTTCGAGTGCAGTATTGTCAAGCTGGAGGGGGACGACCCTTGGGCGCACCGCTACTTGGTAAGTGTCTCGGGTTGTGGGGAGCGCTTGGTTGCGAACTTGACCGCCGGTGATTCATTCTATGGGCATGTCGATCTTGTTGTCTATCGCAAGTTGTAGGGTCGTGTCTGTTGGGTAAAAATACCTCTGTCACGAGCATGGTAGACGGTAAGATGAACAGCATTGGTAGTCTTGATGTTGATTTGTCTTCAGCGGAAGCGCAGGTCGACGATGTTGGGAGGAAGCGTGCTCGTGATCATGGCTATGTCGCGGATTGGGTTGTTCTTCCGGTCCAGCATTGTCCAGTGAGTCCCGTTGTGAGTAAGGATCATGGTCTTTTCATCAGTGAATCTTGCACGAGCTTCATCGAGTTGGAACCGTAGAGAGATCGGTCCGCCGTGTGGGGTCAAGTGCTCCCCGCAAAAATGGACGATTGGTCGTTGACGAAGCTTGATGGCGATGCAGGGTTGTCCCATGAGTTGTTGGATAGAACGTTCTGTGGAGACTTCCTTGCGGTATCTAGCCGGTCGAGCGTATTCGTCGAGTTCGTAGATCCTGCATTCGAATGTCAGTTGTGCCCGCGAGGAGTCGTCTTTGTCTCGATGGTCATGAATGTAGAAATAAGCCATATATCCTCTGAGGAGGAAGTGGTCGGCGTGCAGCGTGAAGAGGTGACCCGGAGGCGGGCTGGAGGAGGTGGCGCTTTGCCCCGGAGCGAGTACTACGAAGAGTAGGTTGAAGAGTAATGGCAGCATGCTGATCTCGTTGTCAAGAGATGTATTGGATCACAGGCCGTCTCGGGCGCTGGTCACGTTGGTGCAGAGTTCGCGCCAGTCTAGTGCCCATCGTGCTCGAGAGTGAGTGCCGATGGCCTCGACTCGTCGGTCGTCTTTGGACCATGATATCGAGGTGATCTCTTCGTTGAAACCATGTAGTGAGGCCCAGTGAGAACCTTTGGTGACATTCCAGATCTGTATATTGCCTCCCCGGTCACCGATGGCCAGCATCGTTGTGTTCGTGGACCATGAGGCAGTCGTGATTCTTCCATGAAATGTCATGTCGCTGAGAGAGGTAGTGTCGCCGTTTTGGTGGATGATGAATGCTTCCTCGTCGTACGCCAGCAGGGCTGTGTCGTTAGATGCGAGGGTGATCAGGTGCGGTTGGGGCCACGTCAGGGGCTCGGGACTGCCAATGGTATCTACGTGAGGAGGCGGCGATTGCTGCACGTCACATGTGGAGCTCACCCAGTAAACCGCGCGAGAACCAGCGCACGCTGCATGGCCGTCGATGAGACTGGGGCCGAGACGACAGTCGACAACGGCTTCGCAGCAATGTTGTCCATGGATCATTCGAAGGGTATCTTCACCAATACGAGCCGCGATTGTTCCTCGATCGAGAGCGATTTCTCGGATCGGGGCGTCGGCAGTGTTCTCATCGCACGGTCGTTCGAGTGCGTCATGATCGAGCTTTGTGATCACGATCTCACCAGTGGTGGTGCCCAGTGCTACGGTTGTGCCATCGACCGCGATGGTCGACGCGGGGAAAGGAAGATCGTGGGCCTGGTTGTCTGATCTGGAGTAGAACTGGACTCTTCCCGTCCACTCGAGCCAGGCGGTGAGCGCGGATGAGCGTCGGACTACGGGTATCGGACTGGTGTCGATGCAAGAGCCCCACCGGGATCCGGGGATCCCAGAATCACCGCATGACGTGCGAGCCGGTTGATAGGTCCCGGGCGCCAATTCCCAGACCCGGACCTCGGTTGTCCCTGGGCTGAGCCAGGCGGCGGCGAGTCGGCCGGATTGGGTGAGGTCAAGTCCGACCAGGCGTCCGGGTGCTCGGGAGAGTAGTTCGTATCGGTTGAGTCTCTTATCGAGCGGGCCAGGTCTCGTCTCGACCAAGAGTAGGTCGCTTTCGAGGGTCTGGGCGATGAATCGGTGGTTGTTCGGTTTGGCCACAACCTGCAAGACTCTATGGGGAAGTCGGATACTCTGCGTGCGCTCGTTGTCGTCGATAATTGTGATCGAGCCGTCTGGCAACAACACGATCCAAGCGCCGACGATCCGAGTGACATCCGCGGCGCCCTCGGCGATCCGCGTCTTGTGGAGGCCGGCGGAGGTGTTCTCGACGACGAACAAGCCGCGATCGGCAGCCACAGCGAGTCGCCCGCGAGCATCGAAAGCTCCGGCGAGGGCGGCAGAGCCCATGTCGAGTTTCGACGGTCGAGCGCCTTCGTCGGCGTAGTCGAAGAGCGTGACGGAGTGATCCGCGGAGATGATAGCACCGAGGGGGAGCGTAGGATGCCACACCACGTGTCGTTCAATCTTGTCTCCGTCCATGACCGTATCGATCCACCGCTCCTGGCCATGCTCATCCCGTGCGACCACGTCCCCGCTGAGCCCCCACGTCAGCCAAAAAGGGGCCCCTTGACGGGTATTCGGGGCAAGTGCGACGCCCAGCGGTTGCTCGTCGCCCTCGAGCAAGCCCGTGTCGGTCGTGGACGGAGGAATGGAGGTCGACCACCACCCTCGCGAGTCCACGCCCAGGATGCGACTCGACGAGAGGGTGGTCGCGGGTGCCGGTGGCACGTCAAAGACGGTCCCGGTCGTGAGGTCGAGCAGCTCACTTCCACCGGAGGGCAGGGCCCAGGTGAGCGATGGGTCGAAGGCGACGGCATCGGCGGGCGAGGGTAGCCACATCTGTCGGGAGGGCAGGGGGCGTTGGAGCAGGTCGAGCGCGACCGAGATGCCGTGCTCTGGCTCGAGAGCAGAGCGGCAAGCCTCGTCAACGAGCGCGAGGGCCTCCAGAGGATCACTCGCCGCCGCCGCCTCCTGAATCATCTGGTCGATGCGAGCCCGCTCGATCGCGTACCACGCCCACGATACGAGGCCAGCGACGGCGAACACCACCACGGCGAGCAGCAAACTCGTACGTAGCTTTTCTACGCGCTCGTCCCCGTGGAGGATCGCGCGATGCTCGTCGTCGAGATCCAGCAGTTGCGCAATGATGTCTCGGAGCGATCGGCGCAGCGTCCAATACCGCGGCCCGAGGGGAATGTATCCCCAAGGCACGACTCCGCGAAGATCCGCGACGGCAGGGCGGGCGGTCAACTCGGCGAGTGGGCCTGGGAGTCGTCGAGCATGGACCTCTCCGCGGGCGAGCGCCGGAACGACGTCGGTGGGGGCGTGGGTCTCCAAGAACGAGGTTATCTCACGGTGGACCCAGTTGGTCTGAGTCTCGTCGCTCGGCTCCAGGGCACCCGGTGAGCTGAGTACTATGAGCTTGTTCGATCGAGCTAGGCGTGGCTCGAGGTAGTCCTCCCAAAAATCGATAGTCGTACTCGAGTACGTGCGATCTCGAAATATGCGTAGGGGCCTCGGGTAGAGCGCGCGAAGCTCTCTGGGTAGACGGTACCGCACTAGCGAGCGCCGGAGCCATCGAGCGGCATGGGTGGCGTCCTTACGCCGATAGGAGATGAACGCATGGTATTCAGTACGACTCGCCCGAACGAGCCAACGGGCTTGCTGGCCGGAGGTCGAGACCGAAGCCGATGTTTCGGTGCAAGGAGGGCGATCCGATGACGTCATGATCGACGAGGTGAGAGGATACGAACGTGGCTATAAGCTCATGACAACAACCTTCATTACCCTATCGAGGATGTCGATCGATCGGCAAGGTCACCTTGGTGTCAATGATTGTTACATTTAGGTGATGCAGTCAGGATGCTCGACGATGACGACCACGAAGGTCTCAGCGGCCGGTGCATCAGCGGTGTGTATGGCGTTTTGTCTCTACCGCTGGCGGAACTGGACGAGCGCGGCACCCGTCCAAAATGTCGAGGTCGAGCTCACTACCATCACCAAGAGGATCCAGTTCTGGTAGAGCCAGTTGCGAAACATGGGCAGGATGACGACGGAAACTCCGAGCAGGGCCGCCGTGACGGCCACCGAGCTCAGCCATCGGCTGTGTAAGCGCACTACGGCCGTGAAACCGGCCGCAAGGATGAATCCCCCCAGCAATCCTACGAGCGCGCCTACCCAGGCTCCTTCGAAGAGTCCGCGGCGTTCGGGATAGATCACCGGAGCCGCAAAGAAGACTGCGACGAGTGCGACCGCGAGGGCGGTGCCGAGCAAGAGCTTGGAGGTGGCGGGCAGGCGCCACCCGCGTAGCCTTTGTCGGGGCCACGGTGCCCGCAACATGCTCGTACCGATGACTCCGGCCACGATGAGCAGCGGTAGGATGCCGAGGATGAACCACCCGTCGCGGGCATGGGCCCAGTGGCCGAGTCGGACTATCAAGAGGATAAGAGCGAGCGCCACCGGCATCGCCAGGGTTTCCCGGGCGACCGTTGCCCACCGACGGGGAACATGAAAGCGTGTGTCGTGGTCACGGATGTGAAGGACCGCGGCCAGGCCCAGCGTCACTCCCATCGACAGGGCGCCAGCGGTGGCGCCAGCGGCCCGGGTCGACGGCATCCAATGCGTCAGCAATATCAGCGCCCAGGGGACGACCGAACCGCCGACCCAGGTCATGGTCAGACCGGTCGACCAGCTGATCGCCGCCGTGGAGATCGACGCGGTCCAGACGAGCGCCGCGGTTCCGATCATCAATCCTCGATAGAGCTCGAGAAGCGCGAAGCCCTGGAGCGGAGACACGAGCCCAGCCAGCATGGCGTGAAACGCCGGCCACAGAAGCACGAGCATGATCGTCCCGGCCAAGAACCCGCGGCCCAGCAGCCGTCGCGTGTTCGTGTCGGTCTCGAGGCCGGTGAAGCCGGGACCGAGGCGCTCGGGGGGGTGCAGGGAGATGCGGGTATGATCGATGCTGCGGACGAAGCGATGCCAGCGCGAGCCGTCGAAGGCGGCCCACAGGAGCGCTCGGATCTCTGTCCGTGCGGACAGCCCCCGAGACAAGAACTCCAGGGCTCGTCTTACCTCGAGCGGGCGGGGCACAGGGCCTCCGGGCACCACCACGCCGAGATCCAGATCCGCGTCCACGTCGCAATCCTCGGGAAGCGCCAGGAGCGTGGGCCCATCGTCGATCTGGTGGATCGGCCGAGTCGGCCACACACGGCCGTCGAGCTCGATCTCGGCCCGCTCGCTGCCACCGGACCTCGCGATCGCGAGCACGCGTGGCGCTGGTGCGTCCCACGGTAGGCGCAGCGTCACGAGCGAGCGGGTCGACGAATCCGCCTCGGCCGGCGGAGGTGAGGAGGTCTTCGCTAGGGATGCGGCGAGGGCGTCGCCCAACTCGTTGAGGGCGGACACCATGATCATTCCCGAACCGGGTGGTCGTGGGGTCGAGTCCAAACCCAACACCAGCAGGGGCATGCCGGTCTGGACGGCGCGCATTCTCAAGACGGCAAGCTCAAATCGTACCCAGTCGGACGCGGCGGCCTGGGCGCTCCACAACAGCAGGCCCTTGTCGACGCTACGGATGCGCTGCAGGATCTGGCCCAAGCTGTCGCCGCGGCGCAAGAACTCATCGTAGAGCGGTTGGTGCTCTGCGGCGGAGATCTCGGCGAGCACCCGCGGCAAGAGCTTGGGGTCGCGTTGGGCATCTCGCGAGGCGTAAGAGATGAATACGACCCGGCGATCCATCCGGGAGTGGAGCGTAACAATCCCACGCCGCGCGCGGGGTCCCGTTCGTTACCACCCGAGGGTTTTGTCGCGTCGACGTCACGTTCGTGCTGCCGAGAATGTCGTCGCCCGTGGGGAAGATCATCGGTGCGATCACGGTTCCGTGCCCGCCAGAGGCGTCGGTGAGTGTGCCTGTTGCCGACGCTCGGGGCTCGTCCATGCCCCGACCGAAGACCGAGCCGGAGCGCAAGTCGAGCATGATGCACCTCAGTGATGACGCACGGAGTTCCCGGCCCCGATGGATCGTGGGGCATGAACACGAACCCGTCGGTCGCGAGCATGGTGTCGTTCCCCTCAAGAATGGCGGTCGAGCCCCACCGAGCGCCAGCACGCCGTCTTTCGCCGTGGAGCGGCGATTTTCCCTGCCCCGGCGGCCGTTCTATCCTGCCCCCCCGTGAGCGCTCCTTCGCCCCACTCGCCACGGACGCCGCGGGACATGCGGTGGGTCCAGGACGTCGAGCGCTTCCTCGAGCGGACGTTCGTGCGGCTCGTCCTCAGCGCGGCCATCATCGTCAGCCTGCTGCCCTTTTCGTGGGTCCACGGCACCGAGCCGGTCTTCTTTGCGCTGTTTGGTACCGAGTTCGTGCTGCGGTTGTTCGTGGTGCTGGGGCGGCCCCGCGATCCCGACGAGGACGCGGGCGGGATCGTCGAGCGCCCCTCGGCCGCGCCTCGCTCCGGTCGCACCCGCGGGGGCGGGATCTTCCTGCTGTTCTTCGATCTCTTGGCGCTCGTCTCCTTCTTGCCGCTGGGTCCCGACGGCGCGCGCTGGCTACGGCTGTTTCGGCTGACCCGCATGCTGCTGCTGATCAGCTACTGGTCGCCGATGGTGCTCGACCTGTGGTCGATCCTCTCGCGGCGGGAGCGGGCGCGGCAGATCATCGTGATGGGCTTTGTGGTCGCCGGGCTCTCGTTCGCGGGGGCGGTGATCATGTCCTACCTGGCCGATCCCACCGGCGAGGGGATGCGGGTCGACGTCACGGGGGACGAGAAGGTCGACGCCGAGGATCAGCGCTTCCTCAACCTTTTGTGGTGGGCGTTTCGCCAGGTGCAAGACCCGGGCAACATGCTCGCCTCGCCGATCGCGGTCCCGCTGGTGATCATCAGCCTGGGGCTCACCGTCTTCGGCCTGTTCTTGGTGTCGTTCCTCATCGGTCTGGGCACCGACGTCGTCCACGAGCTGCTCATGCTCTCTCGGCTGCGGCCGGCCGGTCTGCGCGGGCACACGGTCATCGTGGGCACCACGCCCTCCACCCCGCGGCTCTTGGCCGAGCTGATGCGGTACTACCGCAAGCTCCTGCCCACCGACGCCCGCGTGCTCTCGACCGGCTGGTTCAAGGATCTGTGGCGCCGCGGGATCTTCGGCCCCCGCTTCTTGGTGGTGGGCCGCCAGGAGGAGCCGCCCGACTTCTTGCGCGCGCCGGAGCTGTCGCGGATCGTGTACCGGGAGCGGTCCGAGCAAGACGACGCGCTGCTGGTGCGGGCCGATCTGGCCCACGCCAAGCGGATCGTGCTGTTGGCCGAGCTCGATGCCCCCTCGCCCGACGCCGACACGATCCAGTCGCTGCTCAACCTGGTCGAGCGGGTGCGCGCCCAGGTCGAGGGCCGGCCTCGGCGGCCGCACGAGCGCCAGCGGGTGGTGATCGCGGAGATCCTCGACGACAGCAACATCGCCGCCGCCCGCTCGGCGGTGCTCCCGGGTCGGGATACCTTCCGCGCCTTCGTGGTGCCCAGCGAGCGCCTGGTCGCGCTGTTCATCGCGGGCGTGGTGCGGCGACCGGGGCTGGGCGATCTCTTGGAAGAGCTGCTGACCAGCCGGGGCCACGAGCTCTACACCTGCTTCTTCCAGACCGACGGCTTGGGCTTCACCATGGACGAGCCCCCCGACCTGGGGCGGGACCCGGCGGTGGCGATCGATCGCCTCTTGCGGCAGGGTCTCGAGCGCGAGGGATCCACCGTGGTCCCGGTGGGCCTGCTCTTGCCGCCGTACGAAGAGGATCCCCACCAGGATTTCGAGGTCGTGGTCAATCCCCGGCCCAGCGATCCGGTGGTCGAGCGGGTCGGGCCGGGCCTGGGCTTCGTGGCGATCGCCGATAACTTTCGCACGATCCGTGAGTTCGCCGAGAGCCAGCCCCGGCGCCCCGACCACGCGCACGGCGTGGCACCGCTGTCCATTCCCCGGCCGCCCCGGTTCGAGCGCACGCCCCAGACCACGATCGGCCGGGTGCTGGTGTGCGGCTTTCGACGGGGCTCGATCTACATGCTGGAGGAGCTGCTGCGCGAGCAGACCCGCGGCGAGCTGCTGGTGCTGGTGGAGGACCAGGCCGCGGTCCGGCGGGCTCGCGACGCGATCGAAGAGCACAGCCAGCTGGTCGATCGCGGCCTGATGCCCGTGCATCACGGCACCTTCACCCCGCAGCCCGACGGCAGCTACCTATTCGACTGCAAGAGCACCGCCCGGATCGAAGAGAGTCGGGTCCACATCGCGGTGGCCGACTGGATGGCCAGCCGTAACCTCGTCGACCTGCCCGCGGGCTTCGGCCACGTGGGCGACCTGGAGGCGGTGGTGTTCGTGGCCGACATCACCGGCCAGGCCGACGCGCGCACCACCACCGCCCTGCTCAAGCTCGAGGGGCTGCTGGCCGCGCACGGCTCCGCGCACGGCAAGCCCCGGATCGTGGCCGAGGTCTACGACGCTCGGCTCGCCGCACGCCTCGAAGAGCACTTCCGGACGGTGGGCAAGCACCACGTGCGGATCTACTCGATTCCCCAGCTGCGGGCGTTCTTCTTGTTCCAGTCGGTGGTGGTGCCGGGCTTCGACGGGGTCTACTCCGAGCTGCTCGGATCGTGGGGCCAGAGCTTCGTGCGCATGCGTCCCGCACGGCGCGGTGCCGGGCGGCTGACCTTCCGCGAGCTCGCGCTGGGCCTGCGCGCGCGCGGGCAGCTGCTGGTCGCGGTGCGGCTTCGCGACGAGGACGGGCACTCGGTGCTGTGCGTCGCGCCGGGGCCCGATGAGCCGGGATACGAGTTCGAGCGGGAACAGCTGGACTATGTGTGGGTCGTGTCGACCGATCGCGCGGAGGATAAGAGCGGGGAAGCGCCGGGCGAGGAAGATCCGGGCGAGTCGGCGATGGCATGAGGACGGCAGGTCGATAGAACAACAACAAGTGCCCCGCTCCTGCTCACGAGTGAAGCGCCATGGGCGGGTGGACGAGTCGCGTCCTACGGAGGATGATCGACCCGTGAGATGCACGGCGAACCGAGCGTCCCTGCGGGCCCCCGCTCGAGCGTCCCACCGAGCGCGCGGTCGAACGCTCGCCCTGGCCCCCAGTCGAGCAAGGCCCGGCCCATGGCTCACTCTTGTCACGGTCGTCACCCTTGGGCCGCTCGCCTGCACCGAGCCCAACCCCTATCTGCCCGCGGGCACCAGCACCACCGCCACGGGCAACCCCGGCACCCCGCCCACCCCGCCCTCCAGCACCACCGTGCCCCCCGCGCTCGACTCTAGCGACACCACCGCCGACGTCTCCGAGTGCGTGGCCGCGGGCATGGAGTGCATCGCTCGGGCTCCCGAGGGCTGGGCGGGCCCCTTCGCCTGGCTCGAGCGCCCCGTGGCGCAGCCGATCGCTTGCGCTGCCCCTTGGGACGAGCCGCTCATCGAGGCCTTCTCCGAGATCTCGGCCCCCGCCGCCCGCTGTGGCTGCGAGTGCGGGTCGTTCATCGTCGGCAACTGCCTCCCCGGGTCGGTCACCCACTACGAAGGTGCCGGCTGCGTGGGCGACGTGCTCGACATCACCGAGCTCGAGCCCGGCTGCAACGTGCTGCAGCCGCCGGAGTCCTCGACGGGAAGCTTCCGCTTCGAATCGCCGATCACCCGAGGCGTGTGCGGCGTGATCCCGTCGATGACCCTCGAAGAGCCCTCGTTCCTCAACCATCACGTGGCCTGCGGCGGCCAGCCGCTGCCCCTGGCGTGCCCCAACGCAATGTGGTGTGTGCCTCGTCCCGACGATCCCTTCTACCCTCGCGTTTGCATCTGGCACGAGGGCGACCAGGATTGCCCCGCGGGCGGACCGTACTCGGAATCCCAGCGGCTGTTTCGCTCGATCGACGACAGTCGAGACTGCATGCCGTGCAGCTGCACGCTCCCCCGAGGCCCCTGCGTCGACACGAGCCTGAGCCTGGCCGCCGCGCCCGACTGCAGCAACACGTTCGGGAGCCTCGACCCCGACGGGTGCACCGCGGTCGTCATGGGGGAGCAGATAAGCGGGTACCTCTACGAGCCGGGGTTGGCGAGCGGCGAGTGCGAGCCCTCGGCGGTGGTCCCGATCGGCAACGCCGCGGGGGCCGAGCCGCTCACCTTTTGCTGCACGCCCTGAGACAGCCGGACGCTAGGAGGGCAGGACCTTGGCGTACTCGAGCGCGAACTCCACGAACGCACGCACCACGGCGCGCTCGCGGGCGCTTCGGGAGTAGGTGACGTAGATGTCTCGACGCACCCCGACGACGCCGTCGAGGACGACCTCGAGGCTCTGCTCGTCGGCGAGCGCGCTGACCTGGAAGTGCGGGAGCAAGGCGATCCCCAGGCCGGCGATCGCGGCCTCGACGAGCAGGCCATAGTCGTTGCAGCGCAGCGCGGGGGCGACGTGCACCGTTCCCCCCCGGGGCAGCGGCCACCGCACGAGCCCGTGCGAGGGTCCACGGACGAGCGCGGCGTGGTCGACCAGATCGCGAACCGAGCGGGGTCGGCCGGCTCGGTCGAGGTAGCGAGGGGACGCCGTGCAGACATCACGGGTCGTCAGTGCCTTGCGCGCGATGAGCTCCTTGTCGACGATCCGTCGATCGGTGATCACGATGTCGAAGCGGTCGCGGATCGGGTGGGGATCGGCGTCGCTGGACGTCCAGACCAGCTCGATCTCGGGATGTGACTCGCGGAACGTAAGCAGCCCCGCACCGAGGAAGGGGTGGCCCAGCCCGGTGGGCGACGCGATCCTCAAGATCCCGGTGGTCAGCGAGCTTCGGGCCGAGACGAGCGCTTCGAGGTCGTCGACGCGATCCAACAGCGGGCGCAGCTGCGACGCGTACTCGAGACCGAGCTCGGTGGTGCGCACGTGACGGGTGGTGCGCTCGAGCAAGGGCACGCCGAGCTCGGCCTCGAGGTGCGCGATCCGGCGGCTCACGGTAGACACGGGGATGCCCAGCCGTGCCGCCGCGTGCGAGAAGCTCTCGCATTCGGAGACCGCGATGAAGATCGTGCGATCGAGAAGCCCGGCCATCATGTGTCCCTTTTTGGTCTGGTTGTTGTTTGCATGGGCTGGGTCGGATTGATTTTCTCATAATCGAGAAGAATCTTCTCAATATTGAAATAATGACGATGACGTGAGCTGCTACGGTCACCACCACGATGGAGTCTCACGCGCCGAATCAACCTCCCGTGCCGCCCAAGGCGTTCCGGATGCCCGTGCTGGGCTCGGTGCCCAGCCTGTTGCTCCAGCGCTATCGCTTCTTGGAGCGTGCCCGAGAGCGCTGCGGCAACATCTTCCGCGTGGACTTGGGCGTCGGCGAGGTCACGGTGGTCGGCGATCCGATCCTCGCCGAGGAGATCTTGATCCGACGCGCGCGGCACTTCGACAAGGGGGGCGAGTTCTGGGAGGGGGCCCGGGAGGCGATCGGCAACGGCCTGGCGCTGAGCGAGGGTGATCTTTGGCGACGCCAGCGTCGGCTGATGAACCCCGAGTTCCGCCGGGAGCGGATCGCCGGTTTCGCGTCGACGATCACCACCACGATCGAACAGTCGCTGCCGGAGCTCGAGCCGCTGGCGTCGGGTGGCGAGAACACGGACATCTCGCTGTGGACCTCCAAGCTGCTGGCGACACTGACCGTCCGGATCTTGCTCGGGTCGGAGCTCGACGAGGCGAGGTTCGTCGCGCTTCGGGATTCGCTCGGGGTGATGCTCGACGGGATCTTGTCGGGGGTGGTCACCCGCAAGCTGCCGGGCTGGGTGCCGGTGCCGGGGGTCGCTCGCTTCGAGGCCGCCCGCCAGACGGTCGACGAGATCGTGCTCTCGATCATCGCCGAGCGCCGGGCGACGGCGGGCACCGGCCACGATCTGCTGAGCTTGCTGCTCGCCGCGGTCGACGACGAGGGGGGGATGTCCGATCAGCAGCTTCGCGACGAGGTCGTCTTGGCCTACACCGCGGGCTACGAGACGACCGCATGGGCGCTCGCGTGGGGCCTGATGGTGCTCGGCGACGAGCCCGGGCTAGTCGCCGAGCTCCAGGCCGAGCTCGACCGTCAGCCAGACCTTCGGGCGATCCCGCTGCTCGATGCCTGCGTGCGCGAGGCGCTGCGCCTTTACCCCTCCGCGCCGCTCATCCCCCGCCGGGCGCTGGTCGACGAGCAGCTGGGCGGCCATCGGATCGCGGCGGGGACGCAGCTGATGGTGTCTCCATGGCTCATCCACCGCAATCCCGAGATCTGGCCCGAGCCCACGCGCTTCGATCCATACCGCCACGTCGAGGGCACCACCCGGCCGCGGCTGTCGTGGATGCCCTTTGGCGCAGGCCAGCGGATCTGCATCGGCAAGGGCCTGGCTATGATGGAGGCCACGACCGCGCTGGGCATGCTCTTGCGCCGCTATACGCCGCTGCCGGCGAGCCGCCGACGCTCGGAGCCCCGGCTGTCGTCGACCCTGGGGTCGCGCGACGGGATCTGGCTGCGCCTCGCGCCACGGGCGGTCGCCCGCACCTACGCCCGAGCGCGTGCATGCGCCTCAGTCACGGAGCGCTCGCCTGTGCGAGCTCAATCTTCGGGTTGATCGCCCGCGCGGCTTGCTCGTGCTCTTGCACCTTGGCCTTCTTGCCCAGCGCCGCGTAGACGGCGGCCGCGGTCGCGTGTAGATCGGCGCTGCGCATGGGCGTTTTGAGGGCCTGCTCGATGATCTTGCGGGCATCCTTGGCCCGCTCGGCGCCGAGGTAGGCCTCGGCCAGCAGCCGCTTGGCGTCTACGTTGGGCCGCAGGGCGTGGTTGTTCTCGGCCAGTTTCAATGTGCGGGCTGGGTCGTCGCCGAACTCCAAGAAGTGCTCGAGGGCGTGGCCGTAGGCGGCCTCGGGAAACTGTGCGAGCTTCTTTTCGTAGGCGGCCCGCGCTTGGCTCACCCACGTGCTCGCCTCGGTCTCGTTGCCCGCGGCCCGGGCGATGCCGGCCATGGCGTCCATGAACTCGGGGTTGCCGGTGCGCTCGATGATCGCGCGGTACATCGCCTGGGCGCTTGCGGTCTTGCCCTGCAAGGTGAGGATCTCGGCGATGTGCTCCTCGAGCAGCCAGTAGCCGCGGATCAGGGCCTCGCCCTCCCGGTAGTGGGCCAGGGCCTCGTCCCACCGGCCGCGGTCGAGATCCATCAGCCCCAGCTGGAGGTGGACCCAGGCCTTGGGCTCGGTCGACGTGCCCCGGTAGGCCTCGAGCGCCTCGGTGTACAGTCGCTCGGCCTCGTCGAACTGCGCCGCCTTCCAGTGGTACATCGCCAGCGCGGCCAGGGTGGAGACGGTGGTCTGCAGGCGCCGCGCCGACTCGAGGCCCCGCTTGGCCAGATCGTACTGCCCGCGCTGGAAGGCGACCTTGGCCCCAAAGAGCTCGCGCTGGAACAGCTCGCTGGGCGTGCGGGAGGGCAGCGCGATGGCCTTTTGGAAGTCCGCGTCGACGCGGTCGAGGCGGTGGAGGGTGTAGTTGAGCTGGGCTCGCACCATGAACGGCCCGTAGCCCGGGCTGGTCGCGATCTCGAAGGCCTTGCCCACGAACGACTCGGCCTTGGCGTAGTCGTCCCAGTCGCCCGATAGCCGGGCGCGCATCAGGCACGCCGACGCGACCCGGCCGTAGGCCTGCGAGGAGCGGCCGTTACGCTGGGCGGACTTGAGTTGGCTCTGCACCTGGCGATCGGCGGCGGCGAGCTGGGCCTCGAAGGTGTGCGGATCTTCCCGCGGAGGTCGCGAGGCGGCGGGCTCGGCCGACTTGGCGGGTGGAGTGGCCTTGGTCGCGGCCACGGGGGGTGATGCGGCCGGTGATGCGGAAGGAGCCGCGGCCGGTGATGCGGAAGGAGCCGCGGCGTCACCTACCGGCGTAGGCGAGGAGGGGTCTGTGCAGGCAGTGAGGGCCAGCAGCAGGCAGCAGGGTAGGGCAGGGCGCACGGAAGCGTTCTCCAGGGACGGGGGCAAGGCAGGTCGGGATCGGGGGCGGTCGAGCCGGAAAAAGGGGGGCGTCGATGCGAGGACGCCCCGAGAGCCGAGGCTCCCGGGGCGTTCGTGGTGTCCGCGCAGCGAGGTGCTACTCGTGAGCCGGCGCCACGTAGGGGAATGCTCCCGGGAATTCGACGTCGTTGGTCAATGGGTTGATCGAGGGTCCCGGCACTCCGTCTTCGTCGAGATCCTGCAGCCGGGTGATCGGCTGGACCTCGGAGATCTCGACCAGGAGGACCGCGAGGATGAGGTCCATCACCGCCTCGTGCGGCCGACGACCGTTGGGGAAGGCCGTCAGGGGATCGGCCGGATCGGCGTCCAGATTGAGGGCGAGCACGTCTGGGATGACGAAGGGCCCGCCCTGCGCCTCGCAGCTGCCGTTCATGCTGCCGTCGCAGGGGTCAATGGGGATCTCCAGTAGGTCGTCGTCCAGGCCCGTGTTGCTGTCCACCACGTTATCGGGGTGGCCGAAGTGCAGGGTGAACAGCGAGTCGCGGATGTCCGAGAGGAACGTCAGGTCGGCGTCTTGCGACGGGGTGCCGAGGTTGTAGGCATCCTTGTCGCCGTTGAGGACCAGGCCCGAGCTCACCGCGGGGAAGCCCGCACGATCGTACTGGGTGTAGGTGTCCGGGTCCGCCGGGTTGAACTCGAACGGCCCGATTTCGGGACCGGTCGAGCTGCTGCTACCGGTCATGTCATCGGTCGTGCTGCTGGTGCTGTCGGCCGGCGTGGGATCGGTCACCGTCGGCGGGTCGGTCGTGGTGCTGCTGCCGGTCGTGTCGCCGGTCGACGAGCCGCCGCCGGACAGTCCGTCGTCTCCAGGACAGGCGGTGAGGCCGAGACTGACGAGGGCCAGGCCCGCGAGGGGCAGGAGGGAACGGTCGGTCTTTTGCGTCATCATGGCGCCACCCCCGTCGTCGCCCACATGTGGACGTAGTTGTAGTCACCGATGGCCTCGGCGTAGGGGAACTCGACCACGATGGCCATGGCGTTCATGTCGGCCAAGCTGTCTCGCACCGGCATGCGCAGCAGGGAGTCAAAGCCCCAGTCTACCGGCTCGGCGGGATCTTGCAGGTTCACCACCGTAGCGACAAAGCCGTCGAGGTCGAAGAAGAACGGATCGTCGGCCAGCCCCGCCCACGCGGTGACGCTGCCGTTGGTCAGCTCGGTGTCCACCGCACCATCGAAGGTCGTGTCGTCGGCCCCGGGAGCGTTGTTGACCTGCACGCCCCACTCGTCCGCGTCGTTCTGGCCGAAGCGCACGTGGATCCGGATGTCGGACTCGTTGTCCTCGAAGGCCGGGTTGGTGGAATCGGGGTTGAACGTGTTGTCGATGTGGAAGGTGTACACCCGGTCGGCGTCGTAGACCGGATCGCCGCCGGCCCCGATGTTGGGGTTGAAGGTCATGATGGCGACGATGGTCTCGTCTTCGGTATGCCAGGCGTAAAAGTCCCCGATGTCGCCCGCGGCTTCGGGCGCCATGAAGTCACCGTGGTCGGCCGCCGTGACCTCTTGGGGGTTTAGTTGTAAGGCCCCCACGCAAAGAGCCGTAGCTCCTAGCGCGGTGATCCATTTGTTCTTGGTCCTCATCTCGGTCCTATCTCTTTTGCTTAGGGGCACGTGGTGCCAAAGGGGGTTAGAGAGGCCATGCCGACCCATGACCGTCGCCGTGCGCCGACCCGGCAGGGGAGGCGACGGTGCGGTTCGAGCAGGGGGGCGGCTTGGATCGATACGTCGACAAGAAAGGAAGCCAGTGGGTTCGAGTAAGTCGGTAGGGGCACAGAATCGAGGCGAGAGTGTACCCTGGGCGTCCCGTGGCGAGGAGTCCCTGGTTTCGCCCGTGGTGCTTACTCCTGATTTTCGCCCATAAGGTCCGGCATGCGACCGCACATGTCGGACCCGGTGGTCGAGCGCGTGACAATCCACGCCCGAGCACGACGCGTTCAAATCCGGCCCACCCGGGGAGGGGCGCGAATGCGTAACGTTGGCGGTTCTGCGGCGGATACCCTGGACGTACGGGGGCTCCCGTGCGCCGGGACGCCCGTACGCGGGCGTTGCGGAGGTTCCCGTTCGGCGAGCGGGTCCGCTCCTCTACAATCTCGGGGACGACCCTCCAGGCACTGTCGGGGCAATTCCCGGGACGATGCCCGAGTTCCGAGACGACCTCCGACCCCGAGCCTGCCAAGCGAGCAACCCGGTCGGGTCGTCACCACCCACCAAAGCGAGACGGACGAGCGATGGCCGAAGGACAGCGATCAGACGATGCAGCCAGTCCCCCCGAGGACGACTCCCGACGGAAGTTCATGCTCGCGGGCGCGGGAGCGCTCGGGGCGTGCGTGGCCGGGATCACCGCGGCCCCCGCAGTCTCCTTTGTCACCCATCCCCTACGCACGCCGACGACCAGCGGCTCGGATGCATTCTTGCCGGTGGGCAAGCTGGCCCAGTTCGCGGGCTCGATCCCGGTCAAGGTCGACCTCTATTCGGACAAGGTCGACGCCTGGAACCGGGTGGTCGACGTCAAGATCGGCTCGGCCTGGGTGTGGAAGCGCGACGGCCAGCTGGTGGCCATGTCCACCGTATGTCCGCACCTGGGGTGCGCTATCGACTACGACGCCGACAACGGCAAGTTCTTGTGCCCCTGCCATGACTCCTACTTCTCGATGGACGGCGCGGTGGAGACGGGCCCCTCGCCCCGAGGCATGGACGCGCTCGAGGTCCAGACCGAAGGAGAGCTGGTGGCGATCCGCTACCAGCGCTTCAAGCAGGGCGTCGAGAGCAAGGAGCCGGTCTGATGCTCGACTGGCTCGAAGAACGCACCGCGCTGCCCGGCCTTTGGCGTCGCTTTGCCGACCACCCGGTCCCCAAAGGACCGCGGCTGCGCAACGTGCTGCCCGCGGTGCTGGTCTACCTGTTCATCCAGGAGGCCGTCTTGGGGGTGCTGCTCGCCTCGCACTACAGCCCCTCGAGTTCCGATGCATGGGCCAGCACCGCCTACCTCAATGATCAGGTGGCCTCGGGGTGGTTCTTGCGGGGGCTGCATCACTACGGGGTCTCCGCGATGCTGCTGGCCGCGATTGCCTACCTGGGCCAGCTGGCGCTGACCGGTGAGTACAAGCGACCCCGGGAGATGGTGTGGATCTCCACGGTGGGTCTCTTGCTGGTCACCATGGCCCTGGGGATCACGGGCAATATCCTGCCGTGGGACGAGCAGGGCTACTGGGCGGCCCAGGTCGAGCTGGGGATCATCGAACAGACCCCGGGGGGTGAGGCCTTGCGCACGGTGGTGCAGGGCGGAGCGGAGGCCGGCAACTTCACGCTGACCCGAATGTTCACGATCCACGCCTTCGTGTTGCCCCTGGTCGCGGCGGCCCTGCTGGCGGGGATCGTGGTCCTCGGGCGGCGCAGCCAGGCGGCCGAGGCGGCCGAGGATCCGGCGCGGGCCCGGCCCTTCGCCTCGGGCCAGATGCTGCTCGACGTCGTCGCCATGGCTATGGTGGGCGGTGCGTTGGTGGCCCTGACCGTCAACACCCATGGCTCGGAGCTGTTTGGTCCCGCCGATCCCACCTCGGGGTTCCAGGCCCGTCCCGAGTGGTACTTCTTGTTCCTCTACAAGCTCCGGATGTTCTTCGAAGGGCCGATGGAGCCGGTGGCCACCATGGTGATCCCGGGCGCGGTGCTCGTGTTCGTGGTCAGTGCGCCCTTCATCGACGGCATGACCGGTCGCATGGGTCGCCTGGGGGTCGTGGGGATCCTGGGCCTCTTGATGGCCGGGGTGGTCGCCCTGACCGCGATCTCGATCTCCAGCGACGCGGCCAACGAGTCGTACCAAAAGGCGCTGGCCCAGGCGCACAAGGATGCCGAGCGGGCGCGGGGCTTCGCCAAGGAGGGGGTGCTCCCCGAGGGCGGCCCGGCCGTGTTCCGCAACGATCCGGAGTACAAGGTGCGGGCGCTCTTCAAGGAACACTGCCAAAACTGCCACGAGCTCGACGGGTTCGGCGGCGAGGAGGCGCCCTCGCTGACCGACTACTCCAGCCGGGCCTGGCTGGCCGCGCTCATCCGCGATCCCAACACGCCGCGCTTTTTCGGGGGCACCAAGCACTCCGACATGGACGCGTATCCCGAGACCACCGACGACGAGAACCTCACCGCGATCCCGGCCGATCAGCTCGACGCCCTGGTGGAGTATCTGTGGCAGCTACAGGGCGAGCCCGATGTGGACACCACGCTGGCTGCGACCGGCAAGACCCTGTGGGAGGACGAGCTCGACTGCAACAGCTGCCACGAGATCGAAGCCGGGGTAGAAGGCAGCGGTCCCAACCTGCTGGGTCATGGCTCCACGGCATGGGTGGCCCGGGTCATTCGGGACAGCAGCCAGGTGGATCTGTTCGGCGAGGAGGCCCAGATGCCCAAGTTCGGCGACGACAAGCTCGACGACGAGCAGCTGCAGGAGCTGGCCGCGTTCATCGTGCGGCAGCGCGGGGGGGCAGCCTCCGATGCCGAAGCAGCGACCCCGGATGAAGACGGCGAAGGCTGAGGTGAACGTCGACGCGGCGCCCGAGCGCCGCGCTCGCCCTCGCCGATTCACGCGCTGGTGGTGAGCACCTGCCGCAGCGCCTCGAGCATCGCCGCGTTGGTCGGGGCACCGGCGGTGGCGTCAACGCGTAGGCCGAGGGCTCGGACAGCGGCGGTGGTCACCGGGCCCAGGCACACGACCTTGGCGGCCTGGGTCAGGCGCCGGGCCTCCTCGTCGCCCAGGCCCTCGCCGAGGGTCTGCATGAAGTGGCGGGCCGCCTTGCCGCTGGCGAAGGCGACCGCGTCGAAGCCCTCGCCCCGGTCGGCGGGGGTGCGTAGCGAGGCCAGCAGCCGGGGCGAGACCTCGGGGCGGATCGTGCGGTAGCCGATCGCCAGGGTGTAGTGCCCCCCGGCCTCGGCGATCGCCCGACCCACAAGGCCCCGGCCCTCGTCGGCGCGCACGTGCAGCCAGCGGTCCCCGAGCAGACCCTCGGCGTCGAGGCACTCGAGCAGGCCCTCGGCGCGCGCCCGGGTGGGTACCAGATCGGGGTGGATCCCTCGGGCCCGGCAGGCGGCCACGGTGCCCGAGCCGATCGCGACCACCCGCTTGCCGGCCAGCACCCGCGTGTCGAGCCCTATGGCGTCCAGGGTGTCGAAGAAGGCCCGGACCCCGTTGGGGCTGGACAGGAGCACGCCATCGTACGCCTGCGGCAGCTCGGCGACCGCCTGTTGCAAGGCGTGGGGATCCTCGGGCGGGGCGACGCTCAGGCACGGGAAGACGACCGCATCGGCGCCCTGCTCGGAAAGCTCCAGCACCAGGCCCGCCGATTGCTCGGCCGAGCGGGTGACCACGATCCGCCGTCCGAACAGCGGCCGCCGCTCGAACCAGGCCAATTGCTCGCGAAGTTCCACCACCTCGCCCACCACCAGCACCGCGGGCGGGCGGATCCCCTCGGCCTCGATCCGATCGGCGATCGTGGCCAGGGTGCCCACCACGGTGCGCTGGATCCCGCGGGTGCCCCAGCGGACGATCGCGGCGGGAGTCTCGGCGTCGCGCCCCGCCTCCACCAGCCGCTGGGCGTTGGCCCGGGCGTTGCGGATCGACATCATCAGCACGAGGGTGCCCGCCGACTTGGCCAGGTGCTCCCAGGCCACCTGCTGGCCCGCCTTCTCGTAGGCCTCCCAGCCTGAGACGAAGGTGACCGCGGGGGTGAAGTGGCGATGGGTCACCGGGATCCCGGCGGCTTGCGGCGCAGCGATAGGAGCGCTGACCCCGGGGACGAGCTCGTAGTCGATCCCCGCGTTGCGCAGGGCCTGGGCTTCTTCGCCGCCGCGACCGAACATACAAGGGTCGCCGCCCTTGAGCCGCACCACCCGCTGACCGGCGCGCGCATGCTCGATCATCAGCCGGTTGACCTCGGCCTGGGGCAAAGGACCCTCGGTGGTCGGCCGGTAGCCGCGGGGCCCGGCGGTGCGTTGGTACACGCGCACATGGGGCGGGCAGTGGACGAGCAGCGCGGGGTTGGCCAGGTAGTCGGCGATGACCACGTCGGCCCGGGCCAGGCGTCGCTTGCCGGCGAGGGTCAAAAGCTCGGGATCCCAAGGGCCGGCGCCGACGATCGAGACCCACCCGTGGGCGTCGCTCATGGCGGCATGGTACATGCTCGCGTGGTACAAGGACCGGACGATGTGCACGGTCATCGTCGTCGGCGGCGGGCATGCCGGGCTCGAGGCGGCCTTCGCTGCGGCCCGCGTCGGAGCCCGCGTTCGGGTGGTCACCGGCCGGGTCGACACCGTCGGTCAGACCCCCTGCAATCCCTCGGTGGGCGGGGTGGCCAAGGGTCACCTGGTGGCCGAGATCCACGCCATGGGCGGCATGATGGGCCGGGCGGCCGATGCCTGCGCGATCCATGGCCGGGTGCTCAACCGCAGCAAAGGGCCGGCGGTCCGCGCGACCCGGGTGCAGGTGGACAAGCGCCGGTACGGGGAGTTCGCCAAAGCGGCGCTGTTGGGTCACCCGGGCATCGAGGTGATCGAGGGGCTGGTCGATGCGGTCCGGCTCGATCGTGGTCGTTCGGGGGCCCGTTCGGGGGCCCGTGCGGGGGCCCGTGAAGGCGGAGGCGCCCGAGCGTGCGGGGTGAGGCTGCGCGACGGATCCGAGATCGACGGTGACGCGGTGGTGGTCACCACCGGCACCTTCTTGGGCGGGGTGCTGCACACCGGCTCCACCCGCACCCCCGGGGGGCGGGTTGGCGAGGCTCCGGCCACGGGGCTCTCCCAGCAGCTGGCGAGCCTGGGGTTCTCGCTGCGGCGCCTCAAGACGGGCACGCCCCCGCGGCTGGACGGTCGCACGATCGACACCACCGGGCTCGAGCCGCAGCCTACCGAAGAGCCCGTGCCGCGATTTTGCCACCCCGACGACGTGGTCCCTCCCCCGCCGTTGCTGCCCCAGGTGCACTGCCACCTGACGTGGACGGGGCCGCGGACCCACGCGATCATTCGGGCGCACCTGCACCAGTCGCCGATGTACTCCGGCCAGATCGAGGGACGCGGGCCCCGCTACTGCCCCTCGGTCGAGGACAAGGTGGTGCGCTTCGCCCACCGCGAGCGCCACCAGGTGTTCCTCGAGCCCGAGGGGCTGCACACCCACAGCGTCTATCCCAACGGGATCTCCACCAGCCTGCCCGCCGCGGTCCAGCAGGCCATGGTGGCCACGATTGCCGGCCTCGAGCACGCGGTGATGCTGCGCCCCGGCTATGCGGTGGAGTACGACGCGGTCGATGCCCGCGCGCTCGACCACCGGCTGGCGGCCAAGGACATCGCCGGGCTCTACTTCGCCGGACAGGTCAACGGCACCTCGGGCTACGAGGAAGCCGGCGCCCAGGGGATCTTGGCCGGCGCCAACGCGGCGCTCGAGGTGCTGGGCCGGGCGCCGCTGCGGGTGGGTCGCGACCAGGGCTACCTCGGGGTGATGGTCGACGATCTGGTCACCCAGGGCTGCGACGAGCCCTATCGCATGTTCACCTCGCGGGCCGAGTATCGGATCGTGCTGCGCGAGGACAATGCCGACGCCCGGCTGGGCGCACTGGCTCACGCCGCGGGGCTCATCAGCCCGGCCCAGTACGCGCGGGTGCAGGCCCGCAGCGCCCGGGTCCAGGCGCTGGTCGAGCGCGGGCCCAAGGCTCGCCCGCCCGAGGATGCGCCGGGGTGGCTCGTCGCGCGGGTCCACGCCGAGCGGCTCTACGCTGGGTATACCGAGCGCATGCGTGCCGAGGTGGAGCGGTTGCGGGGCGACACGGCCGATCTACCCCTGCCCGCCGATCTGGACTATGCCGCCCTTCCGGGGCTGTCGCACGAGGCCGCCCAGCGCCTGGCCGCGGTGCGACCGGTGAGCACCGGGCAGGCCGCGCGGATCCCCGGGATCACCCCGGCCGCGGTGATGTGCCTGTGGGCCTTTGCGCGACGTCGGGCCCAGGCCCAGGCGGCCACCGACGCTGGGCCCGCCCGCGTACCCGCGTCTTAGTTTGCCCGCCTCGTAGGGTGGTCGCCATGCCCCGGCCCAAGAAGCTCTCGCGTGACAAGATCCTCGACGCGGCCATCGAGCTCATCGATGCCGAGGGCCTCGAGGCCCTGTCGATGCGTCGACTCGGCGAGCGGCTCGGGGTCGAGGCCATGTCGCTCTACCGCCATGTTCGCAACAAGGCGGCCCTGCTCGATGCCGTCCACGATGCCCTGCTCGGTCGGATGCGGATCGAGCCCTCGGACGGAGGATGGGACGCGCAGCTGCGCCAGATCGCGCGGGCCTTTCGGGCTCTTTTGCGCGAGCACGCCGCCGCCTTGCCGATGTTCGCCACCCGGACGGCCACCGGTCCCCAAGCCCTGGCTCAGGTGGAGGCGGGCCTGGCGATCCTCCATCGTGCGGGTCTTTGTCCCGCTCGGGCCATGTCGACGTTTCAGGTGATCTTCGCCTACGTCGTGGGGCACTCGATGTTCACCTACGCGCCCGCCGCGGCCACGGGCGGGACGGTGGACTATGGATCGCTGCCGGCCGACCAGTTCATGCACCTACGGCGGATCGCCGAAGATCCGATGCCCGACGCCGAGCAACAGTTCGAGCAAGGACTGGATCTGCTGATCGAAGGTCTGCGTCAGACCCGGTCCACGTGATCGAAGGCGGACCATCATGGTCCGCATGGAGGCCCGCGTGGACCGACCGCGGCGTGGGTGGGCGCTCAGCGCTTGGCGGCCGCGATGATCGACTCGAGGATCGTCTCGTCGAGCGCGCTGATGTCGGTGAAGCGCACCGCCACTCCATGGCGCCGTCGATGCGCGCAGGGTGTATCGATCCGCACGACCTCGGCGTGAAGCGTCAACGGGTTGCGAGCCTCGCCCCGCGAGACCTCTACGCTGACCGGCTGACCGACACGAATGGGTCCGGCTCCGTGCACCATGGCTCCGTCGCACGACAGGTCGACCGTGCGGGCGCGCAGCAGTAATCGACGATCTTGCCCATACACGCGCAGCGGTACCGAGACCGAGGAGCGAGGTTTGCGACGACGTTCAGGGGCGTAAGGTGGGTCCGCATCGGACATGGACCCCATGGGTCATACCACCTTCGTGGCGCACGCAGAACTACCCCGAACCCGCGAATTGTGCCGGTATCGCGGGACTTTGGCGGTCGATATCGCCCAAACCGGCTTGGGAGCTGGCGAAACCGGCTATGGGGCCGGTTTGTCCCTCTCGAAGCATCCGGAGGGAGCGCCAATGACGCCAGACCCGGCGCTACTGGCGCCAAATTCAGCGCATGTTCGAATGGGTGGTGATGTGAGCCTGGTTGACCTACATCGTTCCCGGTCGCATCCTTGCGCGCCTTGAAGGTCCACTTCATCGGGATTGGCGGCACCGGCATGGGTGCGCTGGCGCGCTTGCTCAAGGAGGCGGGCCATGAGGTTCGGGGCTCCGACACCGCGATCTATCCCCCGATGTCGGACCAGCTGGCGGCGGCGGCGATCCCCGTATTCGAGGGCTTCGACGGGGACAACCTCGCGTGGGCGCCCGAATCGGTGGTGGTCGGCAACATCTGCCGGGCCGACCATCCCGAAGTGCTCGCGGCCCAGGCCGCCGGTCTGCCGCTGGAGAGCTTCCCCAGCATGCTGGCCAAGACGCTCTTGCCGGGCCGGGATCCGCTGGTGGTGGCCGGTACCCACGGCAAGACCACGACCACCAGCGCCCTGGCCTGGATCCTCCGCTTTGCCGGCCTGGATCCTTCTTACTTGATCGGGGGCGTGCCCCAAAACCTGTCGTCGGGCGCCCATTTGGCCGCGGGGCGCCCGATCGTGCTCGAAGGCGACGAGTACGACACCGCGTTCTTCGACAAGCGCTCCAAGTTCCTCCACTACCGGCCCCGACGGGCGATCCTCACGAGCGTCGAGTTCGACCACGCGGACATCTTTGCTGACTTGTCCGAGGTTCGGGCCGCCTTCTCCGACTTCGTGCAGACCCTGGGGACCGAGGGGGAGCTCATCGTCAACGCCGACAGCCCCGAAGCCATGGGGATCGCGGCTGGAGCTCGTTGCCCGGTGCTGCGCTACCAGGTTCAATCGGGGGTTCAATCGGGGGCCCAGTCGGGGGTTCAATCGGGGGCCCAGTCGGGGGTCCAGTCGGGGACCGAGTCGGACGCGGGGGTGGCGGAGTACAGCGGGGTCATCCGATCCAAGCCGGGGGCCAAGCGAACCGTGTTCGAGTTGCTGGAGCGGGGTCAGAGCCTGGGCCTGTTGTCGACCCAACTATGCGGCAGCTACAACGTGGCCAACCTGGTCGCCGCGGCCGCGGTGGCCCGCCGAGAAGGGGTAGACGCCGACGTGATCCGCGAGGCGATCCGCGTGTTTCGGGGCGTCAAGCGCCGCCAGGAGTTCTTGGGCCTGGCGCAGGGGGTGCGGGTGTTCACCGACTTCGCCCACCACCCCACCGCGGTGCAGCTCACCGTCCGGGCCATGCGGCGGCGCTATTCGGACAAGGCGCTGCACGTGTGCTTCGAGCCCCGCAGCTCGTCCTCCCACCGTCGCGTGTTCAGTGAGGGCTACGTGAGCAGCTTCGACGCGGCCACCCGAGTCTATGTGGCTCCGCTCTACCGGCCCCAGAAGGTCCCGCCGGCCGATCGTCTCGATCCCGTTGCGCTGGTCCGGGCGATCGTGGCGCGGGGGGTCGACGCGCGTGCGTTCGAGAGCATCGATGCCTTGGCCGACGCGGTGCTGGCGGGGGCCGGCCCCGGCGATACCGTGCTGTTGCTGTCCTCGGGGGCCTTTGGGGGCCTGGGAGATCGACTCCTTTTGGGCTTTGGGGATCCCGTGACCTTGAGCACGCCCGCCGATCTTTCCGCGATCAATGCGTTGCTCGAAGGCTACGGGCTGCCGGCGGTGATCGCGTCGGATACCGTGCACAGCTTGGTGGTGCGCAACGCCGAGGGGGGCATCTCGGCCACCGTGAGTCTGCAAACGGTGGGGGACTGTGCCTTCTTGTTCGGCTTGGCCGTGGAGCCCTCGCGGCGCGGCGAGGGGTTGGGCTGGGTGGTCGGTGATGCCGTCCTCCGGCTGGCGCGGGCTCTGGGAGCCAAGCGTATGGTGTTGGCCACCACCACCGCGGCGGACTACTTCGGCACCCGGCTGGGCTTTCGGCCCGTCGACATGCAGACCGTCGATCCGGTGGTTCGTCAGTGCGCCAACTTCGAGTCCAGCGCCGCGTTCGACGACGTGGTGTGCATGGAGCTTCGGCTCGACGATACGCACTGACGGGGCGGACCCAAGGGGTGTCCCAATGGACGCCAATGGACGCCTCCAATGGACGCCTCCAATGGACGCTCCAGATGCGCCGCATGGCCGTTGGCACGACGTTGCGCGCGCTGCGTGTCCGTTTCGGGCGGTCGCCGGGGGCGGCGGGTTGACTTTGTCGGGGGCCCCATCCTAGGGTGCGCGGCGGCTGAGACCCAAGGTGACGACCAAGCAACTCTCCCCTGAGATCGAGGCCCACATCCAGCAGCTGTGGCCGCGTTTTCCCCCAGACAACGCCGCCAAAGCGCTCTGTATCCCGGTTCTCTATCTCGCCCAGCAGCAGTTTGGCATGGTCGACGACGACGTCGTCGACCTGGTCGCCGAGCGGCTTGGGTTGCCCGCGGCCCACGTCAAGGGCACGGCAACCTTCTATACGATGCTCAACAAGAAGCCGGTGGGGCGCTACCACCTGCAGATCTGTACGAACATCGGCTGCCAGATCACGGGCGCGTATGAGGTATTCGACCGGTGCAAGAAGCGGCTGGGTGTGGGCAACCACGGCACCACCGAGGACGGCACGATCACGCTGTCGGAGGTGGAGTGCCTCGCGGCGTGCGGTTTTGGGCCCGTGGCTCAGATCGCCGAGCGCGCCAAGCCGGACATCCCGCTGTACTTCGAGAACCTCGATCTCGAGCGGATCGACGCAATTCTGGACGCTCTAGCCGAAGGTCGGGTCCCCACCGAGCTGGGGAGCTAGGAGACGGACATGGGCTGGTTCGACCTCAAGATCATCAGCAAGCACTTCGACGTCCCCGAGGCCAAGGAGCTGTCCTTCTACGAGAAGCACGGCGGCTACGAGCAGGCGCGGCGGGCGGTCCGCATGGATCCGGCCTCGATCCACGCCGAGGTCAAGGCGTCCAACCTGCGCGGGCGGGGCGGCGCGGGCTTCCCCACCGGCGTCAAGTGGGGGTTCGTGCCCAAGGACGCGGAGACGGTCTATCTGGTCGTCAACGCCGACGAGAGTGAGCCGGGCACCTTCAAGGATCGGCACATCCTGTTCTGGAACCCCCACATGCTGATCGAGGGGATGATCATCGCCTCGCGCAGCCTGGGGGTCAAGAGCGCCTACGTGTACATGCGCGGCGAGATGCTGCGCGAGTACCCGGTGCTTCAGCGGGCGCTCGACCAGGCCTACGAAAAAGGCTACCTGGGGGAGCGCTGCTTTGGCAGCGACATGGCGCTCGACATCACGATCTACCGCGGCGCGGGGGCCTATATCTGCGGCGAGGAGACGGCGCTCTTGTCCAGCCTGGAGGGCGGGCGGGGCTGGCCGCGACTCAAGCCGCCCTTTCCCGCGGTCAAGGGCCTGTGGGGCCAGCCCACCATCGTCAACAACGTGGAGACGATCGCCAACCTGCCGTGGATCCTCGAGCACGGCGGTCAGGCCTTCGCCGACTTGGGGGTGGGGCGCTCGGGCGGGCTGCGGATCGTCAGCGTCTGCGGGCACGTCAACCGGCCCGGGGTCTACGAGCTGCCGCTGACGATCACCGGCCGCGAGCTGGTCGACGAGGTCTGCGGGGGCGTGCCCAAGGGGCGGGCGGTCAAGGGGATCATCCCCGGGGGCGTCTCAATGCCTCTACTAGACGAGCGGGAGCTCGACGTGCCCTTCGAGTTCGACGCCCTGCAACAGGACGAGCGGATCCGGGAGGTCGAGGTCCAGCCCGGGGTCAAGTTCGACCTGGGCGGAGGCCGGACGCTGCGCACCATGGCCGGCTCGGGCGGGGTGGTGGTGATGGACGACCAGACCGACATGGTCTCGGCCTGCTGGCGGATCCTCCACTTCTTCGCCGACGAGAGCTGCGGGCAGTGCACCCCGTGCCGCGAGGGCACCGGGTGGCTGACCTCCGTGGTCAAGCGGATCGACCAGGGCAAGGGTCGCCCCGGCGACGTGGAGCTGACCGCGTCCATCGCCGACGGGATCGCCGGCAATACGATCTGCGCCCTGGGTGACGCGGCGGCCTGGCCCACGCTGGCCTTCCTCACCAAGTTCCGCGGGGAGTTCGAGGCCAAGATCCGCAGCAGCACCTTCGTGGCGCAGGCGCGGGCGGCCGCCCCCGAAGGGGCTCCCAAGGCGGAGATGGCGGCCGCAATGGCCGCGGGCGTGGCGAACATGGAGGGAAGAGTTCCGTGAGCGGCAGCGAGATCGTCTTCTACCTGTTCGCCGCGCTGGCGGTGGGGTCGGCCATCGTCACCGTCACCCGGCAAAACCCGGTGGTGGCCGCCGTGTGGCTGGTTGCCTCGTTCGTGGCAGTGGCGGTCAGCTACGTGCTCTTGTCGGCCACCTTCCTCGCGGTGCTGCAGATACTGGTCTACGCCGGCGCCATGATGGTGCTGTTCGTGTTCGTCATCATGGTGCTCGACGTCGACGAGGAGGGCGACGCCGAGTCTCGGCGACCGATGCGGGGCAGTCGCTTCGGCTACTCCCTCGTCCTTTTGTTGGCCGGGGGGATGGTCGTGTGGGTCTTCGTGGCCACGCTGTCCAAGCAGTTCATCACCCCCGGGGCGCGGATCGACCCGGCGGCCGACTTTGGCTCGGCCGACGCGGTGGGGCGGCTTTTGTTCACCGACTACCTGTTTGCCTTCGAGGCGGTCTCGCTGCTGCTGCTGGCCGCGGTGATCGGCGCGGTGGTCGTGGCTCGCAGCCGACGCGAGCGTGAGAAGGAGGCCGCGGCGGGGGGCATGCAGCCCGAGCACATGGAGGCCGCCGGCCTGTCCCATCCCGAGCAGATCGTCCCTGGGCCCTTTGCGCAGACCGACTTTGGCGCGCCCTCGGCCGGTGGTCACCAAGGCGGCAACTAGCAATGGTCCCCATCACCCATTTCCTGTACCTGGCCTCCGCCTTGTTCGTGATCGGCATGCTGGGCGTGCTGCTGCGGCGCAACGTGCTCATCGTGCTCATGAGCATCGAGCTGATGCTCAACGGGGCCAACATCGCGCTGGTCGCGTTCTCTCGCTTCCACGCCAACCTCGACGGGCAGGTGATGGCGATGTTCACCATCGCCGTGGCGGCGGCCGAGGCCGCGGTCGGCCTGGCCATCGTGGTCAGTATCTTCCGGTCCCGCACGGGCACCGACATCGACGACCTGAGCATGCTCCGCGACTGATCGCGAGTGACCGTGACCTATCGTGGCTGACCGGGGCGAACTGTGGCTGGGCAAGAGTGTGGCGTGAGCGTGACCCGAACGTGAGCCAAGACCTGACTGCCCCGCTCCCTTGCGTCGACAGGCTTTGCCGTGAACGAGACAGAGTTCAACCTCCACTTCATCCCGCTGTTCCCGCTTCTGGGCGCGGTGTTCAACCTGCTGTTTGGCAAGTGGTTGCTCAAGTCCGCCGGGGATCGGCTGGGCCGCGAGATCGTGCACCTGGTGGCGATCGGCGCGGTGGCGTTCTCCTGCTTCTTCACCGTCTCGGCCGTGTTCGAGGTGATGGTGGGGCAGGGCTACGACCGCCTGGTCGACTCGGTGTACCCGTGGATCGTCTCGGGTGAGCTGAACGTCGGCTTCGACCTGGTGCTCGATCACCTCTCGGCGGTGATGTGCCTGGTGATCACCGGCGTGGGTCTTCTGATCCACATCTTCAGCGTCGGCTACATGGCCAAGGATCCGGACTACGGCCGGTACTTCGCCTACCTCAACCTGTTCTGCGCCGCGATGCTGATCTTGGTGCTGGGCAAGTCGCTGGTGCTGACCTTCGTGGGCTGGGAGGGCGTGGGGGTGTGCTCCTACCTGCTCATCGGGTTCTGGTTCACCGACGACGCCAAGGCCTCGGCGGGCCGCAAGGCGTTCATCATGAACCGGATAGGCGACCTGGGCTTCATCCTGGGGATGCTGCTCATCTACACGGTGGTGGGTAGCCTCGACGTGGACGCGATCGCCCGGGCCTGCGCCCTGGGCGAGCAGTCGGAGTTCATGAAGGAGTTCTACCCGCAGGTGTTCGGCGGGGCGACGATCGCCACCCTGGCCACCCTGCTGCTGTTCGTCGGCTGCACCGGCAAGAGCGCCCAGATCCCGCTGTTTACCTGGCTGCCCGACGCGATGGCCGGCCCGACCCCGGTCTCGGCGCTCATTCACGCCGCCACCATGGTCACCGCGGGCGTGTACCTCATCGTCCGGCTCAACTTCTTGTTCGCCTTGGCCCCGGTGACGATGGCGGTCATCGCGGTGATCGGCGGGGCCACTGCGCTCTTTGCCGCCACGATTGGGATCACCCAAAACGACATCAAGAAGGTCCTGGCGTACTCCACCGTGAGTCAGCTGGGCTACATGTTCCTGGCCTGCGGCATGGGGGCCTGGGTCGCCGCTGTCTTCCACCTGGTCACCCACGCGTTCTTCAAGGCGTGCCTGTTCTTGGGCTCGGGGGCGGTCATCGAGGCCTGCCACCACAACCAAGACATCCGCACCATGGGCGGCCTCAAGGAGAAGATGCCGGTCACCGCGCTGACCTTCTTCGTCAGCTGCCTGGCGATCGCGGGGATCATTCCCTTCTCGGGCTTCTTCTCCAAGGACGAGATCCTGCTGCATACCCAGATCAATTGGGTGCGGGGGATCGGCGCGCACGGCGACATGATCCTCAACTGGCTGCTCTATGGCCTGGGGGTGGCCGCCGCGCTGTGCACCTCGTTCTACATGTTCCGGCTCTACTACTTGACCTTTGCGGGCAAGTTTCGGGGTGACCACCACACCTGGCACCACTACGTGCGCGAGCACTGGATCATGTCGCTGCCCCTGGTGATCCTGGCCGCGGCTGCCACCCTGGGCGGCCTGCTCGGCTGGCCGCACGTGTTCCACGGGGTGCTGCACATCCCCCATATTCTAGAAGAGTGGCTCCAGCCGATCACCGCGCTGTCGGCCACCTTTGGGGGCGAGTTCACCGTGGGTCCGCGCGAGGCCTACCTGCACGAGGGCCACATCAAGGCCAGCACCGAGCTGACCGGCATGGCGGTGGGGCTGACGATCGGGGTGGTGGGCTGGATCGCGGCCCGGCGCCTTTACCTGCAGGGCCCGTCCGATCAGGCGGCCAGCCTGGCCAAGCGGCTCGGGGTGCTCTACCGGGCCAGCTACGCCAAGTACTGGGTCGATCAGATCTACGACATCTTCATCGTCAAGCCCGTGCGCATGCTGGGCACGCTGCTCTACCAGATCTCCGACATGCTGCTCGTCGACGGCGTCGGGGTGCAGGGGACCGCGGGCGCGGTCGGAGTGCTCGGCAGCCTGGTCCGCGGCTTCCACAACGGCAACGTGCGCCGCTACCTGATGGCGCTGTTGTTCGGGGTGGCGGTGCTGCTCGGCGTCATCTACCTCAACCCGCAGATTAGCCGCGGCGACATCGTGCAAAAGGATCCCGAGGGCAACACGGTGGTCGACCCCGACATCGGCCTGCGCCGTACCCTGGGGCCGCAATCGGTCACGCTCGATCTCTTCGGGATCTGGAAGTGGCGCGTGAGCAAGGACGACGACAAGGAGCGGCGGCCGCAAGGGGTCATCGCCCGGCCGCCGACCCCGCCGCCCGTGCCCGTCGAGCCGACCCCGGCCGTCGCCCCGGGCGGTCGGGAACCCGGCAGTCCGCGGGGGAATCAGGGAGGTCGGCCATGAACCATATCCTCACCGTACTGCTCGTCTTGCCCATCGTGGGCGCCCTGGTGGTGGCCACCTTGCCCAAGGGGGAGACCCGCCTGGCCCACGGGATCGGCATTGCCTTCGGGGTGCTCGAGTTTTTGGTCTCGCTGCCGCTGGCCTCCGGCTTTGCCGTGGGCGAGGCGGACATGCAGTTCGTCACCAACGTCCCGTGGATCGCCGAGTTCGGCATCAACTACCACGTGGGGGTGGACGGCTTCTCGCTGTTCATCGTGATGCTGACCACGCTCTTGACCCCGCTTTGCATCTGGGGGGCGTGGAACTCGATCGACAAGCGCGGGGCCGAGTTCGTGGCCGCCATGCTGGTGTTGGAGACGGGGATGATCGGGGCGCTGGTGGCCCTGGATCTGATCCTCTTTTTCACCTTCTGGGAGCTGATGTTGATCCCGATGTACCTCATCATCGGGATCTGGGGCTCCGAGCAGCGGGTGGCCGCGGCGGTCAAGTTCTTCATCTACACGATGGTCGGCTCGGCCTTGATGCTGGCCGCGATCATCTACCTGGCCGTGGCCCACTGGCAGGCCTCGGGCGGGGTGTGGACCTTCGATCTCGAGGCCCTGCAGCAGGTGGTGCTGCCGCCGCAGGCCCAGGCCTTATGCTTTTGGGCCTTCGTGGCCAGCTTTGCGATCAAGGTGCCGCTCTTTCCGGTGCACACCTGGCTGCCCGATGCCCACACCCAGGCGCCCACGCCCGGCTCGGTGATCCTGGCCGGGGTGCTGCTCAAGCTGGGCACCTACGGCATGCTCCGCTTCGCCTTCCCCCTGTTCCCGCTGGCCGCCGGTGAGGGGGCCCAGATCCTCGCGATCTTGGCGGTGGTCGGGATCATCTACGGGGCCCTGGTGGCCTATGTGCAGACCGACGCCAAGCGGCTGGTGGCCTACTCCTCGGTGAGCCACATGGGGTTCATCGTGCTGGGGATCGCCTCGGTGAGCACCCAGGGCTTCACCGGTGCCACCTACCAGAGTCTGGCCCATGGCCTGACCACCGGGGCCTTGTTCATGGCGATCGGGGTCCTGTACGAGCGGCGGCACACTCGGCTGCTCTCCGAGTTCGGGGGGCTGGCCAAGGTGATGCCCTGGTTCACCGCATTCTTCATGATCGCCATGCTCGGCTCGGCCGGGCTGCCCGGCCTGGTGGGCTTTGTGGGCGAGTTCCTCATCGTGGTGGGCGCCTTCACCAGCGGTGGCCTGACCCTGGTCGACGCGCCGCTGCTGGTCGCGGTGGGGGCGATTGGGGTGATCTTGGGGGCGGTCTACCTGCTGCATTTGTTCCAGCGGCTGATGTTCGGGCCGATCACCAACCCCAAGAACGAGGGGCTGGCCGATCTGGGGCTGCGCGAGCGGCTGGTGTTCTTGCCGGTGATCGCGCTCATCATTGTGATGGGCGTGTACCCCAAGCCCTTCCTCGACCGGATCGATCCCACCTCGCAGGCGGCGGTGGCCAGCTTCAACCTCAAGCGCTGCGCGTCGATCCGGCACGCCCTGGCCGAGCGGCCCGCGATGATGCAGACGCTGCTGGATCGGTGCGCCGATCCGGTGGCGGTGATCGGGCAGACCTACGGGGATCAGCGCTTCTCGGCCGCCACCGCGGCGCCCGCTACCGCGGCGCCCGACGCCAAGCCCGACGAAGAACCAACCGCCAAACCCACCGTGGATGCCAAGGCGGCCGACGCCAAGGTTCCGGACGCGAAGGCGCCGGGCACCAAGGCGCCGGCGGCCCGTCGTCCCACGCCGGGGAACGCCCGGGCGCCGGCGAGGCCGGGCGCGAAGGCGCCAGACGCCAAGGCGCCAGACGCCAAGGCGGCTCGGCCACCGGGCAAGGCCGCCGCCCGCCCGGGTCGGCCCGCTCGTGACGCCAAGGCCCCCGCCAAGGGCAAGGCTCCGGCCGCAGGAGGACCGCAGTGATGCTCACGCCCGCTCCCTCGCTTCCCGCCGATCTCCAGACCGCGGCGGCCGCGGCCCAGGCTGCGCCCTCGATCTCGGCCCAGGCCCTGATCGATCTGGTGCACCTGGCTCCCATGATGGTCGTGGGGGTCTGGTCCCTCATCGCCTTGGTGGCCGATGCCTTTGCGCGCCCCGGCTCGCGGCGCTTCCAGCAGACGCTGAGCCTTCTGGGGGTAGGCCTGGCGATCCTGGCCGTGACCAGCCAGTTCGGCAACTACGAGTACGACGGGGGCCTGGAGGTCTTCTCGGGCTTCTTGTATGTCGATCAGTTCGCGCTGCTGCTCGATCTGGCGGTGCTCGGGGTGGCCGCCGCGGTGATCATCTTCGCCGGCGACTACAACCGCTCGCACCGGTTCGAGTACGGCGAGCATGAGTCGCTGGTGTTGATCGCCACCTTCGGGGTGATGATGCTGGCCCACGCCGGCGATCTGGTCGCGCTGTTTTTAGGCATCGAGACCATGAGCATCGCGGTCTACGTGATGGTCGGCGCTCGGTGGAACACCAAGCAGTCGCCCGAGGCTGCGCTCAAGTACTTCATCATGGGGGCGTTCTCCTCGGGTCTGCTGCTGATGGGCATTGCCCTCATCTACGGCGCCACCGGGGTCACCGGGCTCGACCAGCTGTCGCACGAGATCAGCACCGTGTTCACCAAGTGGGGCGCGGCGCAGGACTACGTGCGCGCGCTCGACAACCCCGCCGGGGTGCCCGACAACGTGCTCGAGCTGGCCCGCGACAAGGTCGCGCTAGGGGTGGCGCCCGCCGCCCTGCTGATCCCTGGGGTGTTGCTGGTGCTGGGGGCGCTGCTGTTCAAGATCAGCGCCGTGCCCTTCCACATGTGGACCCCCGACGCCTACGAGGGCGCCCCCAGCCCCACCACCGCGTTCATGGCGGCCGGGGTCAAGATCGGGGCCTTCGCCGCCCTGCTCAAGCTCTTCGTGGCCGTGTTCGTCACGTCGCGGATGGTCGAGGCGCCCTATGGCTGGGCCTCGACCGTCCTGTGGCTGGCCTTGCTGACGATGATCGTGGGCAACCTCGCGGCGGTCCGCCAGACCAACGTCAAGCGCTTGCTCGCCTATTCGTCGGTGGCTCACGTGGGCTACCTGCTGGTGGGGGTGGTGGCCGCGGGTAGCTTCTACGGCGATCATCCCGATCGCGGCTATATCCCCGCCGCCGACGAGGCCGAGTGGGCCATGAACGCGGGCGACACCGCGGTGGCCTCGGTGCTCTTCTATCTGTTGACCTACGCGGTGGCCACGCTGGGCGCCTTTGCCTGCGTCAGCTACCTGGGGCGCAACAAGAAGGAGGCCACCTCGGCCCACGAGTGGTCGGGCCTGGCCGTCGAGCGGCCGGGGATCGCCCTGGGCATGACGATCTGTCTGCTGTCGCTGATGGGTATGCCGCCCATGGCCGGGTTCTTCGGCAAGCTCTTCGTGTTCCGGGCCGCGTTCGAGCACTCCAACGAGTTCTTGCGGATCGTGGTGATCATCGCGCTGGTCAACTCGGTGATCGGCGCCGTCTACTACCTGCGGCTCATCGTCAACATGTACTTCCGGCCGCCGCTCGAGCGGGATCTGGGGGTGGTGGAGGGACGCGGGGCGCCGCTGGTCCTCGCGGCCGCGGCTACGCTGTCGATCGTGCTGGGGCTGGGGTCGGATGCGCTGATGCAGCGCTGCCGGCTGGCGAGCGCCGGGTTTCGGATCCCACCCAGCCAGGCGCGCGCCGACCGGGTCGATGCTCTGCGGGCGCTGTGGGAGCAGCGCGAGGCGGAGGCGGAGGCCAAGGCGCTCGGGAAGCCGCCGGGGTCTGCGGCCGCTGAGGCGGTGGAGGACGAGCAGGACGACGAGGCGGCGGACGACGAGGCACCCGGGGACGCGAAGGCGCCGGCCGAAGCGAAGGCCGAAGCGAAGGCCCCGGCAAAGTCGCCAGCGAAGGCGCCCGGGGACGCGAAGGCGCCCGGGGACGCGAAGGCCCCCGTGGCCCGTCGGCGGAAACTTGCCGAGGGCAAGGCGCCGGCGCCCTCGCGTCCGTAGCCTTGCGTCGGGCTCGCGTTCATCCCGTGGGGTGACCAGAGCGCCGTGCCGGTCGTGTGGGCCGTTGCCTTGCGGGTCGCCGAGGAGATCACACCGCATCATGCCACAGGCAACGATCGGCGCCGCCTCTGCTTGTTCGGCCGTCGTCGGTCGCCGATCGATGGCGATTTCCCCCGGTGCGAGATCATGCGCGTGCATCGACCGCACGAGGTCGAGGCGGCCCGCTAGCCCAACTTCGGCAGTTGGACCCCGATTTCGAAAAAAATCGGGGCCGATCTCGCCGGGCTTGACATCCAACCGTTTGGAATGACTCGACCGGGCTCCACTCCGTCCGCCCGAAAGCGGATGTAGTGCCAACCTACC
>JBCCWC010000084.1:0-53010 GCA_039194325.1 Myxococcota bacterium
CATCGATGCTCACACCATCGATGCTCACACCATCGATGCTCACACCATCGATGCTCACACCATCGATGCTCACACCATCGATGCTCACACCATCGATGCTCACACCATCGATGCTCACACCATCGATGATGGTAAAGAGCCCCGAGCACCAACCCAATCATCGTGCCTCGTGGTGCTGGCTTCGTGCGCCATGCATCAGCCCCTCGGCTCCACCCGCCCAACGATCACGTGCACCACCGACCGTAGTCGGGCCAGCCGTGGCTCGAGATCGGCGTAGTCGGGGCCGTGGGCCTCGTGACAGTGGTCGAAGCCGGCGGCCTCGAACACTCGCTCGATCGCGTCGAGATCGGCGTAGGGCGCGGGCATCCGCCGCCGGGTGATCCCCCGCTGGGCCGCCCGCAGCACCTGGGCCGCCCGACCCACCCGGGCCTGGGCCGCCGCGGTATGGAGGCTACAGACCATCGTGCCGCCCCCCACCGCCCGCAGCGCCTGCACCACGCCGCACAGCACCTGCCGCCGCGCCGGCGCATCGAAGTAGCTGAGCAATCCCTCGGCCACCACCACCGGCCGCCGGTACCTCGAAAGCCGCGCCGTCAGTCGCTCCCCGAACCCGGGCGCGAGCACGTCGAGCGCCCGCACCTCGTGCCGCCCCTCGAGCCGCTTTTGCAGGCCGGCGGGCAACCGCGCCAGACGTCGCCGCTTGGCCGCCGCCATCCCCGGCAGATCCAGCTCGATCCCCGGGACCCCCTTGTCGGCCGCCCACGCGACCGCGCGCGGGGTGAGCCCAGCCCCGATCTCCACGACGCACCCGGGCCGCAGCCGGAGCACCACCGCGTCGATCAACCGATGCCGAGCCTCGAGGTGCTGGCGCATCGAGGGCACGGCCGGTAGCAGCCGAGTGACCCACTCTCCCAGGGCAAGCAGCCCCCAGTAGAGCGCAGCGCCCCGCCGGGTGGCGAAGTACTCGGCGTAGGGCAGCCCAAGGCGATGCCAGATATACGCGGTGTAGTGGGCGGTGGGCCCGATCCTGTCGGTGTCGGCGGACGCGGGCGGACGATCAGCCATCGTGGCGGTGCCCATGGCCCTGACGGTGCCCGCGGCCCAAGCGGTGCTCCTCGAGACGATGCTCGATCTCCTCGGTCGACACCGCAAGCTGTCGGGCGACGTCGAGCAAAAGGTTGCGCTCGCGGGGCGCCCCTCCGCAGGCATGAACGAGCGGGATCAGCTCGAGCAGGGCGATCCGACGCTCCTCGGGATCCATCGCCATCAGCTCGCCGACCACGTCGGGCAGCGCAGGTGGATCGTCGCGCATGGCCCGGAGCGCGGGGCGGCGCTCCTCGGGAGTGGGCAAGTGATCGAGCAACGCGTCGAGGGCCTGGATCTCGGAGGAGTCGAGCACCCCGTCGAGGTTGGCGAGGATCGCCGCGAAGCCGGCCACCAGCTCCGACCGCACATGGGCCTGGGCCAGCCAGTGGGCACGCAGGCGGGCCGCCTCGGTCGCGTCGATGCCCAGCCGGGCCGCCAGCGCATCGTGAACCGCGGCCTCCTGCTCGCTGCCCTCCCCGTCGGCCAGCGCCATGCGCCACGCCTTCTCGAGGATCGGCTCGTTAAAGAACGGCATGGGCGGGGCGAGCCCTTCCATGTGGGCCCGCAGGCGCTCGCGATCGGCCAGCAGCGACACCCAGGCGGAGGCATCACCATCACCGATCCGATCGTCGAGCATCCACAGCACGCGATCCCACTCACCGACCTCCAGGATCCCGTCGGCGTGAGCGACCAAGCCACACGCGGTCAGGGTCCACTCCTGCTCGGGCGACAGGGGCATCGCGAGGGAGGCTAGCAGGCCGTGATCCCATGTCACTACCCACATGAAATCACTGAGTTTATCCCCTCAACGGGCAATGAGGGGCGCGCCCGGCAGCCCCGCGGGACCGACCGCCCACCGACCGCCCACCGCCCTACCACCGCCCTGCCTACAGGGACGACGCGCGCGCCAGGTACACGCTCGCAGGATAGCTACGGCGCAGCGCAGCGATCGCCTCGTCACGGGCCCGGGTCCGCCCCAGGCGATGCAAGGCGCGGATCTTGCCCCAGTGGGCTTCTTCGGCCAGCGCCCCGCCCCCGCCCGACAGGTAGCGCGAGAAGGCCCGCAGCGCGGCCTTGGCCCGACCGCGGCGTAGCTCGAGCTGACCGACCGATACGTGGGCGGCGTGGGCCTCGGGCGAGCCAGCATGCTGACGACGCAGGGTGGCGTAGGTCGACAGCGCCCGACCGAGCTCTCCCGAGGCCGCATGGCGCCGCGCCGCCCCGAGCAGTTCGCTGGCGCTCGCAGAGGACGAACGGCCCCGGGCCGCCGACCGTCGTCCGCGACCAGAAGCGCCGTCGTCTTCCGGCTCGTCGGGGTCGACTGGGCTCGTGAGCACGGTGGGATCGTCCGAGGACTCTCGGGATGCGATCGAGCGCGTGTGTGGCTCGCCGATCTCCAGAGTCCGGGGCGTACCCTCATCATCGTCGCGAAGCTCGACACGACCGGCCGCCGCCTCTATGTGCAGCCCCTGCGGGGAGATCTCCAGCTCGAAGCGCCCGTCCTGCGACTCGACGGTGCCCAGGGCGGTCGAGACGACCCCGGTGCCCTCGAAGGTGAGCGTACCGTCAGCCACCTCGAGCTGCTCGCGCTCGATCGCGCCGCGGATCCGCAGGCGGGATTGCGGGGACGCACACCCCAGCCCGTGCCCGGTCCGCACGCAAGCCCGGGTCTGCACCACCACCCAGCGATCGACAGGCAGCGACTCGCCGGGCCCCAGCAACGCCCCATCGAGCATCAACGTGCCGCTCTGCACCATCACCTGGGGAGTGAGCACCGCGTCGGGAGCCGGCCACGCCCACCACAGCACCAGGGCAGCCGCCACGGCCAAGAGTGCCGAGCCCGCGCCTACGACCCAGCCTCGCCCCGACGCAGGAGCGCCGGCGTGGGCCCGCTGGAACGCGGCCAGCGTGGCCTCGGCGCGCTGGCGGTCCGCCGCCTGGTCGTCCCACGGCCCGGGCCGGCCCGCCGCGGCCAGCTCCTCGTAGATCGCCCGCTCCCGGGCGACCAGGGGCTCGGCACACTCGGCCACGAAGCGACGCTCGGGCTCGGACAGGTCGTCCTCGACCGCCAGCGCATCGGCAAGCGCGTCCCAGCGCGTCGGCTCGCTCATGCTCCCGCTCCTCGCCGAGGAGGCCGCGCCGCATCGCGACCAATGATCCCCCGTAGGGCCCGGCGGGCGTAGAGCAGCCGCGACTTGACCGTGTCGATAGGAGCGCCGGTCAGCTCGGCCACCTCGGCCACGCTGTGATCGAGCACGTGCCGCAGCACCAGGGCCTCACGCTGCACCGCGGGCAGCTGGTCGAGATACTCGGACAAGTGGCGAGGCAGCCCCTCACCCAAGCGCTCGGCCGGCGGCGGTGCAGCGGCCTGGTCTTCGTCGGCACAAAGCTCGACCACCCGCAACCGTCGCTGGTTCTGCTCGCGCTGGCGCAGGCAGGCGTGAGCCGCCACCCGTCGAGACCAACGCACCACGCTCGACTCCCCCCGGTACCCCGAGAGCCCCTCGAGCACCCGCATCAAGGCCACCTGAACCGCGTCGTCGACGTCGGCGGGGTTGTTCAGGATCGTCCGCGCCACCGCGCGAAGGTGAGGGAGGACCATGTCCAGCAATTGCGCCTGCGCCCGGGCATCACCCCGCTGGACCGCACGCACCAGCCGCAGGTCGGCCTTGCGGCGCGCGGCCGGATCGCCCTGGCTCCCCATCGCGCTCCGAGCATAGCGGTCGGTCAGCGCCCGACGCACGGCCAGCGCAATGCAGTCCCACACCGGCGAATCGGCGGAGCGCCGCAGCGGCAGCCGCAGCGGCCACAGCGGCCAAAGGCCGACCGGCGGAAACGTTGGGGTGGACGAGACCACGCGATCATCCCGATACCCAGGAGCACCGGGCGGGGTGAACGTCCGCGCCGATTTTTTCGCGCGTCGCTCCACGGTCGGCGGACGTAACGCCACCCTCGCTCATAGCCTCAGAACGACGTTGTGGAGCAGTATCGGTATGTATCTTACTATGCCCCTGATAAGCCTACGGTGTGTTGGCGAGACCTACGGATAGAGCGCGCCATGGTCGCACGTGGCGTGCGAATTCGGTCACCCCTTCACGTCCGACCGCCGGCGATTGCGCGCTACACGCGCAGGGTCGCACCCACCATCCCCGCGTGGGCATCGTCCGCCCATGCCCCGCCCGCCCTGGTCGGCCATGCAGCAATCCGATCGGTCCGCTACCGTGATCTGCGGATGCGCCACTGGACCATTCGGGCCATTGCCATGATGCTCGTGGCCCTGAGCATCAGCCCGAGTGCATGCGAAGACCAAGTCGTGGGTCGTTTCGATCCAGACCCCCTGAACACCCAAGGCGGGAGCACCCCAACCGATGGACCGGCGGTCGACTCGACCAGCGCATCCGACGATCGGGGCGAGCCAGGCACGCCCGAGATCTGCGACGGGCTCGACAACGACCTCGACGGCCTGGTCGACGAGGTCGCCGCGGGCTCGACCCGCTGCAACGACTGCACCCTACTCCAGGGCGTCGGTCGAGCATGGTGGGTCTGCGACGTGCAAAAACCCTGGGCAGATGCGCAGATCTACTGCCAAACACTGGGCGCCCATGCAGCGATCGTCCCCGACGAGGCGACGCAAGCGTTCCTGCTCGAGCAGATCGGTGAAGGCCGGTTCTGGCTCGGGGCCCGCCAGGACCCCGAGGAAGGGCCGTGGCGCTGGGTCGACGACACCCGGTGGACCTACGACAATTGGGGCGCGACTCAGCCTGATGATGCCTAACCGGGGCAGGACTGTGCCCGCTTGACCTTCGGTATCACCGGATCGGGGTGGTTTCACGGGGCCTGGGACGACTATTTTTGTGAGGATGTCCATCCCGTGTTGTGCTCGGCGATCCACAACGCGACATGATCCCGGGATCGGGGATCCAAGCGAGATCCTCTCGGCGAAGTCACGAGGCCCACGGACCCACTGGGGTATCGTGCCCCGGAGTGGTATCCGGCTCTAGGTGCCCCAAAACGGCGCTTGGAGGGCCACTGCCCCCTATGCGAGTCTCTTGCCGTGCTCATTCCACAAACCGGCACGATCAATGCTAGGAGCATCCCAACGACAGGGGTGAGGGCATGACGGTGAACTTCGCGTGGTTGTTTTCTTCTTGGTTCGCACTCTCGATGGGCCCCGGCGCCGAGGCGGAGGGCACGATCTCGGTCGGGACATCGGGAGCCGACGCCAGCGCCGAGGGTGAGGCCGACGGCCCCGCCGAGGGTGAGGCGAGCGACAACGGCGACACGGGCAACAAGGGCAAGCGGCGCAGCAAGAGCAAGCGCAAGGATCAACCGTGGATCCGCCGCTGGGCTCCAGAGCGCAACACCTGGGAGCTGGGCATCTTCGGCGGCGTGATGTTTCCGCATCCACGCCACGAGCTGTTCGAGTACGACTTCACGCTGGTCGACCAAGGCTTTCGGCCGATCAACCGCGTCGCCCCCGACATCGGGCTGCGGGTGGCCTACCTCCCGCTGCGGATCCTGGGCCTGGAAGCCGAGGGCGCCGTCCTGCCGACCGAGGTCGACAACGGACAGAGCGCGCTGCTCTACGCGGCCCGCGGGCACCTGCTGCTGCAGCTTCCGCGGTGGAGCGTCACGCCCTTCGTGCTCGCCGGCGTCACCGGGCTGGGCGTGTCCAGCGGGCGGGAGGCGATCGGCAACGACATCGACCTGGGCTTTCACTTCGGCGGCGGGGTCAAGATCTACATGAGCCGGCGCTCCGCGCTGCGCCTGGACGTGCGCGACACCATGACCGCACGCCGCGGCGTGGGGGAGAGCGTGGTGCACTCCCCCGAGGTCTTGCTGGGCCTGAGCCTGGTGCTCGGACGCAAGGATCCCGAGCCACCCCCGGGCCCGGTCGACACCGACGGTGACGGGATCTTCGATCCCGACGACCAGTGTCCGAACGAGCCGGGTGTCCCCGAGTACGACGGCTGCCCCATCCCCGACACCGACGGCGACGGGATCCTCGACCCCGACGACCAGTGTGTCGACGAGCCGGGCGTCCCCGAGTACGACGGCTGCCCCATCCCCGACACCGACGGCGACGGGATCCTCGATCCCGACGACAAGTGCGTCGACGAGCCGGGCGTCCCCGAGTACGACGGCTGCCCCATCCCCGACACCGACGGCGACGGGATCCTCGACCCCGACGACAAGTGCGTCGAAGAGCCCGAGACCAGCAACGGCTTCCAAGACGAAGACGGCTGCCCCGACGAGGTGCCCAAGGAGATCAAGAAGTTCACCGGGGTGATCAAGGGCATCTACTTCGACACCGGCAAGGCCACCATTCGGAAGAAGTCGATGCCCGTCCTCAAGAACGCGCTCAAGGTGCTCCAGGAGTTCCCCGAGCTTCGCCTCGAGGTCAGCGGTCACACCGACGACCGCGGCAGCGACGACGCCAACCTCGAGCTCTCGCAGCGGCGCGCCGATGCGGTCCGCGACTACTTCGTAGACGCGGGGCTCGATGCCAAGCGATTCCAGACCCGCGGAGCGGGCGAGACCGAGCCGATCGAGAGCAACAAGACCAAGAAGGGTCGCGCCAAGAACCGACGCATCGAGTTCAAGCTGCTTCAGAAGTGAGCCCCAGGACCGAGGGCCTGGACCGAGGGCCTGGCCCGAAGGCCCAAAGACCTGGACCGAGGGCCTGGCCCGAAGGCCCGAAGACCTGGACCGAGGGCCTGGCCCGAAGGACCGAGGGTCTGGCCCGACCGACGTAGGCGACAATGACAAGCTGGATGAGACAAGCGGCCGATCGATCGGATAGGCCGCGGGGGGATTGATATGACTAGACAACGATTCATCGTAACGACCGGCGCGATCGGCCTGCTGGGGCTTTCGGGATGCGCGGACCCCTGCGCCGACGACGGGCTGCTCCAAGAGATGGAGGGGGTATGCCCGATGGTGACCGGGGCCGACGGCACCGATGGCGACAGCGACGACAGCGACGACGCCACGGTCACGGTCACAGACACCGAGGGCAGCATGGTCACCGATCCCGGCTCGGGCTCGCAGGGATCGGGGCCCGGCGACGGCGACTGTGACAACGGCGTGCAGGACGGCGACGAGACCGACATCGACTGCGGTGGGTCGTGCGAGGACAAGTGCGACGAGGGCCAGGGGTGCGAAGGGCCCGAAGACTGCGCGTCGGGCCAGTGCGACGAGATGATCTGCGGCAGCCCCTCGTGCCAAGACGGGCTCGAGAACGGCGACGAGACCGACGTCGACTGTGGCGGTCCCGACTGTGATCCCTGTGCCGACGGCGAGGATTGCCAGCAGGGCAGCGACTGCCAGTCGCAGGTATGCGAGGACGACACCTGCCAGGCGCCTTCGTGCAGCGACGGGGTCCAAAACGGCGACGAGACCGACGTCGACTGCGGCGGGGACACGTGCGAGCGGTGCCCCACCGGCGACGGCTGCGAAGACGGCGAGGATTGCCAGAGCGGAGTGTGCATCAAGGCCACCGGCGAGTGCGCTCCGCCCACCTGCGACGATGGGGTGCAAAACAGCACCGAGACCGATCTCGACTGCGGCGGCGCGTGTGGGTCGACCTGCGAGCCCGGCGAGGGCTGTCTGATCTACATCGACTGTATCCACCTGGTCTGCGATGCCAACCTGGGGCTATGCCTGGGCCCCACGTGCGACGACGGGACCCCCAACGGCAACGAGACCGACGTCGACTGCGGCGGACCCGAGTGCCCCGGCTGCGACGTGCCCGGGCAGTGCGAGATGGACTCCGACTGTCTGTCGGGCAGCTGCGAAGAGGGCCAGTGCGTGCCTCCGACGTGCGTAGACGGGGAGCTCAACGGCAACGAGACCGACGTCGACTGCGGCGGCCCCGAGTGCCAACCCTGCCAAGACGGAGAGACGTGCCTCGAGGACGGCGACTGCCTGTCGCAGACCTGCGATCCGGGCACGGGCACCTGCACCCCGGCCGCCTGCGACGACACGGTACAAAACGGCGAGGAGACCGACGTCGACTGCGGCGGCCCCAACTGCCCCGGCTGCGACAACGGGCAGACGTGCGAGGAGGATGCCGACTGCATGTCGAACCTGTGCGATCCGGTGCTCGACGTGTGCGAGGATCCCAGCTGCGTCGACGGGCTGCAAAACGGCGAAGAGACCGACGTCGATTGCGGCGGACCCGACTGCGCCCCCTGCGGTGACGGGCAGATGTGCGAGGACAATTTCGACTGCGCCTCGGACTCGTGCGACGGGAACGTCTGCCAGCCGCCGGCGTGCGACGACGGGGCGCTCAACGGCCTCGAGACCGACATCGACTGCGGCGGCCCCGACTGCGCCCCCTGCCAAGACGGCGACGACTGCCTGACCGACTTCGACTGCGAGTCGATGGTCTGCCTCAATGAAGAGTGTCAGCCCGCGTCGTGCAGCGACAGCGTGCTCAACGGCAGCGAGACCGACGTCGACTGCGGCGGGCCCGACTGCCAGCCCTGCCAAGACGGCGACATGTGCATGGTGGACGGCGACTGTGCGTCCGACGTGTGTGATCCCGGCACCAACACCTGCTCGCCACCTGCGTGCAACGATGGGATCCAAAACGCGGACGAGGCCGACGTCGACTGCGGCGGGCCCATATGCGACCCCTGCGGCGATGGGCAGATGTGCGAAGACAATGACGATTGCGACTCGATGGTCTGCAACTTCGAGATCGGCGTATGCGAGCCGCCCAACTGCGCCGATGGCGTGCAAAACGGCAGTGAGACCGATCTGGATTGCGGGGGCATGTGCGGCATGACCTGCAACCCGGGCGAAGGCTGCGCGCTCGGAGGGGATTGCCTCTCGGCTGGCTGCGACCCCGGTACGTCGACCTGCAACGATTTCTTGACCGTCACCACCGCACCTGCATGCTCGGAGTTCGCCGGCATACCGGTGACCCTGACCGCGGTGGCCTCGGGCGGCACCGGGGGGCCCTACACCTACGCGTGGACCCCCAACGACGGCTCACTGAGCAACCCCAACTCCGACGTCACCGACGCCTCGCCCGCCGGCTTCCAGAGCTATACGGTTACTGTCAATGATGGCGTAACCCTCGCACAGGACACTAGCGTGGTGGCCAACGCCAACCCCTTGGACCTTCAGAATAACTGCACGCTGTTCCAGGCCGACTACAACGCCAGTTCGACGGGCGAGCCCGCCTATATCACCTATAGCATGGGCGGCACCGTGGCCTGCGAGCTGGGCAACAACGAGTTCGGCCTGCACCTGTGCGATCAGGTCGTCTTCGACCAGGCCCGCCTGCAGAGCACGCTCGAGGTAACGAACGCCAACGCAGACGACGACTGGATGGGACTGGTGTGGGGCGCCCAGGATGCGTCCAACTTCTACTCACTGGTCTGGAAGCAGAGCACCCAGAACTTCTTTGGCTGTGCCACCCCGGCGGGGGTGCTCGTCAAGCGGGTCCAGGGGCCCGGCTTCGCGTCGCTGGGCGGGGCTGATTTCTACTGCCCCAACGACACCCCCAACTCGACCTTGCTGTTCTTGCCGACTGATCCGGGCGGACTGTCCGACGGCTGGGTCGAGGGGGAGTCATATACGGTGATCATCGACCATACGGCCACGCAAAGCGCCATCACGATCACCCGCGACAGCGACATGGTCGAGCTGGCGAACTTCACGATCATGGACGCGATCTTCCCCAGCGGGTTCTTCGGATCGACCACGCTGTCGCAGGAGAACGCCTGCGTGGGGCCACTGCTGGGGTCTTGCCTGTAGAGCGAGCAGGCAAGCGAGAAGCGCGTGGTGCATCCGCCCGGGCCGAGCCCGGGCGGATCCGATGCGCGCTGCTAGATGCCATGGATCGCGCTTGCTAGGCGGTCGGCCGCATGCGCAATCGCTCGGGTGTCGTTGGGGGTCGATGCCCTCGGATCCGTCTGTGCTGTTGGGGTCATCCATCCTCTGGATCCGCGGGTGCTCCTGAGCGCAGGCCCGCCCCCCGTTGCCCCCAGTGCGCTGCATGTCATCCACCGCCCCATGATTACTTTCACCCCGTCGGCACCCGGGGCGTATCGAGACCGCCGTGATGTTGGGGATCGGACGAGGGAACAGCGCCTGGGGCGCGGCAGGGCCATGGGTCCTGACCCTGCTGATGGCGGGATGCTACGCCGGCCGCGATGGGATGCCGGGCGCCGCGGGTGACGGCGACGACGGCGACGAGGCGGGTGACGAAGCGGGCGACGAGGCGGGCGACGACGGTGACTCGGGCGATCCCACGGTGGATTGCGCGGGCGTGGGCGCGGGGCTGGCCCCCATGCGGCGGCTGACCCGGGCGCAGTACGACAACACGGTGCGCGATCTGTTCGACGGGCTCGTCGAGCCGGGCTCGAGCTTTCCGCAAAGCGTGATCCACGAGGAGTACAGCAACAACCCCGCGGCCAACATCGTGTCGCTGTCGGCGGCCGAAGACATCCTCATCGCGGCCGAGCACGCGGGGCTACAAGTCATCGAGCAGGTCGGGACGATCGTCGCCTGCGAGCCGGGTCCAACGTGCGCCGAGGGGTTCATCGACGACCTGGGGCGCCGCGCGTTTCGCCGGCCCCTGCACGCGCACGAGCGCGAGGCGTTGCTCGATCTGTACACACAGGTGGAGAGCGAAGACGGGTTCGCCGACGGGATCGGCACGGTGGTCAGCGCGGTGCTCCAGGCCCCGCAGTTCCTCTACCTGTTCGAGGAAGGGACCGAAGAGATCTCGCCCGGCGTGGTCGCGCTGTCGGACTTCGAGCTGGCCACGCGGCTCTCGTATCTTCTTTGGGACACCACGCCCGACGACGAGCTGATGCAGCTGGCCGAGGCGGGGCTGCTCCACGAGCCCGAGCAGTTGCGCGAGCAGGCCCAGCGCCTGCTCGACGATCCATCGCGCAGCGGGCCCGCCCTCGACCGCTTCTTCCGCGAGTGGATCCACTTCGACGGGGTGCCGGCGTTCGACAAGGACCAAGCGCTCTTCCCCGCCTACGACGAGGCCTTCGCCAGCGCGGCCGACCAGGAGCTCTCGCGGTTCATCGATGGGGTACTCGCCAGCGACGAGCCCACCCTGCGTAACCTGTTGACCAGCCCGGTGACCCAGGTCGACGCGACCATGGCGGAGTTTTTCGGGGTGGCGGCGCCGGCCAGCGGCTGGACCGAGGTCAGCCTGCCCGCCGAGCGGCGACCCGGGTTGCTGTCGCGACCCGCCCTGCTGGCCGAGCACAGCACGCGCACCAGCAGCGCGCCGATCTTCCGCGGGCGGCTGGTGCGGACCCAGCTGCTGTGCGACGCGATCCCGGCCCCGCCCGACGACGCGATGGCCAACGCGCCGCAGTACCCCGAGGGGGCCACCGAGCGCCAGCGCAGCGAGATCCTGATGGAGCACCTCAACTGCGGCGGCTGCCACGGGCTGATGAACCCGCTTGGGCTGGGTTTTGAGCACTACGACGCATCCGGGGCGTGGCGCGAGCTCGATGTGGATGGATCGCCCATCGACGATCGCGGCGAGATCACCGTGTCCCAGGCTCCGCTGGGCGGGGAGTTCGCAGGCGTGCCCGAGCTCGGGGAGCGCCTGGCCGACAGCGAGGTGGTCACCGCCTGCTTCGCCAACCAGTTCTATCGGCACTCGCTGGGGCTCGAGCGCAGCCAGGCGCTCGCGTGCGCCGTAGAGCCGGTCGAGCAGGCGTTCATCGAGTCGGGCGGCGACGTACCCGCGCTCATCATGGAGCTGGTGGCGAGCAACGCGTTCCGGATGCGCGTGATCACGGAGGGGGAGTAAGACCATGCGACATCGATCCTTCGGCCGACGACACTTCTTGCGGGGCGCTAGCGGCATTGCGGTCGCCCTGCCCTTGCTCGAGTCCGTAGGACCCGCCCGCGCCGGCGGGGCCGGGGCGCCGCTTCGCTACCTGCAGTTCATGCACGTGCAGGGCACGCTATGGGACGAGTGGGCGCCCTCGGGACCCACGGGCGACATGGTGCTCTCGGAGATCCTCTCGCCGCTCGAGCCGGTTCGCGAGCACATCGTGCCGGTGCTCAGCTGCGACAACCCCTCGGGGGGCGACTATGGGGTCAACGGGCACGTCAACTCGGGGCGTACCGTGTTCACCTGCGCGCGCAACTCGGGGAACAACAACCTCGCCGATGGGCCGTCGATCGATCAGGTGATCGCGGAGCGGCTCGACGCGCCCACGCCGTACCGAAGCCTGCAATTTGGCGTGGGGGGCGAGGGCGTCGGGGAGTACCAGGCGCTGATGGCCGGGCCCCAAGATCCGGTGCCGCTCGACGGGGATCCGCGGGCGATCTTCGATCAGCTGTTTGCGGATCTAGACGAGGATCCGGCCCAGGCCCCTACTGCCCTGCAGCGGCTGCGAGCGCGGCGGGGCAGCGTGCTCGACTCGGTGCTCGACCAGTTCAACGGGACGGTGGCGCGAGCCAGCGCGGCCGACCGACAGACGCTGCAGCGACATGCGGACAAGATCCGCGAGCTGGAGATCCAGCTAGGGAACGAGGGCCAGGCCGGCCAGGCGTGTGGGGTGCCCGAGCTGAGCCTGCCGGGCGACTACAACCACAACGACCAGGGCCAAGATGACGTCTCCTCGCGGGCGTTCATCGATCTGATGGTCATGGCCATGGCCTGTGATCTGAGCCGCGTGGGCACGTTGCAGTACACCAACTACCACGGGCCCGACTATCCGTGGCTGCCGGTGGGCGTGCCCGGAGGGTATCCCGAGTGGCACTCGATGGTGCACGACATCCCGAACATGGGAGATCGCAGCGCGCCGCGGGCGGTGTATCGGTGGTACATGGAGGAGTACGCGTACCTGCTGGAGCAGCTCGCCACTACGCCTGATGGGGATGGGTCGCTGCTGGACAACATGCTCGTCATGTCGATTAGCGAGCTGGGCAACCCGGCGTCGCACTCGACCAATGGGCTGCCGATCGTGCTCGCCGGTGGCGTGGGCGGACAGCTGTCGACCGGGCGGTACGTGGATCTGGGCGGGGCGCGAACGGGGGAGCTCTATACGACCTTCCTCAACTGGTTCGGCGCCGACGACACGAACTTCGGGAATCCCGCGTACTGCGACGGGCCAGTGACGGTCTAGGCGGGGCGGGAGCGGTGCGGTCCGTAGAAGTAGACCGCACCGACCTCGACCGCCTCGACCCCCTAATTCACAACGGTATAACTCGGCCCGCTGTCCACGGCTGGGCCACCGTCCCAATCGTGACGCACCCCGATATAGCAGGTCGCGGAGGTCGAGTTACCCGAACCGTCGGTCACCGTAAACTCGACACCGTACACACGGCCATCGCCGCCGCTCTTGCGCTCGGCGCGAACGAGGAAGTTCTGGTCGTCGACGATGACGATGTCGTCTTCGGTATCTCCATCAAAGATGCCGTTTTCCAGCTCGTCGCTGTAAATCGCGTCGATCCGGGCAGCGCTCGCATCCAGCGGTGTACAGCCGGCCTCGTCGATCGACTCTACGCAGTCGTCGAGGCTGAACTCGTGATAGGTATGGTCGGGCGGCCATAGGGACATCATGGACGTCACTTCGACGACCGGTGGCGTGGTGTCTTGCACCTCTACGGCACGCGTGGCACTGGCCGATAGCCCCGCATCATCGGTCACCTCGTAGTCGACCGAGTAGCCGCCCACCGCCCCGGTGTCGACGTTATTCATCGTCACGATCTCGCTGGTGAGGTCGCCGCTACACGAGTCGCCCGCGATCGCATCGTCGTCCAGGTAGACGCTACCGCACTCGACCACCGCGGGATTGTCCCCGAGGACGTTCAGCCACGGCGCCTCGGAGTCTGCGACCAGCGATATCGCCACGCTATCGGGATCGGAGTCGACAGAGCCGTCGTTGACAACGAGCGTAATCGTATGGTCACCAGGCGGCAGAAACACGGTCGGCGTAGCCCCCGTGGCAATGAGCACGTCGTCCTCGTACCAGGCGTACGTCAGGGGGTCGCCGTCGGCATCGCTCGAGCCGGTGCCATCGAGATCTACGGGGATATCCTCGCCGGGCAGCAGGCAATCGGCGCTCTGATCGAAACCTGCGTCGGCGATCGGCGCGCTGCCCTGTCCACCCTGCAAGAAAACCTGCAAGTTTTGCAGCATGGATTCGTTGTCTTGTAAGGGAAAGTACGTCGAGCCGACCCAGTTGACGTCCATGATCAGCGACAGCCGGCCAGCATTGCCCACGAGATCGGCGCTGTCCCAGACCGCACCCACGGGCACCGACCCATTGCCGATGGCCAAGATGTTGTCCGGATCGTCGAGTCCATCGATGCCGCCCGACGCCGCCAGATGGAGCGTATCGACCTGGTGCGGGGAGCCGGCGACCTGCCCCTGGACATCCTGGTTGACCTGATAGGGCGAGGCGTAGCCGCCCCCGACCGCGGAGATATCGCCCTGGCGGCCGATGGTGAGCGAGTCTCCGCCGATGACGACCGCGGCGACGAAGTCATCCCACCCATCATTCATATCGTCGCAGCACGGTCGCTCGCCCGTCATATGGAGCCCGCCACCCGCTGCAAGGAAATCGGCCAGACGCGTTTGCTCTTGCGCCGTCGGTGCCGAGAATGCGCCGAAGTGCCAGATGACGTCGTAGGAGCTGAGATCCTGCGGCAGCTGCCCCTCCGTGGTCACCGTATGTCCCATTCCTTGTAGCGATGTGGCCACGGCGTTGCTGATAGTATATTGCTCCCAGATCAACACGTTGGCGGAACCACCGTCGTTGAGCTGCATGAGCGGCATGGACAGCACGCTCTGAGAGCGACGGCTCTCGTGATGCACGAGGGTCGATGGATCGGGCTCGCCCTCGCGCACCAGCATGGTGCCGTCGGCGCTCGGGTACATCCGCGCTTCGCCGGTACAGGCCGTGGCCACCAAGGCGATCGGCGCGACCCTTACGGCGATTCGTAGGGCCCTGAGCCATCGCCCCATCACAGGATGAATTGACTCGGACCAAGGAGTATTCGCCTCCTTTTTCGGCATCAGCGAAGGCGGTGGTACGCAGACCGCCAGAGCATCGAGCGTCAGACGATTGATCTTCGAGTGTCCCACGATAGTCCTCTTGTTCACTTCGATTCTTCGGTTGGTACGACATCGACGCCAAGGCCACCCAGGCACTCAACGCTCACGTACATTCACTGCACTGATAGGCAACGCCCGGTATGCTTTTTGTCAGCAAAAAAACAAGAATTTGCAGCACCTAGTGGCTTCCCTGATATATGTCAGTGCATCCTTCACACACAATTTCAATCGTCCTTCGGGTTTCTGTATGTGCCAGTCGCAGAAGTGGTCAAGGGTCATGACTCGCTCTGCTCCGCTGATGGTCGACAAGGAAGGCCGGGACGGCACCTGGCCCATTCGATCCTTCAGACTCACGACTTGTATGCGATCGTGCAGGCTTCAAAGCGTTGGGCTCTGGCAACAACGCAGCCACTGACCAAGAGCCGTAGGGTCGACTCTGCCAGAATGCACTTCGAGTTCCCGGCCGCTGGCCCGCTGGCAGGACTACACGGACTGGGCCACGCACGACACCGCCTCATCGAGAACACCTCCCAATGCGCCATTACCGCTCCTTGGCCTAGATGCTGCGCTCAATGCGGCAGCTCGGATCCGAGCCTCGGATCCACTCCACCCCTCGCGCACGAGCCTCCAAAACCCTCCGGACCCTTCCGCACCCTCGTGCACGAGCCTCCCAGAGGGTCCGGACCATCCCCTACCCTCGTGCACGAGCCTCCCAGAGGGTCCGGACCATCCCACCACCCTCATACACGAGCCTCCGAGACCCTCCGGACCATCCCCTACCCTCGTGCACGAGCCTCCGAGACCCTCCGGACCCTTCCACACCCTCGTGCACGAGCCTCCCAGAGGGTCTGGACCCTCCCACCACCCTCGTGCACAAGCCTCCGAGAGGGTCTGGACCCTCCCACCACCCTCGTGCACGAGCCTGCACGACGCTCCCGGACGCCGGCGCTGAGCGCACCGAGCGATTCCGATCACTGTGCGCCCATCACTGGCTCGAGCGGCTAGGTCAGGCCGTCCAGGCCCCCGCTGCCGTTGTCGGTGGCGCCGTAGGTCTCCACGTCGTTGGCCCCCATCAGGTGACACAGCGACACGAGCAGTCGGTTGTGCGACGAACCGTCGTCGAAGCGGAGCACACGACCGGTCTCGATCTGGCCGCTCGCTCCCCCGGCGAGCACGAAGGGCATGGGGTCGTGACTGTGGTTGTTGCCCCGCGCCAGCTCGTTGCCCCACACCACCAAGGTGTTGTCGAGCATGGTCCCGTCCCCCTCGGGCACCGCGGCCAGCCGCTCGAGCAGGTAGGCCAGCTGTCCCGCGTACCAGCGGTTGATGGCCGTGATGTTGGTGACCATCGATTCGTTCGAGTTGCCGTAGTGCGAGATCGAGTGGTGGCCTTCGTCGATACCGAGCCACTCGAAGCGGGTCTGCGAGACAGACTGCGACCACTGTAGGCTGGCAAAGCGGGTCAGATCGCAGGCGAGCGCGGCGACCATCTGATCGATCATCGCGGCCGAGACCGCCGGGAACGCGGCGTTGCCCATGTGGTTGCCCATGTGGGTGCCATCGGGAGGCACACACGCGGGAATCTCGGCGTCGATCCGCACCTCGATCTCCCGGATGCTCTGCAGGTGCAGCTCCATCCGCTCGCGATCCTCCTGGCCGGCCCGTGTCTTGATGCGATCGAGATCGGCCTTGACCGAGTCGATCACGCTGTGCCGCTCGGCTCGGATCCGATCGAGGGTCCCGGTATCGACCCCGAAATCGGCGAACAGCCGCTCGAACATCGCCTGCGGGGAATCCTCGGGGGCGACCGGCTGGGCCGAGCCAGCGTAGATCATCCGGCTGTTGACGTCGTGGTCGTTGGTCTGCACCCCGAACTCGAGCGAGGGATAGACCGTGTCCGGCTGCAGCTGCTGCACGAGGAATTGATCGACCGAGGTCCCGCTCCCCCAGCCCGTGTTGCCGTTGTTGCTGGGAAACTCGTTGCCTTCGAGCAAAGGCGCGCCTGTCCACAGGTGGCCGATCCCCCGGCGGTGCGCCCCCCCCGGGCCCTGCGTGCGCATCCGCAACCCCGAGACGATGTTGAGCGAGTCGCGGTGGGGCTCGAGCGGCTCGAGGATCTCGCTGAGGGTGAAATCCGTGCCCGTCCCCGTGGGCTCCCATTGCTCCTGGAGGCTCCCGTTGGGGCTAAACAGCAGGATCAGCCGACAGGGAAACTCACCATCGGCCGCCTCCGAGTGGAGCAAGGGCACCAGGGGACCAAGCGCCCCCGCGGCCGCCACCCCTTGCAAGAAGCGGCGACGGGGCATGGCGAGCCCCCGTCGTCGAGGGAAGCGCCGGTTGTGTGTGTTGCGTCCGATCATCGTCACTCGCCTCCCAAAGAACCCTGCACACGCCTCAGACGAAACGCATCGCTGCGAACCAGCGCTCCGATGAGGGTTGGAACGTGATAGCCCGAGGCGACGAACGCCTCGTCGACCGTCTCGAGCGAGCACTGGTCGGCGTCGCTCTCCACCCGCCCGAACGCAAAGCGGAACCACTGGCGCGAGACACACTGCTGCACCTGCGCGCTGCCCAGCAGACGCTCGCTGAGCTCGTGGACCCCGACGAAGGGACCGTCGATGTCCTCGGTCGCGACCAGCTCCCCCGACGCGTCGATCTCGGTCCCGTTCTCTTGCGTACGATACGCCCCGATCCCGTCGTAGTGCTCGAAGGCAAAGCCGATCGGATCGATGAGGTCATGACACGCGGCGCAGGTGGGATCCTCGGTGTGCTCGGCAAAGCGCTCGCGGGTGGTCGCGTTCGGGTCGGGGTCGGGCGGCGTGTCGTCCACGTCGGGCGGCGGCGAGGGCAGGATGTGGCACAGCAGGTTCTGCCGCACGAACACCCCCCGATGGACGGGCGAGGTCTGGTCGGTGTGGGCATGGCTGGCCAGCACGCTGGCGTGCGTGAGCAGGCCCCCCCGCTGCGAAGGATCGAGCGCGATCGGCTCCCCGGGCGTGTGGTCGGCCGGGAGCTCGGCCCCATAGAGGGCCAGCAGCGCCGGGTCTTCGGTGTACGTGTGACTGCCGCGCAAGAGCATCTCGAGCCGACCGTCGCCCTCGGTCAGGGTGCGGTAGGCAAACTCCACCGTCTCCTCCAGCATCGCGGCGGCCAGCGCCTCGTCGTACTGCGGAAACACGTCGGGGTGCTTGCCGGTGGACGCGAGATCTTCGATCTCCAGCCACTGCTCGTGGAACCCCGCGATGCCCTCGCGGGCTCGGGGATCCTCGAGCATCCGCACGACCTGCTGCTCGACCGCGTCGGCCGTCCCGAGCGCACCGGCCTCGGCGCTCGACCGCAGCTCGTCGTCGGGGATCGTGTTCCAGAGCAAAAAGGACAGTCGCGACGCGACCTCGTAGTCGGTCAGCGCCACGATCTCGCCGTCCGCTTCGGCCGGCTGCCCCTGCTCCACGTGGTAGAGGAAGAAGGGCGACTGGAGCATCCCCTGGATCACGACCCGCAGACCGTCGCGGGGGTCGTCGGTGGTCTGCGCGGCGCCTTGGTACATCAGGCGGTAGCGCTCGCGCTCGTCTTGGTCGAGGGGGCGACGATAGACCCGAGACCCAAAGTCGCGGATGAAATCGTCGAGGCAGGTCGACGACTCGGGCCACCCCTGCCCCGCGTCGGGCACGGCGCAGCCCAGCCGACCGTCGAGATCCTCCTGCACCGCCCGGGTCGCGAGCTCCTCGGCCGCCCGCATGTACTGCTCGAGCTGCAGCGTGCCCACCGGCGAGACGCTGTTGGAGGTGAACGGACCGATCTTCTCATCGGGCGTAAACGCGTCGGCGGGCGCATCGTCGAACCCCAGCAGGTCACGGATCGCGTTGTCGTACTGGGCCCGGGTCAGGCGCCGGTACCCCACGAACCCCATCGACGGCGTCTCACAGGAAAAAGGCGGATCCCCGGTCGAGCCGCCCTCGTCTCCGGACTCGGAGGTCGAGCCCTCGGGAACGCCGGGGTCACCGTCGGCCGCAAACTCGGCCCCGGTATAGCAACCGGCGAGACTCCCCGCGATGCACAGGCCCACGCCCCGCTCGGCCCATCGCCGGGCCCCACCGGCGCGATGGGTTCGTCGCTCGATGATTGATCGCAACACGAAGCCTCCTTGTCGTTTGGCATCCACGCCAAACTGTTCCTATAGTCCGACCGGCGGTCATCCTGTCCCCGGAAATGTACTGGGCCCCGCCTACACGATCGTCAGCGTCACGCGCGATACTCGACCCGGGCCCCGGGGTCTCGGGCCCTCAACGGTCCCCTTCGCGATAGGCGGGGATCATCGGGTGACCGAGCATCCGCAAGGAACGCGCGCTCTAGTTCGCCTGCTACGGTCCACCGCATGACCGACCTCATCGCCACGGCCGACCTCTGCGATGCCCACCCCGACCAGGTGCAGATCCCCGAGCTTACGTGGCTCCACGTCGGCCGGCGTGCGTCTTTTTGCGGGCCCGCGCTGACCCTCGCGCTGTTCGAGGACAACTCCCTGGTGCGCCAAGCCCTGGAGCAACCGGGGCAAGGCCGGGTGCTGGTGGTCGACGGCGGCGGCTCGATGCGCCGCGCCTTGGTCGGCGACCGGCTGGCCCAGCGGGCTATTGAGCACGAATGGGCCGGCGTGGTGGTCTACGGATGTATTCGAGACCGCGCGGTGATCGACACGCTCGAGATCGGGATCAAGTGCCTGGGCACGACCCCCCGCAAGACCGAAAAACGCGGGGAAGGACGCTCGGGCGTCCCGGTGACCTTTGGCGGGGCTCGCTTCGAGACGGGCCATTGGGTCTACGCGGACGCCGACGGGGTGCTGGTGGCCCCGCACGCACTGCATTGAAGACGCACGATTTCTCCGGACGCGCTGACGATCCGGCCATTTTACTGTACGACAACCGAGCATGGACGCAGCCTCGGGCTCGGCGCGAATTTCGCAGCCCCCACGACTTCCATGACTCCCACGACTCCCCGAACACGTGATGAACGCAGTGAGCACCGCCGGTCATGCTTGATCACCTGCAACTGGTGGACGTGGGTCCTGCCCCGCGGCTCGAGCTCGAGCTTGCCCCGCGACTCAACATCCTGACGGGCGACAACGGGCTCGGCAAGACCTTCTTGCTCGACGTTGCGTGGTGGGCACTATCGGGGATGTGGTCACGAATGCCGGCCTCACCCCGTCGTGACCCGAGCACCGAACCTCGGCTCACCCATGGCGCAGATGGAGGCGCTCGACAAACCAGCCGGTTCGTCCGGAGCAGCCAACAGTGGACCAAGAGCCAAGGCTCGTCCACCCACATGGTCGTCTACGCGCACATCGACGGCGGCTTTTCGATCTGGGATCCCGCCCGCAATGGTCACGACGCCTCCTCGACCGACACGCCAGGACCCGCGCTGCCTCCGTTCGTCTTCGCCTCAGACGAGGTCTGGGACGGCCTACCCCGCAACGCCGCCCGCAAGCGCTGCAACGGCCTGATCCACGACTGGGCGGCCTGGCAGCGTGAAAAGAGCGAGGCGTTCTCTTTGCTCAGTCGTGTCTTGTTGCACCTGTCGCCATCGAAGCAAGAACCCCTACGCCCAGGATCCTTGTTGCGAGTCTCCTTGGAGGATGTCCGCGACCAGCCCTCCATTGCTGCTCCCTATGGCCAAGACGTCGCGCTGGTCCATGCCTCCGCGGGTATCCGCCGCATCGTCGCCCTGGCGTACTTGCTGGTATGGACGTGGCGAGAGCATCTGCAGGCTTGCGCACTCCTGGGGGCCAAACCCGCGAACGACCTGGTGTTCTTGTTCGACGAGGTGGAGGCCCACCTCCACCCTCAGTGGCAACGGCGCCTGGTCCCAGCACTGCTCGCGGTGATCGAAACCCTCTCGGGGGAGCACGAGCTCGCCGTGCAGTTGGTCGCCACGACCCACGCACCGCTGGTTCTCGCATCCATCGAGCCCGACTTCGAGCCCGAACGGGACGCCATCTTCTCTTTCGATCTGGTCGACTCGGAGGTCCGGCTGGAGCGAAGCCCCTGGCACCGTCGAGGCGATGTCAACAGCTGGCTCTCCTCCAGCATCTTCGATCTCCCCGAGCCACGCTCGCTCGCGGCCGAGGAAGCAATAGGCGAAGCGCTCGCGCTGCTACGTAAAGAAGACCCGCCGACGCTCGCGGACGTCGACGCAATCGACCAGCGGCTTCGTCGAGTATTGGGAGACGTCGACCGATTCTGGGTCCGGTGGAGCGCATTCGTGGAATCGGTGCGAGGCGAACCATGATCCCCGTGGAGCTCGCACCCGAGCCGATCAACTTCGACCGGAAGGTTCGCCGCCCAGGACTCGATGCGATCGCCGAGCTCGTAGGCGAGATCCCGCAGGTACCACGCCCGGGGCCTCGCCGAGCAAAGGTCGCGGATCGTCGCGAAGAGATTCCGCCCTCTCGATTGCCGGCGTATTGGCGGCGTGCATTGGACGATCTCATGGACGCGTACCACCGCCTATGTGCATACACCGCACTCTATATCGAGCCGGGGACCGGCGGACGCTCCGTCGATCATGTGATCCCCAAGTCGCTACGGTGGGATCGTGCGTACGAATGGAGCAACTATCGGTTGGCGTGTTCGCTCGTGAATGCCAAAAAAACCGCGCGAACAACGGTACTCGACCCATTCGAGATAGCCCACGGATGGTTTGCGCTGGAGCTCGTGTGCTTTCAGGTGCGACCCGGCCAAGGACTCGATTCAACGATACGCCAGCGAGTTCAACACACGATCAATGCGCTCGCACTCAACGATCGTCGCTACCGCGACCAGCGAGCAGAATACGCTCATGCCTATTTCGACCGCGAGATCACGTGGAGCTATGTCGTACGTCGAGCTCCATTCGTCGCGTACGAGCTGCGTGCACAAGGACGGCTGCACCCCGAGGATGAATGAGCGCGTCAATCCCTTCGCAGCGCTTGCTATCCCTCTGGCCATCCGCCACGAGTAGACAGTGACGCGCCCTATGCAAGCCGCTCGGAACGGGGCGCCCGAGCACCCCGACCGAGCGATCACGCCGCGATCCTAAAGCAGCGCAAATTCCTCCCGTACCCGCTCGATCGCCATCAAGCGCTCGACGGTGTGCCGGGACTGCTCGAAGCTTCGCGAGCCGAAGATCTCACGGTTGGCCTGAAACCACGCGACCGCCTCACCTTCGTCGATCTCCACCTCGGCGAGACGCTGCCGGATCGCGTCCCCGAGGTCCGTTTCCCCTGCATCTTGCACCTGCTCGCGCATCTGGTCGGACTGCTCGACGAAGGTCTCCGCCTCGTCGTAGCGCAGCCCTGGGTTCTGCGCGGCGATCCGGAAGATCCGGGTCGCACGACGCGTGGCCGCATGGTCGGCCGAAGCGATGGCGGACTCGGCCGGGGCCGTAGCTGCGTTGTTCGCCACCTCGCGGGGCTCGTCACGGTCGAGCACGCTCGCCCCTGCCGCGACCACCAGCCCGACCGACACCACCATCATCACCTTGTTCATCGTCTTCATCGTGCTCACCGCTGCCTGCTGCCTACTGCCTGCTGCCCACTCGAAGCGCCCGGGGCCCCGACGACGTGGCCGGGGCCCGGGCCCTGGCCCATCGCTCGCTACCAGATGTCCGCGCTGGGCCCGTCGCCGTCGTCGCGATCCTCGTCCTCCCAGTACACGGCGACGTAGACCTTCCGCTTGTCTTGGCCGCTGTAGTAGTTGGAGTCGTTGCTGTCGGGCACGTCGAGCCCGGTCAGCCCGATCCGCCAGGCCTTGCCGCCGGCGACGTTGCCGATCCGCAGACGCTGCCGCTGGTCGGTGCTGGTGCCGCTTCCGTAGCAGCCGGTCGCGTGGCACACGCGGCTGCTGATCTCGGCCCAGTGGGACGTGCTGTCCTCGATGTTGGGCTCGTGCCAGAAGACCGCGGCCCGGATCCGCTCCACGTCGGTGCTCAGCGCCTGGTTGACCCCCGCCGCGTCGGGGTGCAGGTACATGTTGTCGACGACCTCGCCATCGTCGATGGTCCGCGAGAACAAGCGCATCCGCCACGGGCCATCCATGCCCGTGCCGTCGAACAAGCGCAGCCGCAGCCGCCCGGCTCCCCAGGTGCCGTCGAGCGCTTCGTTGGCCATGGCGACCCCGCTGTCCATCTGGCCGTCGCCGGCCACGAGCATGGTGGCGTACAAGAAGCCCACCTCGTTGATGAGCCCGGCCGAGAACCGGTCGATGAGGTGCTCCTTGAGCACGGCGGCGGAGCCGGCGACCACGGGAGCGGCGGAGCTGGTCGCCCCGAACACGCCGTAGGCGTCGTCGACGGCAGCGGCGGTGCTTCCCTCGGGTCCGCCGTTGGCCGCGATCGCCACCACGGCGCGCCCGCTGTCGGGCCCGTGCGAGGGGCCCGACCCCACCAGGCCGGTGTTGAGCGGCACGGCCGAACGATCGGTCGCGGTGACCGAGAATGCCCCAGAAGCCGCCCCGGGTGTGCCGATGTTGCACCCGGTGGTAGGGGCCCCGTTGCTGCCCGCGCTCTTGACGAAGAACACCCCGTCGAGCATGGCCTCGTCCACGGCATCGTTGGTCGAGTGCGACAGCTGGCAGTTGTAGTTGACGCTCCGGGAGTAGTTGATCACGTCGACGCTCAGATCCACGGCCTTTTCGATCGAGCGCTTGGTCCCCGAGCTCGACTCGATGAAGGCAAAGCGGGCCTCGGGCGCAAGCCCGGTGCGATCGTCTCGCGCGCTCGCGCTGACGATCGCAGGATCTTGCCCCTGGGTCAGATCCGCGAGCGCGACCCCGGCCACCTTGGTGCCGTGCGACGGGGTGGCGGTGGCGCTGGTGGCCGGCGTGGTCCACGACACTCCATTGTGACGCCAGACATCGGTCAGGCGGCTCGAGCCCCCGCTGGTGTCGTTCCACGCCGGATGATCGGCGTCGATGTTGTCGTCGATCACCGCCATGAAGATGTCGTTGACGGCACTGCGACCGCTGCTGACCTCGCCCTCGAAGCCGGCATCATGGAACTGCACGGCCTGGACCCCCTGGCGCATGTCGTCGAGGTTGTTGGCGTCGGCCGTCGACTCGTCGAAGGGCTCGAGCCGCAAGACCCGTGGATCGGCGCGAAGCGAGCGCAGCACGGTGGGAGTGACCCGCGCGTCGAAGGCATTGACGATCCAATAGGGCGAGAGCGGCTCGCCGCCGGCAGCCCGTAGATCAGCCCGCAGGGGCGCTTGGAGCGACTCGATCTCACTCTTGCGCGCCTCGATGGTCAAAAGCCGCGCTTCCATCTGCGCCAGCGCAAAGGCCGGCTCGTCGTCGAACAAGCCATGGGACACCCGGGGCAGATCAAGCGGCGACTCGGTGGGCTGTAGCTGCACCGAGACGACCCGCTGGTCGTCCTCGCCGGCCTTGTCGATCCAGCGCAAAAGCTCGGGATCGATCTGGGTCTGCATCGATGGCGGCGGCGGCGAGCTGTTACGCCGCGCCACGAAGGCGTCGAACTGCTCCCGACTGCCGTCAGGGTGTGCCTCCCACCAAGCCTGCCCGAGCTGCTGCTCGCTCAGATAGCGAGGAACATAGCGGACGAGCCGGATCGCGTAGTGGACCTCGGCGTCCTCCTCGTCCTGCCAGGCGTCCGCGATCATCTGGTATCGACGCCCCTGGGCATCGACCATCTGGTCGAGATCGATCCACTGCGCGCCCGACTCGAGCTCTTGGATAGCGGTATCGACCAGCAGATCCTCGGTGACCGATCCGTCGGGCTCGACGATCTTCTCCCAGTGATAGACGAGCTGCTCGGTCCCGTGACCCTCGGCCGCTGGAGCCGCCAACCGCTCCTTGGCGGGAACCTCAGCGCGAGCCGTTCGCTGGGCGGCCAAGGCCGCCGCAGGGGTGGAGATGATGGATGCGGCGCAGCATAGCGCCGCAACGCTGACGATTCGTTGGTGCATGGGGGACAAGCTCCTCTTTGATGCGCTCGATCGCGTGGGCCCGTCCCGTCGCGATGAGGACACCGCCGTGCTACCGGGCAAGAGTCACGAGCCGGACGATCGGATCACGGCCGCGACCATTTTTGTCGCGAACCGCCGCCTACCACCGCCGGACGACGATGAGGGTCTGCCACTGCGCGGTGATCGGCACGTCGGCGATCGTCAGCTCGCCGTGCGCGTCGGCGGTCGCTTCACCGCTGCGCTCGCCGAAGCTCCAGTCGACCCGCTCACCTGGTCGGCACGCAAACCGCTGCACCCGCCGCAGGGTGACGTCGACGGTGATCGGCCATGGACCCGGGTGGCCTTGGGTACCGCGTAGCGGCACCTCGAAGCGATCGATCTGATCGACGATGGCCCCGGCGTCCCAGCGCAGGTGGCCCCCCAGCATGCCCGCTCGATCGCCGGCCCAGCCGGTGTCGTTGGGCCGAGACATGACGCCCGCATAGCCCCGGTGGTCGTCCCAGGGACGGGTATCGTTGCCCCCATCGCCCGGATCGTCGTCGTGAGACGCGTTCGAAAAGCCCACGAACGCGAGGTCGCGGCGCAAGAAGGTGGTGTCGTCGGTTCGGGGCTCCCAGCCCTCGTCCCACCATCGGGCCCCCAGCACGGGATCCCAGCCGCCGTGCCCGCCCTCGTCCCAGACCACGAGGTGACCGGTGCCGGTGTCTTGCAGCGCTTCGTAGAGGCTGATGCCGCTGAGCGGCGACGGGAGCACGGCGGCGCCGAAGTGGATCACCGCATCGTCCTTGCCGTGCCGAGAAAAGAGCCACTGGTTGCGGGCCTGCGGCTGCTCTAGCAAGGCGCGGGTCAGATCCATGCGATCCCAGACGCCCAGGCCATCGGGCTCACCGTCGCCGAGATCACGCTCGGGGGCCCCCCAGTGCGTGGTGAGCTGGGCGATCCGTAGGGGGCGATGATTGCGAGGGATCGCCTGCCACAGCCAGGCATCCACACCGGCAAAATGGCGCGCCCGCAAGAGCCCCAGGGTCGCCGCCCCCGCGCCGCCCATGGAGCGGCCCGCGACGAAGACCCGCTCGGGATCGGCCGCGGGCTCGTGCTCGAGCACCCACTCCAGCAGGTGGAGCACGCGACGCTGGGTGTAGGGCGGCACCACGGGTGGGCGACCCTCGGCGGGCCGATCCGCAGGCCGATCCGCAGGCCGATCCGCGGGGCCACCCGTATCGTCGGTCGCATAGCCCCACCAATAGGTGCACGCCGGATCGGCCGGGGAGATCACGAAGGCGTCCGAAGAACCGGTCAGGCGCGGGTCTTCCAAGAAGCCGTGCAGGAGGATCAACACCGGAAACCGCCGACCTGCGGGGATCGGATCGGGCCGGGAGACGATGGCGGGGAACCGACGACCGGCCTTGTGCGGCGCATCGAGAAACTCGTCGGTGACTTGGGACAGCCAAAGACGCGTGGTGCCGCGGGCGGGCTCGCGCTGGTCGATCCGGGGCCAGGGCGGGCGGATCGTGTCACGCACCTCGATGGTGGTGGTGACTTCGGTCTGCTCCTCGCCGTCGTCGGCGACAAAGGTGACGGGCCAGGTGGTGCCGCCCTGGATGAAGTCGGGGCGAAAATGGAGCGTTCGGGTGCCCTCGTCCCAACGCGCACCGGGAGGCAGGCCAAGGGCGAAGACGCGGAGCGCGGTGGGCTTGGTCGGGGGCTTGGTCGGGGGCTCGGTCGGGGGCTCGGCATCAGGATCGTAGACCCCGAGGGTCACGACCATGGTCTCGCGCTCGTCGACCACCAGCGAGGCAGGCGCCGCGAGCTGCGGGGGCAGGTTGGGCGGGCGATCATCGATGCGGACGGGAGGCGGGGACGGCCGAGGCGAGCGCTCGGCGGCCGCGGGCATGACCCCGCGGGGGGTGGGCGTCGGCATTACACGTGCCCGACCAGAGGGTGAGTGCTCGCCCACGGCCAGCGCGACCCATGCCACGAGTGCAATGGTGGACCACCGGCGCACCGCCCGATCATGCCGATGTTGGGGGAAGTCGAACAACTTCAGCGCGTCGGCGTCGTCGGATCCCGAGCACCCACAGCCACCCGAAAGATCCCGCCGGAGTGCCCGATCGGCAGCCACACCCCGAGTCGGTGCCCATCCCACCCGCCGACGGCTCGGCCTCGCCGCTGCTGACCCCTCCGGACGTTCCACCGCGCGATCCACCGCCGATCGTCTCCCCCGACGCGGAGGTCTCACCCGGACCTCCTCGAGTGTCGTCGACCCCGGTATCCCCAGGCCCCATCGCGCCTTCGATCGTCAGCGTCCACGTCTGCTCGGTTACGCCGTCCTGATCGTCGCGGGCCGAGATCGTCACGTCGACCTGCGGCGGGCTGTCGACGGTGGGCGCGAAGCTCACCTCGCCGCTCCGAGCGTCGATCGTCATCCCCGGCGGGCCGTCATCCAGCGCGTAGGTCACGACGTCGTCGACATCGAGATCGATCGCATCCGCGTCGTAGGCATACGCCTCGCCGACCGCGGCCATCGTCTGCGGCGTGGTCTGAAAACGAGGCGGCCAGTTGTAGGGCAGCCCGTGGACCACCACCGCACCTACCACGGCCCGCGATCCCGCGTGATCGGGCTGCTCGGTCGCGCCCGCATCCGAGGGGTAGTTGACCACACCGCTGGGCGTGATCCCTCCTACCCATATCGTGGTCGACCCTCCCCCGTCGAGATTGACCACGCCCTGCCCCATCAAGGCTTCGGCCGACCACGACGCCAGTGCGTCGAGCGACATCCCGGCGGCATTGGGCCGTCGCCCGTCGACGGTGGCGAGCACCACGTCGCCGGCGGCGTCATAGCCGAGCACGGTCCGCGGGTTGGGCCCCAAGAAGCCAGCGCTGGCGAGCCCCTCGGCGGCCCAAGCGTCGGCGCCCTGCAAAGCCACACCATCCTCCACGAGCAGGGGCGCGCCGCCCTGCCCCTCGTGTACCCGAGGCCAGTCGGCCCCGGGCGCGGTCCGACCGACGATGGGCACGCCGGCGGGATCGAGCCCGAAGGCGCCGCGGTCGGCCCCGGCGCCGTTGGTGGCCAGCAGCACGCCATCGTGCCGCATGAAGGACACCGGCGATCCACACCCGGCGAAGAAGCTCGAGTTGACGGCCGCCACCGCGGTCGGCCCGGCGAACGCGGCGGCCTCAGCCACGGTCGCACACCCCGGCGGCAGCACGACCTCGAGCGCTACGCCGGGCGCGTCGAGATCCACGTGCAGCGCATGGAGGACCTGTGGGCTCCCATCCAGAGCCCCGGGCCGTCGCGCGCGCCAGGTGACCCCCTGCGCCACGGGCATCTGAAACCAGTCTTCGCCGATCGCATGAGTATGGAGCACGAAGTCCCCCGCCTGGTCGTCCCCGGCGAAGGTATCGACGACCACGTAGTGGAGGCCGGCAGACATCTCGGCCTCCGCGATCACGTTGGCCCGCGCCACGCAATCGGTGGCCACCCCGCGATCGATCGTGAGGGCATCGAGCAGGTGCACGTCGATGTCGACGAGCCCGCCGTCACCCTCGACCCACGCGGTGACCCGGGCCAGCTCGGCCAGCTCGAACGCATAGATCACCTCGGCCCCAGACTCGTCGAGCCCGGGCCCGCAGTCATACAGATCGATCGCGTCGGAGAGCGCTCCCAAGGTGGACCCCGCCGCGATGTAGGGGAACGCATCGACCCACACCGGATCGTCGACGGTACCCGCCCCGGGCGCGGCCACGGCCGGACGCGCGAGCAGCAACGAGAGCCCCAGTAACGACAACCCCAGTAGCGACAGCGCACGTCCCTCCCCTGGCCTATCGATCGTCATGACGCGCCCATCTTCGCCGATCCACTTCATCTTATCTCGCCCCGCCAAACGCCCAACAAAGCCCCACCCGCGCCCGCGGCCGCACGCGCCACGGCTCTAGCACCACCCGACGCAGTGCTCCCTCGCATCGGGTGGCCTGCTCGGCGCACTCGACGAAGGCGAAACGATTGACCAAAAGGCCCACGCCGGGCTCGACGACGAGCCAGAGGGTGGAGACCAGTCGCACCGAGAGCCCTCCATCGAGCCCGACCAGCCCAGTGATCCTCCACCCCGCACCATCACCCGCACGCTCGCGCCAGCGCACGGCCTCGACGCCGCCGCCCACCAGGGCATAGAGCTCCACCCGCGGGTGCACCCCGAAGCGAGGCCCCCCCCGCAGCTGTGCACGATGTCGCCAGGTGACCACGGGCTCACCCGCGCGCCAGGGCAGCAGCAGGCCGTACCCGAGCGCCAGCCGCCAGCGATCGGCCAGATCGATCGCCCCATCGACGGCAACTCCGCTGCTCCAGGGGATCGAGCGGGCAAACCCTGCGCCCAGATAGCTCAGGCCGACACGCCCGCGGACCGCCGACCCCCCGGGCTCGGTCACCTCGGCCGGCTCGGTCACCTCGGCCGAAGGGAACGTGGGCTCGGTGTCCCCCGAGGGGGGCTCGGACGGGGGGTCGGGCTTGGGTCCGGGGTCGGACTCTAGATCCTCGGCCGCGGCCTGCTCCATGGCGACCGCTTCACCGGACACCAGCGCCAAGCTCCCCGACTCGACGATGAGCCACACCGCCTCGCGGCTGGCCTCCACCCCCTTGGGATCGACGGGCACCCGCCGCACGTAGGCCGAGCCCTGCGCGTCGAGCAAGAACACCCGGATCTCCTCGGGATCCCGCTGGTCGAGCCAGAACACCCCGCGGGCCTTCCCCTCGCGGACCAGCGTGCGCGCCCGCAGGGCGGCGGTCTGCCCGGCCTCCGGCTCGACCAGGCTCAGCTCGACGCCCTGCGCCTGCAGATGCGCCCGCGCCTCCTCCAGCACCTGCCGCATCCGAGGATCGACCGCCGATCCCCCAACCACGACGATGGGTAGTGGCGCCGCCGCGGGCTCCGGAACCGCCGGCTCTTGGGCGGGGCTCGGTGGGGCCGCCGGCTCATTCGCGTGGGCGGAGCCCGATCCAACCAGCGCGAGCCCGATCCCGATGACGAGCCGCTGCTGCACCGTCCGCCCCGTCACGAGTGGGCCACGGTATCACGCAGGCTGATCCTACCGCCGTCCGAGCGCGCCCAGACCTACGCACCGGACCTACGCACCGGACCTACGAACCAGACCATCGACCCGAACCAGCGCCCCCGATCGATGGCGTGCGCCCCAGTCTTCGTCCCCGCTGAGTGCCGCATACGCGAGACCGAGGCCGGGCGCGACGAAGTCGCGCATCCCGAGCCGGCCCTCGGCATAACAACCTCAGCCGGCCGAGGCGACCGGTCGCGGACCGCTCGGCGAGCCGAAGGTGTGCTCGGGCCCGGGGAAGCGGCGCTCTCGAACTTCGAGGCAAAACTCCCGGGCCGCGGCCACCCCTCGCTCGAACAGCTCGTCGTAGCGCTTGACGAACCGAGGCCGCAGCTGCGGGGTGAGACCCAAAAGGTCGTAGCACACGAGCACCTGACCGTCGCACTCCACTCCGGCCCCGATCCCGATCGTGGGGATCGAGACCAGATCGGTGATCCGTGCGGCCAGCTCGCCGGGGATCCCCTCGAGCACCAACGCGTAGGCACCGGCCTGCTCGACCGCCTTGGCATCGGCCAGGATCCGCTCGGCCGCGTCGTGATCGCGCCCTTGCACGCGGAACCCTCCCATGGCGTGCACGCTTTGGGGGGTCAGCCCCACGTGGGCCATCACGGGGATCCCCGCGGCGACCATGCGCTCGATCGTGGGCGCGACCGTGCGCCCCCCCTCGAGCTTGACCGAGTGGGCCCGCCCCTGGGCGATGATCTGGCCCGCGTTGCGCAGCGCCTCCTCGGGGCTGACCTGGTAGCTCAAAAAGGGCATGTCCCCCACGATGTGGGCATGGCGAGCCCCACGGGCTACCGCCCGACAGTGGTAGACGATGTCGTCGACGGTCACCGCGAGGGTGTCGTCGTTGCCCTGAATGACCATGCCCAGCGAGTCGCCGACCAGCAGGATGTCGGCGCCGGCATCGTCGAAGATCCGGGCGAAGGTGGCGTCGTAGGCCGTGACCATGACCAGCGGCTCGGCGCCCTTGGCGGCGCGGATCTTGGGGACGGTCACGGGCTTTTTGGGGCGTGGTGTCGGGCCTTGGGAGGCTCCGACCCGGCCATAGCTGACCTCGGGAATTGGATGATCGGACACTGGATGTTGGGCGTTGGTGGTCGCAGCCGAGTCCGTCCCGGTCTACGCCACACTGCGCGACGCAAACGTAGCACGGAGGCGCAAATCGGGCCCGCAAATCTGGCCGATGACGGTTGCCTACCTATCGGTCGTGAGAACTCCACCACCGACCCCGCAGACTCGCCCCGGCTCCGGCCGCGCTCCCCCTGATGATCCCAACAATTGCGTGCGATTCCCGGCGCATGGCGGTTTGACACCCCATAAATCCGCGTGACACAGTCCGCCGCGAACGGACGACGGCCCTGCGGTTTGCGGCCGCCCGTTTCCGAGCAAGGAGATCACCGTGCCCTTCGAATTACCTCCCCTCCCGTATGCCAAGGACGCGCTCGCCCCCCACATGAGCGCCGAGACCTTCGACTACCACTACGGCAAGCACCACCAGGCCTACGTCAACAAGCTCAACGCGCTGACCGAGGGCACCCCCAATGCCGACAAGAGCCTGGAAGAGCTGATCCGCACCACCGAGGGCGGGCTGTTCAACCAGGCGGCGCAGGTCTGGAACCACACCTTCTTCTGGAACTCGATGAAGCCCAGCGGCGGTGGCGAGCCCACAGGTGAGATCGCCCAGGCGATCGCCAAGAACTTCGGCGGCTTGGGCGAGTTCAAGGAGGCCTTCACCACGGCAGCGGCCGGCCGCTTCGGCTCGGGCTGGGCCTGGCTGGTCAAGAACAGCGACGGCAGCCTGGCGATCACCAGCACCGCCAACGCCGGCAACCCGCTGACCGACGACCAGCTCCCGATCCTCACCCTCGACGTGTGGGAGCACGCCTACTACGTCGACTACCGCAACGCGCGGCCCAAGTTCATCGGGGCGTACCTCGACCACCTGGTCAACTGGGACTTCGCCAACCAGAACCTCCGAGGCTAAGCGGTCCCTTCCCGCATGCCCACGCACAAGGCCGCCCCTGGGGCGGCCTTCGTCGTTTCGAAGACCATGGGTCAGTCCTCGATGACCAAGCCCTGCTCGGCCAACGCCATCGGCCGCGGCCCATCGCCCCACCACAAGGGCAGCGGCAGGTGCCGAAGCGCGGTGAGCATCCCGGCCGGCAATAGGCTGCGTAGCGCCACCTGTGCGGGCACAGCCGCGGCAAACCCCGCAGCCCGGCCGGCGAGGGGGTTGGGGACCGAGAACCCGAAGACGGCCCGCAGGTTCTCCAGGCGCCCGAGCGGGCGGGGCACCAGCTCGATCACGCCTTCGCCCGGCCGCAGCCCGACGATGGTCCGCGCCCGCCCGATCGCCTCGCGCAGGCCACCGTAGTCGTCGACCAGCCCCTCGTCGATCGCCCGCACGCCCGACCACACCCGGCCCCGGGCTACCCGATCGGCCTGCTCGGGGGTCATCGAGCGCGCCCGGGCCACCCGGCCCACGAACTGCGCGTAGCTGGCCTCGATGTCGGCCTGGGCCGCCTGCCACTCGTCGTCGTCGTAGGGCCGCAGCCAGGAGCGCATGCCGGCGCGACGCCCGAAATCCTCCTCGTCGACCGAGATCCCCAGCTTGGCCAGCGTGCCCGAGATGTCGACCTTGGGGTAGAAGATGCCGATGCTCCCGGTGCGGGTGGTCGCGTCCGCGTAGATGTACTGGCCGGCGGTGGCGATGTAGTAGCCCCCGCTGGCGCAGGTGTTGCCCATGGAGATGATGACGGGTTTTTCCTTGCGCAAAAGATCCAGCTCGCGGGTGATCGCGTCGGCCGACCCTACGTCTCCGCCGGGGCTGTCGATCCGCACCACCACCGCGCGAACGCTGGGATCCTCGCGCATGGCCGCGATCTGCTGGGTGAGGGTGCTGTCCCCGGCGACGGTGCGACCGAGCAAGGGCACGGTGAAGCTATCCCCCTGCACGATGTCGCCCTGGACCAACAGCACCGCGATCCGCGGGGGGGGGCCGTAGTCGACGGCATGCTGGCGAGACTGGCGCGGCGCCTCGATCCGGATCTTGCGGCCCAGCCAGTCTTCGAGCCGGGAATCGATCTCGTCGGGAAAGGCCAGGTCGTCGACCAGTCCGCGCTTTTGCGCGTCGGCCGGGCGCAGCGGTGCGTCGTCGATCCACTCCTTGACCACCCGCAGATCCTGACCCCGCTCGCGGGCGATCAGGCGAATGACGTGGTTCCACAGGTCGGCGTGGAGCATGTGCCGCTGCGCCGCGACGGGCTCGGAGGCGGTCGTGCGGTGGACGGTCTCGGGCCAGGCCTTGTACTCGGCCACGCGCACGAACTGAGGCTCGGCCCCCAGGCGCTGCAGCAGGTCGTGGTAGTAGAGCGTCTGCACCCGCATGCCCAGGATCGAGAGGCTGGCGTTGGGGTGGGCGAGGATCCGATCGGCGGCGCTGGCGAGGAAGTAGCTGCGCAGCGAGCCCCCGTTGAGATAGACGATGACCTTGCCGCCGCGGTTGCGCACACGCAGGATCGCCTCGCGTAGCTCCTCGGTTTGGGCGTAGCCCAGGCTCATGCCGCGGGTCTCGATGAGCACCAGGCCGCGTCGCTGGGCGGCGGCGTCGAGGTGCTCGACCAGCGTCCACATGCCACGATCGCCCTGGTAGCGGGCCAGGGTCAGCTTGGTGACCACTCGACGCGGGCTGGCGAGGGTGGGGTGACGCTCTTGGGAGATCCGCAGCCGGGCGGCCACGCCGTCGACCCCGTAGGCGCTGCGGGCGCCCGCGGACATCAGCGGGGCCACGGCCACGCCGAAGCGGGCAAACGACAGCTCCACCCCCGCGTTGATCCGGGCCCCGGTGCGGGGGACCGCCGCCTCGCCAAGGTCGGTGATCGGGTTGAAGCGCAGCGTCTCGGCCTCGACGAAGACGCGGACCCCTCCGGTCGAGGCGATCAGTCGTAGCCGGGGATCGGCAAAATTGGTGAGGAACCGGAAGTCTTCGGGGAGCACCGGAGAGATCCGGGCCCCAACGGCCACCTCGAGGGCCGGAGTCCCCAGCGGTCGGATCGCCACCTCGGGATCGACGACCGCGGGCTGGAGCACGACCCCCGCGTCCGTAGCGTCCGGGCTTCGACCGGTCCGCGGCAGGTTGATCGAGCGGCCCACGAGACCGAGCGCGAGGAAGCGGATCGGCCAGTAGCTCAGCGCCACGTCGACCTGGTTGGTGCCATGGGCGTGAAAGTTGCCCGACGAGATCAGCCGCGAGTAGCCCAGGCCCAAGCTCAGTCGATCGAGCGCGTCCGAGGTGCGCCGAGCCCGGGGCCGAAACAGTCGCACCCACGCCCCCACAGGAATCGCGACCGCCATGGAGATCTTGTGGAAGAAGTCGTCGGGCCCCTGAGGATCGATGGTGTTCGAGCCACTGTCGGACGCGGCACTCTCGGGCTGCCAGGGCAGCACGAGCTGGTAGCCCAGACCCACCGCGGCCAGGCGCAGGGGCAGCGGTAGGCCCACGAAGGCCCCCACCCCGCTGCCGCGTCGCCGCCGCTGCGGGCTCATCAGGGCGAGATCGACGATGCCGCTGACCCCCCGCAAATACCCGAGGTTGCCGGGGTTGGTGACCGTAGAGGCCCCATCCGCCTCGCCGGCGACCACGGTGTAAACGCGATCGGCATCGCGGACGATAGGCCGAGGCTCGCCCTCGTCGGGGTTGGCGGCCGCCGGGCGGGGGGAGGCGCCAAGTACCACCCCCGCCAGTAGAGCGGAACGCCAGGCGCGTGCTCGTCCGTAGCGCATGATCATGCTCCGTGCTCAACGAGGCCGGCGAACCCCGCCCTTGCGCTTGATGCCGTACCCATACCGGTAGAGATCGGGAACGTCGATCCGCCCGTCGCTCCGCTCACGGAGGACCCCCAGACGAGTCAGCTCGGCGATGACGGCTCGCCCGTCGTTTCCCAGACCATCGTCGAGCGCACCGTCGGGAACTTTCTTCAGGCGCCGCGCCGCTTCGGCACGCTCGAGCATCAGCGTCGACCCCTGGAGATTCTCCAGACGAGCGACCACTCGATGCTCCTCCCGGAGCTCTTTGACCCGGCGCTTGGAGGTCTCCTCGAGCGCCGCCTGGAGCTCCAGCGGACTGAGCAGCCGATCTCCCACGGCGGCGGGACCACGGCGCAAGGCCTCCCGGGCGGCCAGCCCCACGAGGTTGAGCAGCGAGCGCGGCACGACGCGCACGTTGGCGTCCTGGAGGTGATTGGGAATCCAGCGATAGGTGTAGCCCTTCTTGACCCCGACCCCCATTCGCTCCCCTATGAGATGATCGACGAGCGATTTTTGCGAGCCGCGTCCACTCTCGGCCAGCCGATCGGGCGGGAGCCACCCCAAGATCGAATGCTGGCTCAGCGCGATCCCTCGGGTCCCGCGGGCAACCCAGCCTCGAAGACCCTCGTGTCGCGCCATGTGCCGCACCAGCATGCGATAGAGCGCTTGGGTGTCCCACGCAAGAGACACCGACCTCGAGTCGAGCTTGCTCGCGTCCGGGAACGATTCCTGAGCCTGCTCGAAGAGATCCTCACGCAGGAAGATCTTCGACCGCAGCCATCGATATCGGTTGCCGAGCGACATCCACAATGCGAGCAGCGCCCCGGCGTAGCGCTGCCGGATCTCTCGCGAGGCCAGCCCGATCCGATCGAGGTGGTCGTAGAGCACGACCACGGTCTGCCGCTTGGCGTCGAGCTCGCGCTCGAACGCATCGAGCCAACCCAGGGCCTCCCCGAGATCTCGGTGGCCGCGCTCGGTCCAGCGTGCAGGCTCGTTGAGGCTAGTCTTCCACTCCCGCTCGAGCATCGGCGGCATCGGCCGACGCGGCTCGTGGGCGGCCAAACACCCGACCAAGTGGACGATCCACAGGATCCGAAGATCGTCCGGCTTGGCCTGCTGGCCGAACGCATCGAGGCTCGCCGTCTGAGGATGCCCCATATCCTCGGAGAACCCACCGATCCACCGCGCGCCGGCCCCTTCGCGGAGGATCGTTCCGATGCGTGCGGCGGAAACCGTACGCAGAACGCGAAACAGGTGGGTCTTGCCGGTCCCTCGCCCCCCTCGCACGACCATGATCTCGGGGCGGACTGCGAGTTCGTGCTGCGGCAGCGGTAAGAACGTCTCGACGATCTCGTTTCGACTCGGATCATGCCCCAGCGAGTCCGCATCCGTGGCGAGGATCTGCAGATCGTGGAGCAGATCGGCCCGCTCCTCGGGGCTCATCCTCATGGAGCGCGCTCCTCTATGCCGTCGTCGTCTTCGTCGCTGGACTCCCCGGCCAGCTCGCGGATCCGACTGCAGATCTGCTGGAGCTCCTCCGATCCAAAGATCGCGCCCTCGAGGCCCGCGCCGAGACGTTCAACGCGCTCGAGCCGGGGATCGAAGGACACCACCCAGGGATAATGCGGCGCGGTGGAGTCGTCGATGTCGAGGGCATCGTCCTCGGCGTAGACATGCTGCGTAAACAGATCGTAGACCTCGCCGCGAACACGGTCGACCTCCTGCCGTCGAAGCTCCTGCTGGTTGGGCCCCGGAGCCATGGCGTGCACCACGATGCATTGAAGCTCGTCGAGCTCCTTGTGCTGCCGAAGCGACTGGAGAATGAGCGCCAAGCCGGCCATCCCCTGGACTCCAGCGCGATTGACCAAGACATCCAGGTGAGACAGAGCGTGAAGGGACAAGCCGCTGATGTCGTGGAGACCCGCCCGAGAATCGATGAGGATATAGTCGGGTTGGTAGTCTCGGCTGATGTCCCGAAGTAGGCTCTTGAGCGCCTCGAGGGTGGGATTGCCATCATCCTCGGGACTCGTGCGAGACCCGGCAAAGTCCAGACGCGCCAGTTTCTCCAGGTATTGCCAGTTCAGGTGACCGGCGGGTACGACGGTAATCTGCGCGCTGTCGGCCGGCCCGAGGCTACGCGCGGCGGGCCACGGCTGAGCCGCCCCTGTGCGGGCCGCTACGCGATCCACGATGTAGTCGACGACCCCATGGTGAGGTTCCACGCCAAAGAGGCTCGCGGCCCCCGGGGCCTCGAGGTCGAGATCGACCACTACGACCTTCTTGCCTGCCCGGACCAGTTGCCATGCCATCATGCCCAGCAAAGTGGTCCGCCCGACGCCCCCCTTGAATGAGTAGAACGCGACAATCGTTGGAGCCCGAGGATGTAGCGGCCACGGGGGCGCGTAGCGATGCTCGTAGAGCCAGCTGTGTTTGGACAGCGCTCGCTCGAATGCAAACCACTTGTTGGTGTCGATCCGCCGGGAGGGCGGTGAGACGACGTCTGGCGCATACTCGGAGGGCCACACCGACGGCCACGCCCGCGCATGCTTGAACAGTTCGACCACGAAGTGACGCAATCGAGCACTCTGCGGATGGACGATCGGCGGCACGTAGTATCCCCCGAGCTCAGCTGCCAGCTCGGTCTGTAGCGCGTCGACCTCGGCCCCCAGCTGAACACCGGGCCCAGGTTCGACGGCGAGCCTCACCCTCCCCAACAAGTCCCTCACCACGCAGATCCGACTCGCTCGACTCACCAGCGAGCTGGGCGCGACGACCCGAAGCAGCGTCGGCAACACGTGATCGAACGAAGGCATCTACGAGATCTCCTCGAGCAGTCCATCGGCCCAAAGGGCCGTCGTGATCCGATCGACGATCTCGCGACACTCGGCGACCAGGGCACGAGCCTCCGCAGGTTCATGGGTTCCCGTGGCTACGTAGCGCGACTCTGGACCCCAACGCCCCAGTGCGGGGTACGGAGATTCTCCCCATTGCCCCCCTCCGATCCGGTAGCGATGGGCATGGGCATCGACTGCGAGCAAGACCTCGAGGACCAGCCGGGCATCCTCCTCAGCGCTGTTATGCCCCAGGGCCTTGTCCGCCCAGCGGATCCCCAGGCATGCCTTGCGTGCGCACTCGGGGCCAAAACCCGCAAGGTGGTAGGCTTGATCGACCGAGCGATGGTCCCCATCGACCAGCAGGTGCTCGGCATCTCGAACGTGACGAAGCGCCGCCGAGACACTCGTGGCTCTCTTGGTCGCGTTCATCCTTCGATCCATACCACGGTCACCGCATCTCCCCCTTCGGGCGGCAAGCCGGGGCGATGCACCCTGACGTGCCGCAGCCGCGGCAGGTGCTCGCGCACAGCCCGACGCAACGCGCCCGAGCCATGGCCGTGGCGTACGATGACCGCCTCTTGATCGTCGGCCAGGGCGCGATCGAGGAACACCTCGAGCATGGCGAGCGCCTCGTCGGCCCGCTGCCCCCGTAGGTCGACGGCGTTGTCCAGCCGCAAGGGGACCGGGCGAGCGTCGGCCCCGAAGTACTGCGCCACCTGGGAGGGCGGCGTCACCGGGGTGGGGCGTGGCGCGGCCCGAGGACCGGCGGCGCGAGCTCGCAGTGCGGAGCGATCGACGGTGGTCTTGGCCCGAGGCAGCTGCACGGTGATCTTGTCTCCCTTGACCGCGAGCACCTTGCCCTCGGCCCCGAGGGTCTCCACGAACACCCGATCCCCGACCTCGGGCAACTGCGGCACCGATCCCGGCGCGGGCGCGGCGGGAACCCGGCCTCGGGAGACCGCCTCGCGGGCCTTGCGGGCGAAGTCTCGCGCGTCGGCGTCGGCCGGGGCCACTTGACCGTCGGGCGCGGCGATAAGCGGCGCCTTGCGCAATTGCTTGCGTCGCCGTCGGATCTCGTCCTCGAGCTCGCGCAATTGCTGGGCCGCCGCCTCGTGGGCCCGGCCCCGCGCCGACTGGGCCTGCTGCTCGGCCCGCTGCTCACGAGCCTCCAGTCGAGCGGCCGCGGCCCCAAGCTCGCGCTGCTGGGCCTGCACCTGCTCGCGCTCTCGCACCAAGGCGATCCGCTCCGCCTCGAGCGCCTGCAAGAGCACGTCGACCCGCAGCCGCTCGTCGCTGAGCATGGCCTCGGCCTCGGTCAGCACGCGCTCATCCACCCCGAGGCGACGGGCCACCGCGATCGCCGAGGAGCTGCCCGGGATCCCCAGCCGCAGCTCGAAGGTGGGCCGCAGGTTCTCCAGATCGAACCCCACCGCCGCGTTGACGAACGCCCCGGGGGGCCCGTGGGTGGCCAGCAGCTTGAGCCGCTCGTAGTGGGTGGTGACCACCACCGAGGCCCCACACCCCGAAAGCCGCCGCAGGATCGCCTCGGCCAGGGCGGCGCCCTGCTCGGGATCAGTACCCACCGCGACCTCGTCGAGCAGCACGAGGGTCCCGGACGGATCCTCGGCCGCGCTTTGGAGCGCCTCGATCACGTGCCCGATGTGGGCGCTGAATGTGCTGAGGTTGGCGGTGATCGACTGGTCGTCGCCCACGTCGGTGATCACCCGTCCAAACAGCGGCACCACGCCGGGCGCCTCGGTCGGCAGGCGCAGCCCGGCCTGGGTCATGAGCACGCAAAGACCCAGGGTCTTGAGCGCGACCGTCTTGCCGCCCGCATTGGGCCCGCTGATGATGAGCCCACCGCCCACCGGCACCCGCAGATCGTTGGGTACGACCTGCGTCCCGGCGAGCACCATCAGGGGATGGCGGGCGGCGGGCAGCGACAGCGCGGCGCCTTTGTGATCGGTGGAGACCACGTCGGGGCGGTGCCCCGCCAGCGCTTCGCCCAGGCGTAAGCGGGCCCGGATCCGATCGAGGCGTGCGAGCGCGTCGAGCCCCTCGGTCAGCGCCGGCGCCACCGCGCCCACCCGCGCGCTGAGATCGGCGAGCACCCGCCGCTCCTCGGCCCGCGCCGCCATCTGAGCCTCGCGCAATCGATTGTTGTCGTCGACCAGCTCCGAGGGCTCCACATAAAGGGTGTGCCCGCTGGTGCTCGCCCCGTGGATGATCCCCTTGACCGTCCCCTGTCCGCCTACGCGCGAAAACCCGCTGCTGCGCACGGGCAGCACCACCCGGCCCTCACGCTCGGTCCAGAACTTGTCGGCCAGGGCGTCCGACAGGGCCGGTCGCCGAACCAGGCGCTCGGCTCCCCGGACCAGCGACTGCCGGGCCGAACGCACCTGGCTGCGGGCGCGGGCCAGCGCGGGGCTGGCGGCATCGGCCACCACCGGCTCGCCCTGCGGGCCCTCCAAGGCGATCGATCGGGTCAGGATCGCGGCCAGCTCGGGCTGGGCCACGAGCCCGGGCAGCGCGTCGAGCAGGGCGCGGTGTCCTGCCTTCGTGTCCTCACTGGCCAGGTCGAGCACCACGGGATCGGGCGGGGACAAGAGCGGCGCGAGCCGACCGAGCGCATCGGCCAGCTGCCCCACCGCCCACAGCTCCGCGGGCTCGAGCGTTGCGCCGCGGGCTGCGTGTTGGATCGGATCGCCCAGTGCCTCGACCCGCATGAGCTCCGCGCCGACGTTGAGCTCGGTACGCCACTGCTGCGCCGCCTCGAGGCCATCCTGCTCGGATAGCCAGCGTCGCACGACGGCGGGGTCGTTGCTGCGTGCCCACGAGGCGGTCGCCGGACTGGTTCCCGGACTGGCCTCCGGACTGGCCCCCGCACTGGCCTCCGGATCGGAATCGTTCGATCCGGGCGCGGCGCTCGACCTACGCGCAAGAGGGCTGGCCAACCGCTGGTCGAGGTGCTCACAAAGCCCTCGCCACTCGAGGTGCTGCAGACACGAACTCATGGCGACCCGGTTCGACTTCGGCGTGCGGACGATCGCGGAGGGTCGGTGGCGATGCCGAAGATCGACCGACCCGAGGCCAGCCAACCTTACACGAAGATCGCCACACGAAGATCGTCACACGAAGATCGCCACACGACGATCGTCGTCCGTCGCAGATCGACCGAGTCGCGGCCACGCCCGCCAAGCGCGCTCGGCACTGGCACGTCGCGCGACGCCGGGCGTAAGATGCCGGCCATCCTGGGCCTTCGTGGCGAAGGTCCACCGTGGAGGCTCTTGCCGTGTCCCCGCTCGCCGAACGCTCTTGTCCGCTTCGCTCGTGCCGCCCCCTGCCGATGCTCGCTCGCCTCGCCCCGCTGGGCGTGATGTTGTTCGCGATGCTGCTCCCCACCGTGGGCTGGGCCTCGGGCGGAGGCGAGCACCTCGAGCCCCCCCCTGTCTGGACCACCTCGTTCTTCGTGGTGATGCTGCTGTCGATCGCGATCCTGCCGCTGACCCCGCTGGAGCACTGGTGGCACAAGAACCACAACAAGCTGATCGTCGGCTTGTGCCTGGCCGTCTATCCGCTGATCCACATCACCGTGGTGCAGCCGGCGTTCACCCAGCTCGAGCACACGCTGGTCGAGTACGTCCAGTTCATTATCCTGCTCGGGACGCTGTTCTACGTGAGCGGCGGGATCTTTCTTACCGGTGACCTCAAAGCCTCGCCGGCCACCAACCTCAAGTTCCTCGCCTTCGGCACCCTCATCGCCTCGGTGGTGGGCACCACCGGCGCCTCGATGCTGCTGATCCGCCCCGTGCTGCGCACCAACCACGAGCGCAAGCACAAGGTGCACGTGGTGGTGTTCTTCATCTTCTTGGTGTCGAACATCGGCGGCTCGCTGCTGCCGATCGGTGATCCCCCGCTGTTTCTGGGCTACCTGGGCGGGGTGCCCTTCACCTGGACCCTGGGCCTTTGGAAGGCGATGTTCATGGTCGCGGGGATCCTGCTGACGATCTTCTACTTCGTCGACCGACACTACTACAACAAAGAGTCGCTCAAAGATCGCAAGGAAGACGCGGCCACGGTGGAACCGCTGCGGGTCGAGGGCAAGCTCAACATTCTGTGGCTCGCCGGCATCGTGCTGTGCGTGGCCCTCACCCCCCAAGAGTGGGGCCTGCTGCGTGAGGCGATGATGGTGGGCTGCGCGGTGGGATCGCACCTGACCTCGGACAAGGGCGTGCGCGTCAAGAACCAGTTCACATGGTTCCCGATCCTCGAGGTCGCCGCCCTGTTCATCGGGATCTTCCTGACGATGATCCCGGCGCTCATCCTGCTCAAGGCCGAGGGCGGCTCGCTGGGTGTCGACAGCCCGGCCAAGTTCTTCTGGTTCACCGGGGTCTTGTCGAGCTTCCTCGACAACGCGCCCACCTACCTGGTGTTCTTCAACACCGCCCAGGGCATGGTCGAGAGCGGCGCGCTGTCGTATCCCGCCGACCAGATGGTCCAGATGACCAAGGCGGGGGTGACCGAGGTCCCCACCATCATCCTGCAAGCGATCTCGGTGGGCGCGGTGTTCATGGGCGCCAATACCTACATCGGCAACGGCCCCAACTTCATGGTCAAGGCGATCGCCGAGGAGAGCCGCGTGGAGATGCCCGGCTTCTTCGGCTACATGAAGTGGTCGATGATGCTGCTCATCCCCTGCTTCGGGCTGGTGACGCTGGTGTTCTTCCTCTGAGATTTCTATGCCGAGGCCAGCTCGGGATGCGCGACTGCGTCGCGCCCGGCCTCGGTCTTGCGCACGCGGCACCCAGGAAGAGCGAAAACGGTGGGGCGAAAACGGAGCGGCGAAAACGGTGGGGCGAAAACCGGGGCGAACAGGGCCGCCCTACTTGCTTTTGCGGATCTTGCCGTGGGCCTTCCACCAGCCCTTCTTGGCGGCCTTGTGGTTGGGCTTGAGCCGCTTGGCCCGCCCGAAGGTCTCCTTGGATTCCTTATAGCGCTTGAGATCGTAGAGCGCCTCGGCCCGCAGCATCAGGGCCCGAAAGTCCTCGGGCTCCATGGTGAGGATCTCGTCGGCCACGGCGAGCGTCTTTTCGTGGTCGGGATGCCGCGCCAGGATCCGCCCCTCGTTGTGCAGGGCGCTCAGCAGGCTCTCGCGAGCCCCTTCCTTGTCGGGCCACACCCGGATCAGATCGCGGTAGGCCGCGCTTGCCTCGATCCAACGCTTGCGGCGTAGGGCCTTTTCGGCGCGGGGGATCAGCTTCTCGGCGGCGGCACGCCGCAGGCGGGCCAGCGCCTCGTGGCCGGGATCGATGAGCTGGAGGTCGTTGAGCGCCATGGCCAGGCTGCCCTCGGCCGGCTCGAGCCAGTGGCCGGCGGCGAGCGCCGCCTCGGCTTGGGTGACCAGTTTCTCGACCTCGAGCGATCCCGGCCGCGGCGCCTTGGTGTCCCCCGTGGCTCCACCATCCGCGCCGGTCCGGCCCCCGTCGGAGGCTTCGGGACCCGGGGGCTCCCCCGTCGGCCCCGCGTCGTCCCCGGCGGATGGACCCTCGGCCGCGGAGCGGCCCCCACTCAGATCCCCGCCCAGCGCCTGGCCCCGATCCTCGGGCGAGTCGGGATCGATCGCCGGCGTGGGGCCGAACTCGTCGCCGTTGGCCTCGGGCACGCCCCGGTGGTCGACCTGCGGCGAGGACTCGTCGTCACCGGGCATCAAGCGACGGAAGGTATCGGGCGAGAGCGCCAGCACCAGACCCCCGGTGAGCAGCCCCCCAAGAAGGACGAACACCATCGGCTTGAGACCGGCGAGCAGCCCCCCCGACGAGGGGGTGGCGGGCTCGGCCCCGGCCGGAGGCTGCGCAGCGGGCAGGGGAATGTACGAGCTCGCCCGCACCTGAGCGGCGGTAATCGCCCCGGGCGCGGGACGAGGAGCAGGGGCGACCTGGGTGTTCTCCTGGCGGGGTCGCGCGGCCACCACGGTGCGCTCGCGAGGCTCGTAGTCGGGCGGGCGAGTGTCGAGCGACGCGATTGCGGCCTGGTGGAAGCTGTTGGATGCGGCCGGCGAAGGGTCGGCCCCCGGCTGGGGTCCGCTGTCGCCCTCCATGTTCAGGCCGAGCACCGCCGCCACCGCGGTGGCCCGCCCGTCGACCGCTCGGGTCAGCTCGTACTCCAGCGCCCGCATCGACGGGGGCCGGTCGTGGGCCGAGCGCATCAGGCAGCGCGAGATCACGTCGGCCAGCGGCGCGGGCACCTCGGGGCGGAACTTGGTCACGCGATCGGCCTCGCGCGCGCCCTTTTGCATGAGCACGTCGATCGCGTTGCGCCCCTTGAAGGGCAGACGCCCGGCCAGAGCCTCGAACAGGATGCAGCCGATCGCGTAGACGTCGGAGGAGACGGTGGCGTCTAGCCCCGCCCCCTGCTCGGGCGCCATATAGTCGGGCGAGCCCATCACCACCCCAGGAGAGGTGGTGTTGCCGTCGCTGGTGCTCGTCTTGCAGATCCCGAAGTCGAGCACCTTGACGAAATCGGGATCCTTGCCGCGGGTGACCAGGATGATGTTGTCGGACTTGAGGTCGCGGTGGATGATGCCGACCTCGTGGGCGGCCGCCACCGCGCGGCAGATCTGCCGGGCGATGTGCACCGCGCGGCGCACCGCCAGCCGCCCCTCGGCGGCGAGCACCTCGCCCAGGGTGCGGCCTTCGAGCAGCTCCATGACGAAGTAGACGTCTTCTTCGTCGGTGGTGCCGATGTCGATGATGTCGATGATGTTGGGGTGACCGGTCTGGGTGGCGGCTCGGGCCTCCCGCATGAAGCGCGCGACGATGTCCGCGTCGCGGGTGTAGATCCGGTGGAGGATCTTGAGGGCGAAGGTCTTGCCCAGGGCCAGGTGCTTGGCGCGGAACACCGCCCCCATGCCCCCGATCCCGATGATCCCCTCCACGCGGTAGCGCTGGGCGACGATCTTGCCCACCCAGGCTTTGGCCCCGTCGCGGAGGTTTTGGGAGTTGGCCCCGCCAAACTCCCGCCGCGCCCGCTCGAGCTCGATGATCTCCGAATCGCGCAGCGGCATGGCCGAGTCGCCGTCCTCGGCCGCGAGCGCCTCGCCGATGCTGATGCTGCTGGTGGGGTTGGCCGTCTGTCGCATCTCCGAAAAGTCGCGCTGCGACAGCTCGGCCACGTCGCGGCCCTCGGTCTTGTACTCGCGGGCAAAGATGTCCCGCATGAACTCGCCGGCCCGATCCGCGTCGCAGCCGGGGAAGTGCTGGCTGAGGACCTTGGACAGCGCGGCCCGCAGCTCGCCCGAGGTCTGGTAGCGCTCGCGGGGCTCCTTGGCCAGCGCCCGCAAGACCACCGCGTCGAGCCCATCGGGGATCCCGGGCACCAGGGACGAGGGCGCACGCACCTTGGGGTTGCGCACCGCGGCCAGCGCTTGCTGGTGGCTGCGCCCGGCCGAGGGAAACAGCTGGCGCCCGGTCAGCAGCTCCCACAGCACGATCCCGCAGGCGTAGATGTCGGTGCGGCGATCGGCGGGCAAGCCCTTGGCCTGCTCGGGCGCCAGGTAGCTGTAGCGACCGAACACCACCCCGGGGCTGGTCATCTCCCGCTTGATCGCGCTCTTGGCCAGGCCAAAATCGGTCAGCTTGACCTCGCCGCGATACCCCACGAGCAGGTTGGGGGGCGAGATGTCACGGTGCACCAGCTCGAGCGCGAGGGCATCGTGGGCGTACTCGAGGCCGCGCAGGATCTCGCGGATCACGAAGATCGCCACCTCGACCGGGATCCGACGGTGCAGCTGGGCGCAGCGGTTCCACACCGCGCGCAGATCCTTGCCCTCGACCAGCTCCATCGCCAGGTAGTACTCCTCGTCCACCCGGCCCGCGTCGAAGACCTGCACGAGGTTGGCGTGGTTGAGGCGCACCACGACCTTGGCCTCGTCGAGGAAGCGCCGGTGCACGCCCTGGTCCTCGACCGAGCGCAGCACCTTCTTGACGACGCACATCTTCTCGAACCCACCGGTCTCACCGGCGGCCGCGAGGAACAGCTCCCCCATACCCCCCCGGGCCATGGGCCGCACCAGCACGTACTTGCCGAAGACCTTGGGAAATCCGTCGAGCTCGCCCCTGCCCTTGGCCGGTGTCCGAGCCTGCCCAGAATTGAGTCCCACGCCTCGGGCATAATACCCCGGCCTCGCCGCGGCACGTCGTCCCCCTGCGGATCGAGCCCTCATCCCGCCCGACAACGCTCCTTCGGCGGCCGAGATCGCCTCAATCGGCCGAGGCCACCTCGATCCGCAATGGCGAGGGATTCCGGGCCCCTGGCGACTCGGAGGCCAGGGCGGGCACCTCGAGCTGGTGAGCCTGAGCGCGCGCGCCCGGTGGACGGACGCGCAGGATGTAGGAGCCCGGCACCACCCGCTGCGCGCGCACGAGGCCATCCGGATCGGTCGTGAGATCCTCGAAGGGGCCCCCGTCGATCCGTACGCCGGCATAGGGGCGCCCGTGCTCGTCGACCACCCGAAGCTCCACGTCGCGGGTGGCCTGGGAAAGGCGCAGGGTCAGGGTTTGGCCGGGCTCGACCCCGGGGCGCCGCAGCAGTTCCTTCCCGTGTCGGATCGCGCGCACGGTGTACGGACCCTCTCCCAGCGCATCGAACGAGAAGATCCCCTCGGAGGCGTCGACCTGGTGCTGCTCGGCGGGCCGCTGCTTCGAACGGGCCACCACGCTCGCGCCCGCGAGCGCCCGGCCCTGTGCGTCGACCAGGGTCCCCGAGATCGCGGCGCGGGCAGCCACGAGGGTCACGACCACCGGCTCGTCGGGATCGTCCCCGTCCTCGCTCGCGACGATCCGGGAGCCCGGGGCCCAGCCGGGAGCCCGCGCGACGAGCTGGATCCGGTCGAAGACCGGCAGGGGGCCGTCGGGGCACGCCTGCCTCGCCTGCTGGCAAGGATCGCAGGGGGCTCGCTCGATCCGGGCCAGCGAGAACTCGCCCCGCCCGTCGGTAGAGGTTCGAGCGCTGACCACCGGGAGCACGGCGGTGGGATCGTCGGCTTGGTCGGGCGCGGCGGTGACGGTGATCTGAGCCGCCGCCACCGACGTCCCATCCGGGTCGACCACGCGCCCCCACAGCCGAGGCAGGGCCCGGGCTTCCAGCACCGGCTCGGTCCCGGGACGGAGGATCCACGGCTGGGCAGGCACTCGAAAGGGATGCAGCAGTTCGGGACACACCTGGCCGCGGCAACCGGGCCCCTCGAAGCGACCGTCGTCGTCGAGGGTCGCCGCGCCGTCGCGGATCCGATCCACCGTGCCGTCGGCCGCCAGGCACCACAGCACCACGCGCCCCTCGGTCACCGCGGCCCCGTCCTCGTCGACCACCTGGGCGCGCACTCGGCCGTGGCCGGCCACCGTGGTCTCGCGCCGCGTCAGGCCCCGCCCGCCCCGCGCGCGATCCACCGCGCGCGCGCGCCCTCCTGGGGACGAGAGTCCGGCCGACGCATCATCGGCTTGGGGGCTGGTCCGCGAGCGCGAGGGTCGGGGCGCCTGCAGGATCCAGGGGACCGCGGCCACGGCGGCAACCGCGAACCCCAGGCCGAGCCAACGATGGCGACCACCACTCACGAGTCCATAATCGGGTCCGGGTCCGGGCTCGGGTCCACGCTCGGGTCCACGCTCGGGTCCACGACCGAGGCCATGATCGCCTCGGCCCGGGCCCGCGCCTCGGTCAACACTGCCTCAACAAGCCCATCGATCCGGGTTTTGGCCGCGGCCAGACCCGCCGGGTCGAGCCCGCCCTCGCTCCCTGCCAGCGCATAGACCTTGGCCTTGGGCTCGGTGCCGCTGGGGCGAACCGCCAGCCGACAGCGCGCCCGCTGGCCGTCGACCGTGCCCTCGAGCTCGTAGATCAGCACGTTGCCGGGCAGATCCCGCGTGACGCTGCCGGTGTCTCGCCGCTCGCGGCGATCGTGGATCTGCACCACGGTCAGCCCCGCCAGGTCGGTGATAGGTTCGGCCCGCAGCTGCGCCATCAGCTGGGCCAGCGCCTCGCGTCCGCGCGCGCCATAGGCGTAGAGGTTCTCGGTGCGTTCCCGGTGGTAGCCGTGCTCGGCCCAGATCGCGTCGAGCCGGTCGAAGAGGGTCTGGCCCTGGCCATGTGCGAGCGCGGCCGCCTCCGCCAGTAGCCGGGCCGCCACCGCGCCATCCTTGTCGTGCACGTGGTCGCCCCGCATGAAGCCGTGGCTCTCCTCGCAGCCAAAGACCACGGTCTTGTCCGGCTGCTCGGCCATCATGCCCGCGTGGTGCTTGAAGCCGACCAGCAGATCGTCGATCACCTCGACCCCGGCCGCCCGGGCCATCCGGCTGATGAGCGCGCTGCTGACCACGGTGGTGAGTACCCAGCCGTGGGCCGGCCGCGGGCCGTGGCGTAGCACGTGATCGAGCATGAGCACCGCCAGCCGGTTGCCGTCGATGAAGGTCAGCTGCCCCTGCCCGTCGCGGGCCATCGCGCCCAGGCGATCGGCATCGGGATCGGTCGCCAACACCAGCGACGCTCCGCGCTGCTCGGCCAGCGCCCGGCCCATCGCCAGCGCCTCGGGCTGCTCGGGATTGGCGCTGCGCACGGTCGAGAATCGTCCACCGTCGGGATCGCACTGACGCTCCACCACATGGAGGGTGATCCCCGTGTCCTCGAGCGTAGGCACCACCGCGGTGTGTCCCACTCCGTGCAGCGGGGAGAAGACCACGACCAGGCCGCTGTCACGCAGCGCATCCGGGGGCGCAACCCCCTGGTCGCGCACGAACTGGTGGTAGGCCGCATCCACCTCGGCCAGCGGCAGGGTGCGGATCCGATCCGCTCGGGAGTCGTCGAGGGCGGGAAGCGGCGCCGACATCGCGCGTTTGATTGCAGCCATCAGCGCGCGATCGCGAGCGCCGAGCACCTGCGCCCCGTCGGGTCCGTAGATCTTGATCCCGTTGTCGCTGGGTGGGTTGTGGCTGGCGGAGATCACGATTCCGGCCCCGCACCCCCGGGCCCGCACGGTGAACGACAGCTGGGGCGTGGGTCGGGGCGCATCGATGAGCAGCACCTCCACCCCGAGGGTGGCCAGGTGTCGCGCCACCACGTGGGCGAAGGCATGGCTTTGGCGGCGAGTATCGAAGGCTACGGCGACCCGCAGGGGCACCCCGTCCTCGCGCATCGCGTCCCCGAGACCCTGAGCGGTCTGCCGCAGCACGATCGAGTTGACCCGGTTGGGCCCCGGCCCTACGGCGCCTCGCCGACCGCCGGTCCCGATCGGCAAGGGCCCGGCGAAGGCGTCGGCCAGCTCTACCCGGGCGGCTGCGTCCCCCTGGCGTGCCTGGTCGACCAGCGCGACAAGGGCCGGTCGAAGCTCGGCAAAGGTCGGCTCTGTCAGCCAGCGAACGATCTCGGCGTATACCTTCGGGGGCACCCCGAGCGTATCGGGGGTCAGCTCGCCGGTCGGGTCGCTCACCGGGTCGCCCACCGGGTCGCCCACCGGGTCGCCCACCGGGTCATGGGTCGCGTCGGTCGCGTCGGTCGCGTCGGTCTTGGGCACGACGCGGATCTTACGCCGCCCTCGAGAGGTTGGGCAGGCCACGATCGCGGGCTCGTGGAGCCAGGGCGACCCGATCAACCCCTCGATGAACCCCGACGAGCGTATCGGTCGGCCCGGGCGATATGGATCGCGGGATCGGATCGTTGACCATAGGCGGCCGCGGGTCCACTCGGACCCATAGATCGCGCTCCGTGCTCGCTCATCACCCCGACCCGCAATGCACCGGGTCGGGACGGAAATCGGTTCGTCGACCATGGATCGGGACTCGATGCTCCTGGCGTGAAATCGTCGCCCTCGCTCGTGCGTTGGCAACCGGGCGGTGCGGACCTTCGGGGCGGACCGCCGGTGTTCTCGTTTGCGGCAGCGACGCTCTTCGTTTTATGGAACACTACGTAACCAGCGATGTCATGCGCGATGTCATGTGCGGTGTCGTGCGCGGTGTCGTGCGCGGCGTCGTGCGTCCTCGGTCCGTGCCGCGACCCCCTTGTCCTCCTGCCACCCTCGACCTCCTTCGAAGGAGCCACTGATGCGCCAACCTCTATACACTCGGCTTCGGCCGTTCCTGCGCCGAGATCTGCGGGCACGCTTGGTGTCTGCGCTGCTCTCGGTCGCAGTCCTCACCGGCCTGACTTGGCTGGGCGTCGCCGCGTTGTCGGGCATCGACAGCCGCGAGGCCCACGAGCTGCGCGTGCAGTTGGGCATGGAGTCGCCCACCGCGGTGTGTGGGCAGAGCCCAACCCTGTCCGAGTGCAACTACGACGATCAGCTGCAAGAGAAGATCGATCGTGAATTCTACCGGCGCCGGGGGATCCGGGTGGCCGTGCTGACCGATCTCGAGCGTCGGATCGACATGGCGCTGGGCCAGCTAGACACGGCCGATCGGATCCTCGGGACCATGACCGTCGATCCCAAGACCGGCGACGTCCAGGGTGACACCGTCGCGCTCCGCGACGCGCTGAGCGAGTCGGTCATCGACGTCGCCCCGGCGGCGATCGATCCGGTGGAGCTGCGCCGCAATCGGCTGCTGGGCACGTTCGAGCGCCTCGAGCCTCGCCCGCAAAAAGCGTCCGACCGAGGCATGAAGGCCCTGGTCAACGGTCGCAACGTCGACGTCCACGTCGATCCTCCCCGCGGGCCGGGCTGGGTCGACGCGGGGGACGGCCGCCGCTTCGCGCTGCGTCGCTCCGACATGCGCGCCGATCTGCAGGCCGAGGTGCAGACCGAGCGTGACGCCCTGCGCCGGGCCCAAAAGCGGGTGCGCCGGCTGCTTCGCCGCGACTCTGCCGACCCGCGCGAGCGAGGTACCCAGGCCGATCGCATCGAGTTGGTCGACGCGCTCACCCCTCGCGGTGACGAGAACTACGACGAGTTCATGCGCCGGCTGGAGGTCGCCGGCTGGCTCGCGGTGCGGGCCCACGTGGACTGGCTCGACAACGACGCCGCCTTCGACCGCAACGCGGCCATGATGACCAGCCCGGCCGCGGTGCTGGTCGCCGACGCGATGCCCGACCTCGACCTCGATCTTGCGCGGATCGTCCGCCACGATCTGCCGGCGCTGCACGGGGCCATCAGCGATCCTGGCGACGAGCTGTGGGAGGACGGCTGGGTCAGTGACCATGCCGCCCGCACGGCGGTCATCAAGCCGATGGTCCGCTACCGCTCGCCTGTCCCCACCCGTGTCGAGTGGCAGCTGTTCGGCGTGGTCGCCTTCATCCTCGCGGGCATCATGCTCGTGGTGGTCGGTCCGGTGGTCACCGCCACCTCGACCGCCCGGGAGCGCGAGGCCGGCACCCTGCCCGTGCTGCGCATGACGGGCCTGTCCGCCGGCGACCTGGCGATGGCGATGGCGATCGGGCCCAACGTGTTCGCGCTGGTGGCGGGCCTGGGCCTTTTGACCTTGTCTGTGCCCGTGCTGGCGCTGACCGCCGGTCCGGGGGCTTTGTTACTGCCGCTGGGCTTGTTGCTGGTGCTCGCGGCCGCCACTCACCTCACCGCGATCGGCCTGGGCGACGCCCTCGGTCAGCGGGTCAACGCGATGGTCGTGGGCGGCCTGCTCGGCCTGGCGATCCTTGGCCCGGGTCTGGTCGGTAGCGTGATGGTGGTGGGCGACATGGCCGCCACCGGCCTGCTGCTCGGGCCTCTGCCCGCGGTGATCGGCGAGGCGGTCGTTCTGAGCGGCCTGCCCTTCGCCGGCTTGCTCGAGTGGAGCGACATGGGCTGCACCATGCTGGGCTACACCGTGCTGATGCAGGCCCTGCTCGGCGGGTTGTGCCTACTGAGCTGGCGTCGTCGTGTCGAGCAGGCCTGGGCTCCGCTGTTCCGCCCCTTCGAGGGGGCGCTGCTGGCCCTGGCCAGCGTCGGCTGTAGCGCGCTGACCGTGCTCGACCTGTCGCAGCGGATCCACGTCCAGACCTACGACACGGTCAACCTCATCACCTTCGTATCCACCGCATTCCTGATGCCGGTGCTGGGCTGGCTGCTCGTATCCAGCCTGGTGCGCCCGGCTCGGGCCTCGGCGGTGGCCAGCGTCGGCGAGGTGCGCCGGGCGTTCGTCCGGTTCCAGCTGCTGGTGGTGCTCGCCGCGGCTGCGCTGGCCGGCGCCTACATGCTCGTGCTCGACAGCACCTCGCTGCGGGCCGAGAAGTCCGAGGTCATGTGGGCCACGCTGACCCAGGCCCTGCTGGTCGCCGAGACTGCGGTGGCCACTCTTTTGTGGGCCTCACGGCGCCGCGAGGGCAAGCACCGCGTATTCATCGTCGGCACCGCGGTGGCGCTGATGCAGCTGGCGTTCGCGGTGGCGGTGTACAACCTCGAGGTCGAGCATGTGGCGTTCACCCAGAACGCCGGCCTGCCCTTCATGGTCGGCATGGATGCCTCGCCCTACTGGGTGGCGTTCCTCGTGGTGTTGTGGGCCGCGGGCCTGGGCCTGGTGCTCGCGGCTCTACTGCGCGAGCGCGGCCGCGAGCGACCGGCTCAGGCCCCGATCCCCGAGGACGAGATCGGCCCGGACAAGGGCAGCCGCTGGCTGCACTAGCGCCCCCGAACCAGTGGGCCGGCTCACCGGCCTTCGATTGCGACGCCGCCGAGCTCCGCCTCGGCGGCGTCGCCGCATTTGCGCATTCACCACACCACGAAACCGACCGATCGGATCCGTCCATCGGATCCGCCCATCGGATCCGTCCATCGGATTGTGCAACGTGGACCTCGTTGCCCCGTCCTTTCAATCGCCGGGGGCACGGGTCACGAATTCTCCGTCAGGGTGCGTCGGTCCGTGGTGGGGCCACGGAGAAAAGGCCCAAGCCTAGCGTGACCCGCGCCCCCCGTGCCTTTGCAGCCGAGCTCGCTCCCTGCGTCTCCGCCCGGCGACGGTGGGGACCGTTGGAGGGCAGGGAGACGAAGCTTCGCTGCCCCGACTCATCGTGTTCTTCAGAATGGCGACGAGCGCAGGCGCCTGGTGCGGGCAGCCGGGTGGGCCCGGGTTAAAGAGCCGCCAAAACACCCCCCAAAAGCCCCCGCCTCAATGTTAAGGGGATTTGGTTGAAGGAAAAAAGTAGGCCACAACACCGGCGGCGGGCCCCCACCCCCCACCCCCGCCCACCCCCCCACC